>CAUSWE010000024.1:0-24245 GCA_963535215.1 uncultured Granulicatella sp. | reverse complement strand
TGCATGGTAAATTAACGCATGTTGCTTCTAAAGGAATTTTATCTTCGATTGATGGAGAAAAAGTTGTTATCGGAAGTTTAGAATTGTTAAAAGAACATCAAGTGGAAATTTCTGATGAACAAAAGGCAGTTATAGAAGAGTATATTCAATGGTATCACTTATTGTATTTAGGATATAAAGGAAAATTAATTGCGATTTTCTTAATTGATACACCATTGCGTCCGGAAACGATTGAAGTTTTACAATCGTTAAAAGAACGAGGAAAGAATATTATTTTATTAACTGGAGATACGAAGAAACGAACAGAATCTATTTGTTCGCTGATTCAATTTGACGAAGTGTATACAGAAGTGAAACCAGAACAAAAACACCAAGTGGTTCAAGATTTACAAGCTAAAGGACATCGTGTCTTTATGATTGGTGATGGTCTAAATGATTCAGCTGCTCTCTCAAAAGCAAATGTCGGAGTAGTTATGGCAAGTTCATCAGATATTGCACGACAAGCTAGTGATATTGTATTCTTAGAAGAAACTTTATCAGGTATTCTTGTATTAGATGATATTTCTGCACAATTGCAAAAACAATTAGGAAGAAACTTGAATACAACGGTTTGGGTAAATACTTCACTAATGGGATTAGGATTGTTTAATCTTTTAACACCAAGTACATTAGCTGTATTCCATAACTTGACAACAACCATTATTATTGGAAAAAGTTTTACTTATATTAAATAAAAGAAAAAAGACTGGACATTGTCCAGTCTTTTTATTTGTGTAAATTAAACGCGTTCTACTTTACCTGATTTTAATGCACGAGTTGAAACCCATACTTTTTTAGGCTTTCCATCGATTAAAACGCGAACTTTTTGTAAGTTTGGTTTCCAAGTACGACGGTTAGCGTTCATAGCGTGAGAACGAGTGTTACCTGTTTCAGAACGACGTCCAGTGAAATAACATACTTTAGCCATGGTCATTCTCCTCCTTTAATTTAAATCATTGATCAGCTGATATAATTTTTAAACTAAATCATATACTTAAATAATTTATCATAGTTGGCGATAGAATGCAAGCTAGAGTCCAAGATAAAGTATAAATTTTTGTTAAATCTGTTTTGGTAGCGTATTTTCACACATAAAAGGTTAGGTAAAATCAATCATTTATGATAAAATAATAAAGAATCATCGAACAGTCTGTAAAAATAGATTGTACGAATTTTAAGGAGGTTACTAAAATGACAGTCAAAATTCAAACAGAACAAGGGTTAATTGAATTAAGCAATGAAGTTATTGCAACTGTAGTTGGCGGTGCAGCAACAGATAATTATGGAGTTGTTGGAATGGCCAGCCGTAATCATATTCGTGATAATTTAAATGAAATTTTGAAAAAAGAAAACTATTCTCGTGGCGTAGTTATTCGTCAAGAAGAAGAAGGCGTAGCTGTTGATGTATACATTATCGTAGGTTACGGAACTAAAATTTCTGCAATTTGTCGCAATGTTCAAGAACAAGTAAAATATAATTTAGAAACGATGTTAGGATTTTCTGCGAACACTGTTAATGTTTATGTTCAAGGAGTAAAAATCATTGAAGCGTAAGCTTTGATGGTGTGTCAGGAGGATATAAGAATCAATGGTAACAAAAAATATTATTACGGCTCAAGATTTTCGAGCAATGGTAGAAATTGGTGAAGCACGTTTAAGTGAAAATGCTGAATTTGTCAATTCATTGAATGTATTTCCGGTTCCAGATGGAGATACGGGAACAAATATGAGCCTTTCATTTAAATCAGGTGCAGAGCGTGTTGCAAATTCTTCTGCTCAAACAGTAGGAGAGTTAGCACAAGACTTAGCAAAAGGTTTATTAATGGGTGCTCGTGGAAATTCAGGAGTTATTTTATCTCAATTATTCCGTGGCTTTTCAAAAGCAGTTGAAGGAAAAGATGAATTAACAGGTGAAGATTTAGCAGAAGCCTTTACTAAAGGGGTTGAAACAGCTTATAAAGCAGTGATGAAACCTGTTGAAGGGACTATTTTAACAGTTGCTCGTGAATCTGCTAAAAGAGGTGTTCGTAAATTAGAACGTTCAAATGATATTATCGAAGTTATGGGTTCTGTATTACGTGGAGCTCAAAAATCATTAGATAAAACTCCAGATTTATTACCTGTATTAAAAGAGGTTGGTGTAGTTGACTCAGGTGGTCAAGGTTTAGTATTCATTTATAATGGATTTTATGAAGCATTAACTGGGGAAGCTACTCCAGTTCAAGCATTATCAACGAATAAAATTGATTTAAGTTCAGTAGCTCATCATGAAAGTGGAATTGATTATGAACATGCTTCTACAGCAGATATTCAATTTGGTTACTGTACTGAAATTATGGTATGTATTGGTGAAGGAGAAACAGTCGTAGATACTTTTGATTACGATACATTCCGTAATTACTTAAACGAATTAGGAGATTCTTTATTAGTTGTAGCGGATGATGAGATTATTAAAGTTCACGTTCATACAGAGCGTCCTGGTGAAGTGATGAATTATGGTCAACGATTTGGTTCATTAATGAAAGTGAAAGTTGACAATATGCGTATGCAACATGAAGAAGTTTTAAAAACTGACTATACTGATAAAGTAAAAGCAGCTGCTCCAAAAGCTGAGTATGGAATTGTTGCTGTAGCTGCGGGTGAAGGAATTCATGAATTATTCAAGAGCATGGGTGTGACAACGATTATTAATGGTGGTCAAACAATGAACCCAAGTACAGAAGATATTTTAGCAGCAGTAAAAGAAGCTCATGCTGAAAAAGTAATTGTTTTACCAAATAATAAAAATATTTTAATGGCTGCAAATCAAGCTGCTGAAGTAAGTGAAGATGCAGAAGTAGCAGTTGTAGCAAGTAGAACAATTTCTGAAGGATTGTCTTCATTATTAGCGTTTAATCCACAAGCTAGCCTTGAAGAAAATAAAGAAGCGATGACAGAACAATTGTCATTAGTGACAAGCGGTCAAATTACAAATGCCGTTCGTGATACTTCAATCGATGGAGTTGATATTAAAGAACAGGACTTCATGGGTATTGTAAATGGAAAAATTTTAATCAGTGTACCAGATCGTAAACAAGCGACAATTGATACAATTGCAAAAATGGTAAATGATGAATCTGAAATTTTAACAATTTTAGTAGGGGAAGATGCAGCAATAGAAGAAGCAGAAGAAATTGTTTCTTATGTTGAAGAACATTTCCCAGATATTGAAGTAGAATTACACGAAGGTTTACAACCTGTATATGCCTATTTATTAGCAGTAGAATAGAATATTAGAAATACTGGATGGGGAACCCATCCAGTATTTTTTTGTAGATAGGAATGAAATTAATGAAGTAGCAATAGGCATGAAACCGTAGGTTTGCTGCCGTCCTTTTGCAACTATTAAAATTTCTTGTCTATTTTCCAATTAAACAACAGTTGACAGTATGTCTTTTCCTCTCTAAACTATAAAAGAATAGAATGTTTGGAGGTGAAGAAATGGATAAAACGATATTTCAATCAGTAAGATTTTTACCAGGTGTCGGGCCTAAAAGAATGGAACCATTGCATGACTTAGGAATTGATACTATTTATGACTTATTAACACATTTTCCATTTCGCTACGAAGACCTTCAAGTAAGAGATGTTTCGACCATCATGGATCAAGAAAAAGTGACATTAGCAGGAATCATTGTAACAGAACCAGTCGTTCATTATTATGGATTTAAGAAAAACCGAATTTCCTGTCGAATGGCGATTGGAGAACAAGTCATCCAAGTGTCCTTTTTTAACCAACCCTATTTGAAAAATAAGTTAATTCAACATCAAGAATGTATTATTTTTGGAAAATGGGATGCCAAACGCTCCACTTTAATGGGAATGAAAATTATTTCAACTAAAGAAGATATGGAGGAAACGTCCAATTTTGAAGCGGTATACCGAACAAATAAATCCATTCGACAAAGTACATTGTTGAAATTGATTCAAACAGCTTTACCACTGTATAAAGAAAATATTCCGAATCCACTACCTGCTTCTATTCAGAAAAAAAGACATTTACTATCGCATCCAGAAGCTGTGGAAGGAATGCATTTTCCAAAAGATGAACATCATTCAAAACAATCTAGACAGCAATTAGTGTATCAAGAATTATTTTGTTACCAGTTAAAACTACAAAGCTTAAAAAAGAAGAGACATCATTCAAAACAAGGACAAAATATTTTATATGAAAATACGGAATTAAAGGCATTTATTCAAACGTTACCTTTTACACTAACTGAAGGTCAAAAGAAAGTTGTCAATGAAATTTGCTATGATTTAAGAGCTCCGTATGAAATGAGTCGCTTATTACAAGGAGACGTAGGAAGTGGGAAAACGGTTGTTGCTACAATTGCGATGGTAGCGACTGCTTTAACAGGAAAGCAAGCGTGCTTAATGGTTCCAACAGAATTATTAGCAGACCAACATTATGAAACGATTTGTACTTTAACAAAAGAAGCAGAAATAAAAGTTGGAAAACTGACTGGAACAACAACTCTAAAAGAAAGGCGCCAGTTATTAGAGCAATTAGAAAAGGGAGAACTACAGCTGTTAGTGGGAACTCATGCTTTATTTCAAGAAGATGTCATTTATCACAATTTAGCTTTTATTGTCATTGATGAACAGCATCGTTTTGGAGTGAAGCAAAGAGCACAATTAGCTCAAAAAGGAACAGGAGTGAATGTGTTACAAATGACAGCAACTCCAATTCCAAGAACACTCGCCATTACTACTTTTGGAGAAATGGATACATCCATCTTAAAAGAAGCACCAAAAGGACGCCAACCGATTCGAACATTTTGGGTCAAAGAACAAGAGTTAGAAAAAGTATATGATTATATTGAAAAACAAGTTCAAGCTGGAAGACAAGCTTATGTCATCTCTCCTTTAATTGAAGAAAGTGAAAATTTAGATGTTCAAAATGCTACTGAAATTTATGAAATGATTTCTAAAAGATTTGAAAATCGTTTATCGGTAGGGTTGCTACATGGAAGGCTAAAAAGTGATGAAAAAGAAAGTGTCATGACTGCCTTCCAAAAAAATGAAGTACAAGTACTAGTTTCTACAACCGTTATTGAAGTAGGAGTAGATGTACCAAATGCTACTGTGATGGTTATATTAGATGCAGACCGATTTGGATTAGCTCAATTACATCAGTTAAGAGGGCGAGTAGGACGAGGTGAGCATGCATCGACGTGTATTCTTATTGCATCACCAAAAACAGAGCAAGGAAAACAAAGGATGCAAATTATGTGTGAGTCGACAGATGGATTTTATCTGAGTCAGAAAGACTTAGAATTACGTGGTTCAGGAGATGTTTTTGGATTACGACAATCGGGAATTCCAGAGTTTAAAGTGGCTGACATTGTGCAAGATTATGATATACTAGAACAAGCAAGAGAAGATGCTATTACATTTGTTATCGAAGAAGAGGACAGTGTAGCTTATCAGGAAATACAAGAATTTATCGAACAAACAAGTCGTGAAACGGAGGAAATTGGAAATGGTTAAAATTGCCATTGATGCGATGGGTGGAGACAACGCTCCTAAAGAAATTGTAGCAGGTGCTATTCAAGCAGCAAAAGAATATCCAGAAAATGAATTTCAATTATATGGAGATGAAGAAAGTATCCAAGCAGTGATGACAGAAACACTGCCGAATATTAGAATCATTCATTGTAGTGAAAAAGTAACAAGTGAAGATGAACCTGTTAAGGCGGTTCGTCGTAAAAAAGATGCTTCTATGGTAGTTGCAGCTCAAGCCGTGAAAGATGGCGAAGCTGATGCTCTATTTTCAGCAGGAAATACTGGTGGACTACTAGCAAGTGGCTTATTAATTGTTGGCCGTATTAAAGGGATTGATCGTCCAGGGTTAATGCCAGTTTTACCCGTTGTTGGAAAGGAAAATCGTCAATTTATTTTAATGGATGTTGGTGCAAATGCCCAATGTAAAGTACAAAATTTAGAACAATTTGCCATTTTAGGGTCTTATTATGCTAAATATGTATTAAACATTGAAAATCCAACGGTTGGTTTATTAAATAATGGAACTGAAGAAGGTAAAGGGAACGATTTAGTCAAAAGTGTATATCCACTTCTTCAAGAAAATTCTTCTATTAATTTTGTGGGAAATGTTGAAGCAAGAGAAATTTTAAATGGTATTGCAGATGTTGTTGTAACAGATGGTTTTACAGGGAATGCGGTTCTAAAAACGATTGAAGGTACAGCTTTAACGATGATGAGTTTGTTGAAGGAGAATATTTTAAACCAAGGGATTACAGGTAAGTTGGGTGCTTTATTATTGAAAGACACTTTCCGTTCATTGAAAAATACTTTGGATTATTCTCAATTTGGTGGAGCTGTTTTATTTGGATTGAAGGCTCCTGTAGTGAAGGCGCATGGTTCTTCAAGTGCAAGTAGTGTTTATTTTGCGATGAAGCAAATTGATACGATTGTTCGAAGTGGCGTCGTGAAAGATTTGTTCGATTATTTTGAACGGGATTAGAAATAGACTTTGCGATATAGTAATAGACGACGGCAGCAAACAGCTTCGCTGTTTCATGCCTAAAAATTGAGCCTTGGTCTCAATTTTTCGTGTGATATAATCAGCAACTGCTGATTATATCACTAGTATTACTATGCAAAGTCTTTTCTGTTGGACGGATGTTCATGAGAGAGCGTTTAGGAGATAGACTTTGCGGTATAGTAGCTGAGGACGCAAGCAGCCTCGCAAAAGCGAGTCTCATTGCTAAACTTCGAGCCTAGGGTCTTGAAGTTTCCTGTGATATAATCTGCTTTGCTGATTATATCACTTGAGCTACTATGCAAAGTCTTTTCTGTTTGAACGTATATTTATAAGAGAGCATTTGAAAGATAGACTTTGCTATATAGTAATAGACGACGGCAGCAAACAGCTTCGCTGTTTCATGCCTTATTTACTATGTAAAGTATTTTCTACGTGAGTATAAGAAAAGTGACGTGCTGTTTTTGCAGACGTCACTTTTTTTCGTTGATTATTTAAAAATTGTTGGGAATGTTAGTAGAATTGAAATAATCCATAATAATGCAAAAGTCCATAAACAAAAATGAATGATAGACTGATACGATTTTTTCTTTTGTGGAACATACCCTGTTTTCTTTGAACGAAAACTATAAAGGAAAAAGTCAAAGTTTCCAGATTGAATCACTAATAAAGTTAATCCAATAATTAAAAAAGGAAAACTCAATAGTGTTAAAGTGTTTCCAATATAAACAAAATCTAACATAGCTTTATTCCTTAAGCTCGAATAAAGTATAACAAGAATTGTAAGGATAAGAGTAGTTCCTAGTGAATAGATTAAGAGACGTTTATTCAAGTTGCTAACCTCTTTTATTCTTTTGAAGAATCAGAATCTTCATCATCTGTTTCCATAAGAGTGATGCTTTTTTCTAATAAATCTGCGGTTTCATTGATTAATTTTCTCATGGCTAGATAAGAATTTAACATTCGAATAGCATTTGAAATACTAAAGGTGGCAAAAACACAACAAAAAATTGTTGAAAATTCCCAACCACGAATGGGAAGTAATTGTACTGCTAAAAAAATAAAGAAACAAGCAATAAAAATTTCAATTATAAAATGAACAAAAAATTGTCGTTTACTAATCATTAAAAAGCCCTCCCCATCATTATTCTTTAAAAAAATCTTACAAGATTATAGAGAAAATTTCAAGTAATTTTCCTTGATTTTTTTTGACCAAATGAGTACTATAGTAATGTGGTTAGCACTTAAGTAGAAAGAGTGCTAAAAAATCAAGGAGGAATGATTATGTTAAAACCGTTAAAAGATCGTGTTGTTATTCAAATGGTAGAACAAGAAGAAAAAACAGCTGGAGGGTTGTTTTTACCAACTGCAGCACAAGAAAAATTACAATTTGCGACAGTGTTAGCTGTGAGTGAATTTACAGAAGAAAAAGATCGTCAAGTTCAAGTAGGAGACTGTGTTGTCTTCGAAAAATATACAGGAACTGAAGTTAAATTAGATGGTCAAGAATATATTATTGTAAAAGAACAAGATATTATTGCAATTGTACAATAAGAAAGCGAGGAATTGAAAAATGGTAAAAGATATTAAGTTTTCAGAAGATGCAAGAGCATCCATGCTACGTGGAGTAGATATTTTAGCAAATACAGTAAAAGTAACTTTAGGACCTAAAGGTCGTAATGTTGTATTAGAAAAAGCGTTTGGTTCACCATTAATTACAAATGATGGGGTAACCATTGCAAAAGAAATTGAATTAGAAGATCATTTTGAAAATATGGGTGCAAAATTAGTCGCAGAAGTAGCTTCTAAAACAAATGATATTGCTGGGGATGGAACAACAACTGCTACTGTATTAACACAAGCAATTGTTCGTGAAGGTTTAAAAAATGTAACTGCAGGGGCAAATCCAGTTGGCATTCGTCGTGGGATTGAATTAGCGACACGTGCTGCTGTAGAAGAATTACATAAAATTTCTCGTCCTGTAGAATCAAAAGAAGCGATTGCGCAAGTAGCGGCTATTTCTTCAGGTTCTCAAGAAGTCGGTAGTTTAATTGCAGAAGCCATGGAAAAAGTAGGAAACGATGGCGTTATTACAATTGAAGAATCAAAAGGAATTGAAACGGAATTAGATGTTGTAGAAGGAATGCAATTTGATCGTGGATACTTATCTCAATATATGGTAACTGATAACGATAAAATGGTTGCTCATTTAGATAATCCATTTATTTTAATTACAGATAAAAAAGTTTCTAATATCCAAGAAATTATTCCATTATTAGAACAAATCGTTCAACAAGGTCGTGCTTTATTAATTATTGCAGATGATGTAGATGGAGAAGCATTACCAACATTAGTTTTAAATAAATTACGTGGAACATTTAATGTAGTTGCTGTTAAAGCTCCAGGATTTGGTGACCGTCGTAAAGCAATGTTAGAAGATATTGCAGTATTAACAGGTGCACAAGTTATTACAGAAGATTTAGGCTTAGAATTAAAAGATGCTACTTTAGCACAATTAGGTACAGCTGGAAAAGTAGTCGTTTCTAAAGATAATACAACTATTGTTGAAGGTGCGGGTTCAAAAGAATTAATTGCGAATCGTGTAGCTTTAATTCGTTCTCAAGCACAAGATACAACAAGTGATTTTGATCGTGAAAAATTACAAGAACGTTTAGCAAAATTATCAGGTGGAGTAGCTGTCATTAAAGTAGGTGCTGCAACTGAAACAGAATTAAAAGAGAAAAAGTTACGTATTGAAGATGCTTTAAATGCAACACGTGCTGCTGTTGAAGAGGGAATTGTTTCTGGTGGTGGAACTGCACTAGTGAATGTTCAAAAAACAGTAGATGCTTTAGAATTAGAAGGTGACGAAGCAACTGGAGCGAAAATTGTTTCTCGTTCATTAGAAGAACCACTTCGTCAAATTGCAACAAATGCAGGATTAGAAGGTTCAGTAATTGTGGCTCATTTGAAAGCTCAAGAATTAGGAATTGGATATAATGCAGCGAGCGATGAATGGGTGAATATGATTGAAGCAGGAATTGTAGATCCTACTAAAGTAACTCGTTCAGCATTACAAAATGCAGCATCTGTATCTGCTTTATTATTAACAACAGAAGCAGTTGTAGCTGACAAACCAATCCCAGCTGCACCAGCAATGCCTGGAATGGATCCAGGAATGGGTATGATGTAATCGTAAAAGGTATAAATTAGACTTCTCTGAAGTAGCTAGGACGCAAGCAGCCTCGCGAAAGCGAGTCTCATTGCTCGAGCTATTATGAGAAGTCTTTTTCCTTTTTTCATTATAAAAATTCTCTTAATTTCATAAAATAGTATTGAATTCTGCGGAGTTATGGTATAGACTACTGTATATACAGTAAAAAGGAGTTTTTTTCAATGAAGAAGAATAGATTTTTAACGCTAACAGCCTTACTCACAGCAATTGCGATTGTGGTTCCAATTATAATGCCATTCAAAATTGTTATTCCACCGGCATCATATACTTTAGGAAGTCACGTAGCTATTTTTATTGCGATGTTTCTTTCACCATGGATGACAGTTTTTGTTGTATTAGGCTCAACACTTGGATTTTTATTAGCGGGATTTCCATTTATTATCGTATTACGAGCTTTTTCTCATATTTTATTTGGAACATTAGGGGCTCTTTATTTGAGAAAATTCCCAAATATTTTAGAAAATAAAAAATCTTCTTGGTTATTTAATATTGTTTTAGCAATTATCCATGCTATTGGTGAAGTTTTTGTATGCTTTGTCTTTTATAGTGTGACAGGTCAAGATCTTCAAAAATTATTGTATGTCTTATTTGTTTTAGTGGGTGTTGGTACGATTATTCATAGTATGGTAGACTATGTAATAGCGATTGGTATTTATCGTTCATTAAAGAAAATCTATAAGAGAGAGGGTTAATAGTGACCATTACACGTAGAAAGCAATTATTGACTTTATTAAAAGAATCTTCATCAGCAATTAATGGACAGCAATTAGCGGATCATTTTCATGTGACAAGACAAATTATTGTTCAGGATATTGCCATTTTACGTGCAGATGGGGAAGAAATTATTTCAACGAATCGAGGATATATTCATTCTGCTTCTAAGCAACCGCAACAAATGCATCGTTTGTTTAAAGTGAAGCATACGATTGATGATATTGAAGAAGAGTTAGTTGCTATTGTGGATAATGGTGGAAGAGTAAAAACAGTGTTAGTGGATCATCCAGTTTATGGGGAAATTCAAACATTATTGAAAATGACTTGTCGTAGGGATATTGTTCATTTTATGAAGCAAGTGGAGGAAACGGAGTTTCGTCCATTATCTGAGATAACGGATGGGGTTCATTATCATTTAGTGGAAGCTGATACGAAGCAAGATTTAGATGAAATTGAAAGAGCTTTGAGAAAGTTAGGGTTTTTAATCGACGACTCCTTATAAACTACGTTTAGACTTTCTAGTATAGTAGTAAGTGACGCCAGCAAACCTTCGGTTTCATGGCTAAAAATTGAGCCTAGGGTCTCAATTTTTCTTGTGATAAAATCTGCGTGGCAGTTTTTATCACTAGTACTACTATAGAAAGTCTAACTTTTTGGACATGTATTTATGATAGAGCGTATAGGATTTAGACTTTCTAGTATAGTAGTAGAAGACGTAAGCAGCTTCGCAAAGCGAGTCTCAAGGGGTACTATTATAGAAAGTCTTATTTTTTTGCTCATTTTTTGAACTGAATTTAAAAAGTTAGATAGAAAAAATATAATTTCAAAGGGATATTTAAACAGATATGAATATTTGCTTCTTGTTAAAAAAGAGAAAATAATAGTGTGCTTGACAATGTAAATTTAGTTCATTATAATGCAGTTACATACTGATGGTATGAAAAAGAGGTGTTATAATGGCAAGGAATAGAAAGCCAGAAGAAACAAGAAGGAAAATATTAGAAGTTTCTAAAGAATTATTTCTAGAAAAAGGATTTGATAATACATCAATACAAGATATCATCGATGGATTAGGTGGATTAACAAAAGGTGTTATTTATCATCATTTTGAGTCAAAAAATGAAATATTGCAATCAATCATCAGTGAAAATAATCAAAAAATTTTAAATTATAATTGGAGAGGAGAAACAGGATTAGAAAAAATACAAAATTCTTTAATGGATTCTTTTTCAAATTTTGAACAACAAAGGCTCGTATACTCAGCTTCAATTATGTTAAGAAGTCCACGATTGTTAGGTGAACAGTATCTAAATTTATTTTCTGATTTTTTACCAGGGATTAGAGAAAAAGTTTTTGAAGGTGTTAAAGATAAATCCATTAAAACAGAATACCCTGAAGAATTAGCAGATTTAATTATTTTAACTTTGAATATTTGGATTGGATTCCAAATTTCTATTTATTCAGTAGAGGAATTAAAGAGTAAAATGAATTTCATTAAATTAACTTTTGAAGGTTTGGGAGTGCAGTTGATTACTGATGAAATGATGGAAGTAATTTTCAAATTATTTGATCACTTAAAAAGCAGTAAATAAGTTTTACGTATAGATATTTTTAAAAATACCATACTAAAGGTATGGTATTAAAAATTCTTTTATACATACCTTTAGTATGTATATTTTTTAAAGTTTTACATACTATAAGTATGTAAAGTGTTTTGATAATAGTGTAATTAATAAAAACAAAATTTTTTTGGAGGGAAAAATCTATGATGCGACTTATAAAAATTGAAATAAATAAAGTTTCAAAGGTTAAGATATTTTTAGCTTGGTTGATTACCATAATTATAGTATCAGGTATTACAGGAATTATAATTATGGGATTAGGTACGGATAATAAATTGGGAGAATTTGTTGGACAGAGTATCAATGATTATAGAGGTACAAGTAAATGGGAAGGCTGGGTAGTTGCAACTTCATTGTTTTCATCTTTATTTACAAAGGCAGCTTTTTTAATTTTTGAATCTTATTTATTGTCTACTATTATTATTGATGAATTTAAACGAAGAACAATTTTTCAGTTGTTTTCTTATCCTATTTCTAAAATAAAGTTACTATGGGGGAAAGTGTTATCAGTAATTCTAATATCATTTATTACTCATTTTACTGCACATATAGTTATTCAGTTGTTTATTAAATTTATGGCATTTTTAACAGGGGAAAATTATATTCCATTAACTAATTATTTGATGAATTTAGTCGGAATTACATTTGGAACAGTATTAATTGGTTTAATACCTTTTGTTTTAGGTATGATTAAACATTCAACTCCTATAACAATGCTTTCAGGACTTGGTTTGGCAGCATTACTTTCTAATGCAACTTCTGGTAATTTAACGCATAATTTTGCTGACAACGTATTTTTTTTAATAATTGCTAGTTTCATAAGTTTAATGATTGTTTCATTTTCAATTTATACTATTTCAAAAAAAGATATTCATATCAAGTAGTATAGCTAATTTTAGTATACGGAAAGAGAGTGATAGAAATGGAAAATATTGTTGAAATAAAAAAACTTTTTAAAACAATTGATAAGGAAGAAATTTTAAGTGATATTAGCCTTCAAATTGCTGAAGGAGAAATCTATGGTTTTTTAGGACCAAATGGTGCTGGAAAAACAACTTTAATGAAATGTATGTTATCGCTATTAACGATTACGTCAGGTAGTATTGAAATTTTCGGAAAGAATTTACAAGAACATAGAGAGGAAATTTTAAGTCAGGTTGGAAGTATTATTGAAACACCAATATTTTATGAAAACTGTACTGCAAAAGAAATTTTAGAAATTCACGCTCAATACATGGGGAAAAATATTACCGAAGTAGATATAATAAGTGCCTTAAGAATGGTTGGATTAAAAAATACGACAAAAAAAGTAAAAGAATTTTCACTGGGAATGAGACAAAGGCTAGGCTTAGCTCGTGCTTTCTTAACGAAACCCAGATTATTAATTTTAGATGAACCAATTAATGGTTTGGATCCGGTAGGAATTCAAGAAATTCGAAATCTCTTACAGTTATTTTCTAAGGAACATGGAATTACGATATTAATATCAAGTCATATTTTATCGGAAATTTCACAGATTGCAGATAAGATTGGTGTTATCAAAAATGGATTAATGATTGAACAGGTCTATATGAAAGAGCTGATGAAAGAAAATATTGACTTAGAAGAATTTTTTATGTCACATTTTCTAAGTAAAAATTAAGAATTATGAGGCAGATTAAGAATGAAACAATTAATAAAGAACCATCAGAAGGCTTTTTATGCTTTCATGATTTTTAATATTCTTGTTCCTTTATCTAATATTGCTTTTGCTTATTCTATTAAAGGGATTATTGATAGTGGGATGTCAAAAACTAAAGAAGATTTAACTCAATCAATATTAGTAGGTGCTGGTGTTATATTCATCTATGCAGCTCTTAATTTTATATCCCTTCGATTAAGAAATAAGCTTGTTAGAAAAATTATGTCAAGATATAAAAATAAGGTGTTCCAATCTATTTTAGATAGAGATTATAGAGAATTTTCTAAGGAAACATCAGGGAAATTTATTTCAATTTTGACTGAAAATATGAAGAAAATTGAACAAGATTATTTAAATCAGTATTTTAATATTTCTAAAAATCTTTCCTTGATGATTTTCTCACTAATAGCTATGTTTATAGATAATTGGTTTTTAACATTATTGGTTATCTTTGTAAGTATTATTCCAATGTTGATTTCAGGATTTATTGGTAAAAAGTCAGCCTTTGTACAAAATAAAGTTATGATTGCAGAACAGATATATTTAGCTAAGATTAAAGATATTTTAGCAGGCTTTTTAGTTATTAAAAGTTTTAATGTGAAAGAGGCTATTTATCAGGATTACAGTCATGAAAGTGAAAACTTGGAAGAGGTATATTTTATAAAAGGGAAGTTTGATGTTTTATCTAATATTATCTCTCAGCTTTCAGGAATGATTGTTTTTTTGGTAGCTTTTGGTGGAGGGATGTATCTTGTTTTTAATGGTTATACTTCAATCGGGAGTGTAACAGCTATTGTTCAGTTAGTAAATTTTGTAGTAATACCAGTAAATGAAGTTGGTGTTGGTATAACTAAATTCCGTGAAGGTCAGGTAACTATAGAGGCATTTGAGGTAAAAGATGTACCCGAATTTCAAACAGGTAAAACAAAAGAATATTTTAATGAAGTGATTACATTCTCAAATGTTGATTTTTCTTATCCAAATACTGAAGGAAAGATTTTTAATCATTTATCTTTGAAGATTCAAAAGGGAGAAAAAATCGCAATTGTAGGTAGATCAGGAAGTGGGAAATCCACTTTACTGAATTTATTACTACGTTTTTATGAGGTGACGAGTGGACATATCTTAATTGATAATCAAGATTTACAAGATATTTCAATTGAGAGTCTTTATAACTTAATGACAGTTGTTCAGCAAGATGTTTATATTTTTGATGATACTTTAAAAGCAAATATTACCCTTAATCAATCCTTTACTGAATATGATATCAAACAAGCTGTACAGCAGTCTGGTTTAGAAAGTTATGTTTTAGAGAATGAATTAGGTCTACAAGTTTTATGCGGTGAAAATGGGTCAAACCTATCTGGAGGGCAAAAACAGAGAGTTAGTATTGCACGTGCTTTAATTCGAAAAACTCCAATTTTATTATTAGATGAAGCTACCTCATCTTTGGATAATCAAGTTACTGCTGAAATTGAAAATTCAATTTTAGAAATTCAAGATTTGACAGCTCTTGTTGTTACGCATAAGTTGAATGATCTTATTTTGAAAAAATACGATAGAATTCTTTTTATGAAAGACGGAGATATTGTTGAATATGGTTCTTTTGATGAATTGATGGATAGGAAAAGTGAATTTTATAAAATGTTTCAATTTAGTGAGTAATACTACTAAATTAAATCTGATTAATTAGGATAAAATCGAGACAAACAAAAAAACAGACTTGCATTACGGCAAGTCTTGTTTTGTCTATCCATTATTCGTTTAATCGTGTTGAATTAGTTTGTATGCTGGGGAATTTTCTAATTCTTGTTTTCGGTATTCCAATAAAAAATCGAGCGCTTCTTGTGCAATGGAAGAAATTGGAGCATTTTGTTCTAAGCCTTTAGCAATCCAGTAAATATAGCTATTAAAATCTTCTTCCTCTTCAATTTCTAATAGTGTTTGAAAATTTTCAGGATGGAATAATCCCAATTGTTGTCTGCGAGTATGAATGCTTATCCAATGTCGATGGTCGAATGATACAAGTTCGATATGAGGTTTCATAGAACGAATCAATTTTTCAAAAGAAGAAGCAATTGTTAACCATTGATCCATCTCTACATCGATTAGCCGAATACTAGGTTCTTTTCCTTTTTCAAGATAATCAAAACAATAGTAAACTGATTCATCTTTAAAAAAGGGAATAAAGTAATCGGGAAGTCCTGTTACCTCAGGGGAAAAACAGTCATCAAATAAACTAATCCAATTTCCTTTTTCTGATCCTGCAATACCATTTAAGAGACTATAGTCTAATCCAAAACGAGTAGGTTCGATTGTGTCAATTTTTGATTGAAGAAAATAACCCGCTCCTTCCTGTTGAATCCATTGTAAATAACTTTCAGGTAAGTCTCCAATAGTCCAATGGTGATGAATTGGAGTAGTAGAATCTAATAGTACTTTTGTAAAAGATTGTTGAATCAGTGACATGTTTCCCTCCGAAAATTAGGTCTAAAGTATGAGGTAAGTTGTAGTAAATATGGTAAAATAAGCTCAATCAATCGATAAAAGTTTGCAAAACTCATTCGATTTGTTACAATTAACTGTATAAAATATAAAGGAGTGTGTCAATATGACATTATGGATTATTTTAGGAATTGTTGCAGTAGTCATTATCTGGGCTGTATCTGCATATAATGGTATAGTAAAATTAAAAAACTGGGTAAGCGAAGCAGCTGCTCAAATTGATGTTCAATTAGGGAGAAGAAATGATTTAATTCCGAATTTAGTAGAAACGGTTAAAGGTTATGCTAAACATGAACAAGAAACACTTTCTCAAGTTATTGCAATGAGAAACCAATTAACAAATATGGGAAGTAATGCTTCTGTTCAAGAAAAGATGGATGTTTCAAATCAATTAAGTGGAACATTAAAAACAATTTTTGCGCTATCAGAAAGCTATCCTGATTTAAAAGCAAATACTAACTTCATTAAATTACAAGAAGAATTAACAAATACAGAAAATAAAATTGCTTATTCACGTCAATTATATAATTCAAGCGTGGCACAATATAACATTAAAATTCAAATGATTCCAAATAATATTATTGCAAATATTGGTGGATTTACAAAAGAACAAATGTTAGAAATTCCAACAGAAGCACGTGAAGTGCCAAAAGTTCAATTTTAAAATTGAGCGTAGGTGAAGAAGATGATGTATGAACAAATCGCTGCCAATAAAAGAAAAACTTGGGTGGTAGTAGGATTCTATCTCATATTATTTCTACTGGTAGGTATTGCTCTAGGCTACACATTAATAGATAATGCTGTTGCAGGAATGGTTATTGCATTAGTTGCAGGTGGATTATATACCATGATGATGATGAGCCAATCAACAGATGTTGTGATGCGATTAAATCATGCTAGTGAAGTGACTGAATACGAACAAGCACCGCAATTATGGCATATTGTAGAAGATATGGCGATGATTGCAAAAGTTCCAAGACCAAGAATATTTGTGATTGAAGATGATTCGCCAAATGCATTTGCAACTGGAAGTTCTCCTGAAAAAGCGGCAGTTGCTGTAACAACAGGTTTATTACAACGTTTGAATCGTGAGGAATTAGAAGGAGTTTTAGCTCATGAATTTGCTCATATTCGAAACTATGATGTAAGATTACAAACCATTGCGATTGCGCTTGGTGCAGTGATTGCTATTTTAGTGCAATTTGGTAGTCGAATGATGTTTTGGGGACGAACTTCTAGACGGTCAAAAGATGGTGAAAATGGACTGGCAGTAATTATGATGGTTATTTCCATTTTAGCAATGATATTAGGACCATTGATGTCTACGATTTTACAATTAGCAATTTCAAGAAATCGTGAATATTTAGCAGATGCTACAGCAGTAGAATTTACTCGAAATCCTCAAGGATTAATTTCAGCACTTGAAAAAATCTCTCAAGCTCCAGCAATGGAAGAAGCGGATCCTCAAAGTGCAGCATTATATATTGCTAATCCTTTTAAAAAGGGAAATGAAGAAAAAGATTCTTGGTTTGCTACTCATCCAGCAACAAGTAATCGTATTAAACGTTTAAGAGAAATGTAAGAATAAAGACAATTGAAGTTTTATAGGGAAGGCTTCGGTTGTCTTTATTTCATTTTTGTTACAAAGAAAAAGCTTTCACATAGAATTTGTAATGAAATAAATATACATTGTAATGCATATTTCCCCTATAATAGAAATGAGGAATTAGAAAGAGGGAGGAGTTTTGTGATGCAATCCATTTATGTACATTTAGATTCGATTTCGAATCATGTATTAAGTAGCGCGATTAAATTTCAACCAGCAGTATTGTCACAAAATGAAGTTCCAAAAAATATTTTATTATTAAAGGGACGTTCTCCATTAGCCATTTATGATGATTATACTGGGTTTTACTATATTAAAGATTCTAAAAAAATCGTAGCATTTTTAGAAGAAGTTCAAACTAGTACAACAGAATATAATTGGATTGATTTTGAGTCGTTAGAATTTTTACATCAATTAACGCCTCAAGAAATTGCAGATTTATTATATATTTCTCATGCAAATACGCATTTGCATTCTCCGTTTTTTTATAAACTACAAAATAATTTTATCTTTTTAAATTTGGGACAAGAATTTACAAAAGTGTATTACCGTAAAATGGATGATTTCTATCGACAATTAGGCGTTCAACTAACGAATAAAATGAGTGAAGAAATGACTCGTTTGAGTAGACGATTGTTTTTCAATCAAGAGAAAAACGCCGAAGATTTACCAGTAGAATTATTAAAAGAATTAGTGACGTATTTTAAAGTCGGTATGGTATTTTCAACGGAAAGAATCAAAAAAGATTTACTAGAATATACGATTCCACTATATGTAGCAGAAGATCGTTATCATGTGATGGAAAATGTATATATTAAGGAAAATTTATTTGGGCAACTGACTTATCATGAAGAACAAGGTTGGTCATTAGAAATTTATAAACGAAAAACAGATATCCTATAGAACGTTCTTAAGTGAAGTGGCTTACTTTCTTTAAGAACGTTTTTTTGTTAAAATAAAAGACAGTAAACTAGAAAAGAGGTTAGGTTATGTATTATGTAAAAAATCAACGAAATGGGAAAGAAATCTATGATGCAACAACAAATTTGGCAATTGAATATTTCTTATTAAATGAGAAAAAATTAGATGAGCCGATTTTGTTATTTTATGTAAATGAAAATGCAATTATTATTGGGAAAAATCAAAATACGTATGAAGAAGTCAATCAAGATGGAGTTGATTCATTAAAAGTCCAAGTAGTTCGTCGTTTTTCTGGTGGTGGAGCTGTTTATCATGATATGGGGAATATTTGTTTCTGCTTCATTACAGAAGATGATGGAGATAGTTTCCGTGATTTTGGAAAATTTACACAACCTGTTATTCGTGCGTTACATAAAATGGGGGCAACTGGCGCTGAACTTCAAGGAAGAAATGATTTACTCATTGATGGAAAGAAATTCTCAGGAAATGCGATGTACTCAAATAATGGTCGTTTAACAGCTCATGGTACATTGATGTTGGATGTGGATGTAACGATTTTACCGCAATTATTACGTCCAAAAGCAGATAAAATTGCATCTAAAGGAATTAAATCTGTTCGTTCACGTGTTACAAACATTAAACCTTATTTGGCAGAAGAATTCCAAGATTTAGATATTTTACAATTTAGAGAAGTATTATTGAAAAATATTTTCGAAGTGGAAGATACTTCACTCATTAAAGAATATGTTTTAACGGAAGAAGATTGGGAAAAAATTGAAGAGTTGAGAAAGACATATTTTAATAATCCAGATTGGAATTATGGAAAAAATCCGAAATTTGCGTTAACACAGTCCAAACGCACAACAGCAGGACAAGTTGAATTTCACTTAAATATTGAACAAAATCGTATTAAAGAGATTAAAATTAATGGAGATTTCTTCGGTCTTGGAGAAATTAGTGACGTAGAAGAAAAATTAACAGGAATTGAATATCAACGAGATGCAGTATCAACCGTATTCGAATCCATTGATGTGCGTAAATATTTTGGAAATGTGACTGCTGAAGAATTAGTAGAGTTATTATTGAGCTAATACGAATGATAGAAAAGGTGTTATTACTTTACATTCTATGAAAATTCGTTACAATAATACTATTCTTAAAAAATAATGAATGAATTTTTAAATGTAATGTAAGTGAGGTGAATATTATGGAAATGGAACGCATTAATGATGATACTATTTTAGTAAGAATTGAAAATGAAGATTTACTAGAACGTGGCACTTCTGTTCCAGAATTGTTAGCCAATCCTATAGAAATAGAAGAATTTTTCCATAGTATTTTAGTAGAAATGGATGTCATTGATCAATTTGAAGATTCTGAAGGTATGAGTTTCCAAGTAATGCCAAATCCAGAAGGTATTGAGTTATATGTTACTAAATATGTTGAAAAAAAAGATACTGAAGCAGATAGCGAACGTTTCGTTCGAAATTTAGTCGATACGATTCAACATTCTTTAGGACATCGAATGGGAAAACCAAAAAAAGAGAAAAAAGTAGAAGCTCCGGTTGAAGCAGAAAAAACATTGGAGCCACTGGATTGTACAGTATTTTTTGACTCATTTGAGGACTTTGTCCAATTAGCAAAATTGTATCCATATAATGTTCAAAAATCATCTTTATATCGATATAGTAACTATTATTTTCTACATGTATACCAAGATGTTTTTGGAGAAGAAGATTTTACTGGGGATTTAGCACTTTTAAGAGAATTTGGCGAGTTTTCTAGAGTATCTTGGGAAGTTGTACAAGAATATGGCGAAGTGATGATAAAAGAAAAAGCGATTGAAACAGCTAAAAAATATTTTAAATAATGTAAATAGTGGAAGTGAGCAAAAACAATTTCTGTCATTTGCTGACTCCACTATTTTTATAGAGGAGTAAAAATCATGAATGAAACAATTCAAACACAAATCATGACCAACCGTTAGACGGGTGGTCATGATTTGTAGTAGATTATCATCGGAATGTTCAATTAACAAAGGTGCAAGATAGACCAGCCAAATTACAAGGAACAGCAGATTATTTTATTGCAGGATTAACGGATGCAACCATTGCGGCTCAAAATATGGTAGTAGCGGCTGAGTCACTAGGAATGGGAACTGTATTTTTAGGAAGTTTACATAATGATGCTCAGCAAATTATCGATTTATTAGAATTACCAGAATATACATTCCCAGCAGTTGGTTTAGCAGTAGGATGGCCAGATCAAGAACCTCAATTAAAACCACGTTTACCAAAAGAAATCATCCATATGGAAAATCACTATCAAGTATTTGAAAATCCATTAAAAGAAATTGAAGCGTATGATGAAGAAATTACAGGCTATTACGATACAAGAGATTTAAATCATCGAGTGGATCGATTCAGCAAACAAGTGGCGGATAAAATGGAAACATTACCTCCAAAAAGATTAGCGTTATTAGAAGTAATTCAGCAACAAGGATTTTTGAAAAAATAAAATATTAGATTTTTTTGAATGAACTGATTACAATTAAAATAAAATTGAGTAAAGAAAAGAGGATGACAATGGATATTAAAGATTTTACAGAACATGAACAAAAACAAATTAATGCGGGATTAACGACTTCTGTCATTACGGATAAAGAAGCTGCAAAAAAAATTCTTGAATTAGTACCAAGCGAATGGATTAAGAAAATTCCATTTTTAGTGAGAGCCCATGCAACAACAAGAACTGTAGCAAGAGTGGCAAAACAATATCCAGAACTTTATGCAGTAGCTAAACAAGAAGGACCTTTACCTGAAAAGGAAAGAGAAGAATTAAGAGAAATTATGACAAATATTTTTGCAGAAAAGATGAATAAACATAAAATTAAATAATGAGTATAGTGTTGCTTAAAGGGAATACGGTTGAAAAAGAACCAGCTATATTCATCCTTTTCAGGAAAGAATTACCACGAAAAGGGCAAACATCAAAACTGAATGATAAACAGACAATGGACTTTGCTTGATATTACTATGCAAAGTCTTTTCTTTTATTTGAGTTCTAAAGTTTATTATAAAATTACTAGACAAATATTCTGTCGCTTGTTATAATCGTCCTATAAACAACAAACATTTATGAAGAAGAGAGTAGTTTACGGATATCTGTTTTAGCGAGCTGGGGTGGTGGAAGCCAGTCATGATGAAGTAAATGAACCGCACTTTGGAAATGATTATTCGAATGTAGTAGAGTAATCCGGTCGCTTACCGTTAAAAAAGTTTAAAGTGGTTTAAGATTTTAAACAATAAGAGTGGTACCACGGGTTATCTCGTCTCTAGTCAAGGTTGCTTGATTAGGGGCTTTTTTATTTATAATTTATACAAAAAGAAGGAGTGTTAAAATGGATTACAAAAAAATAGTTGCAGAACAAATTCATAAAACAATTAGCGAACATTTATCGTTTGAAGAAATTTATAAAATGATTGAAGTTCCAAAATATGCAGAACAAGGAGATTTAGCTTTCCCAGCATTCTCACTTGCAAAAGTATTACGTAAAGCACCTCAAGCAATTGCACAAGAAATCGTTGAAGCAGTTGCTGATGAACATATTAGCCAAGCAGTTGCAATGGGACCTTACGCAAACTTCTTCCTATCAAAAGGTAAATTTGCAGATGAAACATTACACACTGTTTTAGAACAAAGAGAAGAATATGGTAACTTTGATTTTGGTCAAGGACGTAATGTTGTAGTCGATATGTCAAGTCCAAATATTGCAAAACCAATGTCAATGGGTCACTTACGTTCAACAGTTATTGGGAATGCCATCGTTAATTTAGAAAAAAAAGTTGGTTATAACCCAATTAAAGTTAACCACTTAGGAGACTGGGGAACACAATTCGGTAAATTAATCGTTGCTTATAAAAAATGGGGAACAAAAGAAGCCGTTGAACAAGATCCAATCGCAGAATTATTACGTTTATACGTTAAATTCCATGATGAAGCAGAACGCGATAGTTCATTAGAAGATGAAGGTCGTGCATGGTTCAAAAAATTAGAAGATGGCGATGCAGAAGCAGAAGAACTATGGAATTGGTTCAAATCTGAATCATTAAAAGAATTCAATCGTGTTTATGATATTTTAGGAATTACATTTGATTCTTATAATGGTGAAGCATTCTATAATGATAAAATGGATCCAATTGTTGAATACTTAGAAAATAATGGAATTACAACAATCGACCGTGGAGCAACAGTTGTTCACTTAGATAAATATGACTTACCACCTGCATTAATTAAAAAATCAGATGGTGCTACATTATATATCACACGTGACTTAGCAGCTGCCCATTACCGTAAAGCAACTTATGATTTTGCGAAAAATGTTTATGTTGTAGGGAATGAACAAGCAAACCACTTCAGACAATTAAAAGCTGTATTAAGTGAAATGGGTCGTGATTGGCAAGAAAACATGATTCACGTTGGCTTTGGTTTAATTACATTAGGTGGTAAAAAATTATCAACACGTAAAGGTAAAATTGTCTTATTAGAAGAAGTTTTACGTGAAGCTGAAGAATTAGCCTTAAAACAAATTGAAGCTAAAAATCCAAACTTACCAAACAAAGAACAAGTTGCAAAACAAGTTGGGGTAGGTGCGGTAATCTTCCACGATTTGAAAAATGATCGTACAAATAACTTTGACTTCAACTTAGAAGAAGTTGTTCAATTCGAAGGAGAAACTGGACCTTATGTTCAATATACTCGTGCTCGTGCAATGAGTATTTTAAGAAAAGCAGGAGTTTCAGTAGATTTATCTCAAGCATTAGAATTAGAAGATGATTATGCATGGGAAGTATTAAAACAAATTGAAAATTATCCAAATATTGTGAAATATGCAGAAAGCAAATTTGAACCTTCTGTTATTTCTAAATATGTAATTTCTCTAGCGCAAGCCTTCAATAAATATTATGCAAACAGTCGCATCTTACAAGAAGATGAAGGACTAAATGCTCGTTTAGCATTAGTGGAAGCAACAGCTGTTATCTTAAAACAAGGTCTTGCAATTTTAGGAGTAGAATCTCCAGACGAAATGTAATGATTTGAGTTTTCAGATCATTTAATAAAGCCATCCTATCTCTCACTTGTTTACCTGGCAAGTGGGAGTTTTTTGTTTTTTAGAGAAAAATTTGGTTGTGAAAAAATTAATTTTGAAAGTTGTTTTTTTAGGTTTTTATCTGAAAAAATATTGAATTTCCTCCTGTTTGAAAGCGTTAAAATGCGTATAATTACTTGCGTTTCAAACGGAAAAGTTGGTATAATTAATATTATTATAACTGATGCATTATAACTGATGCATTATAACTGATGCATTATAACTGATG
>CAUSWE010000023.1:0-25748 GCA_963535215.1 uncultured Granulicatella sp. | reverse complement strand
ATGTAGACAATTGAATCGTCAATAATTCATTATTATCGTAATAATTCTCCACTTGAATTTCAGTTTGACCTTTTTCTATTTTGTACAGGCAAGTATTTAATAACTCCCCTTTAATACGGTATTGTTCCGCCTTCTCACTCTTTTGTAAATCTTCTTCAAATTTAACCAATTTTTCGCGATTTTTTTTCAATTCTGATTTTAACATTTGAAGTAAATTCCCCGCCAACTGTTGAATTTTCTCTTCCTGAACTTTATGAACATAATAGGTAGTTAATAATTCAGATAATGTTTCAAATGATTGATTTTCAGCATTTTGGAATGAATAATATGGACAAACTGTGAAATAGCTTTTTCCATTCGAAAGTTTTGCTAAATTGGGAGTTGGTTTTTCATTATTTTGTTCCAAAAATTTCCATAAACTCTCAGCAATCGTTTCATCAAACATCATCGAACGTTCGACAATTTCATTTGCTGTTAATGTACTCATTCCTTGAACAAGATTCATTAATGATTTTGCAAGAGATTCTTCTCCTAATCCCTTTGTTAATCTAGCATCTAGTTCAAACAATGTCATTTCAAATGGATTCATTTTCGTTTGATGAGGAGGTAATTGATAAGTAGCTCCCGGTTGTAAGGTACGATAAGTATTTTGACTTAATGGTATGCGTTTTAAACAATCAATAATTTGCTGGCTTCTTCGATCCACTAAGAAAACATTACTATGTTTTCCCATCATTTCAAGCGTTAAACGCCATTTTGCTTCATCCCCCAGTTCATCCCTTGTATCCACATCTAAATGAATAATTCGGTCAGCACCAACTTGAGTAAAATCTTGAATAATGGCTCCTTCAAGATATTTTCTTAAAATCATACAAAAATTAGGAGCAATTTCAGGATTATCTCCTTTTTCAGTAATAAACTGAAAACGTGCCATCATTGGATGAGCACATAATAATAATAAATAATTTTTACGATTAGAACGAATGGTTAATTGAATTTCATAAGGAAGAGGCTGATGAATTTTACTAATTCTCCCTCCTATAATTTCTTTAGAAACTTCATCCGTCATCCATTTTGTAAATAAACCATCAAATGTCATAACTTCCTCCATATAGATAAAAAAATAGATTTGAATTTATCTAATTATAAATCCAAATCTATTATATTTTGTATTGTCGTTAGATTAGATTTTACTGTTAAACTCTACTCTATTGTACCGATTTTTAAAGAATTTATCTACTGATATGATAAGAAACCATAACAGATGACAAAAATAATTAGAGAAGCAATTGGAGTATCAATAGTTTTTTTGGAACAATTACTAATTTTCAACACTCATATTTTTATCTTTTAACTATGTCATTTATCATCATCTTTTCGATTAAGTAAATCATTTCTTGATATCTTCAATAAATTTCAGTATTTTCTATGCCACAAGTATGTACTTGATAACTTCTATGCTTAAGTAATTCTAAAAGAGATTCTTTATAAATATTTAAGTACAATCCTTTCATTGTAACGAGACACAGTCGTTCTCTAAGATATCAATACATCTTCTAATAATTTTAAAGTATAAGCATTTATTAATATAAACAAGACTTGAGGATTATAAAAATAATTTAATATTTGTTCTGGTATCCTCAATCAACATACCTTTTGGAAAGCGAATCATACGAAACTATTCTCTTTTAAATAGTTTTGCCCATGGATTTGAGTACGAATTATCTTTTATTTCTAATTTAGGCAATTCTCTAACAAACTCATCTGGCGAACCGTCGATAATCATTAACACTTCAAAATTAGTGTATGTTTTCTCTAATAAACTATCTAAGCAAAGACGAAGATACCTTTCCACATTGTAAATAGGAAGAACTAGACTGATTAACTCCTCTTTCATCTAATAAAACTCATTTTTATAAATTAAACTTTTTATTTTAGCAACCATATCTTCAGGATGGGACTGATTACAAATAAAGGAAGCTTTATCTCTGTTATGACTGGTATTATCAAAAGCAAAAATATGTTTTCCAATTCGGTGTACCTCATCAATAATATTAGCAATTTCTCCCTCATGATTGATGTCCAAATAAAAATCTAACTTACTCATTATTTCTTGAGCTTGATAAGGAGTAAAATAAGGATAAAGAGATATATTTTTATAAGAGTCTAAAGACATTACTCTCGGTCCAAAGTCAGTATACGCTAGTATATGAAAATGAACACCCGGAAGTTCTTCTACCAGATACTCTATGCATTCCAACTCTTGCGTATTTGTAAAAATAGCTGTATGAAATAAATTAACTAATGCAATTTCACTAAATGTTGTCGGCTTTCCATTCGTTTATGATAAAATAGTCCCCCAATCCAAACCATTATAAAACCACCATAATTCTCGATATCTTGTTTTTGATGATTTCTTCCACGGTTTATCTTGGCCTTCATAGTGAATAATAGCAGGCTTATAGTTTACATCCCAACCATTTAAAAACCACTCTGGCTTTTGAAACAAATAAGCCAACGTATCAAGTCCAACCATATAATTATAATGAGGAGATACTTTCTTCCACTTATATTCAAATAATAAATTTAAGACCCCTTGATCCCCGTAAACTTCTCGATGCTTTTCTTCAGTTAGTTTTAAAAGACTAGAACATACATTATTATTTTTCCAGCTAAGAACATCCACCACCATCATTCCAGCATTGAAAATCTTATCAGACCAACTATCTTGCACAGCTATGATAGAATTACCGTCAAAATCCAATTCAAATAATTTATCCAAAGATTGATTAACAATCATATCACAATCCAAATACAAAGCTCTATCTTCTTTAACAAATTCCGCAATAAAATAACGAAAATATGTCATGTATTTTATGTGTTCATTTGGAGTAGAAAAATTCTTGACTTTTTCAGCATCAATTTTAATATTTAAAATTTCACAGTTTATTTGTTCTAGTCTCTTCTCCATCAAATAAAACCACTCTTTTGGAATATCTTCATTAAAAACATAAAATTTCAAATTTTTGTTATGGTAACAAATAGACTTAATAGTTGTTTCCAACTTATCTCGATAATTATTATCAGCTCCTAAGACAATTGCTTTCATTTCCATACTCAAATTTCTCCATTCTATAAAATTGATATTAGAAGATTAAACTCTCTAATGGATAGTTTATCTGGAAGTCTAATCTCTAAGAAAATTATTCGATAGATTTATGAACTAACTCTTTTAATATATAGTATTCCGCCCTTTGTATAAATATAGAAAATTCAATATACTCATACATTTGTTGTGCTGCAACAAATGCTTTAATAGCTAATTCTACCCGTTTTGAGTAAATCAATCTTGATGTTATTGTGATTTTTTGTGCTATTAAAACTGTTCTGTATATTGTAAATTCTTTAATCTCCCTATTGGAATAGTATAAATTTTTGTCAAACAACCTATAATTATAAATCCAAATCTATTATATTTTGTTTTATCGTTAGATTAGATTTTACTATTAAACTTACTCTTTTGTAATGATTTTTGATTTAATTATCTACTGATTTGTCTTCATTATTCAAACTAAAATGTTCTAAAAAATAAAGATTTTCTTGAAGACGTCGTGCTATTTCACTATTTTGTAAGCCACTTTCATAAGCATCATGTAAGGAAAGTTGCAAAGTATATTTATATGAAAGAGTATGTTTTTTTATATCATAACCTAATGCTAATAATAGTGCTAAACGTTCTAGTCTAGCTTCCGGATTATAGGTTAATTGTAATTCTGAAAATTTTGATCCCATTATACTAGTATTATGTCTACGATATGTATATAAACTCTTTTTCACAAAAATAATCTTTTCGCATTGTAAAAACAATTTATACATCACAAACACATCTTCCGATAACTTATTCAATGGGAATTTTACATGATTAAATAAATGCTTTTTAAACAATTTTCCCCAAGCAGTCACAAAGGATACATCGATTTTTTCTAACTCCGGAAGATCATCAATCAGTTCATCTCGAAAATATAATTTTTCAATATAATCTTCATCCGTAAAATGAATATAAAAACAACCATCTTGTTCCGAATATTGATGATAGCTCCCTATAGCTATATCTGCATCATATTCCACTAATTTTTCATACAATAGTGTTAATTGTTGACTATCCATCACATCATCCCCATCAATAAACACTACATAATCTCCATTAGATTCTTCAATTCCACGATTGCGTGCACCAGATAATCCTTTATTCTCTTGTGAAATGTATATAATCCGTTCATCCTGTGCTGAATAATACTCACAAATTTCAGAACTTCTATCTGTAGAACCATCATTCACTAAAATCACTTCAACATTAGGATATGTTTGATTCAAAACACTTGTGATACAATCTTCTAAATAATTTTGAACATTGTAAATAGGGATAATCACACTAATCAGTGGTGTTGACAGTTGCTTAATTGTTTGTATCATCTCATCCGGTGTTTGAGAATTTATTATAATTTCATATTCAGGATTTTTACTCGTACAATCAAAAGCCAATATTTTCTTATGTTGTCGAATAAATTCCTCAACGAAGCTCTTTTGATTATTCCCAAAATGTGTATCGAGATATGCGTCACAAACACTTGTCAACTCATCAATTACATCACCTACAATCTCAGGATAAAGATACACATTCGAATAATGATTAAGCTCCAACAATTTATCTCCCATTTGTGTATAAGCTCCAATGTGAAAAGCAACATCTGGCAGTGATTCTACTAATTCTTTTATATAAAGAAAATCTTGACTATCCGTAAATGAAAAAAGATTTACAGCATATCGTTTGTATAAATTTTTAAAATCAAATTCCCCCATATAGTGCATTTGAATTTGCTCATAAGTGAGGGAAAAATAATCAAACCATACATTTCGATAACGATAACCAACAATACTATTCCATGGTTTTCTGTGAGTAGTATAATGGATGATTTTCGGTAAATCTTTTGACATAAAATGTTGAGTCCAATTTCCATAATATGCATAAGTATCATGACCTACTTGTAAATTATACAGTTGTTCTAAAGGAAGCCAATCTTCTCCAAAGACATGATTCAACACATCTTGATCTCCGATTAAATTCTGTTCATTGGTAACATTCTCAATAGTTTGATGAATAAGCTTTTTAGTAATTGAACAATTACGCCATTTTTGATTATCTATTACCATCATTCCAGAATTAAAACCTATTCCTTTAGCATCTTGAACTGCTGCCAAAAAATGTCCTTGTAAATCTAACTCAAACAATTCATCTAAAGATTGTTGAACAATCATGTCGCAATCTAAATAAATAACTCTATTTTCCTCTATTAACTCCGGAATCCAATAGCGAGCAAAACCAATAGGTGAAATATGATCAAATGTCATCCAATCAGATTGCACAGTATCTTCTTCTAAATGAATGATTTCTAGCACACTTTCAAGATTTGTAACTTCTTTTTTTAATCGTTCTAACCAATCTGTTGAGACATCCTGATGAATAAAATAAATTTTCACACCTTTATGATGATATAAGATAGATTTTATTGCCGTTTCAATGGGTGTCAAATAAGTAGCATCCCCTGTTAAAACGAATGTTTTCATAACTAATCTCCTTTAATCTGCTCAATAAAATTTTGAATATCCTTTACTAATGTTTCTTTCTCTACCAAATCATATTTTTTACTATAGTCACTCACATCATGAGATGTTTGATAAAATGAAAAAATAGGAATTTGTTTTTCTTTACAAATTTCAATAATATTAAGAATTTCATTTTCATAATTAATATCTAAGTAAAAATCAATTTTGTGGATAATTTCTTCCACTTTAATTCTTTCAATTGCTGGATAAAAAGCGATGTTTTTGTAGGAACGTAATTTCCATATATCTTCCCCAAAAAAAGTATGCGCTCCAACATGAAATTGAACTTGAGGGAATGATGTTGCTAAATATTCCAGTTGTTCGACATTTGCAGTATTGGTAAAAATCGCAGTGCTAACATTTGGTAAGTCTACTAACTGGTCCCAATGAAGATAAGCCATTGGTTTTTTCAGAAGAATATCTGACCATTCAAGCATATAATATTTCCACCAAACATCACGATAACGATTCATTCGAAATTCTTTCCATGGTTTTTCCTTGAGTGTATAATGAATAACAACTGGAATTTCTTTAGTTTTCTCAAACCAATCAGAAGAACCAATTAAATTTAAATAATTATCAGCACCCACTTGTAAATTATATTTTAAAGGGAGTTTTAACCAACACTCTTTAAAATATTCATTTAAGACGCCTTGATCTCCATAAACATTTGCCCCAATTTCATTAGTTAGTTGTAATAAAGATTCCGAGCAACGTTCTTTTCTCCATTTTGTAACATCAATTACTAACAGTCCAGAATTAAAAGTACTCTCTTCTTTTGGTAAATCAGGCACTGCAGCAATCATATAATTATCTAAAGAGAAATCAAAGAGTGATTCCAAGGAATCTGTTACAATCATATCGCTATCTAAATAAATGGCTCGATCTTCTTGAACAAATTCACCTATATAATACCTATAATACGCTCGATAATTAATATGGGAACTTGGAAGAACAAAATGACTAACTGTCTCTGGATTTATTTTTATATCTGTTACTTTAGAATCAATCACTTTCAATCGACGATTCATCATTAAAAACCATTCTTGAGGAATATCATCATTAAAAATATAAAAATGAATCCCTTTATTGTACAAACAAATAGACTTCATTGTTGTACTTATTTTTTCTATATACGCATTGTCACCGCATAATACAATAGCATGATATGACATATATATCCCTCACAATTCGTTATAATTCATTTCCACCCTTATTTAACCAACTAATGACATCCCAAGCTTGTAAAGGAGTATTGATAATTCCAACTTCATTTTTTTCACAACTTTCTACTACTTGTTGATGAGTTAAATGTGGATATTTTTTATGTACTAAAATAATTTTATTATGATATGGTAATTGATCTATTTTCTCCAATAATTCATCACTTATGCCATCTTTATTATCGAATTTAAAATAAATATTATTCCAATTCATTCGTTTTTTTCTTCTATTCCACTTATCTCTTGCTTCCTCAATACTATTATAATGCAGAAAATGTAATGTAACATCTCCTAAATGTCCCACAGGATAAAAAGCTTGATCAGGTTCAAATAACTTCAGTTCATCATCAAACACAATCGGTAACTCTAAATAAGTACGAATATCTTTCGTCAAACGATAATAATCTTCTGGCAAAATAAATAACCCAACAAACGGTGTTGTGTATGGGAGTCCCATTTGTTTATAAATTAATCCTCCAACACAATTATTACTAATAATGGTAAAATCTAATGATTCTAGATCTAAAAAAGGGAAAATACCATTTTCTGCTGTTATTAACATTTGATAAAGACGCTTTGCTTCTTTGATTGCTCCTTCGTTTTTTAACCATTCAGAGTAATTAGCTAATAACTGGATATAATGTTTTTTCGCCTTTTCAACAGAAAAATTGCTCAAAAATCGCCCAACTTTCATCAACTCCTGAAAACTTTGTAGTGAATCCTCATAATAAGATTTAATCGGTATATCACGAGATATTCTTACATAGCTAGGATAATTAACGTAGGCAATATTTTTAGCGTCAATAGCTAATCGCCAATTTAGTTGAGAGGATATCCATGAACTTATATTATAAAACAATCGCTTATGAAACAATTTTCCTTCAAGTGAACCGTAAAGGGAAGTATTAGCTGTTTCACTCGAAGCATTATTTTCTAAATAGGTGGTATTAGAGATTAATTGTACTGTCCAGTCCTGTCCAAAATTGTAAAAATAAAATTGTCCATCAGCATAATCTGCATAATTTCCCATTGCAATGTCCGCATCTGTTAAAGCGGCTGTATAATATAATTTTTCAATAGATTCTTCAAACATCGAATTGGAATCATCGATGAACATCACATACTTAGTATCTGATTGAAGCAATTCTTCTACTTGAAATTCTGTCATTCCCATTGGTAAACAAGAAGTTGTGTTTTCATTGAATACTCTTACGATAAGATTAGGATATGTTTGCTTTTTAATGATTTCAAAAATTCGTTCTAGTTGGCTAGAGTCTCCATGATATAAAATGATAATCATTATCACTGGTAACATGAACTACACTTCCTTTAAATAAGTTTTGATAGCGTCTATCATTTGATGAATTTCAAAAGGTTCAAATTTCTGACTATACTCACTATTATCATGACTAGTCGTTGTAAAAGAAAAAATTGGTTTCTTCTTCTCTTTTACTTTTTGAATAATATCAAAAATTTCATCCTCATAATTAATATCTAAATAGAAATCCATATTTTCCAGCACTTCTTCGGCATTAAATGGATTAAAATTAGAATAAAGAGATAAATTCAAATGACGTTGCTTATCAATCACACTTGATGCAAAGTCTGTATGTGCGAGTATGCTTATATGAACTTCCGGTAAAGCATCTAATAACAAATCTAACTGTTCCATACTTGCTGAATTTGTAAAAATACATGCTTGGTAACCTGAAGGGGATACTAGTGTTAAAAAGTCACGTTTAACAATATCGTTTGATAACAAAACATCACTCCAACTAAGTCCATAATAAAACCACCATACTTTTCTAAAACGTGTTAAAGTTAAATGAAACCAAGGTTTAAATCCCATTTCATAATGGATAACAACAGGGAGATGATTTAAACGATATTGAGAAGAAAACCAATCATCTTTTCCCCTTAAATGCATAAAACTATCAAGTCCAACCATAAAATTATATTTTTTATCCAATTGAAGCCACCGATTTTCAAAAAGCATATTCAGAATTCCTTGGTCTCCAAAAGAGCTTTCATGATGAATTTCTGTTAATGCTAATAATTGATGGGAAATATTCTCTTCACGCCATCTCTTTGCAGAAATTACTAGCATTCCAGAGTTAAATAATTCAAGATAACCTGTAACAATATAATCACGAACTGCAGCAATTGGATAGCCTTTTAAGTCAAGATAAAATAAATCGTCCAGTGAATTTGTCACAATCATATCCGAGTCTAAATAAACAATTTGATCTTCTACAACAAAATCAGCAATAAAATACCTAAAAAAAGCAGCGTAGCTTAAAAATTCATTTGGCAGATGATAGTTTTTTAATGAATGTGTTGTAATTTTGATATTAACTATCTCTGAACCTATAACAGAAAGATGTTTTTGCATAATTTGAAACCATTCTGTAGGTAATTCATCATTAAAAACATAAAATCTTACTTGATGATTGTGTACAGAAACGGATTTTATTAATGTTTCAACTTTATCCATATATTGAGTATCTGCACATAAAGCAATCGCTTTTTCATATATTTTCATTTTTCAAATCCTTTCTTTTTAAGTAATCTCTAATAGCTGTTATCATTGTTTGAATATTCGTTGGTTCAAATAATTGACTTTCTTGACGATTATCGTGACCAGTCGTTGTAAAAGCAAAAATTGGTTTTTCGAGTTTTTTTACTTTTTGAATAATATCATAAATTTCTTCTCCATAATTAATATCTAAATAGAAATCCATATTTTCCAAAACTTCTTCGGCATTAAATGGACTAAAATTAGGATATAGGGATACATTCAAATGACGTTGCTTATCAATCACACTTGATGCAAAGTCTGTATGTGCGAGTATGCTTATATGAACTTCCGGTAAAGCATCTAATAACACGTCTAACTGTTCCATGCTTGCTGAATTTGTAAAAATACATGCATGGTAACATGAAGGGGATACTAGTGTTGAAAAGTCACGTTTAACAATATCATTTGATAACAAAATGTCACTCCAACTAAGACCATAATAAAACCACCATACTTTTCTAAAACGTGTCAAAGTTAAATGCGTCCAAGGTTTAAATTCCATTGTATAATGAATAATAACAGGGAGACGATTTAAACGATATTGAGAAGAAAACCAATCGTGATTTCCTCTCAAATGCATAAAATTATCAATTCCTACCATAAAATTATATTTTTTATCTAAGTGGAGCCACTGACTTCCGAAAAGCATATTTAAAATTCCTTGGTCTCCATAAGTATTTTCATGATGAATTTCTGTTAATGCTAATAATTGGTGAGAAATATTCTCCTCACGCCATCTCTTTGTAGGTATTACTAACATTCCTGAGTTAAATGTTTCAAGATATCCCGTAGGAATATAATCTCGAACTGCAGCAATAGGGTATCCCTTCAAATCAAGATAAAATAAATCGTCCAGTGAATTTGTCACAATCATATCCGAGTCTAAATAAACAATTTGATCTTCTACAACAAAATCAGCAATAAAATACCTAAAAAAAGCAGCGTAGCTTAAAAATTCATTTGGCAGATGATAGTTTTTTAATGAATGTGTTGTAATTTTGATATTAACTATCTCTGAACCTATAACAGAAAGATGTTTTTGCATAATTTGAAACCATTCTGTAGGTAATTCATCATTAAAAACGTAAAATCTGACTTGATGGTTATAAACAGAAACGGATTTTATTAACGTTTCTACTTTGTCCATATAATGATTATCTGCACATAAAGCAATCGCTTTATCATATGTTTTCATCTTTTAAATCCTTTCTTTTTAAGTAATCTCGAATAGCTGTTATCATTGTTTGAACATTCGTTGGTTCAAATAATTGACTTTCTTTACGCTCATCGTGACTAGTCGTTGTAAAAGCGAAAATAGGTTTTTTGAGTTCTTTTACTCTCTGGATGATATTGTTACACTCATCAAAATAATTAATATCAAGATAAAAATCCATCTTCTCTAATACTTGTTTTTCTTCAAATGGATCAAAATTTGAATATAAACACACATTTGGATAGCGTTCTAACTCCATTACTGCATTAGCAAAATAAGTGGGAGCTAATATATTAAATTGAACTTCACTAAGCTCCTTTACAAGAGTTTCTAATTGTTCCATTTCTGCTGAATACGTAAAAATGGCTGTATGATACTTTAAGTTATTTACGACTTCTTCCCACTTTAAATGAATTGTCGGACTATCAAGTAACACATCTTCCCAACTAAATCCATAATATAACCACCATACTTCTCTAAAACGATTAAATTTTAATTGCTTCCACGGTTTATTCCAAAGTGTATAGTGAATCACTTTTGGTACTTCAGAAAACAATGTATACCATGACATATTCCCTTGACGAAATTCAACATGATCACTTCCGACTTGTAAATTGTAAGTTAACGGCAATGATTTCCATTGTTGTTTAAAATAAGTATTTAAAACACCTTGATCGCCATAAGTTTGTTCATGAATTTGTTCAGTCAATGTAAGCAGTTCTTCACTAATATTTTTCTCTCTCCATTTTAAAACATCTATTACCATTAGTCCTGAATTAAACCCCTCAGGGACAGTTGGTAAATCTGGAACTGCAGCAATATCATAACCATCCAAACTCATCGTCCAAAGTTCTTCCAATGAGTCTGTAATAATCATATCACTATCAAAATAAACAGCACGATTTTCTTCAACATAATCGGCAATTAAGAAACGAAAATACATTGCTTTATGTAAATGAAACTTTGGTAAGAAAAATTTATCAAACTTCCAAGCAGGCACTTTAACATTCACAACTTCGGAGCCAATTTCCTTTAACCGTCGATTCATCACTATAAACCACTCTGTTGGGATATCTTCATTTAATATATAAAATTTCAAATGACGATGATGCGCACAAATTGATTTCATCGTTGTTTCAATCATTGGAAAATAAGCGGCATCACCATTCAGTACAACTGCTTTTTGAACCATATTTTATCTCCTTTTTCTCATTGAAAAAATTTTAACTATATTTATCTGTAAAAATCAATAATTACTCACCATTAATACGAAAAGGAGGATTACAAAAAGAATAGCGCAAACTAGCACGGTCAATTTAATTCCTGTCCTTGTCTTCCAATAACCTGCTTTCTTATTTTGAACAGTCAAATCATTTGAAAAATTTTGCATCTGACGAGGTAAACTTCCTATTAAAATCATTAAGAGAATAGAAAGAATCGTTAACAGTGTTAAAATAAATTGATGCATCTAATCACCTCAACAAACCTAATAACGTTATTAGTAATCCAAAAATAATGACTAAGCCTAATGAAATCGAAAAAGTTTTATTTAATTTGGAACTAATCGTTTCTTTTTCTTCTTCTATAGGATGTTGTTTCATATATTCAAGTTTTGCTTCTATTTCTTCATAAAATAGATTATCTTTTTCACTCATAATGAATCCTTTCTACTTTCCATCACGTACGCCAGCTGATTTCCGTTGTTGAATAAGCTCTTCTTCAAACATTAGTTGATTTTCAATACATCTTTTAAGTAATTCAATCATGTTATTAGTATTCTCTAATTCAAAAATATGTTCTTTAGCAACATATTGTCGTTGATGAATAGTATGGCTATACGCTAAAATAAGTTGATTCGACAAGAAAGCTCTTCTTATTGATAGAGGAACTTCCTGATAATGATTGATATCTAAATAAATATCACATTGTTGATACAAATCATTTAATTGCTCTTGAGAAACAGTTTGATGCAACACAACATTTTTGTAGCGAATATAATCCATTAATGTTGATGACATCTCCGTTGGCGCGGCTATATGAAATGTCAATTCTGGTACGCTCTCTACTAGAGTTTGAAGTTGTTCGATTTGATCAGAATTTGTTACAATAAGAGCTTGTTTTTTATACTGATTTTCTTTTGTCCATTCATACATGTATTCAAAAGGTTCAAACATACTTTTATTCTCAGAAGAAATAAGTTGTTGAATACGATGATACGTTTCAGGAATCGGTACAAGAATTTTATTGCAACGGATAGAACGATTGTCTAGAATGAATTGCATATTCCCTGGAAGTTCATTATTAATTTCTTCTTGCCAAACTAATACATCATTGCCAGAAGTTTCTAAACCTAACGAAACAAAAAAAGAAGTAGCTAAACTATTGAAGATAATTTGACTCAAATCATATTGACGTTCTTTTAAAAAAGAAATATAAAATGCCACACGATCATGAAACACACGCATTCCTTCTTCTACCATTAACAAAATATCATGGGTTACATGATTTTCAATGATACGCTCATATCCCAACTCATCATAATAAATCGTTTGAAATGGTTGATTTTCCTCCATATAATGAGTTTTAGCAAAAATTTCTCCAAATTTATTATAATGGTCAACGCTTTTCACACTGCCATGATTATCAAGCCATTCAACAGCTTTTACTTGACGAAAAGGAGAATCAGGTAAATAAACAATATTAGCTCTTGTTGTATTTTGTTGACGAATCCATCCGCGATGAGCATCTCCTTGAATTTCCCAAAACTCTGGAACAATAACTTGATTGAAGAATAATGGTTTACCTGCTTTTTGACGATTACCTAAATAGTACAAAAAGGGATTTTCGATATCAGAAGGTAGAAAACCATCTGGTTCTAAGGAAATAATTACATTTTTCTGTCCCAGTCTATTCAAAGTATAAACTAAATCCTTCGCTAACTGTGTCCATGCATCTACAATAATCATTTAGCAATCTCCTCTATCAGTAATTTCTTCCATTTTTCCACAAGATTTTTTGTAAGAAAATCCTCAGCAAGACGATAACTTTCATTTTGCATATAGGATAACGCATTTGTGTGATAAAGGCGAATGATTTCTTCCGAAAATGACTTCGCAATTACATCTTCGACACGGTGTTTACTTAACGGAATAAGATAACCATTTTCTTCATTATTTATAAAAGTTTGATTTCCATACGGAACATCAAATCCAATCATCGCTAACCCTGAACCAATAGCTTCTAGTAACGTTAAGCCAAATCCTTCACTTGTAGATGCCGTTAAATAAACTTCATATTGTTGATAAACATCCTTTAAATCACAATGCCCCTTAAGACGTATATAGTCTCCAGCATGGTACTTTTCAATCGTTTCTCGAATTTTCCCTTCTTCTCCACCACTGCCATAAATATCAAATGTTAAATCAGGAATAACCTCATGCGCTAGTGCTACCCCACTTACCAACCAATCTACATGCTTCTCTCCTGCTAAACGAGAGGCTGTCATTAAAGAAAATGGTTTACGGTAATCACTCGTCTTCAAACAATCAATACTCCCTACCGGAAGAACAATAATTTCGGGGTTATGTGGAGTATATTTAGCAAACTGTGCTGCTAATACATCTTTTTGAGCTTGAGTTGATACAATAAAAAAATCAACTTTATCAGCATTCGTAAACTGATAATCATAAAAGTTATTCCACAAAAGATAGTCATCTGTTTGAATAGCATCACTAAAATGTTCCGCATGAACTACCACTCCAAGTTTAGCTCCAGCACTCACCGTACATTCAAACACTAACGGACCTATATCCGTTTCTCGATCTAAAATAATGATATCCTCTGTTGTAAATTGTAATTGTTCAAGAAAATAAGCTATAAATTCAGTTCTACCATAACACACATGATTTTTAAAACGAAATAGCACTTCTTCTCCATTTTCAATTAGAATTTCATAAGCTGTTGTTCCATCTGAGTTATAAATCGTACGATTATAACAAACTGCAACACCATTTTTAGGAACAAAAAACTCACTCAAGTAACGTTTCGTTGAATAATAATCTTTCCGTAAAAGTTTTCCTCGAAAAACAAATTCAGCATGCTCAACTAATTGATTAGAGTTGCGTACGAAATAACAAGTTACAAATGAATCTGTTTCTGGATAAAAATATCGAACTACTCTATCGCTTAATTTCTCACTATACTCTAGAGTTCCAACAACACCCGATAAAACTTCTTCAACGGTCATCGTTGTTGGATGAATCGGAATATCACTAAAAAACTGATAAAGCCAAATAATCTCTGAATGATGAAATCCCATATTTTGAGTCAAATGAGCAATATTATCTGCTAAAATCAAATCCATAAAAATAAATTTAGCAGTTTCATTCGTATTTCTAAGAATTTTTGCGCGATAGGCTTGAGCATATTCAACACCGCTACTAGCCCAACCAATTCCAAGATTAATATTATAAACTGTCATAATTTTAAGGGAAATTCATATAAATTTTCCCCTTATCATTCACCTCCAACGTACTTAATAATAAATTTTGAACAACTTGTTTTTTTACAGCAGACTTCATATCTTCAAAGCCTTCATACGCTTCTTGATAATATTCTACTAATGGATTTTTTTGTGACACATAATAACCACTCATAGCACTTCTGAGCTGTTGCAAATAATCAACTTGCTCAATCCAATTGGCATCAATCGCTTTTAATATCGCTAATCTATGAAACTCTTGAATACGATCAGAAGTTTGTAATAGGCTATATTTACAGTTTAATTCATCATTTGCAATTCTATGAATCATCTCCGAAACTGCTTGAGAATTCGTTACATCTACTTCTTCAAAGCAAGCTTGATAACTTATATTATCTAATATATAACGATATAAATCCATTGAAGTTTCATATTGATTTTTAGAAGCTGCTTCCAAATGTTCATGAAGAATATTTTTTATTTCATTAGAAACATCAATCTGCCCTTCAATCATCAAATTTCGACGAGAATACATCATTTCACGTTGGATATTCATACTCTGTGCATATTCAACAGTGGATTGTCGTTGCGATTTTCCATTAGCTTCACTAGCTTTTTGAGCATTTTTGATAATTTTTCTATATTTTCTTTTTTTTAGTTCATTAGGAGTAAGATTTTGTGTTTTTACTTTGTAGTTATTATAATTTTTCCTTACCCAATTTGGTCCCCATTTTCGAATAACATCATCTTCAAGAGAGATAAAAAATTTTGAAATGCCAGGATCACCTTGTCTTCCACTTCGTCCACGAATTTGTAAATCTACACGTTGATTTTCCATTCTTTCAACACCAACAACGACCAAACCTCCAAGGTCTCTCACTTCTTTAGAAAGTTTAATATCAGTACCTCTACCAGCCATAGATGTAGCAACTGTTACTGCACCAAATTGTCCAGCTTCCTTAATCATTTGCGCTTCTCTAGCAGCATTATTGGCATTCAACAAATTATGAGCAATTCCTTCTCTTAAAAGTAAATTTGAATAAATGATGGATAATTCAACTGAACCTGTAAAAACAAGAATAGGATTTCCTTTTTCATGATATTCAAGAATCATTTGTAAACTCGCCACAATTTTTTCAGGGGTTGTCGCGTACAGTTGATCTGGTAAATCTTTTCGTATTACAGGTTTATTCGTTGGAATTTGTACAACTTTCAGAGAATACGTCTCCATAAATTCTTCACGAACTGTCCAACCCGTTCCAGTCATACCAGAAATTTTTTTAAACTTCTTAAAGAAATTTTGGTAAGTAATGGATGCCATCGATCTAGTTTCTGGAGAAAGTGGCACTGATTCTTTTGTTTCAATTGCTTGATGCATTCCGCCTTCTAATTTAGTACCTTCTAAAGCACGACCAGTCGCTGAATCCAATAATAGGACTTCTTTTTTATTACGAACAATATAATCTTTATCACGTGTATAAAGATTATGAGCTTTAAGAGCTAAATAAATATGTCGAACAATTTCTTCGTATGATTCCTCAAATAAATTCTCAACATCGAAATATTGTTCCGCAGCTTTGATTCCTTTTCTTGTCAGCCAAACTTGTGATTTCTCTTTATCTACTTTATAATCAATATCCTTGTCTAATGTAGTCACCAATGTATTTACAACTTGATAAAAATTAGAATGTACACGTGGTGCCCCTGAAATAATCAACGGCATTTGTGCAGTGTCCAATAATACTGAATCAATTTCGTCAATAACAACAAAATTAAATTCTGGCAGCACTCGATCTGACAGACTAGAACCAAGGTTTTCAATAAGATAATCAAATGCTAATGTTGCATTTGTCGTATAAACAATATCAGACTGATATAAATCTTGCTTTGAATCTTTGTTGTCAGATGCCATTTCATCTTCTTTGTCCTCTTCACCGCCTACAAAGGCAACACTTAACCCCAGAAATTCATATATTGGTCCCATTTCTTCAGCATCTCTTTTAGCAAGATATCCATTTACTGTTACAAGTATAGCACTTTTTCCTGACAATGCATTAAGATATAAAGGCATTGTAGCTGTTAGTGTTTTACCTTCTCCGGTTGCCATTTCGGCAATACGACCTTGATGGATGACGATTCCACCCATCACTTGAACATCATATGGGAATAACCCTAAAACACGACGAGAAGCCTCTCTGCAAACTGCAAAAGCTTCTACTAAAAGACTATCAAGTGTTTCTCCATTTTGAATACGTTCTTTAAATTCCACTGTCTTATGTTTTAATTTTTCATCACTAATTGTTTCTAATTCTGGAGCCAAAGCATTAATTTTTTTGACAAGCTTTCTTAGTAACCGCTGATCACGATTCATTATCATACGTATTCACTTCCTTTATCTCTAAATGGTGAAATTCTAAAGCAGTTAATCCTGCACTAATGAGTTGAATTTTGTAAGAATACGCATTTTTAGGATAATCAAAAAATAATTCATTGGATTTAGTAACTTCATAATTCACTACATCTCCATACCGATTATAAAATATGATTTTTGTAAAAACACTTAAAGTTGGCGTTAGAATCATATCAAGAATCAAATGGTATTTCTTATTTTTTTTCAACAAAGGTAATGGAGTAATTTTTCTAGTAGCTTGATAATTTCCAATCGAATACCATTCCTGAATAACTTCTCCTGGAGGAAGTAATTCATTATCAAAAAAAACATGATTACGTGCATAAAATGTTAGAATTGTTCCAAAATCATAAGAATTACTATCTCCCCAATAGATATAATCATTTTTCTCAGTACGTATATTCAACATTATTTTCTACCAAAATCCCTTTCTAGTATATGCTTATAATAAATTAAAAACCAATGGATTGCAGCATCGGCAGCATCAGAATGTCGACCAGATAATCCTTTACCAATAATTTTTGTATGTGAGTGATACAGATGAGATAAAATATCAAAATAAGCAGTAGGGTCATAATCATCTTCCTTCATATACACAATTGCAAATGTTGTATTTTCATAATTTCCAGAAATAAATTTTTCCCAAAAGCGATTTTGTAATTTCTGAACGTGGTCACTAGATAATCCCTCTGTAAATTTTCTTAACACATAAAGTGAAGTCGCGAAACTTCCAGGGCTAAACGTTTTATTCAAAACTGCCATTTTCCCTAAATTGGCAAGTGGTTTCCCTATAATAATAGCATGAGGATTAAAATCAGAAGCATAATACAACGAACCATATGTTCCCATGGATAAGCCTGAAAAAATCAATTCTCTATTTGTAAATCCTAACAAATCTAACTTGTTTTGGATAACTTCCCGAACCTTTTGTTCTAACTCCAAACTCCCCATATAAAAAGCTCCCCCAAGTAATCGTTGATCAGAAATTAATAAAAATGGCGTTTTCATATTCTTCATCATAAAATATCCTTCAAAGCCTTCAGCTGAACGAAAACCTGAAAAATAAACACAAAGTGGTGGCTTCATATCGCCAGGATGGAAAAAGTAATTAATTTCATCTTTTGAAGAATCACTTACAATATCTCCACCTAGCAAGAATTTTCCAAATCCCATTCTGCTCCATCGGACATGTAAAACTCCTACTTCAATCTTTCCACTTCCACGAGCTTCTAGTGTAATCGCAACAAATCCATTATTTGTTTCATCTAAAACAATTGCTTTTTGTAACTCTTCATGTGAATACACTACATCACTATTGACTTGTTCGATGGATCCTTCTTGAATTTGACGGATACGTAATTGTAATTCAACTTCTTCTGAGCATTCATGCTCAAACCAAATTTCTAAATTTAATCCGTTAAAATTTTGACGATTGAATCTCCAGGAACCAATAGGACGAAAATGTTCTGAACCAAAATCACCTTCAATTGTAAAATGACTTAAACTATGGCGTGTGACAACTTCTTTTAATGTCGGTTGTATAGCAAATTCTGCAACAGACATCTTATCTCCATATTGTCCATTAAATAGCGCATGTTTAAGAATATGATAACACTCTGAGTAATTAGATATATCTATTGGGAAGAATCCATAAAGTTTGCTCCAATTTGGTAAACGATTTTCTGGAATTTCTTTATTATAGAAAACGGTATATGGTTGAATCCATTTCTTTAACAATGATAAAACTGACATTCCATTTGAATTTTCTATTACAATTGCATTTATTTCACCCATAAATTTTTCTACAGAAAGATGAGTTGGACGAACTTCTACTTTTTCATTTACATTTATTTCATCCTTATCTTTCATTTGACGCATTTCAAGTGTTGCCATTTCAAATTCTTGCAAATTTGTTATAGAATCACTAATAAAAAACCATTTATCTTCATCTTGTTGTATCTCAATTGTATCTAACCAATTCTGTGAACCAATTTGTAAAAAGCGCATTCTATCCCCTACTTTCTGTTGCTCTTTGCCATTTTTCTACAAATCTATTCCCAGTATTTTCACGAATTTTTTCAATAGCATGAACAAGTGCTTCATTCCAATATTTTAATTGATCTAAATAATAATGTGCTGGTTCGTTAAATTGCTGTGGATTTTGAATGATATACCCATTTTCCAAATGTTTTACATATTCAGTTTCTACTAAATTGATTTGAGGAATTCCAGCACTAATACTTGCAATTTGAATATAGACATCAGGTGTTCGACTAAAATCAATCACTAATCTCGTTACATCCAATGTTTTAATAACATCTAACTCACTCATCAATTGAGTAAATTCAATTCTTTTTTGCCATTCTTCTTCTCCTGGAAGAATATTTTCTTTATCATCTTTAATTTTTTCATTTGTAGATAAATCAATTTTGTATTTTTCTAACCAAGATTCAATTTGTTCTTGATATGGAGTAATATCAGCATTAATGATTCCTACTGTTAATTTAGAAAACTGATTCGATGTTACATATTGTAAAACAGGAATAATCATTTCCATTGAAAAGTCTTGAGGGTTTACATGAAAATATAATAATTCCATTTTATTTTGTTGACTAACCCCTAAACGTAATCGTGTGTCAAATGCTGGCATATAATGAATTTTTTCGTTCATCATTGGAAGTTGCTCTTTTAAATACTGAGTAGTATCTTGTCGGTCAACTAATATAGCCTTACTTCGATAAATAAGTCCCTTTAACTCAAGGAAACTTTCTCTACTTTGTCTCTCTATAAAAGTTGTTGTTACAAGTGATACATCTTCTGGTAACAAAGGTAAAACTGTTGTTTCATGATGAAATGCAGATGGTAAAATTACTTGGTCTCCATTCTTTAAATGAATGCCCATCCAAACTCGTAATCTCTCTTCGATAAATAAATCGAATGATGGATACGTTAATAACATAAATTTATAAACAAGTTGCGGATTAATCGTTATTTGTCCATTTTCAAGTAAACGAAATTGCCATATTCCTTCTACATTAAAAAATTCATGAGAAGAAAACTGACCATTTTCATATACAATAACACTTGATAAAAAACCACGATCATCATAAATTTGTGTACGAATTAGTTGATCATTCTCGTAAAAATTCAAGTGGGAAATAATACTTTCTTGAGTAAATTCAATAGTAGCAAAATGTTTTCCGAAACGATAAACACTCACTACAAAGGGAGTATAAACAAAGTCACACCACTCATCCCATTCAAAATCTTCTATCTGTAGCGTACGTGATTTAACTGAGGTAATCCCCTGCAAATCATCAAACAAAGATATATAAGGAATTTCATACATATCATGACGATGCAAATGATATCTTAGTTGAGGGATATAACTTAATAAAATTAATTTTAATGGGACATTTTGATTATTTAGTATTCGTATCTGATGAATCGTTTCATCAAATTCTATTTTTTGTCCCGTGAAATACCATGGGATACGTGGTGCTTGCCATGATTGATTATTTTCATACCACGCTGGAAAAAAATAATACATCACTTACCCTCCTTCATCCAAATAAATATATCTTTATATTAAAAAATTTTTGTAAAAGATTCCTATTTTCCATAATTCTATTTAACTTTCAATATTACTTTTTCAAATTCGTCCGTTCAAATTTGTACATTGATGTTCACTTTAAAAGTTAGATTTTATACTTCGTATTCACGATCATTGCTTGAACTTCATTTTCAATTTGTAATACCATTCCATTAAAAATCATAAAAACTCCAGGTATCATTCCAAGTCGTATTAATCTAGCATCTTTAATAACTAACAGAATTGGTAAAAACGCCATCATAATCAAATAAATATTTCCAACGAAGGCAAAATGCCATAATAAACTCGTAATATACTTTCTTGTATCTTTTCCTGGATAAATCCCATAAATATATTCCCCTTGCTTCATCATATTTTCTGCTACTTTATCAGGATTTACATTAATAAACGCAAAAGCATACCCTAGTAATACAATAATTAGAAAATAAATTAGAAACCAACCTGGTGTTCCAACATTAATTTCAGCACTTATTTGTTGTAACAAAGTATTTTCTGGATAAAATACTTGTAAAAGAATAACTAAATATTGAGGTATTGCTACAATTGTCATCGCATACATTACTGGCATACCACCAGCAGGATTTAATCTCATTTCATAATAAGAATATTTTTTAAAACGATTATGTATACTTACCTTATTAATTGGAATACGATATTTTGCTTTTTCAATAATAATAGAAGATAGAAATAAAAAAACTGTTATAATTCCAATAATGATAAACCAATATGATTCTAATGGCACTTGAGAAAGTGTCTCCATAACATCTTGAGGTAAGTAAGCAATCATACCTGGAATAATTAACATCATTGATCCTCCAACACCATAAGCAGCGTTTAAATCAGATAACCAAACCATTAAAAAGGTTCCAGCCATTAAAACTAACACTGCCACTATCATTACTTGCGGTGTCGAATAACCTTCAATATAAGTTGCTTTCAATACAATCACTAGCGCTTGAATGATACTAATAACAGCAGTCATAATCATTTGAGCAGTTTCTTGGTATTTAACAGGTAATTTGTCAAATCCAAACATTTTGGTCACTACAATCATTTGCCAAATTAACATGGCTGACATCCACGGAGACAATCCTAAAGAAAATAGTGACAATTGTCTTAAGTTTCCTCCTGTAATGGCATTTGCGAATATAATAGAATCTGAAGCTCCACCAATCAAAAAAACTTTTGAAATATCTACATAAGGAATGATTAATTTACTTCCTAAAAAATAAAAGAAAATAATCAATAATGACCAAATGAATCTAAGAGCTACATACCAATATTTTTTTTTATTCATAAACATCACCTAGATTATTTTTTAATGTAAATTGAATGTATTTTTCATTCAATTGTAAAGCTTCTTCCGTATATCCATTTTGTTCTAATAATGAAATATTACTTTTAACAGCAAATTTATAAATGGCATAAAAAGATTCTATCGGGTACTCCAATTCAGGATGTTCTTGAATATAAGCGAATCTTTCCTCAAGTGCATCAATGTATGATAGATGACTTAGGTCATAATTTTGCGTTAAACTTTGAGGATTATATCGATAAACATATAATGCTTGATGAAGTGATACAGTTTTATTACTGGCTAAATACGCTTTCCATGTAAAAAATTGTTCTTCGGCATATCGGATTCCATCTGGAAATCTTAATCCATCTAATACACGAGAAGAAAATAAAGTTCCCCATACTGTAGAAAACATAAGTAATGGAAAATCAGCAAGACTATCCATTTTTACTAACGCTTCCGTTTTTGACCATTCACGAACAACATTGTTTCCTAAGTAATCTTCAAAACGATAAACATTAAAACAATTGTCCATCCACAACATATAAGCACCAATCACAACTTCAGCATCCGTTAACTTTGCTGTCAAAACGAGTTTTTCTAATGCATTTTCTACTAGAAAATCATCAGGATCTACAAAAAATATATAATCTCCATTAGCAAAGTCTAAACCTAGGTTTCTAGTGAAGGCAACACCGTGGTTTTCCTGTTCAATAAATATAAATCGTTCATCACCAAGAGTTAAAGTACGAGCGATTTCAATACTGTTATCAGGAGTGCCATCACTAATCACAATCACTTCAAAATTCTTATAAGTTTGCTGTAATAAACTATTCATACAATCAGCAATGTAAGCTTCTACCTTATATACAGGAATAATAATACTAATTAGCGGTGTCATTTTTCTCTCCTTCTAGTAAATCTGTGCCACTATTTGACTATCGTAAATAGGGTCATTTGTAAAAATAATATTTTCATCAAAATTATGTTCTGCAGTATGTTTATGTGGTAATTTTACTTTTGATGTAGCTCCCATCTTAAACCATTCATACTCCGAATCAATATGACCAATATCAATCGCCCAATATCCTTTTTGAGCAAGTCGATACGAAAGTACTTTTGCTGTTGGACCTAACATCAGTAAGATTAATTTATTCTTACCATATTTTTGGGCAGCAATTTCTAAATCATCTACAAATTTATAAGCATTAGAAGAAGGTCCAATAATTCTTGTAATACTTTTTGCATTGTCAAATAAATCATTCCCAACTCCACTTCGACTTGTTTTACCTTCTATCATCAGAACATCCCGATTTTGCCACAATCTACGTAGTTGATCAAAATATTCTGTACAGTGAGACTTATCCATTAAATCCATATATGGACGAGAGATAAATGTCGAACCATACCAACGATTCGTACTTAATTCACGATAAAAGGTTTCATAATACGCAAGATGATTTATCCAAAAATTTTGAGCAAATTCATTATATCGCTCCAATGATTCAAAAACATCGGATTGACATACTACAAAACTTTCATCACTAGGACGTTGATAAATAATTCTTAACTCATGTGCAAGTGTTTCGTCATAATCTTGATACGGAATAGATTGTCCAGTCATTATTTCCATCTCTCCATCACCAAATCGAGCAACGCTAGCTTCATTAGTTTTAATGAAGTGTAAGGTGTCAAGAATAGAAAGTACTTTAATTGGCAAATTAGGATTCGTAAATTGGTTTATTATTTGAGAATCACTTATACAGTTTAAACTAGCAAAATGCTCACTACAGTTTTCTGTTTCTTCTGGTAATATACGTACAACATAATCAGCTTGATGATGATAAAGTACTGAGCCATTTTGTTGAAAACATTCTTTTAAGATTGATTCTTCTAACTCAACTCGTGACAGATTTGGAATCTTAATTGATTTTAAAAGGGATGTTTTAATAAATGTATTTCCTAATCTGCGGTATGCTTCATCTTTTGAATTCAAATATTCCAGTTGCTGATACACTCGCTTAGTTGTCTGAATAATACGATTTTGTTCTCCAAATACATGAAATAGAAACTCTGAACTTTCTGGTAAGAATCGAGAATAATTACCAATGATCATATCAATCTCAGGAGTTCTGAGTGACTTTTGAAAATTTTCTACATAAGTAGGTTCAATCCAGTCTTTTGCATGAACGATAGTAATGTATTCTGTTTCAATAGTCGAGATAACTTGAGATAACGCATCAAAAAAAGCTCCAGAATAAATATAATGCTTTATTCTAATTGGTTTTTCATCACTATGAGAAATTGTATCCATTGAAAAAGTTGCTTTTTCGTCTTGTAAAAGAACTAACTCAAAATTATTTTTAGTTTGTCGAAAAATAGAATCAAGGCATTGTTTACAACAAAACTCATTTGTAGAATCTATTGTCAAAATCATTGTTAAAGATGACATCATTTACAACCCCTTTTAATTGAAATATAAGCTTTTCCTAGAATTAATAATTTTTTATTAACTCTAGGAAAAGCCGCATCGCTAGAAGCAATGCGAGACTTTTCTAAAATTTAGATTTTACTCTAATTCCTCATCTTCATCTTCTTTGCGTTTCACTAGTCCTAATCCTACGAGAATGGCCATTGCTGCATTTCCAAATACAGTTGAGAACTCACCCTTAGTTCCTGTTTTCGGTAAGAAGGCTTGTCTTATTGAATCTGAATTTGTTGGTACCGTACTTGTTGAGTCACTATTCGAATGATTAATATTATTCGTACTCATTGAATCTGAATGACTCTCTGAAATACTTGTTGAATGACTATTGCTTACTGATGAACTTCCACTGATTGATTCTGAAGAATAATTCGAATTTGAATAGTTCATAGAAACACTAGTTGATACTGACAACGATGTACTCAATGAATTCAATTCACTAATTGGAAACTCAGGAAGCTCTGATAGACTTTCTGGCGCTCCCTTAGATGTAATAACACTAGAAGACGCACTTGTTGACGCTGATGTGCTAGCCGATGTACTTGCGCTTATTGACGCTGATGTACTTGCTGATGTCGATGCACTTGTTGATGCTGACGTACTAGCCGATGTGCTTGCACTTGTTGACGCTGACGTACTTGCTGAAGTACTTGCGCTTGTTGACGCTGACGTACTTGCTGAAGTACTTGCGCTTGTTGATGCTGAAGTACTTGCCGATGTACTTGCGCTTGTTGATGCTGACGTACTTGCTGATGTCGACGCACTTGTTGATGCACTCGTTGACG
>CAUSWE010000022.1:0-26064 GCA_963535215.1 uncultured Granulicatella sp. | reverse complement strand
ATAAACTTGGACTATCTGAACTTGTTAATTGAATCGTTGTTGTTTGTTTTTGTCCGTTTCTATAGTAAGTGACTTCCATACTAGAACCAACTGTTTTACTATAGATTGCTTTTCTTAATGTTTGCACTCCTGTAATTGGTTTGCCATCAATTTCTGTAATGACATCATATTGTTTTAATCCGCCTTTACTTGCACTACTATCATCTTGGACATCTGCTACAACGACACCTTCTTTCACATCATTCGATAATGCTAATTGTTGACGCCCTTGAGAAGAAACAGATGTTAAATCTACCATTGAAATACCTAAGACTGGACGAATCACTTTTCCTGATTTTTCTAATTGGTTAATAATCGAAACGACTTCATTACTTGGAATTGCAAATCCAATTCCTTCTACACTAGACTTACTAATCTTCATAGAATTAATTCCAATGACTTGTCCTGCTGCGTTGACTAATGCTCCACCAGAATTTCCTGGATTAATCGCAGCATCTGTTTGAATAGCCGTTACTACCCAATCTTGTTTTCCATCGCCATCCACATCTGTTGGAACAGAACGATCTTTGGCAGATACAATTCCTTGAGTCACACTTGTAGCAAATTCAGTTCCTAAAGGCGAACCGATAGCAATAGCTGTTTGACCAGCTTTCACTTCATCTGAATTGGCAAATTCTGCAACAGTTGTCACTTTATCTGCTTTAATTTTTAAGACTGCTAAGTCCGTCCATTTATCTGCACCAATTAATTCTGCTTTTTCACGAGTACCATCTGCCATTAATACTTCTAATTCTTGAGAACCTGAAATAACGTGATTATTCGTTACGATATATGCATAGCCATTTTCAACTTTGTAAATAACTCCACTACCTTCAGATGCAGTTGTTAAATCACTATCTTCTGTTTTTTGATTTTGTTTTCTATTTTGACCATAACTTCCAAATAAGTTATTTTGATTTAAACTTTGTTTATTAATAACAGATACAACTGCATTTTTTACATTTGCAACGACATCTGAAACATCTCCAGCACCCTTATTTGATAAAGCTGTTGGGCTTGTTTTTACAGTTGTTGTACTAGTTGCCGTAGATTTTACTCCAGTTAATTGGTTTAATGTTCCAGTTGCACTCATAGCACCAAATCCAATAATAACGGCTAATAAGCCACCCGTTACTCCACCAACAAAACCTGAGCGAAAAGCTTTTTTCTTTTTAGCACTTTTCTTTTCTACCGGAGTAGGCTCTTGTGTGATTTCTTCATTTAATACGGTATTTTCTTGTGTAGTTTCTACTTCTTCATGGAATTCATTTGTCATGAATATCTCCTCCTTCTTCACTTTAGCAATCACTTCATTGCTTTCTTTTGATACTCTTATACTAATCTAGCTTTTTGAAAAAAGTTTGAAGATAATGTAATTAAATCGTTATAAAGTTGTTAAAAATCCCGTTATTATTTGAAAATTTTATTAAACTCTAAACAATTCAGTCGGTTCATATGGATCTGTATGATACACTTCAAAAGTTTCATGAATGCCACAATCATGTTGTAATAAAATCGATTCAGCTGTTTGATACGCTAATTCTTTCAAATTATTATCTTGGCTTAAATGTCCTAAATAAATTCTCTTTGTCTTATCTCCTAGCATTTCACACATTGCTAATGCACCATCTTCATTGGACAAATGTCCTTTATCGCTAAGTATTCTTTGCTTCAAATGCCATGCATAATTCCCCATACGCAGCATATCTACATCATGATTACTTTCCATTAAATAAGCATCTGCATTATACAATAATCTTCTTAATTTCTCGCTCACATAACCTGTATCGGTAAGCATGACAAATTGTTTTTGATCTTTTTGAAATGAATAAAATTGAGGACAAGCTGCATCATGAGAAACAGCAAAACTCATCACATCAATATCTCCAAAAGTTTTTGTTACTCCTGGTTCAAATAAGTGTTTTTGTTCTTGCTTAATCACACCAATATTTTTATTTTCCATCGCTTTCCATGTTTTCTCATTTGCATAAATATCCATACCATATTTTCTTGCTAATACTCCGATACCTTTAATATGATCGATATGTTCATGTGTCACTAAAATCGTATCAATATCTGCAACTGAACGTCCTATTTTTTCCAATTGGGCAGTAATTGCTTTTCCAGTTAAACCACAATCGACTAAAATTTTTCGTTGTGGCGTTTCAATATAAGTCGCATTTCCCGAGCTTCCACTCGCTAGCAAACTCACTAAAAAACTTGATTCACTCATGCTTGTTTCCTTTCTTGATAATCTACATTTCTACTATGGATTCGTTGTATTCACTGTTTCTGTTGCTTCATTTGTTAATACTGTACCACGAATCGCATCTACTCGACGAACGAGAGTTTGTCCATCTGCTTGTTTAAATTCTACATACCATGCTGGAGAATAAATCGATAAATCTTTTAATGCTAAAGACTTGTAATACGATAATCGGACAACAGAAACAGTAGAACGAGTTGGAATTCTTCCGGCTAAATATAATACTTCCATTGCTTTTTGAGAAGTAATTAAGGCACGATTAGCCCCTAACACTTCAGCATTTCCCGCAAAAGTTTGTTCATAACTAATAACTTGATTATTCGCATTTAGCGTAAAAATAATTTGACTACTTCCATCCATAACCGGAATTTGATTCGCACGTTGCGCATAAATCACTTTTCGTGTTGTCGGATTATAATTAAACCAAGTATATTGATTGCCATTAATAATCGAACCACTTTCTACATAACTTGTTAATTCTGCAAAATTATCCATTGTAGCAATACTATTCGCATCCAATGTTAGTTGAATCGGTGCTAATAATTGAGAAGAAATAACCCCTTTATCATAAGTTGCAACTTGGCTCGGTAAAATGCTAATTAAATGTTCAATATTAGTTGGACTAATTTGAATAATAGGAAGAGATTCTACCGTCGTATTCACACCTGTCACCGTTATGCCGTCCGTTCTCATTTGTTCCATTACATTGATACTTGTATTCAAAGGCGTCTTGATTTCTTTTTTCATTTGCCAAAATATTCCAAACAAAAAGATATCTAGAAAGAGAAAACTGATAATTAACACTAAAGTTGAACGTCTAAAATCCATCGTTATCTCCTCCTTGTTCAAGCGTTGGTAAAGTCAATTCTTCTAAAGTTCTCCAAGTATGATCTATCTTCATAAACCAATTTGGGACAAACTCAACAATTTGGTTACTTTCACGGCTTAATTGCCAAGCATATCCTAAACGAATATCCTCTAATGTATCTAATGCAATTCCTTTTCCTAAAATTTGATCCATTAAGTCTTTTCCACTCATTAAATCAACCGATTCGTTTTTAGATGGAATTGGTGTTTCTGCAATTAAAGAAGATACGCGCATTTTTTCAATACCTGTTGCTGTAATAATAAATTGAGATAATCCTTCTTTAGCATTTGAAAGAATTGGATATGTTCCTACATAACGCATGTATTCTACAATTTTTCTTTCACTATCAAAATCTGAAAAACTCATTCCTAATTTCCATCCACCTAATTTCTTCATTTGTGCAAAAGATTGTTGTAAATGAACGGTTGGAGTTAACTGTTCATCATCGACTCGATTTTGATAATAGGAAATGACATTCGTAGAACGATCCATTTTTAATTGGGATAAATTATCATTATAAATAATCGATTGCCCATCACTTCTATTTCTTAATTCCGAAGGATTCGCAAAAAGTTGAGTAATATAAAAACTCATCGGAATTTGTTCCATTAAGTATGTTTGCTTTTCAAGAGGAATGGTATTCACTTCAATAAAAATTTGTTTATTTTTCAAAATATAAGATTCTACTAAGTGAAATTTATCCTCCTCATAATATTTAGCAAATTCTGTTTGAATATCTACATCTGACTTAGCTTGAAAGACTTGCTTTGTATAATCATTAATAAAGTAAACAGTCTTTTGATCATCATGACGATAAATGATACGACTAAACGTTTCTTGTTTATATTCGTCAGGCACATCATTAAAATATCTTGTCATGACTCCAAATGTTACTGGAGCATCAAATAATAACTGACTAAATGAATCTCGAATGACTAATTGTTCATAATTTTCTTGAGAAAGTACTTCTTTTTTCGATAAGTCTTTATATTTTCCTACAAAAAAATCATTCACCGAGTCAAGAATCGAAGCATCACTAGTCATTTTCACTTTATTTTCATGAGAATAAACAAAGCGTGTTGGTCGAAAAACATCTTCTAACGTATAATTAACTCTTGTTTGCGTACTAGCATCTTGATTTGTAGAAGCAACATTTCTTGTAAATCTATTTGGAGAAAAAATTTCTACTGGACGAAAAACAACAACCATTGTTAATCCTAAACTCAATAAACTTAATAGTAGCAAAATTGCAACTAAAAATCTTAAACGTATTCTCATTCCCATTCACCATCCTCTTCAAATGGAATATACGGTAAGGAAACAAAGAAGATTGAACCTTTATTTTCAATACTATTCACCCAGATTTTTCCACCATGTAATTGGATAACTTCTTGAGCAATCGCTAATCCAAGTCCACTACCACCCATTGCACGAGAACGAGCTTTATCTACACGATAAAATCGGTCGAATAAATGAGGAATATCTTTTCTGGCAATTCCTAGCCCTTCATCGCTCACACTTACAATAATATCCGTATGAGTTTCCATTAAACGAACAATAATACGTCCTCCATCTGGAGAATATTTAATCGCATTATTAATAATATTATCTAACACTTGCGTAATCTTATCTTGATCTAATTCCACCCATAGGTCACGTTGGGTAATATCTGTTAAAATACGATAATTTTTATCACGATAAGGCTCAGACTGCAATACCATTTCAAATCGACTGACAATATGAACCACTAATTCATTCATATTAATAAATTCTTTTTCCAATCCTAAACGATTTTGATCCATACGAGATAAGTTTAATAAATCGGTAATCATTCGCATCATACGTTCTGTTTCAGTTTCAATAACTTTTAAAAATCCTGGAGCAATTTCTTTATTTTCCCATGCTCCGTCAACTAAGGCTTCAGTATAACTCTTAATACTTGTTAACGGCGTACGCAATTCATGCGATACATTGGATACGAAATTTCTACGCTCCCGATCAATTTTTTGTTGTTCGGTAACATCTGTTAAAACGCATACTAGTCCACTAATAAAACCAGATTCACGCTGAATCACAGAAAATTCACATTGAATAATTGAATCTTCTCCATCATCTTCTAAATGAATCAAACGCTCTTGTTGCGTTTCTAATAACTCTCTAAAACTTACTTTTTCTTCCAATGGTAAAATAGATAACAATGGAATTCCAATCACTTTTTCAGACTTTAAATTCAAAATATCTAAAGCTGCCGTATTCATAATAACAATACGACCACGTCTATCAGTTGCAATTACTCCATCACTCATATGGCGCAAGACACTATCTAAACGTTGACGTTCTGACTCCGTACTTTCTTGAGCTTCTTTAATTTTAAATGATAGATCATTAATTGCTTGCCCTAGTTGCCCTAATTCATCATCACTGTATATTTTAACTTCACCCGTATAATTCCCTTCCGCAATTTTTTCCGTTTGCTTTTTCATTTCCGCAATCGGTTTTGTAATTCCTTGAGAAATTAAGAAAGTAATAATAATGACCAACACAATGGCAATTAATGATGAACTAACAAAAATAACCCCGATATCTTTTACTTGAGTATACCTCGATTCGATGTTAGTCGTTACAGAAATAATGCCTAGAGGATTTCCTGATTTGCCACTACTAGACGAAATGGGGGAAACAATTTTCCAATATCTTGTATCATGTTCCGTATAATTATAAGTATATACTGTGTTTGTTAATAACACTTGTTGCGCATCTGATTCCGTAGTTCTAGTTCCAACAACCGATTGTTGAGACTGATTAGTCGTTCCTAATATATACCCTTGCGAATCTAAAACTCTGGCTTCCACAATACTACTTCCCGTCGGATAATCTTGCAGAATTTTTGAAATTTCTGTAATTTTCACTTCGTCCTTGTCTTCTCTATCTAAAATAGGTTGCACACTATTTTTCAAAAATCCAACTTGTAATTGAATTTGTTCTTGGAAATTTGAAATCATCTGTGTTTCTAATTGACGAAGGAAATTGGCAACAATTAATTGCAACGAAATCATCAGCATAAAAATAAATAACACAGGGATTTTAAATTGAATGGAACGAAAGAATCGTTTCACTTTTTGCATCTTTTTTCTCCTTTATAGATAATAAATGCGCCTTTCTTCCCAGAATAGTTCTTGGTAAAGAAAAGCGCATCTTTCTAAGCTTCTTTTTCTTGTTCTGGAGTTTTAATATAGTAACCTACTCCACGTCTTGTCATAATCCATGTAGGATGACTTGGTGTGTCTTCAATTTTCTCACGCAAACGTCTCACAGTTACGTCTACCGTACGAACATCTCCGAAGTAATCATATCCCCAAACCGTTTGTAATAAGTGTTCTCTTGTAATGACTTGCCCAATATGTTTTGCTAAATAGTGAAGTAATTCAAATTCACGATGTGTTAATTCAATTTCTTCTCCTCGTTTAGAAACGACATAAGCATCTTCATGAATAATTAAGGAACCTAATACAATCTCATTCGCTACTTTTTCTTCCTCTGGCTCACTAGGGGCAATGTGTTGACGACGTAAATTAGCTTTTACACGTGCCGTTAATTCTCGATTTGAGAATGGTTTTGTCACATAGTCATCGGCTCCTAATTCTAACCCTAACACTTTATCAATTTCTGAATCTTTAGCAGTTACCATAATAATTGGAACATTACTTGTTTTACGAATTTCTCGGCAAACTTCTAATCCTTCAATTTTTGGTAACATCAAATCTAAAATGACTAAATCTGGATTTTCCTCAGCAAAAACTGCTAATCCTTCTTCTCCATCAAATGCGGTAACAACTTCAAACCCTTCTTTTGACAAACTAAATTTGACAATATCTGAGATTGGCTTTTCGTCATCTACTACTAAAATCTTTTTCATAACTAGCTCCTCTCTTACGATTGAGCGTTCGGGAAATATTATTTACTATCCCAAACATCTTCTAAAATGTTGGTTTGATTTCTATCAGGACCTACTGAGAATGTTGAGATTTTTACTCCTACTAATTCTGAAACTCTGCGTACATAGTTTTGCGCTTCAATTGGTAATTCTTCTAATGTACGACATCCTGTAATATCCTCAGTCCAACCAGGAAGTTCTTCATAAACTGGTTCACATTGTCCTAATTCTACTAAACTTGCTGGATAATGGCTAATTTCTTCTCCATTTGGTTTACGATAAGAAACACAAATTTTTACTGTTTCTAATCCTGTTAATACATCGATACTATTTAAGCATAAATTTGTAATACCTGATACACGTTTAGAATGTCTCATCACAACACTGTCAAACCATCCCACACGACGTGGACGTCCAGTAGTTGTTCCATATTCACGACCAACTTCACGAATACGGCTTCCAATTTCATCAAATAATTCTGTCGGGAATGGACCATCTCCTACACGAGAAGTATACGCTTTACAAACTCCGACTACTTTTGTCACTTTTGAAGGGCCAACACCACTACCAATTGTAACTCCACCTGCTAATGGATTAGAAGATGTTACAAATGGATAGGTTCCTTGATCAATATCTAACATCACGCCTTGTGCACCTTCAAACAACACACGTTTTCCATTATCTAAAGCTTCATTCAATAATACGGAAGTATCACAAACATATTGTTTAATTTGTTGTCCATATGCATAATACTCTTCAAAAATTTCTTCAAAATTCATCGGACTAGCATCATATAATTTAGTAAATTGACGATTTTTGTCTTCTAAATTCAAACGCAAACGTTCTTCAAAAACTTCTCGATCTAATAAATCCGCAATACGAATCCCTACACGAGCAGCTTTATCCATATATGCAGGTCCAATTCCTTTAATCGTAGTACCGATTTTTTTGTCACCTTTTGCTTCTTCTTGTAAACGATCCAATTCAATATGATATGGCAAAATTACGTGCGCACGATCTGAAATTCTTAAATTATCAGTCGTAATATTTCGTTCATGTAAATAGGCTAACTCTGTTACTAAAGATTTTGGATTGACCACAACCCCATTTCCAATAATACAAAGTTTTTCTGGCGAGAAAATTCCTGACGGAATTAAATGCAATTTATACGTTTCTCCACCAAACTGAATCGTATGTCCAGCATTATCGCCCCCTTGATAACGAGCAACAAACTCTGCTTTTTCACTTAGGAAATCAGTAATTTTACCTTTTCCTTCATCTCCCCATTGTGTACCTACTACTACTACTGATGACATATCCGCACCTCTTTAATTTATTTTTTCTACATTGGTGGCATTGAAGCTTCTAAACTTTTCGATGCTATCGATGTAAATTTATTATATTCTTTAATAAACATTAATTCTACGGTTCCTCGTGGACCGCTACGGTTCTTTTCTATAATGACTTCAATAATATTATTCGATTCTTGTTGTGGAACATTTCCATCTTCATCTGGTTCTTGTCGGTAATAATCATCTCGATATAAGAATGCTACAATATCCGCATCTTGCTCAATCGAACCAGATTCACGAATATCCGACATCACCGGACGTTTATCTTGCCTTTGCTCTACTCCACGAGATAATTGAGATAAAGCAATTACTGGAACACTTAGTTCTTTAGCAAGTTTCTTTAAATTTCTTGAAATTTCTGAAACTTCTTGTTGACGACTTTCTCGTCCATTTCCTTCAATTAATTGTAAATAATCAATTACAATTAATCCTAAATTATTACGTTCTTGTTTTAATCGTCTGCATTTTGCACGAATTTCTGACACTCGAATACCAGGTGTATCATCAATATAAATTGGAGCATTCGATAAAGTACCCGATGCTACAAAATAACTACGAAGTTCTTCTTCCGTTAAACGACCATTTCGCATATTACTTGCATCAATACTTCCTTCTGAACATAACATCCGGTTTACAAGAGATTCTGCACTCATTTCTAAACTGAAAATGGCTACCGTTTCATTTGTTTTTGTCGCAACATTTTTAGCAATATTTAATACAAACGCTGTTTTACCAACAGATGGACGTGCTGCTAAAATAATTAACTCATCCGAATGAAGTCCTGAAGTCATTCGATCTAAATCAATATATCCTGTTGGAATTCCTGTAATTTCTCCTGTGTTTTTCATACGCTCTTCAAGAGATAAATACGCTTCATTCAAGACTTTTGTAATATCTACAAAGCCTGCTCGATTTCTCTTTTCAGAAACTTCTAAAATACTTCGCTCAGCTCTATCCAATACGGCTGCTACTTCATCTGTTTCACCATATGCATCTGTTGCAATATCTGTAGAAGTTCGAATTAATTTTCGTAAAGTTGATTTTTCACTCACGATTTTAGAATAATATTCCACATTCGAAGCAGTCGGTACTTTTTCTGCTAATTCAAGCAAATACAGTTGCCCTCCTGCATTTTCTAATTGTTTATTTTGATTTAAACGTTCTGCAACTGAAACAATATCAATGGGCGAAGAATCATTATTTAACTCTACCATCGCTTTAAAAATGACTTGATGATTCACACGATAAAAATCATCTGGTATTAAAAATTCCATTACAGATACAATTGAATCTGGATCTAATAATACCGCTCCTAGTACAGATTGTTCTGCATCTAAATTTTGCGGTGGAATTCTTCCTTCAAATTGTTCATCCACTTGTCCATTGACACCTTCTTTCATTCCATACATACGGTGTCATTTTACCATAAAATCTACAAAAGAAACAGACAGAACCTTTCATAGAGCAGAAAAAATCCAAGACGGTTTCTCCGTCTTGGATTTTCTAAGAAGTACCTCTTTTATTAGTCTTGATGTTTCATTGTTGGGAATAGTAATACATTACGGATTGATTGGCTGTTTGTTAGTAACATAACTAAACGGTCAATACCGATACCTACCCCACCAGTTGGAGATAATCCATATTCTAATGCTTGTACGAAATCTTCATCTAATGGATGAGCTTCATCGTTACCAGTTTCTTTTTCTTCTACTTGTTTCATGAAACGTTCACGTTGATCGATTGGATCTGTTAACTCTGTAAATCCATTTGCATATTCTTTTGTACAAATGAAGCATTCGAAACGATCTGTGAAGCGTGGGTCTTCATCATTTTTACGAGCAAGTGGAGACACTGCTACTGGATGTCCATAAATGAATGTTGGTTGAATTAATGTTTCTTCTACAAATGTTTCAAAGAATTCATTCACTACGTGACCATAAGTCATTGAGTCTTCAACTTTCACACCTTTTTCTTTAGCAATCGCACGAGCTTCTTCATCTGTCATTTCTACCCAGAAGTCTACTCCTGTTACTTCTTTAATGGCATCTACCATATGAACTCTCTTCCAAGGAGCTTTTAATTCTACTTCATATTCCCCATAAGGAACTTTTGTTTTGCCTAAAACTTCTTGTGCAACACTTGATACGATTCCTTCTGTTAAGTCCATAACATCTTGATAGTCAGTATAAGCAGTATAGATTTCGATTGATGTGAACTCAGGGTTGTGAGTTGTATCAATCCCTTCATTACGGAATACACGACCGATTTCATAAACACGTTCCATTCCACCTACTACTAAACGTTTTAAGTGTAATTCTGGAGCAATACGCATGTATAATTCCATATCTAAAGCATTGTGGTGAGTAATAAATGGACGAGCATTCGCTCCACCAGCTAATGTATGTAATACTGGTGTTTCCACTTCTAAATAATCACGAGAATCTAAGTAATGACGAATTTCACGGATAATTTTACTACGTGTTACGAAACGATCCATACTTTCACGGTTACTAATTAAGTCTAAATAACGTTGACGATATTGTTGTTCTACATTTGTTAATCCATGATATTTATCTGGTAATGGACGTAAAGCTTTTGTTAAATGAACAAATTGATTGGCTTTAACAGATAATTCACCAGTGTTTGTCACCATAACTGTCCCTACAACACCAACGATATCTCCTAAGTCTGCTTTATCAAATAATTCATAAGCTTCGTCTCCAACAACGTCTTTACGAACATAAATTTGAATTTGACCTTTACCGTCTTGAATATGAGCAAAACCTGCTTTACCTTTTCCACGTTTTGTCATAATACGACCTGCGATTTGAACAGTCACTTCTTCTTGTTCAGCTAAACTTTCTTTTGTCGCACCTTCAAATTGTTTATGAATTTCTTCAGTGGATTGTTTTTGTTTAAATCCAGTTGAAAAAGGTTCTACACCTTTTTCACGTAATTGATGCATTTTTTCACGGCGAACTTGTAATTGATCATTCAGTGTTTCTTGTACTTCTACTTCGTTAGACACTGTATTTCCTCCTTTTTTTGTGACCATTGCCACTGTATTTCTAATCTATTATACCAATTATTAACAGATAAATAAAGCGTTTATATCAATAGAAAAAAAGTTCTATTTTAACGCTTTAAAATATGATAAAAGTCTTTACTCAACTTCTTTTCCACGTTCTAGCTGTCTTTCAACACGCTCTAAATGTTCTTGAACAAATTGGTCTAAAATTTGATTCACTTGAGTTACTGTCGTAGATTCATTAATCGCAACTTTTGTTTTCGTTGCACGTGGAATTCCTTTTAAGTAATAAGCTGCTAACTTACGGAATTCTTTTGTCGCTACTGACTCTCCTTTTAAGTTTGCTAAACGCTCTAAATGTGTTTTAGCAATTTCAATTTTTTCAGAAACGGTATTTTCCGGTAATAATTCTCCCGTTTCTAAATAATGAACCGTTTGTTTAATCATCCATGGATTTGCTAAGGCAGCTCGCCCAATCATGACCCCATCTACACCCGCAATGTCAATCATTTTCTTAGCATCTTGAGGAGAGCGCACATCTCCATTTCCAATTAATGGAATACGTGTTAAGTTTTTCTTCACTTCACCAAGAATTTCCCAGTTTGCTTTTCCATCATACATTTGTACACGAGTTCTACCATGCATCGCAACAGCACTTGCACCTGCTCGTTCTGCTGCAAGGGCATTTTCAACGGCATATAAATGTTCATCATCCCAACCGGTACGCATTTTCACTGTTACAGGTTTATCCACTGCATCGACTACCGCAGCAACCATTTCATAAACTTTATTTGGATCTAATAACCATTTTGCACCTGCTTCAGCTTTAATCACCTTATTCACGGGACATCCCATATTAATATCGATAATCGCTGCCTCTGTGTTTTCAGCTACATATTTGGCAGCTTCTACTAATGTATCTTTATTTCCGCCCATAATTTGGACACTCAATGGGTATTCATTCGGTTCAATATGCAACATGCTTAATGTTTTTTCATTTCTAAATTGAATCCCTTTATCACTAATCATTTCGCAAACAACTAAGCCTGCTCCAAATTCTTTTACCGTTACACGAAAGGCTGAATTACTAATTCCTGCCATCGGTGCAACGACTACTGGATTGTCAATTTGAATATTGCCAATCTTAAAACTCATCTCATTTCCTCACTTTCAATCATTCTGCTTAGCTATTGTACCATAGATAGCTATCATTCGTGTATCATCATGGTCTATTTTTAGGCTACAAAAGATTTGTGAACTTTTTCGAAATATTACTAGCATTATAGAAAAAGAAATGGTACACTATTTGTAATTATTTTTTAATCATTTTTTAAGAATATACAGGAGGAAATTTATGTCTCGAAAAAAAATTATTGATATTATTATTTGTGGATTTGCATTATTTGCCATCTTCTTCGGCGCTGGGAATTTAATCTTCCCCCCTTATCTAGGAGTTATCTCTGGAAATAATTGGGGCATTGCCAATATCGCCTTTTTATTATCAGACCCACTATTACCGATTCTTGGGGTTATTGTAACAGCTCTATTAGGAGGACAAGCAACAGATTTAGGGAAAAGAGTGAGTGAACATTTTTCCATCATTATTGGAGCAATTTCCATTATTTTAATTGGACCATTATTTGCCGTTCCAAGAACCGGAGCTACTACTCATGAAATTTTTGTACAATCATTTGTACCAACTGCTCCACAATGGATTACATCATTAGTATTTTTCGGATTAACGTTATATATCGCAATTCAATCTCACACTGTAATTGATGCAATTGGAAAATATTTAACACCGATTTTATTATTCATTTTATTACTTGTATTTATTGCAGCGGTAGTTCAGCCAAATGCAGGCTTCCAAACAACAACTTCTGCAGGATTATTTTCCCAAAGCTTTAAAGAAGGCTACCAAACAATGGACGCACTTGGAGCAGCCTTAATGGCAGGAGTAGTCATTTCAGACTTAACTAGACGTGGTTATACAGAGAAAAAAGAACAACATCAAATGATGTTTGGAGTTGGGATTGTATCTTTCATTTTACTAGCATTAGTATACAGCAGCTTAACTTATGCTGGAGCGACAGTAAGTACGGTTTATGATTCAACCGTTCAACGACCTGCATTATTAATCGGATTAATTGAAAAATTATTAGGCTCATTTGGTAAAGTCGCTATGGGAATTGCCGTATCCTTTGCTTGCCTCACAACATCTGTTGGATTAATTACAACTTGTGGACATTATTTTTCAACTTTAACAAATGGAAAATTAGAATATAAAAAAATTGTTATAGTATCAGTCGTTCTTTCATTCCTTCTATCCCTTTTAGGAGTGGATGCCTTATTACAATTAGCAGTTCCAGTATTAAGCGCTATTTATCCAATGGTAATCGCCTTAATTTTCTTATCCATTTTTGACCGCTATATTGTTTATAACTGGACTTATACAGGTGCAGTTGTTGGAGCATTCTTCATTGGGGGAATTCAAGCCCTACATCTATTCTCTCAAATGCAAGGTGGCAACTTTCTAGCTGAATTAGCCGCTTGGACAAATACTTTACCATTACATCAATTCGGATTCGAATGGTTAGTACCCGCTATTATTGGTTCAGTTGTGTTTACTGTTATTAGTAAATTTACTGGAATGGGGAATAAGAGAGTTTAAAGCTAACATAAGAAACCCGAGGAATTTCATTTATCGAAATTCCTCGGGTTTGTTTTATATGTTAGTTATTCTCCAACAATCACAACTCGATACTTTCTTGTTCTTTCTCGAGTTTTATCAAAATCTGCAAAATAAATATAACCTGTTTTTCCTATTGCAAGTTTACCATCAACAACAGCTAAGGTTTCACTAGAACCCAAGATTGTGGCTTTTAGATGAGCATCTCCATTCCATAATGCACTTCTATCTCCATTTGGTAACCATTCTTCAGGATTAGGCCAAGATTCAACTTCTTGATAATGTTTTTCACCAGGATAATTATAACTATCCGCACTCAAATGGGGTGGAATAATCTTTTCTAGAATTGTATTTAAATCTAATTGTAAATAATCTACTCCATTTTCATCTTTATCATGTGTATCCTCTTCAAAGAAAATAGAACATGTTGTATGTGCTGTGATAACTGTACATATTCCCGATTGAATATTACTTTCAGTAATAGTTTGATGTATAGAATTTGTAATATCAATATAGGATACTTGACCTTCTTTTGTATCCACTTTAAATTCTTTTTGAAATACCGTCATTTTTTCTCCTCATTCATTGCTTTATCAATAGCTTCAATCATTAATTTTAGCATTAGTTTTGGATTTTTTGCTTTAACAATTCCACTTGTGCATCCTGTACCATCTGCACCAAGTTTAATCGTACGATAGACGTCCATTTCATTCATAATTCCAGCACCTTGCATCATTAAAATATCTGAATTAACAGATTTTACTTGATGATTAGTTTCTAGAATATAGGAATCATCACTTGTTTGTCCCGTTCCAATCAACTCAGTAGGTTCACACAACATAATTGTCGGATTTAACATTGCCAACATTCGTGCTTCTTTAATAGAATCTGCACATAAAATCGTTATAAGACCCAATTTTTCAGCTTGATTGATAGAAGCAACTACTTGTGAAGTTGTTAATGGATGTTCTGCATGGTTTAAAAAAGTAGCTCTTGCTCCAGCATTATAAAGAGAAGCTGGCAAAACTGCTCCCATTCCTCTACCACAATCAATCCCATCTAAGTGTTGAGCTGTAACAATAATATTTTTCGTTTCACTGGATAATTTTTGAATATCTGCATATGGACATGTTACAAAAATACTTATTTCTGGATAATATTCAGCTAATCGATCAGCTTCTTTTGCTAATGCTAATAATTCATCTCCAAATAAATATGACTTCGGATTAAATATGAAAAATTTATCTTTAATAGTTTCCATTTATTTTCACCTTCTATCTCGTCTCAAACACACGATAATAATGTTTTAAAGTAGTTTGCATACCTTCTCTTGAAGCTTTTAATACATCTATATAGTTTGTAAAAGACTTTTCAGCAACCGATTTTGCACCAGAATCCATAAAATCACTATAAATATTAATTTTTGAAATTCCTTCTCGTGCACAACGATTCAAATTATCATCTCCAGATCCGGATCCACCATGTAAAACTAATGGAATAGTTAATACATTTCGCAACTCAGATAAGCGTTGAAAATTAATTTTCGGAATACCTTTATACAATCCATGAGAAGTTCCAATTGAAACTGCTAAAGAATCAACATTAGTTTTTTGAACAAATTTTTCAGCATCTTCTACATTTGTATAAATAGATTTTATTTCGTCATTTGATACATTTCCATTTGCTCCAACAAAACCAATTTCTGCTTCAACATCAACCCCATATTTATGAGCAAGTTCAACAACCTCTTTTGTTTTCCTAACATTTTCATCAAAAGAATCTAACGATGCATCAATCATTACAGAATTAAAGCCTAATTGAATTGCCTTTTTTATAAATTCTAAATCTTGTCCATGATCTAGATGTAATACAACTGGAGTTTTTGCTTTCTCCTGAAAATATCTTCCAATATTAGCTGCTTCGTCTAGGCTTAAATAAGGAGAATGTACTTGAGCAAAAGCTAAAATTAATGGAAGATTTAATGCTTCACTGACTTCTACATACGCTTTTGCAGAATTCCAATCAATAAAGTTTGTAGCTGGAATTGCAAAGCTACTCTGCTTTGCTTTCCCTAATACATCTCTCATATATGCTTTCATTTATTAAGCCTCCAATGCTGCTTTTAATTCACTCCACAAAGCATCGATTCCCATACCTGTCAATAAAGGCAATCCCATAATCACTTTATCTTTAATAGAATCAGGTACAACTGTTGTAGAAATTACAATATCATACTCATCAATACGATTAACTTCTTCTGAAACTTTAGATTGATAAACTTGAACTTTATCTGAATAATCATTATCAGCTAGCCATTGTTTTACCTTTCCAGCAACAACTGTTGAAGTTGCAATCCCTGAACCACACATAATCAATAATTTTTTCATACTCTTATTCTCCTATTTCTCTGCGCGAACTTTATTTACATAATATAATCCTGCTAATGAAACTACTAAGACTACTGACAGAATTACCCATGGTGCTGTGTTACCAGCAAATACAAATAACCATGTTGGCCATAAGCCACCTTCTGCTAAAGCTGTAATACTTGTATTTCCACCTAAATCAAAGTTTGCTGCTTGAGCTGCTTTTGTTACTAATGGAGCTACCCATGAAGTAATGTAGAAAATACTTGCAATATAAATTGTTCCCCCAACAACTGTACGAACAATATTCCCTCTAAATACAGCTGCCATTAAACATACTACAAATGGAATTGTAGCTAAGTCACCAAATGGTAATGTTTGGTTTCCTGGTAAAATTACTGCTAATAAAATTGTAATTGGAACTAAAATTAATGAACTTGATAATACTGCTGGATGTCCAACTGATAAAGCAGAGTCCATACCAATATTTACTTCACGACCAGGGAATCGTTTTTGAACAAATTCATTTGCAGCCTCAGAAATTGGAGTAAGACCTTCCATTAAAAGTGATACCATACGAGGCATAATGACCATAACAGCTGACATCTTAACACCTAATTGTAAAATACCTTTTGGATCATAACCTGCTAACAATCCCATAACAATACCAATTACAAGACCTAATACTGTACTTTCACCAAAAATACCAAATTTCTTTTGAATACTTTCTGGATTTGCTTCAATTTTATTAAATCCAGGAATTCTATCAAACACCCAATTTAATGGAATAGCTACTAAAAATCCAGGTGCTGATGTTCCATGTGGGAATGTAATGTTAGGGAATCCATAGAATTTTTTAATAGCTGGAGCAATAATATCTGCTAATAAATAAATCATTACTAAATATACAATTGTTGCATATAATCCTAATGTAAAATCTTGAGTAAGTGCATAGACTAAAGATGCTACAAAAGCTGCATGCCAGAAATTCCACATATCTACCATTAATGTTTTTGTCAATCCTAAGAATAGTAATAAAACATTAATTCCGATACCAATTGGAATAGCTAAACTTCCTAATAATGTTCCATAAGAAATTGCAGCAGCTGCTGGCCAACCAACGTCAATTGTTGTTAAATGTAATCCAAATCTTTCAACCATTGCTTGAGCTGCCGGTCCTAAGCTACCTCCTAATAAATCAACTACCATATTCAATCCAACAAAACCAACCCCGACAATTACACCTGATACAAATGCTTTTTTAGGTTTAGTTCCTAAAATCATACCAAAAATAAATATTAAAATTGGTAATACTACTATTGCGCCTAAATCGATAAATTTTTGAAATAATGCCAACATAATCTTTTCCTCCTCATAATTGAAATATTCAGTTTAAACAGTCTGATTCTGTTTGTTTAGTAAATTTTCCTCCTTCCTTTTTTTACTAAACTTATTCCTTAATCATTTTATATTTTTGATTGCTAACAAATCTTTTATATCCTTGGATGTTGTTCGTTCATCCATATCCATTAAATTCTCCATAATTTCTTTATCCTGAAGAATTTCTATTAATTGTTGCAAAATCGTTAATTGACTATGTGCCTCTTTTAAAGCAAGCATAAAAATTACTTTTACTGAAACTTCCACATCATTTGTCCCCATTTGATAAAATGAAACTGAATTTTCTAACGTCATTATTGCTATTTGTTCCTTATTAACATGTTCTACATCTGTATGTGGAATAGCAATTCCATATCTTTCAAACTGTAAGCCTGTTGGAAATACTTTTTCTCTATTTAAAATAGCTTCCTTATACGATTCTTTTACAATTCCTTTTTCAATCAGTTTATCTGACAAATAAGCCAATGCTTCTTCTTTAGAACTAATATTCTTTACATTAATTTCAAAAATTTCTTTATCTAGCATTTTGACTCACCTCCTCAAGTATTTTATTCTTAATTTTTTCTCCATCTGACATCAACATTAATTCCGACATCAAGTTTTGATTTTCTATTACAGAATATAAGGCTATTAGACTATCTTTAAACACTGAAATATCTTGTTCAGCAATTGCTATTAATAACACTAAACTGACTAAATTTTTCCCCCATTCAATAGGTTTATCTAAACTCATTAAAATTAGTTCAGATTGTTTAACAACTTTAGGATCACAATGTGGTAAAGCTATACCTGTATAAACACTTGTACTTCCTAATAACTCTCTTTGGTTTATAGAATCTCTAAATTCTTCTGTTTGATTTCCAATACTACATTCAAACATCAGTCTTTCAATACATTCCTGTTTATTTTTTACATTTATCTTAATTAAATTTGGTTTTTTTAATAAAGTATTCAAAGAAGCTACATTAAATTCCCTTCCATTTAAAGATGTTTTCACCATCCTATAATTATCTGTACTTTGTTCAGCATAAAACTGTTGAATCATTCCTAACTCTTCTTTTGTAATAATAGGACTAACTTCTATGACAGGTATATTTAATTCTGGTAATCCAATAGTAGAAATTACTAAATCTATATTTTTTAAATCATAAAAATCTAGCTCTCTTAAACCAATGGTTGTCAATTTCTCATTACTAGAAAATATTCTACGTAGCTTATTCATAATTAATTCAGAAGTTGCAATTCCATTTTGACAAATTACGACAATATTTAATGGTTTCATTATTTTTTCAATAGCAACCTGAAAATGAATAACAATAAAAGCTAACTCTTCATTCGGTATACTTAATTCGTAATATTTGGATAATGTTCTTATCGATAACCAAATGACATTAAATAAACTAGAATATTGCTTTTTTATTTCCTCCAATGCAGGATTAGAAATATAATTTTGATTTCGTAATCTTATAATCATTTTTGAAATATGAGCGCTAAGCATCATCTGTAAATGATCGTCTGTTGTAAGATTTAAACTTAATAAATTAGAAACTTTTTGTATCAATGTTTTTACTTGTTCATTAACATTTTTCATATACTCAACAGACTGAATATTGAACCCAAAAGCTAATAAATTATATGCCATTGCTTCTATTTCATAAGGAGAAATTTTTTCAAGAGGAAAATTTAGAATAGTCTCTAACAATTCTCCAGCAAAGAAATATACTTCTAAATGGTTTACATCATTAACTAAGTTACTGAATCTATTAGTTAAAATTTCATTAGACTCATTTCGCTTTTTAAAAATTAAACAATCCAATAACAACGAAAATGAATATTCATCTGTAAAATAAAACTGATACTTATCAGATAATTTAATAATAGCTTTCTGACAATCCTTTATATCTTCTTTTGAAAAAAATAATTCCAGGTTCTTCATACGATTTCTATCCGTTGATAAAAAATTTACAATGAATATTTCAAGAGCTTTACGTATATTTCTTTCATTTCCTTTTAAAATTATTTCATCCTTTTTTATCTTCAGCTTCACATCAAAGGGAGTAAATACTCCATTTAATTTGTCAAGTAATCTATGAATCGTAGAATCAGTAACATACATTCCCTCGGAAAATTCATACAAATCTACTTTCTCATGATTAATGAATATCTTTCTTATTAATTCTTTTTCACGATATTCAGGAGAAAATGATTCTGTCATTTCAACATTCAACTTCATTATTTTTGTATGAATTTTCTTGTTTTCTAATTGTGATAATAATTTGATTCCTTTTCTTGGAATTTTTATAATTTCTGTTTCTATTGAGTTATCCTTCAAGAAGTCATTAATCTTATCAATATCCTGATAAACGGTTTTAGTCGAAACCTTATATCTATCAGCTAATTGATTGGCCGATAAATACTCTGTATTTTTCATTAAGTACTCTAATAATAGTACTTGCCTTTTATTCATCCCTTCACCCCTAACTCAATTTTCCATTGAATTTAATGGTACCGTTTACTTGATATTAGTATAAAGTAAATAATTACCATTTTTTAGTCAATGTACTTCCATATTAATGTGGAAGTGTTTCTATTTTTATCCCCTTAAATTTAATTGTCAACAACATTTTCTCTTATAATCTTCGAATTTTTTCACTATTTTTAAAGATTTTTTATACATCAATGCGAAAAAAACAACCCGGCTACTTCCTAAAAAGTAAAACGGGTTGTCCATATTTCTTAGTATTCAATTCTTTAAATAACTTCAACTATATTCCTATTTCCAACTCTCTTCAATAAACGTATCACGTCCAGACATACCACGGTAACGGTAGTAATGGTCTGGATTTTTCTTATAAAAATCTTGATGATACTCTTCTGCTGGATAAAATGTACTTGCTGGTTCGATTTTTGTAACGATATCTTTTTTAAAGCGTCCACTTTCTTGTAAAGCTTTTTTCGAAGCTTCTGCGATTGCTTTTTGTTCTGGTGAATGATAGAAAATAACTGGTCGATAAGAATCGCCTCTATCTACAAATTGTCCCATCGCATCAGTTGGATCTGTTTGTTGCCAATAAACTTCAACTAATTGTTCATAAGAGAAGATTTCTGGATCAAAAGTAATTTGCACAGCTTCTGTATGCCCTGTTGTTCCTGAACAAACTTCTTTATAAGTAGGATTTTCCTTATGTCCTCCTGTATAACCTGCAATGACTGATTCAATTCCTGGTTGTGTATCAAATGGTTTAATCATACACCAGAAGCATCCTCCTGCAAATGTTGCGACTTCTTTTGCCATCGTTATTCCTCCTCTTTTTCTAACGAAACATCTTGTCCAAAAATTTTCATTTTTATCGCTAGTCCTGTTCGAGTACCAGCCGTTCCACCTAGTCCTGTTTCTCTTAGTTCACTTGGCATTCTTCTTCCAATAGAACGCATCGCTTCAATCGTTTCATCTGCTGGAATAACATTTGTAATTCCTGCTAGCGCCATATCAGCCGCAATTAATGCATTTCCTGCTCCAATCGCATTTCGCTTCACGCAAGGGATTTCTACTAATCCGGCAACGGGGTCGCACACTAATCCTAACAAATTCCCTAACGCAATCGAAAAAGCTTCTGAACATTCTTGCGGCGTTCCCCCAGCAGCTTCAACAGCTGCAGCTGCAGACATCGCACTTGCGCTTCCCACTTCGGCTTGACAACCACCCATAGCTCCTGAAATCATCGCATTATTTGCAACGACCATTCCAAAAGCAGAAGCAGTAAATAGGAATCTCACTTGTTGTTCATGAGTTAACTCCATGCTATCCGAAATAGAAAATACAACGCCTGGTAATGTCCCACTAGCACCTGCAGTTGGGGTTGCACACACAATTCCCATTGCTGCATTCACTTCATTCGTTCCTAGAGCGTACTGCACTCCTGCTAAAATGTTATCTCCGGATAAAGTTTTGCCTTTTTCGCGATATTTTTTCATTTTTACAGCATCCCCACCGGTTAGTCCTGTTGGAGAGAATACTCCCTGCCCCTGTACACTTCTTTCTACCGCATTTTTCATCGTTTGAAGATTTTTTTCCATCTTCGCCCAAATAAATTCTCGACTTTGTTGGGTCATTTCCATTTCTTGTTCAATCATTACTTCAGAAATAGATTTATTTTGGCTAGTTGCTAATGCGACTAATTCCTGTATACTAACAAACATCACGAAATTCCTTTCTTAATTTTATGTAAAGACATAGATTGTTTTTTCTTGTTGAATCCATTGTAATTTTTCTTGAAGAGTTGGGGAAATTAATCCACTTAATTCATAGCTAATCAATCGAGAAGATCCTTCTTTTAATTCTTTTTGTTTACGAATGGAAACGCCATATTCTTCTAATAGAAGTTCCACTGTTGAAGCTTCTTCAATTAGAAGAATTTCTATAATAATTGGTAATGATCCTGAAAGATTGGAGATGAATCCATCTACTTCCACATATTTGATTTCCACAGTTCCTCCACCAATCGAGGTTCCAATTAAACGAACCCTTCTTGTAGCAGACATCAATGTTAAATCCGCCGTATTCGCATGAGCCACTGGACTTGGTTCATCTCTTTCAATAAATTCAATGGAAACCCCTTGTTCCGTAGCTATTTCTACCGCTTGTGGAACACGTTCATCATCCGTTTCAAATCCCAAAACACCACTAATAATCGCAAAGTCTGTTCCATGTCCTTTATGAGTCTGAGCAAATGATTCGTAATAAATACATTGAACACTTGTAGGAGTTCCACCAAACAATTGTCTAGCACATCTTCCAATCGCAAGTGCTCCTGCCGTATGAGAACTTGATGGTCCAATCATAATGGGACCGATAATATCGAAACAACTTTTATAATTGAACACTTTATCCACAATGATACCCCTCTCTTTTCGTACCCTTTATTTTACTTTTTTTCTAGGAAGCTCGTCAAGTTTCGAACCATCTTGCCTTATTCAAATAAATACGAACAGCTAATCGTTTTTGGCTATTGCCTTTATCTAAAACTATCCTTCTTATTCTATGGCCTTTCCAACAATTATTTTTCATTGTCTTCCTTGACTTATGCTCTTAATAAACTTACAATATAGTTAACTGGTAATGACCAGTAGACGTTACATGATTTAGAGAGGAGGAAGTAACATGGTAGAAACTGAACAAGTGCCACTTTATTCCAAACTTAGCTTTGACTTAATCGAATATATTACGACACATGGGCAGGTTCACCAGAAAATGTTGTCGGAAAGAGAAATCTGTAAGGAGTATGGAGTTAGCAGAACCACTGTCCGTACGGCATTAAAAGAGTTAGAAACATTAGGCTACATTTATAAACGCCATGGAAAAGGCACTTTTATTTCTAGTCAATGGAAAGAACGTCAAAATTTACTAGAAGGTTACAGCTTTACAGAACAAATGAAAGAATTAGGAAGAACTCCTTCTACCATCATTACAGCTTTTCACTACTACAAAGCCGATAGCTATATTGCTCAGCAATTAGGAATTGAAACTGGCGAATATATTTATCGACTCAAACGAATTCGATTTGCAGACGGCGTACCAATGATGAAAGAAACAACATTCTTACCCGCTAGATTATTCCCTGATCTCACACAAGAACAATTACAAAATCGTTCCTTGTATGAAGTTTTTTCAGATGATTTTCAACAAAAAATCAATTATGCAGATGAAGAATTTTCAGCGAGTATTTTAACAAAAGATGAAGCTCCAACATTGGAAGTTCCGATGCACGCTGCTTGCCTGCGTTTAAAGAGAACAAGTGTCAATAGCGAAAATCATGTCATTGAATTTACATTAAGCGTTGCTAGAAGTGACCAATTCTTTTATAAAGTTCGTTATCATAGAAATAAACATTAAACAATCAAATATGGGAGGTTTTGAAATGTTTCAATTTTCAAAAGAACAACTAGAAGCACTAACAGCGGAAATCACAACTCGTGAGATTCGCCAACAACCAGAATTATGGCAGGAAGCATTTGATTATTATTCAGAAAATCTTGACCGTATTCAAGCATTCTTAGAGTCATTACCACATGATCACTATCGTGTTATTTTTACTGGTGCAGGTACATCTCAATATGTAGGAGATACTATTTTACCTTATTTAAAACGTCATGGACGTGAAGATCGTTTTGAATTCCAATCAGTAGGAACAACTAGCTTAGTAAGTAACCCTCTAGATTATTTCAAAGCAGACATTCCTACTATTTTAGTTTCATTTGCACGTAGCGGAAATTCTCCAGAAAGTTTAGCCAGCGTTCAATTAGGACAACAAATTGTTAAAGATTTTTATCAAATTACCATTACTTGTGCTCCAGAAGGAAAATTAGCGCTAGCAGCACCTGGAGATGACCGTAATTTATTATTAATGATGCCTGCTCGTTCAAATGATGCTGGTTTTGCAATGACTGGTAGCTTTACTTGTATGACTTTAACAGCTTTATTAATTTTTGATGAAGGCCATTCTGTTGAAGAAAAAGCTGCATTTGTAACAGCTATTTGTCAAATGGGAGAAAGTGTTTTAGAACGTGAACATGTATTACAACAATTTGTGGATTTAGATTATAATCGTGTCATTTATCTTGGTTCTGGTCCATTAGCAGGTTTAGCACGTGAAGTACAATTAAAAATCTTAGAATTAACAGCAGGTAAAATTGCAACGATTTACGATTCATCTATGGGATTCCGTCATGGTCCGAAATCATTCGTTGACTCTCGTTCATTAGCATTTGTCTTTGTTTCAAATGATGCATATACACGTCAATACGATTTAGACATTTTAGAAGAAATGTATGGAGATAGCATTGCACCTCTAGTATGTGCAGTGGGTGTATCTGTAGAAGGTCAATATGAAGGAACTAGCTTTGATTTTGCAGAAGCATTTTCATCAGTTCCAGATGCTTACTTAGCACTTCCATATGCTATTTTCGGACAAACGATTGGATTATTATCTTCTGTTAAAGTAGGGAATAAACCTGACACACCTTCTCCAAGTGGAACCGTAAACCGTGTTGTAAAAGGGGTAACGATTCATCCATTAACGATTCAATAAGTGAATAAATATATTGTTAAAAAGATTAAAAGGAGGGATATTATGACTACATATATTTATGCAAAACAATTTTACTTTGAACATGTTGTGAAAGGCCCTGGATATTTACCAATTTTAGACTCTGGAGTATTCGGACAGTTTCAAGAAGAAAAACCCGCTGATGGTTCTATTGTAGACTACTCTGCCTATAGCATTGCTCCAGGACTTGTCGATACACATATTCATGGATATAAAGGCGCAGATGTCATGGATAATGATGTAGAAGGCTTAAAAACTATTTCTGCTGGTTTGCCTAGTTGTGGGGTTACTTCCTACTTACCAACTACTTTAACAGCATCTAGAGAATTATTAAATGATGTCTGCCAAACTATCGGAGACAATGCAACGTCTATTCCAGGAGCTAAAATTAGAGGAATTTTCTTAGAAGGTCCTTTCTTCAGCGAAGTTCATAAAGGAGCTCAAAATCCTAAATATATGGGAGATCCAAAAACTGAAATTTTAGATGAATGGCAACAAAAAGCAAGTGGTTGGGTGAAAAAAATTGCGATTGCTCCGGAACGTGATGGAGCCGTTGATTTTATCAAACATGCCGTAAAAGAAGATATCTATGTAGCATTAGCTCATACAGATGCAACATATGAAGACTGTAAAAATGCCGTAGAAGCAGGAGCAAATATCTTCGTTCATACTTATAACGGAATGCGTGGACTTCACCACCGTGAACCTGGTGTTGTAGGTGCAGCCCTAACACTTCCAAATGCATACAATGTATTCGATGAATTAATTTGTGATGGTCACCATGTTCATCCTGTAGCAGCTAATATTGTGATGAATTGTTGTGGTCGCCATCGTACAGCTTTAATTACAGACTGTATGCGTGCAGGTGGTTTAGGAGAATGCGAATCTACACTAGGAGAATTTGACGTTATTGTAAAAGACGGAACAGCTCGATTGAAACATAACGGTAGCCTTGCTGGAAGTATCTTAGAACTAATCCAAGGTGTTCAAAATGTTGTAAAATGGGGAATTGCAA
>CAUSWE010000021.1:0-27475 GCA_963535215.1 uncultured Granulicatella sp. | reverse complement strand
TCCCTACACATTTGGTTTGTCTTCTTTGTTTAGTTTTCAAAGGTCAACGTCGCTTCATTGCGACAACTCCTATATACTATCATAGGCGTTTTTATCTGTCAACAACTTTTTTCATATTTTTGAAAATTGTTTCAGAGCTGATTTGTTGTTTCGCAACAACGTTTAATAATTTATCATAGATGACCTTCATCGTCAACCCCATTTTTCAAAAAATATGTTATAATTTTTCCGATTACAAAATTGGAGGTTTTTATGCGTCTTGAACATTTAATGATGAAGTATTTTGATATTTCACGAAAGCAAATGAAAAAATTAATTTCTTCCGGCGAAGTTCTTATTGATTCAACTCCTGCAACTCATGTGAGTAATAATGTTGATCCACAAATTCAAATTATTACCGTTCAAGGGAAACAAATCGTGGACACTTCTCAAAAATATTTTATGTTGAATAAGCCTAGTGGACTTATTTCCGCTACAACCGATGAACATCTTCCAACAGTCATTGATTTGTTTAGTAAAGAAAACGTTGAAAGTCTTTATCCCATTGGACGTTTAGATAGAGATACTGAAGGACTTTTAATCATAACAAACAATGGCCCACTAGGGTTTCGCTTACTAAATCCACTTCAACACATTGAAAAGGAATATTATGTTGAAGTAAATGGACCTTTAGACGATTCTTGTATTCAAAGATTTCACGATGGGATTGTGTTTCATGATGGAACTATTTGTAAATCTGCTAAATTATCAATCCTTGAATCTTCACCTTCCTTTAGTAAAACTACTGTTGTTATTTCAGAAGGAAAGTTTCACCAAATTAAAAAGATGTTTTTATGTGTTGGTGTTAAAGTGACTTTTCTAAAAAGAATTCGTTTTGGTGAATTTATTCTAGATTCTTCTCTTTCTCCCGGCGAGTATCGCCCTTTAAATTTTTCTGAACTTCAAATCTTAAAACAATATTTTTAACGCAAAAAAGGCAAGCGATTCTCTCGCTTGCCCCTTTTTTAAAATTAGTTACTTGCACTTGAAGTTGCGTCTGCTGCACCATGACTTGGAGTATCTGATGAAGCTCCTGATGTTGCATCTGCACTTCCATGTGAACCATGTCCTGCTGCTGCAGCTGGAGCATTTCCTCCAACTAAACGTTGACCAGTTGTTTGTAAATACCAATCTAACCATGGTTGGAAGTTGAAGATAATTTCATTAATTCCAGCATATGAACCATCTGGATAGTACATTGCTTGATAATTATGAGTATTAATAACACCTTCTGGTGTTCCAGGTACAATTGTACGAACGTATTCTTGATCACCATTACGTAATACGCCTACAACCCACTCAACGTTTTTCATTCTTGCAGGTGGTAGAGAAGCATGTACTGTTCCTAGTCGGCTACCTGCTTGAACTCGCACACGTTTACCATACATAGTGTTTGGATCTTGGTGGGCGTTATTATAGTACAAGAATTGGTTATTATCATCCGCATATGTCAACTCAAATGGCATTGCTTTCAAGAACATATCAATTTGGTTAACTGTCAAGATACCGTGGTCTAATTTAACGTAAGTATCTCCAGAAACAGCTCCAACAAGCTCAGCAGCTTTTTCTACCCATTCAGGATCATCAGGGTCAACACCTTGAATGGTAGTTGCGATTGGATTTGTACAATATAAATCTTCTGGTGCGATTGGTTTTGGTTTTTTCAATTTTGAAACGACTCCCACATATTTTACAAAGTTGTCTAAACATGTTTCAAGGAAATTAATAGTTCCTTCATTTGTGATATTCCCATTAACATCAAAAGCTTCTTTAGCTTTACCGAGAAGGAATTCATTTCCTGGAAGTGTGTAGGCATTGACACCTGGAGCGTCAAGAATCTTACGAAGGTGAACTTGGGCACGAGAAGTACCTTGGTCGTAGTAAGAAGCACCCACAATCATGACTGGTTTATTTTCAAATGGATGAACTTCGTATGAAAGCCATTCAAGAACAGATTTTAGGGAAGCTGAGATTGTGTGGTTGTGCTCAGGAGTAGCGATGATAACACCATCAGCACGAGTAATTTTGTTATATAAATAACGTAATTGGAAACTATCATCCCATTTTTCATCTTGATTAAATACTGGAACTTCATCAATTTCCAAAACTTCTAATTCAAATTTTAATTTAAATTCACGTTGAATGAATTGTAATAATTTACGGTTATATGATAGTTCAGCATTTGAACCTACAATCCCTACAAATTTCATAATGTCTTTTCCTCTCTTATTGTGATATTAAATATTTTCCCAATCAAAGTTTTCTGCTTCTTTGTGTAGTAAATCTTGAGCACTTCTTAATTTTTGAGTAATTTTCACGAATAAACGGAAATCATCAAATAAAGCATCTAATTTTTTGATTGTATCTAAATCGATTAAATCACCTTTTTTATCAAATGCTTGAAGTGAGTGAGATAATAAAAACTCAGATCCTGGCATTACATTTGCTTTTAATTCTGGAGAGTCCAAAATTTGGCGTAATTGTAATTGAGCACGAGAAGATCCTAATGTTCCATAAGATGCTCCTGTAATCATTACTGGTTTATTTAATAATGGATGAATACCATATGATAACCATGCTAAAGCGCTCATTAATACAGCAGGAATTGCATGATCATATTCTGGAGTTCCAATAATTACTCCATCAGCAGCTTCAATTTTAGCAGCAATTTCTGTTACAAGTTCTGGAACTTGCTTGTTTGCTGGTTTATTGAATAATGGAAGATCTTTAATTTCCACTAATTCAATTTCAACTTTTTTTGCAAAATGTTTTTGCATATATTGTAATAAAGTACGGTTTGTAGAACGTTGTGAGTTTGTTCCTACAAGTGCAATAAATTTTGTCATAATAATTCCTTTCTATACATCTTTTATTAAACGAATTGAATACCAGATGTATACATCATTTTTTGATTTTTTGTAATCACAAATGCTTCCAGCTCGGGATATTGTTCAATTTCTTCTATTATCTTATAAGGGTTTTGTCCAAATAAACGAGTCGTCCATATTTCACAATCTACTGATTTTTTTGCTAGAATCGTAATGCTCGCTACTTCTGTTTCCATCGGATAGCCTGTTGCTCGATCAAATATGTGGTGATAAGTTTTACCATCTACCACTAATTGACGTTCATAAATTCCTGAAGTTACAACAGATGCATCTGATACCGCAATAACTGCTACATGTTCCCCTCTACCTAATACAGGATTTTGAATTCCAATTCTCCATGGCCTTTGAAAAGTTGGATTTTCTCCAATCGTAAGAATATTTCCTCCTAAATCAATAATTCCTGATTGAACTCCTTGTTCTATCAAAAATTCTTTTAACTTATCAGCAATATATCCTTTTGCTAAAGCTCCTAAATCGATTCTCATTCCAACTTTTGATAAATAGACTTCTTGCTTTGAAGCATCCAAGACTATTTCTTCTGGATTTGTTATTCTTAACAACTCGTGAATCTCTTCCTTTGAAGGAAGTTTAGCATCAGAAAAACCTATTCTCCATGTTTGAACTAAAGGTCCAATCGCAATATTAAGGTGACTATGTTCTGCAACACTATGTTTCTTCCCTAACTCAATTAATTCAAATAATTCTGGATGTACACGAACTGCTTTTTTACCAGCTTGTAAATTAATCGCCATTAGTTCCGAATCAGCATCATTGGCACTGAACCGGTTTTTATAAAGATGCAACAGTTGTTCACTCTGTAACAATAAATTTTCTGCATCTTCATGAAAAATCGTTATTTTAATAGACGCTCCCATTAAACGAAGACTGTGACTAGCACTTTGCAAACAATTTCCTCTTTCCTTTTGCATTTAATTTAAATATACCAAACCGTTTGCGTTTCCACAAGTATTTTAGCTCATTTTATCACATTAATTCTATATAATATAAGTACACATTTTCACAACTGTTCCTCTAACTGAAAAGAAAAACACCGTTATAAACAGTTCTTCAACTATCTATAACGATGTTACTTTTTATTCATTTATTTTAATTTGAGTAATAGATTCCAAGGAATATTGCGCTAATTCTTCCGCTCCTTGAGTATTCGGATGAATCTTATCTTCATAGAACCATTCTGCATGATTTTTTGCGAATTCATACCAATCAATAATGTGTACATTAGCATGACGGTTTTTTGCTTCTTGTAATTGTTGATTCACTTCATTATTCCACTTCACTGGAGCAAATATTGTCACAAAGTATAACTCTCTATCTCCAAGTGTACGAATATATTCATCTAATTGCTTTTGCGAAAATGTACCATTCGTTCCTAATAAAGTTACAACTCGATTTGCCATTTTATCTTTACTAATCAATTCTTGTAAAGTTGCAGGACTAGAATATAACTGCCTACCTATTTTCCCATCAATAATAGCTTTAGGGAAAATTTCTTGAATTTTATCTGCCGCTGCTAATAAAATAGAATCTCCCACAAAAGTAACAGGCTCTTGTGCTATTTGTTCTTTTAATTGAATTTCTTTATTTGGATCTACTGTTGTACTTTCTTCTTGTGTCGTTTGTTCAATTAATTCTTGATTTCGTTTAATTACATTTTCTAATTGTTGCGCTACTAAATTTGTTTCCGTAGTAGATTGGAAAAAACCGACAAATGCTAATCCAATTAAAATAATATACGTAAACGAAAAGGCCATTCCCATCATTTTTTTTACAGGTGGTAATTCCCGCATTACAAAATGATGAATACTCATGAAACTGAATGATTGTCCTAAAGGAACCAACCATTGTTTCGTTTCAAATATTTTATAAGTAATTTCAGATAATAAAATGATACATAACATTTGAATACCTAAAAACACAACATTAGACTCTTCCCCATTTTGGAAATAAGGCGCAAACATATGCACTGGATAAAACCATAAATAATAAGAAAAACTTCTTCTACCAAAAAACGTAAACCCTCTGAAGCGTAAGAAATAATTCAATACTGAATTTTCATGTAATATACTCCATAAAAATACGATAGATACAATTGAGAATAACTGCATTCCATATAAATAGGTCTCATCCTGAACCCCATTAAAACTTAAAATCATCCATCCCATTAACAACAATGCTACAACACCTATTAATTGTGTAAATAACGAGGAAGATTTACTTTTCGGTAACGAAAGAGATAATTGTCCTTCTGTAAAATAACTTAGAACTCCCCCTAATAAAAACGAGAAAATTCTTGTTGAAATTGCATAGTAAATATACGAAGGATCTTTTTGTATCACATACATAAGCGTCATGAATATTGCTGAAAGGATACTTAGAATCAATAGCACTAAACTTTCTTGCATTCGTAATAAATTTAATCGATTAAATATTTTTCTAATCCCAACAGCTATTAACATTAATTGGAAATAAAGAGATACATACCATAAATGAACAAATGGACTTGGGTTAATCGATTGTACAAAGTAAGATTGTTGATTAATAATTTGATAGTAATTATTGAAAAATACTAAAGACGATAATGACATCATTCGAATATTTTTTAATTGTTCTGGTAATGCAATAAATAAAAATGCTACCGTCCCAATAATCATAAATAACATCGGTAGCCATAATCGAGATAATTTTGAAGAGAAATGCCATTCTACAGGTTTTTTATGAAACAAATGCTTATTATCACGAAATGCTAGATAACCACCTACCGCAAAAAATGCATTTACCGCAAAAAAACCACCTGGCAAATAATTTTGAAAATAATAATATCCTATAATTGCAAGAATCATTATCCCTTTAAAACCATCAAGGGCTGCTACACGTTTATATTTAGAATTTTTTTGAGATTCTTGCATCAGATTTTGTTGAGCCACGTGAAATTTTCCATCCTTTAATTTGTTGTCCTCTCCATTATATTCTCTGGAAATTTTTCCGTCAAACCTCTTTTGAAATTTTTTGTAGTTTTTTAATAAATCATAAAAAGCTGAGGATTTCTCCTCAGCTTTGCTATTAAATTAGATTTTTTTTACAAATTCAGATTTTAATTTCATCGCACCAAAACCATCAATTTTACAATCAATGTTGTGGTCTCCTTCTACGATACGAATATTTTTCACACGTGTACCTTGTTTAATATCTTTTGGAGCACCTTTAACTTTTAAGTCTTTAATAACTGTTACAGTATCTCCATTTTCTAAACGATTTCCATTTGCATCAATGGCAACTACTCCGTCTTCTTCAACTTCTTGTCCTGGTTCCCATTCATGAGCACACTCTGGACACACTAATAATACACCATCTTCATATGTGTATTCTGAACTACATTTTGGACAATTTGGTAATGACATAACCGTCTCCTTTTCTATCAATTATTTTTATTTATTTTACCTTCTTTTTCGAATCATGTCTAATGGTTTCACTGGTTCAGTTACTTTCATCTTACAAATCATCATCGCATGTGGAGCTGCTTCGATTTCTTCACCATTTTCATCCCATAAAGTTGTTAACACTTCTTCATGATGTCGCATGCCTGGCCCATAAAACTCAATATGATCTCCAACTTTAAAGTTATTTCTTTGTTGAATCGTTGCAATTTGAGTTTCTGGGTCATATGCTAACACTTGACCTACGAAGGCATATTGTGGAATTTGACGACGAGCACCAAATAATTGTTCTTCTTCTGTAGGAATTTGATAATAAAATCCTGTTGCTAACTCACGTTGAGCGGCTTTCCATAATTCATCAATCCACTCTTGTTTACATACATAATTATCTGGATCTTCACAATAACTATCTACTGCAGCACGGTATACATTTGCTACTGTTGAAACATAGTGAATAGATTTCATACGACCTTCAATTTTCAAGCTATCTACTCCAGCTTCAATTAAATCTGGTAAATTATGAATCATTGATAAGTCAACCGCACTCATAGAGAATTTTTCTTCGATGCCTTCTTCACCAGCACCAACCATATTTTTCTCATTAGCAAATGGCATATCAAACAAACCGTATTTCCAACGACAAGATTGCGCACAGCCTCCACGGTTCGCATCACGTCGTACCATGTGATTTGATAATACACAACGCCCTGAATAGGAAATACACATTGCACCATGAATAAATGCTTCAATTTCAACATCAACTTTTTCTTGCATTTCTTGAATTTCTGCCATAGAAACTTCACGCGCTAATACGACACGCTCTAAACCTTCATCTTTCCAAAAGTTTAATGTTTCCCAGTTTGCTGCAGAAGCTTGTGTTGAAAGGTGAATTGGTAATCCTGGAGCTTCTGAAGCACAAATATCCATTAATGCCATATCACTGATAATTGCAGCATCAATTCCAAGGTCACGAACTGTACGGAAAAATTCTCCCGCACCTTTTTCGTCTCCTTCGTGAGTAACCATGTTCGCTGCAATATATACTTTAGCATTATGGCTATGTGCAAATTCTACTGCCTCTTTCATTTCTTCGAAATCAAAGTTCCCTGCACGACTTCTTAGTCCGTAAGCTTCTCCTCCTAAGAAAACCGCATCTGCACCATATAAAATCGCTGTTTTTAATTTTTCAAGTGTTCCTGCCGGAGCAAGAACTTCTGGTTTTTTCAAAATTTTTCTTCCCATTTGTCTCCTCCTATTTCACATCTTCTGGATTTAAAATATAAAACCCTGCATCTAAACCACGTTGTTCAGGATGAAGTTCTCTTACTTGCAATTCTAAGCTAGCACTCTTTTCAACTGTCCAAGTACCTACTTCAATTTCTTTACGTGCATTATCAAATAATTGAACCACTTTAACAAAGTTTTCTCCAGGAGTTAAAACTCCATCAAATTTCCATTGAGGAACACCCATTTGACTTAATTCTAATAAGTAAGGTGCAAGAGAAACATCATTATTCGCAAAAATATGTGTCCCATTAATATCTTGATAGATTGAATAATGAGAATCTTCATCTGCTGGTTCACTCACAAATAACCCACGTTTTTTCTCAACACTTTCTTCTTTCTCAATATAGTTAAAGTAATTTTGTAATAATGGACGTTTAGAATGATGGATACATGTTGCACCATAAACTAACACTTCAATTGGAACTTCCACTTGGCTTGCTAAAATTTCCATTTCTGCTCTTGGAATTTCTCTAGCAATTACTGCTCCAATTGCACCACGTTTAGCCCAGAAATTAACTTGACGACTACTTGTCACTAATACTGCTGCATCGTAATAATAAGGAATAGAGTATTCTGGGTTCTTCATAATTTGAACAACACCAGGGTCTCCTACTGTAATCATATCTACATTAATTGATTTTAAAAATTGTAAATATTCCGGAACTTTCGCAATTCCTTCATTATGAAAAATCGCATTAACCGCTACATTTACTTTTTTACCATAGCGATGTGCTAATTCTGTTAATTCTTTTTGTTCATCTCGTGAAAATGACATTGGTAATCTTAAACCAAATAAGTCTTCACCAAAGCACAATACATCTACTCCTGCTTCAAGTAGTGCTTGCGCTTGTTGGATTGATTCAACTGTTGCAATCAGCTCTATCATTCCAAACGCCTCCTATTCTTTCAATAAAAATATACTGATATAGAGTAGCATAAAATTCAAAATATCGCCACTGAAAACCAGTAATTCAAGATTGAAAAGAGTTTTCAATTAGATTTTTTTATATAAGAACAAAAAAATCCTCCCAAAAGGGAGGATTGAAAATCAATTTAATAAAAATTATTTTTCGATAGAAGCTACGATTCCAGCACCTACAGTACGTCCACCTTCACGGATAGAGAACTTAGTACCATCTTCGATCGCAACTGGGTGAATTAATTCAACTTCCATAGTTACGTTGTCACCAGGCATTACCATTTCAGTACCTTCTGGTAACACACAAACACCAGTGATGTCTGTTGTACGGAAGTAGAATTGAGGACGGTAGTTAGAGAAGAATGGAGTGTGACGTCCGCCTTCTTCTTTAGTTAATACGTAAACCTCAGCTTTGAATTTTGTATGTGGAGTGATTGTTCCTGGTTTAGCAAGAACTTGTCCACGTTCGATGTTGTCACGTGTAACACCACGTAATAATGTACCAATGTTATCCCCAGCTTCAGCGTAGTCTAACAATTTACGGAACATTTCAACACCTGTAACAGTTGTTTTAGAAGTTTCTTCAGAAATACCAACGATTTCTACTTCGTCACCAACACGAACTTGTCCACGTTCAACACGTCCTGTAGCTACAGTACCACGACCAGTGATTGAGAATACGTCTTCGACTGGCATCATGAATGGTTTGTCAGTGTCACGTTCTGGAGTTGGGATATATTCGTCAACAGCAGCCATTAATTCTAAGATTTTTTCTTCGTAAGAAGCATCGCCTTCTAAAGCGCGTAAAGCAGAACCTGCAACAACTGGAGTGTCATCTCCTGGGAAATCGTATTCTGATAATAAGTCACGAACTTCCATTTCTACTAATTCTAATAATTCTTCATCGTCAACCATGTCAACTTTGTTTAAGAATACAACGATGTAAGGAACACCTACTTGACGTGATAATAAGATGTGTTCACGTGTTTGAGGCATTGGACCGTCAGCTGCAGATACTACTAAGATAGCACCGTCCATTTGAGCAGCACCAGTGATCATGTTTTTAACGTAGTCCGCGTGTCCTGGGCAGTCAACGTGAGCATAGTGACGAGTGTCAGTTTCATACTCAACGTGAGCAGTGTTGATAGTGATACCACGTTCGCGTTCTTCTGGAGCTTTATCGATTGAACCGTAATCTTGAGCTTGTGCGAAACCTTTCTTAGCTAAAACAGTTGTGATAGCTGCAGTTAAAGTTGTTTTACCGTGGTCAACGTGGCCGATTGTACCAATGTTAACGTGTGGTTTTGAGCGGTCAAATTTTTCTTTTGCCATTTTAAATAATTCCTCCTAAATGTTTGAGTATTTTTGTTAGATTCTATAACAGTATCTACCGATTTGAATTATACCAAAGAATACCTATAAAAATCAACTGGTTACGCTAGGTAACCAGTTAACCTAGACTCTTCGATGTTATTGCGTTTATAGCGATTAATTATTCGCCATTTCCGCCATTTTTCTTAATGATTTCTTCTGCAATGCTCTTAGGAACATCTTCGTAGTGGTCGAATGTCATTGAGAATGTACCACGACCTTGTGTTGCAGAACGTAATGTAGTTGCGTAACCGAACATTTCTGATAAAGGAATCATACCTTTAACGATTTGTGCGTTACCACGAACTTCAGAACCTTCAACGCGTCCACGACGAGCGTTAACGTGACCCATTACATCTCCGAAGTATTCTTCTGGAACTGTAATTTCGACAGCCATCATTGGTTCTAAAATTGCTGGTTGAGCTTTCTTAGCAGCAGCTTTCAATGCCATTGAAGCAGCAACTTTGAAGGCAGTTTCTGATGAATCGACATCATGGTAGCTTCCATCATATAATTTAGCTTTGATGTCAACTAATGGATAACCAGCTAATACCCCGTTTTCCATAGCATCTTTCAATCCTGCTTCTACAGCTGGGATGTATTCACGAGGAACTACCCCACCGACGATAGCATTTTCGAATTCGAATCCAGCACCTTCTTCGTTTGGAGCAAATTCAATCCATACGTGACCGTATTGACCTTTACCACCTGATTGACGAACGAATTTACCTTCTGCTTGAGTAGAAGCACGGAATGTTTCACGGTAAGATACTTGAGGAGCACCTACGTTAGCTTCAACTTTGAATTCACGACGCATACGGTCTACGATAATATCTAAGTGTAACTCACCCATACCAGCGATAACTGTTTCACCAGTTTCTTGGTTAGTGTAAGCACGGAATGTTGGGTCTTCTTCAGCAAGTTTTTGTAAAGCAATACCCATTTTATCTTGGTCAGCTTTTGATTTTGGTTCAATCGCTACTTCGATAACTGGATCAGGGAATTCCATAGATTCTAAGATAACTTCTGCTTTTTCGTCACATAATGTGTCCCCAGTAGTTGTATCTTTAAGACCTACTGCTGCAGCGATATCTCCTGAGAATACTTCAGGAATTTCTTGACGTGAGTTAGCGTGCATTTGTAAGATACGTCCTACACGTTCACGTTTACCTTTAGTTGAGTTTTTAACGTATGAACCTGATTGTAAAGTACCAGAGTACACACGGAAGAATGTTAAACGACCTACGAATGGGTCAGTCATAACTTTAAATGCTAATGCTGAGAATGGTTCTTCGTCTGAAGAATGACGTTCTACTTCTGCATCAGTGTTAGGGTCTACCCCTTTAATAGCTGGTACATCTAATGGTGATGGTAAGTAGTCAACTACTGCATCTAACATTAATTGTACACCTTTGTTTTTGAAAGCTGATCCACATAATACTGGATAGAATTCAGCAGCACATGTAGCTTTACGGATAGCTGCTTTTAATTCTTCTTCAGAAATTTCATCGCCTTCTAAATAGCGTTCCATTAATTCTTCATCAGTTTCAGCTACTGCTTCCACTAATTTTTCACGCCATTCTTCAGCTAAGTCTTGTAAATCTTCAGGGATATCTGTTTCTTGGATATCTGTACCTAAGTCATTAGTATAGATTTCAGCTTTCATTTTAATTAAATCGATGATACCTGAAAACTCATCTTCAGCACCGATTGGTAATTGAATTGGGTGAGCATTTGCTTGTAAACGTTCATGAATTGTACGTACAGAATATAAGAAGTCTGCACCAATTTTGTCCATTTTGTTAGCAAATACGATACGAGGAACACCATATGTTGTAGCTTGACGCCATACAGTTTCTGTTTGAGGTTCAACCCCAGACTGTGCATCAAGTACAGCAACAGCTCCATCTAATACACGTAGAGAACGTTCTACTTCAACTGTGAAGTCCACGTGCCCTGGTGTGTCGATGATGTTAATACGGTGACCTTTCCATTGTGCTGTTGTAGCAGCAGATGTGATAGTGATACCACGTTCTTGTTCTTGTTCCATCCAGTCCATTTGTGAAGCACCTTCGTGAGTTTCACCAATTTTATGGATTTTACCAGTGTAATAAAGTACACGCTCAGTTGTTGTAGTTTTACCTGCGTCAATGTGAGCCATGATACCGATATTACGCGTGTTTTCAAGAGTAAATTCTCTCTTTGCCATCTTCGTTCTACACCTCTTTATTTTATGATTAATTTATGCATAGATTAAAAAGCCCGAAGGCTTTTTGAATCTTACCAACGATAGTGAGCAAACGCTTTGTTTGCTTCTGCCATTTTATGAGTATCTTCACGTTTTTTAACAGAAGCACCTGAGTTGTTCGCTGCGTCCATGATTTCACGAGCTAAACGAACTTCCATAGTGTCTTCACCACGTAAGCGTGAGTAGTTTACTAACCAACGTAAACCTAATGTAGTACGACGGTCTGAACGAACTTCAACTGGTACTTGATAGTTAGAACCACCAACACGGCGAGCTTTAACTTCTAATACTGGCATAATGTTCTTCATAGCTTGATCGAACACTTCCATTGGATCATTTCCAGTTTGTTCTTTAACGATGTCAAATGCATTGTATAAAATTGTTGCTGCTTTACCACGTTTACCATCTACCATTAAACGGTTGATTAAACGAGTAACTAATTTTGAATTATAAATTGGATCAGGCAAAACATCACGTTTTGCGACAGGACCTTTACGAGGCATTTATAATCCTCCTTTCATCATTTTGAGTTATTGTTTATTGTTTATTAGTTTGTTAGCCTAAATTATTTTTTAGGACGTTTTGTACCGTATTTAGAACGACCTTGCATACGGTTGTTAACTCCAGCAGTGTCTAATGCACCACGGATGATATGGTAACGTACCCCTGGTAAGTCTTTTACACGTCCACCACGGATTAATACTACGCTGTGTTCTTGTAAGTTGTGACCGATACCTGGAATGTACGCAGTTACTTCGATTAAGTTTGATAAACGTACACGGGCATATTTACGTAACGCTGAGTTAGGTTTTTTAGGTGTCATAGTACCTACACGAGTACACACACCACGTTTTTGTGGAGAGTTTGTATTCGTTTGTGATTTTTTAAAGCTGTTATATCCTTTACCTAACGCTGGAGAAGCTGATTTCTCAACTGCTGATTTACGAGGTTTACGGACTAATTGGTTAATTGTTGGCATTTAGCTCTTCCTCCTTCCCTATCGGGTTCTTCTTGGTCCACACATCCTGGTGGTCCATTTTTTTGTAAAAATTAAAAGACACATAAATGTCTCTCTCAGTGGCCTTTTTACCAGTCAGCACGACTGATATGATTTCTAATCAGGAATCAGGTATAAAAGCACCTTTGACATAGTACCATAATTATTCAAGTTCGTCAATGGGTGTAGACTATTTCTTTTTATAGTTTTTGTGTATATTCTAAACCGTTTTTCGAATAGAGATTATACTCTATTTTAAACTTCTTTTACAAAACAATAGTGATTTTCTTTTGAAAGTGATTCATCAAATTTATAACTATCTACATCAAAATTTCGTAACTCAGCTTTATCTTGAATTTGATGAAGCATCATCCAAGCTGCCATTTTCCCTCTAGCTTTTTTCGAAATAGTAGAATGCTGTTTTAATACCCCTTCTTTTTTCTCATAAAAGTTAACATCTACCCAATCATATTGTTTTTTATTAAACAACGAAGAAAACTCACTGCTTGCTAAATTGACGATGCATTCCCCTTTTTCAAAAGAACTTACAATTCGTTCTTTCCAATATTTTTTCAGAGTTCCTCCTTCGACTTTTAAATTCATCGTTAAATCTAAGCGATACGGCTTCACACATTCATCTGGACTGATTGCTCCATATAATGCTGAAAGAATTCTAAGATGTTGCACTGCATAAACTTGATATTCTTTCCAATCAGCTACTTGCTTAAAACTACGGAATGCTAATCCTTGATATAAATCCATCGCATGATAAGTAACGCTTTCTTGAAATCTTTGAATTTTATCCCAATTTTCTTCTAATAAAGCATCACTAACTTTCAATAATTTCTTCAGTTCTTCCTTACTATAATTCGATAATAAAGATACAATTTTTTGACTATCTTCCGTTAACACCCAATCTTTTTGCACAGGTACATCCGTTCCCATTTCTTTTGTGGGTGACATAATAATTTTCATTGAATCAACCTTTCTATTTCAATTTATTTTATTTTAACTCAAAAAAGGAGCAAGAAACAACTCTCGTTATTTCTTACTCCTTCATTTTTCGTTTTATTAGTTTAATTTCCAAATGTCACGGTTGTAGTCTTCGATTGTACGGTCACTTGAGAAGAAACCAGCCATTGCAATGTTTGTAATTACTTTTGCAATCCAATTTTCACGATCTTGATAGTCTACTAACATACGTTCTTTTGTTTGGATATAATCTTCTAAGTCTAATAAAGTCATGAACCAGTCTTTATTTCTTAATTCATTGAATAATCTTTCTAGACGCTCTCTATTTCCTAGAGAAATCAATTCATCACTAACTACAAAATCTACGATTGGACGAATTGCTTCTTTTTCATAGTATGAATATGAATGATAATCACTATTTTCATAATGTTTAATAACAGTGTCGCTATCTTCACCAAAGACATAAATATTTTCATCTCCAACTAATTCGTGGATTTCCACATTCGCTCCGTCTAATGTTCCTAATGTTAACGCACCGTTTAACATGAATTTCATATTCCCTGTTCCACTTGCTTCTTTTGAAGCTAATGAAATTTGTTCAGAAATATCTGCTGCAGGAATTAAGTGAGTTGCTGCAGTAACATTGTAGTTTTCTACCATCACAACTTGTAAGTGTGGGCTTACTTCTGGGTCATTTGCAATTAATTCAGATAAACATAAAATTAAATGAATAATATCTTGCGCAATTACATAAGCAGGAGCAGCTTTTCCTCCAAAGATAATTGTTAATGGTTTTGCAGGAATGTTTCCATTTTTAATGTCTAAATATTTGTAAATTACATATAGTGCATTCATTTGTTGACGTTTGTATTCATGCATACGTTTAATTTGAACGTCAAAAATTGAATCTTCTTTCACAGTTACACCTTGGTGTTCTTGTAAGAAGTGTTTCAAACGTAATTTATTGTTACGTTTAATACCTTTTAATGCTTCTTGGAATTCTAAATCATGCGTATGAGCTTTTAGAGCTTCTAATTTAGTTGCATCATGACGATATTCTTTTCCAATTGTACGATCTAATAATTTTGCTAATTCTGGGTTAGCATGCATTAACCAACGACGGAAAGTAATTCCGTTTGTTTTGTTATTGAATTTCTCTGGATAAATTTCATAGAAATTCTTCAATTCACTTTGTTTTAAAATCTCTGTATGTAATGCTGCTACACCATTTACGCTATATCCATAGTGGATATCCATATTTGCCATGTGAACACGATTATGTTCGTCAATAATAGCTACACTTGCATCCTCAAATTGAGCTCTTACACGAGCATCTAATTCTTTAATAATTGGCACTAAGTGAGGTACTACTTGTTCTAAGTAATGTAAAGGCCATTTTTCTAATGCTTCTGCTAAAATAGTGTGGTTTGTGTAAGCTGTCATTGAGCGAACAATTTCAACTGCTTCATCAAACTCAATTCCACGTTTACCTAATAAACGAATTAATTCTGGGATTACCATTGATGGGTGAGTATCATTAATTTGAACTGCTGCATATTCTGCTAAGTCATGTAAGTTACTTCCTTTAGCAACTGCTTCATCTAATAATAATTGAGCTCCATTACTTACCATGAAGTATTGTTGGTAAATACGTAATAATTCACCTTGCTCATCGCTATCATCTGGATATAAGAATAATGTTAAGTTTTCAGCAATTTTTGTTTTATCAAATGCGATTGAATCATCATGTACTAATGATTCATCGATTGTATCTACATCGAATAAATGTAATTGATTTTTATGAGATTGTTCATAACCTAAAACATCAATATTGAACATTTTTGATTTCAATGTAAAGTTTGCAAATGGCACTTCGTATGAAACAGAAGTTGGAACTAACCAACTATCTGGAGTTAACCAGTTATTTGGCACTGCATTTTGTTGATTATCTTTGAATTTTTGTTCAAATAATCCAAAGTGATAATTTAATCCAACTCCATCTCCTGCTAAACCAAGAGTTGCGATAGAATCTAAGAAACATGCCGCTAAACGACCTAATCCACCATTTCCTAATGACGGTTCTAATTCAATTTCTTCAATTTCTGCTAAAGTGTGACCTTCAGCTTCTAATTCTTCTTTTACTTCGTCGTAAATTCCTAAGTTGATTAAATTATTTGACAACAATTTACCAATTAAAAATTCTGCAGAAATGTAATATACTTTTTTCTTTCCTTCATTTAAAGGTAATGCTGCACTTTTTTCTTTTGTATAGTGTAATAAAGCTACATATACTTCTTCTTTTGAACATTCTCCTAATGATTTATGATAATTACTTTCTACATATTGTTTTAATGTTTGCATTTTTATCTCCTTCTATTTGTTAACCCTACAACTGTTCGTTTGAACGATCATACAATTCTGTAATCTCTAATAGGAAATCTTCCACTTCTTGTGTAATATCTCCTTCTTGCATTCTCCACACCCAATTTCCACCAAGAGTGCTTGGAATATTCATACGAGCTGTTGTATCTAATTGTAATAAATCTTGCATTGTTGCAATGGTCATCTTACTTACTGAACCGTATAGACTTCTTAACATAGCATAACTAATTGGTTCTTCTGTACGGTTTAAATAACGATTACAGAAATCGCGTTCTTCTTCCGATGCAGATTCATACCATCCTAGTACTGTATCATTGTCATGTGTTCCTGTGTAAGAAACAGAATTTACTGGATAATAATGAGGTAAATCCGTGCTACTTGGCTCTGAACCCATGAATCCAAATTCTAAAATTTTCATTCCAGGGAAACCAGTCGCTTCACGTAATTCAATAACTGCATCATCCATAAAACCTAAATCTTCAGCAATAATCGGTAAATCACCAAGTTCATTTTTAACCGCTTCAAACAAGTCAAATCCTGGACCTTTTACCCATTCACCACCAGTAGCATCTGTTGCACCTGCAGGAATTTCCCAATAAGCTGCAAATCCACGGAAGTGGTCAATTCTGACTACATCAAACAATTCAAAGCTTGCTTTCAATCGTTTAATCCACCAAGTAAAGCCGTCTAACTTCATCGCTCTCCAATTATAAATTGGATTTCCCCATAATTGTCCTAATGGTGAGAAGCCATCTGGCGGACATCCTGCTACGCAAGCCGCATTTCCAACTTCATCTGTTTTGAAGTAGTGAGGTGTTGCCCACATTTCAACGCTGTCTTCTGCAACATAAATTGGCATATCTCCAATAATTTGAATATGGCGTTCATTCGCATAGCGTTTCAATGCTTTCCATTGTTTATCAAATAAATATTGAGTGACACGATGATATTCTAATTTGTCTGCTAATTTTTCACGGTAGTTTGCTAAAGCTTCTGGATGACGACGTTTAATTTCTTCATCAGTCCAATTAGACCAACTCTTCATATCGAAACTTTCTTTAATCGCCATATATTCAGCAAATGGTTCTAACCACTCTGCTTTTTCTTCCACAAAACGATGGTAATCTGATAAATCTCCTCTTTCTAAGAAACGTTGAACTACTTTTTCTAAAATAGGTCTTCTTCTTTCATAAATTAACGCATAATCTACAGTCGTTGCATCTTCTCCCCAATTACCCGCTAATTCTTCAGTCGTTAATAGACCTTCTTGAACAAATTGATCAAAATCTAAAAAATGTGTATTCCCAGCAAACGCTGAAAATGATTGATATGGCGAATCCCCATAACTTGTTGGCCCTAGAGGCAAAATTTGCCAATAAGTTTGTTTACTACGTACTAGAAAATCTACAAAATCATACGCAGATTTTCCAAATGAACCAATTCCATATTTTCCTGGCAAGGAAGAAATATGCATTAACACACCAGATTGTCTTTCTGTCATAAGTATTACTCCTCTTTTCTTTATCAATTTTAGATACGTAGTTTTCCAATTACGCAATCGTTTGCCTTAATACTAGTAGAAAAAAAATAAAAATGCAAGCAGAAATTTATTTTTTTATAAAAGCTTTAAAATATTTACCATTAAAAGGAAAAATCTCTTCTATATATAGTCTGATTTTTTAAAAGTAAATTTCCGGTCAAAAAATGTAAACGCTAAATTTTTTTTATTTTTTTACAAAAAAAGGCTTGCAAACGATTTCCAAAAGAGGTATACTAAAGCCAGTTAAGAAATCGTTTGCGTTAACTGAATATATCTCAAGGGAGGAAAAAATAATGGCAAACAAATGGCTTAAAAAATCATTCGTTGTCGGCTTAGCTGGTTTATCATTAGCAGCTTGCGGCAGCAAATCAACTGACTCTACAAAAGGAGGCTCTTCTGAAAGTAAAAAAGAATTCACTTTATATAGTAACAAGAGTGAAATTCAAGACGCTTTAACAGCATACGCTAAAGAATGGGGCGACAAAAACGGAGTTACAGTAAACATTAAAACATGTTCTGGTTCATGTAAAATTGCAGATCAATTAAAAACTGAATTTACAGCTGGAACTGCTCCAGACGTATTCGTAATCGAAGGACAAGCTGGATACGACTTATGGAAAGATAACTTACAACCACTTAAAGGTGACTGGATTGATAAAACAGAATTCGAATTCAAACAAGGAAACGATGTTTACGGATTCCCAGTTGCTGTTGAAGGTTACGGTTTAGCTTACAACAAAGAAGTATTATCTAAAGCTGGTATCGACCCTGCTTCATTAACTTCATTTGATGCAGTTCAAAAAGCAATGGATACATTAGAAAGCAAAAAAGATGAATTAGGTTTATCTACAGTAGTAGCAACAGCTACTAAAGAAGGTGAAACTTGGATCATGGGTATCCACGACTTCGCTGCTTACTTAAGTTCAGGTTTACCAAATGGTGACCGTACAATTACTCAACAAGTAATTAAAGGTGAAACTGATAAAGCTCGTTTATCTAACTATGCTGACTGGGTTGAATTATTATTCAACCATACTGAGAAAAAATTATTAACAGTTGGTACACAAGAAGATATGGACTCTGCATTTGCTAGTGGTAAAGCAGCATTCTTACACCAAGGTAACTGGAAAGATCCTAACTTAAAACAATTAAATGCTAAATTCGAAATGGGATTCATCCCTTATCAAACTTTAGGTAAAGACAAAAATGCTGATGGATTATTCATCGGTGCTCCATCTTACTATGTAGTTAACAAAGACACTAAAGCTTTAGATTCAATCAACAAATTCTTCTCTGACTTAGTTGATACTAAAGAAGGTCAAGATTACACAGTAAACAAAGCTAACATGATTTCAGCATTCTCTACTTCTAAAGAAATGCCTAGCGCTCCATTATCTAAATTCTTAGCTGAATGGGTTGCTGCTAAAAAACCAGTTTATTCATTTGATAACCCATACTTCATGCCTGACAACTTCTTAATGGGTAAATTAGGACCAATCTTCGGACAATACGCTCAAGGTTCAATCGACAAAGCTAAATTCCAAGAATTGATCACAAATCAAATCAAAGAAGTACCAAGCTTACTTCAAAAATAACAATTAAGTATGTAACACAGGCCCACAACTACTTACAACGGTCGTTGTGGGTTTGCTGTTATTAATACCTCATCGATACATAAAAGGAGGACCCCTAACATGTCTAAGAATAAAAAAGCTCTTAGTCGTGACGATCGCGCAAGACGTACGTTTTACTGGCTTGTGCTACCGGCATTTATCATTTTCGCACTCGTAATTATTGTACCTTTCTTCTTAGGTTTCTACTATTCACTAACAGACTGGAAGAGTGTTACTCAAACTAAAATTAATTTTGTTGGATTAAAAAACTTTACAGACAGTTTTGCTGATACTCGTTTCCAATATTCATTAATGATTACTGTTGTTTTCGCATTATTTAACGTAGTGGTTGTAAACTTCGTGTCATTTGGTTTAGCTTTACTAGTATCTAGTAAAATTAAATTAAGTAATATTTTCCGTGCAGGATTCTTTATTCCTAACCTTATCGGGGGACTTGTATTAGGGTATATCTGGCAATTCATTTATAACTCTGTATTCCCTGCTTTAGGTTCAGCTATTGGTAGTCAATTCTTAGTTGAAAATCTATTTTTAGGTGATGTTAAATTAGCTGTATTAGCTTTAATCATTACGAACACTTGGCAGTATGCAGGTTATATTATGATGATTTACTTTGCAGCATTACAAAATGTACCTTCAAGTTTAGTAGAATCTGCTTCTCTTGATGGAGCAAATGCTTTACAAAGATTAAGACATATTATTATCCCAATGGTAATGCCTGCGTTTACGGTATCACTATTCTTAACCATTACAAACTCATTTAAAATTTTCGATGTAAACTTCTCACTTACTGGTGGTGGACCATCTCTATTATGGCATGATAAAGCTATCCAAAGTACAGAGTTTATTACAATGAACATTTATAACACTGCTTCAGGAGATAACTTAATGGCACAAGGTCAAGCTCGTGCAGTTATTTTATTCTTCATCTTAGTAGTGATTAGTGTTGTTCAAACAACAATCACTAAACGGAAGGAGATTGACTTATAATGAAAAAGCAAAAACTCGGCTTATTACTTTTAGAAATTTTTGGAGTTGTTTTATTCCTATTATTCTTAAGTCCAATCTTTTTATTAGTGATCAACTCAGCTAAAAGCTCTGCTGAAATCTTAGCTAGTCCATTATCATGGCCTGCAAGTTTCGGTCAACTATGGACAAATGCGGTAACAATTTGGAATAACCCTTCCATTAAATACCCATCATCATTCTTTGCTTCAACAATTATTACAGTGATTTCATTAGTAACGATTACATTATTCTCTGCATTAGCTGCTTGGGGATTAGTTCGTTACCGTTCTAAATTATCAACTGTAGTATTCTTCATCTTTGTAGCATCAATGGTAATTCCTTTCCAAGTAGTAATGTATCCATTAGTAACTTGGTTCAAAATTTTAAGTGACGCAATTACAAATCCATTATTTGGATTCAGCTTATTACGTACTTACCCAGGTATCATCTTTGCTTATACTGGATTTGGAATGTCTCTATCTGTATTCATGTTCCACGGCTTCATTAAAGGTGTTCCACTTGAAATCGAAGAAGCTGCTGAATTAGATGGATGTAATAAAATGCAAACATTCTTCTATGTTGTATTACCAATTTTAAAACCAATCTATGTAACAATTTTAATCTTAAATGGTATTTGGATTTGGAACGACTTCTTATTACCTCTACTATTATTAGGTAAAGGAAATGCTATTCAAACACTTCCAATCGCAGTATCAAACTTTGCAGGATCATTTACTAAACAATGGGATATGATTTTAACATCTACTCTATTAATTATGTTACCAGTCATTATCCTATTCTTAATTGCTCAAAAACATATCATGAAAGGTATGGTTGACGGAGCTATCAAATCTTAAGATGATTTTTACTCTGGGCTGGTTAACTCCGTTTTCCTGCCCAGATTTTTTATGGTTAATTTTTAAAAAAAGGAGGAACATAAATGGCTGTCACGATTAAGGATGTTGCACGTCTAGCGGAAGTATCACCTTCAACTGTTACACGGGTAATTCAAGATAAACCAAGCATTAGTCAAGCAACTAAAAAAAGAGTTCGTCAAGCAATGGAAACTCTTAATTATCATCCTAATTTCAACGCACGAAGTTTAGCTAGTAATAAAACAAATGTCATTGGCGTCGTTCTTCCAAGGGATACAGATGCATTTTATCAAAACTCTTTCTTCCCTGAAGTTATTCGAGGGATTTCTCAAATTGCTGCTGACCATCATTATTTGATTCAGCTATGTACAGGGAAAGATGATGAACAACGTCTACGCATTTTAAAAGACACGATTTTAGGGAGACGTGTCGATGGAATTATTTTTCTTTATGGGGAAACAGATGATCCTTTAGTGGAATTAGCAATTGAGCAAGAATTTCCTAGTGTCGTTATTGGGAAATCTTTATCTCCGTTTATTTCATTTGTCGATAATAATAATGAAAAAGCAGGTTTTGACGCTACAGAATACATGATTCAAGAAGGGTGTTCTTCTATTGCATTCGTAAGCGGTCGTCATCAATTATTCGTTTCGCAAGATCGTTTAATTGGTTATCAACGTGCTTTAGAACATTATCATATTCCTTTCAAAGAAGGTTTAATTTCACATGTTGGAGAATTTACAAGAGAACGTGGATATCAAACAATGAAATCAATTATCGAACGTGAAAAAATCGATGGTGTTGTAACAACCGACGCTTTAATTACAGAAGGGGCTTTAAGATATTTAAATGAACAAAACATAAGTCTTCCTGTTATTACATATGATTCAAATCCACCTCTACTTCCAATGACTGCCTACGTCAATATTCATACATTAGAACTTGGTAGAAGTGCCTTTCAAATGTTATTAAAAGTCATCGACTCATATAATAATAAACAAATGATGTGTTATCGAACATTTGTAGAACATTCTATTGTTCGATTATAAAAAAAAGCATGAAAGTTAGATACAGCTTTCATGCTTTTTTGTTTCCTAAAATAACAATGTTATCAATGTTAAAATAGCTAATCCACCTTGTTTTAAGAGAATCATTTTATCACTTGTTAAACTACCATATAATGCTACTAAAATGATATAAGCCATTAAAAGAACAAGCCAAGTAATACTCGGAACTACAAAAATTGCAATAAGGATTAAAACTCCTATCAATATATTGATTCCTGTTTTTCTTCACCTTTTTTGTTATAGCATCCATCTAATAAACTAATATTTAAACTTTCCAGTATCTTCGATTTTTTTCTCTGCTCACAGCAAATATTCGACTTGATGCCTACTTTTTGAAACAAAAGCCCGTATGACGAAAAGTCCTACTATGCGTATTTTTAAAATTCCTTCATTCTCTCTTCTATTCTCCATCCGATAATCCAAGCAAGAACCAGAAGATAATTTTCCACAGCACCGATTAAATTTACCATTTGATGCATCTTTAGATAATGGACAAAATGATTGCCGCCAATGCCGATTCCTCCTAGGATCAGAGCAAGTAAAATGGACTTTAAATAGGTCCAATTGTAATTCCTATATGCCGTAATCAATATAACCAAAACGGCAATATTCCAAAATCCGATTTCTCTTTGCCAGCCTATAGAAATGCCATATGCGGAGTTCCTTCCCATATATTCCGGAGCAAAAATCTGTAGTATTGCCGCCCCTAATATCGCTATGATAAGAAAGATAAACAATACCCGCAAAAATAGATTCATTTTTTTTTGATACATTGACTGTTCCTTATTCATTCCTTTGCCCCCTCTACTAAGACCTTGCTGATAAAATGCATGGTTCCTGATTTTGCCCCTAGAGACTTTTCCAGCATATCAATGTATACCTCTACATCTCTTTCACCAAAAAAACCATAATCAAACATATGTTGACTCATAACAAGGAGCATCTTCACTCGCTCTTCAATATGTGTACACAAAAATATCCCCTGTGCTATACCTTCTTTAACAATCTCTGCAAGAATCGGTACTGCCACCTCTACAATTTTCTTGCAAATTTTATCATGCATAATAATATTTTCTTTTCTTTCCAAAACATTAGTGATGACCGATTCCTCTTTATCAGGACGAAAGGCATCCACAACCGAAACCAACTTTTCCGGTATTGAAAGCTCTGCCGTAAGAATCTCTTTGGCTGCTGTACTATTCTTCTTTATCATCATTTCAATAACCGCTTCCAGTGTTGCCTCTTTACTTTCAAAATAATAATAGTAAGTTCCTTTTGCTATACCGGCCTTAGCCACAATCTCATCAATACTTGTATTCTCATATCCTTTTTCTATGAACATATGATAGGCAAGATTTAGAAGTTCCTGTTTTCTTTTTTTACCTTTTTTCATTTCTGTCTCCTTTTTTTGACTAACGGTCGGTTTTATTCTAAAACGTTTCTTACTGACTGTCAAGTTTTTTCGACTGTTAGTCGATAATTTAGAAGAATCCTTCTAGTATATCAAAAGAAATTAAAAAAACATCTAATTGTTAAACAACTAGATGTACATCAAAATCTTCCTCCTTGCTGACGTTTAAATAAATCTCCCATATTGTTGTAATAATTGCAATTTAAGGCTAATAAATGTGGACATTGTAAATAATTCTACCACGTAAAGACAATATGAAGCTGAGTAATCTTCTACTCATGCAGGAATTGAGCTTAATAAGGAGATTTTTTTGAAATAAATGATGTGTTATCGAACATTTGTAGAACATTCTATTATTCGATTATAAAAAGAAAGCAAGCCATTCAAAGCTTGCTTTCTTTTTTTCTTAAAATAATAATGATATTAATGTTAAAATGGCTAATCCGCCTTGTTTCAAAAGAATCATTTTATCACTAGTTAAACTACCATATAATGCTACTAAAATGATATAAGCCATTAAAAGAACAAGCCAAGTAATACTCGAGACTACAAAAATTGCAATAAGGATTAAAACTCCTATCAATCCATTATATACTCCTTGATTTTTAAATAGTGTAGTCACTGATGGTCGGCTTAATTCTTCTTCCTGCATTTTAAAAACTCTTGCTGTATTGGAAGATGTTGTCGCGATTGTTTCCAAGTAAAAAATATAAAAAAACTCTAAAGCTACTAAACTTCCTAAAATTGTCGTTATCATTGACATGATTCATTCCTCCAAAATATATCCTTTTATTAATTAAATTATATTAAACATTACTATAACCATTGTCAAACATAATGTTTTTTTGATAAAATAGTACCAATTCAAAAAAGACAGGAGGTTTTTTATGAACACTGATAATCCATTATCTAAAAGACTATGCTATTCTATTTATTCCACTCAAAAACTCGTAAATAAATATTATCAACACGCATTAGCACCTTATCATATAACTTATACACAATTTATTGTTTTAGAAACTTTGTGGGAAGAGGAAAAACTTTCCCTAAATGAAATTGGACAAAGAGTAGGACTGGAAAGTAACACACTGACTCCTCTACTAAAACGATTAGAAGATAAAAAACTCATTATCCGTAAACGTCCTGCAGCCAATAAACGTCAATTAACGATTCGCCTAAGTGCTAACGGAAAGAGACTTCATGATGAATTAGAACAACATTTAAAATCTTGTTTTGCTAACGTAGAAGGGTTTGATTTTGAAAAAGCAAAAGAACTCGTAGCATTAAACAATCAATTAAAACAAACGATCGAAAATTTCATTGCAAATAAGGAGGAAGATTCTAGCCAAGTAGAACAATAAATTTCTATTTGTATGATATGATTATGTTAAAAAAAACATCCGTTAATTTATTAGATGGACCCATATTACGTTCCATCATTGCCTTTGCAATTCCGATTTTAATTTCAAATATATTTCAACAATTATATAATACAGCAGATATTATGATCGTTGGTCGCTATTTGGGGCCAAATGCACTTGCAGGAGTTGGAGCAACTGCTGCAATTTTTGAACTTGTAATTGGTTTTGCCCTTGGTGTTGGAAATGGGATGGGAGTAGTTATTGCGCGCTGTTTTGGTGCACAAGATATGACCCAATTAAAACACGCTGTAGCTTCAACATTAGTCATAGGTTTTGGGCTTAGCTTAATCGTTTCTACTCTAGGTCATTTTGGAATGTATCCACTGCTAGAGTTTTTAGGAACTCCAACTGAAATCATTGATTTATCGTACCAATATATTCATATGATTGTTTTATGCGTTGGTGTTACATTCGCTTATAATCTCTGTGCCGGTTTACTTCGTGCCGTTGGAGATAGTCAAGCTGCATTATATTTCTTAATTTTTTCTGCAATCATTAATATTATTTTAGATATTTTATTTATTACTCAATTACATTTAGGAGTACAATCTGCCGGTTTAGCAACGATTATTTCTCAAGGAATATCTGCTATCCTTTGTTTCTTTTACATTCGAAGAAGAGCAAGTTTTTTACTCCCTCAAAAAGAACACTTTATATGGGATAAAGAATTATATCTTGATTTACTAGGACAAGGTCTGGCAATGGGACTAATGACTTCAATTGTTTCTATCGGAACAGTAACGTTACAAACTTCGATTAATGCACTTGGAGCAACCATTATTAGTGCACAAACATCTGCTAGAAGAATTATGTCATTTTCGATGCTACCTGTATCAGCCATTGCTTCATCCTTAACGACCTTTACTTCTCAAAATCTAGGAGCTAATCGTCCTCAAAGAATTCAACGTGGAATTTATTTAGGAAGTATGGTTGCAATTATATGGACAATTTTTATCGCCATTACATTATTTTTTGCAAGTCCTGCATTAAATGAATTAATTTCTGGTTCAACTGATCCTGAACTAATCTCGAATGCATCTCTTTATAATCGTATTAGTTCATCATTTTATCCGGTATTAGCCGTTTTACTAGTCCTTCGAAATAGTTTGCAAGGATTAGGACAAAAAATTACGCCATTAATTTCAAGTTTCATTGAATTATTTGGAAAAATATTATTTGTGCTATTGATTATTCCATCAACAGGATATATGGGTGTTATCTTCTGCGAACCACTAATTTGGGTTCCAATGACGATTCAGTTATATTATTCTTATAAACATCAACCGATTATTCAATCATTAAAAAAAGCATCTCATTCATAAAATGAGATGCTTTTTTGGTTGTTCGACAAATCCTGTTGGTGAGAAATCACCGACAGGATTTTTTATATGCAAAAAAGAGAAATCCAGGTTATGATTAAGTCGACCAAAACCAATCAAAGGAGGATTTCTCTCATGGACTATTGTATACGAAAATTACTAGGATTAACAGAAAAAAATTTTATTGCGGATGAAAATTGGTTAGAAACGGTGACAGAAAACCACGAAATTGTTCATAAAGTTAAAGGAACTTGGACAAATACTTGTACTTCTTGTCCATATTGTTCTAGTAAAAATGTCATTAAACATTCTCCAATGGAACATAAAATTAGAATTCCACATCTATACGGGAATAAAACTCTTTTAGAATTAAAAGTACAACGATTTATCTGTAAAGATTGTCGTAAAACTTGGGTTACAGATTGCCCTCTTGTTCCTAAAAATAGTAATATTTCTTATGATTTAGCGTGCCAAATTATGTTGTACTTAAAAGAAAACTTTTCTAGAAAAACAATTGCCAAACTTCTTTCAATTTCTGACAAGACAGTCGAAAGAGTGATGAAAAAGTTTAAAATAAAAACAATGCAACGATATAACTATTTACCTAAAGTGCTTTGTTTAGATGAATTTAGAGGCGTTAAAACG
>CAUSWE010000020.1:0-27739 GCA_963535215.1 uncultured Granulicatella sp. | reverse complement strand
AATAATTTTCGTATACAATAGTCCATGAGAGAAATCCTCCTTTGATTTTTGTTTTGGACGACTTAATCATAACTCGGATTTCTCTTTTTTGCATGTAAAAAATCCTATCGGTGATTTCTCACCAACAGGATTTGTCGAACAACCAGAGAGAGTTGATTCGTCAACCTCTCTTATTTTTTTAGAAAAATTTAAGCAAATATAGAATGAGGAAATATTGAGAAAGAAAAATGTTTTCATTATACTATATGTGAAGAAATTAATTATTGTAGAATTTGTCAGAGAAAGGATGAAAGAGATGAATAAAGTGAGTAAAGTCTATATGAGTGTTGCAATGATTACTTCTGTTGTCACTTGTTTATTTGGCTTGTACTTTAGTACAAAAGGAATTATTGAAGTGACCTATGAATCGTGGAGAGCGATGGGAGTTAGTTGTTTAACTTTTCTGTTGACAATACTTAGTATGATGAAACTACCTTTAAAAATAAAAAAAGGAATTATCGCACTAGAAATAATATTAATAACGGCTGTATTTGGTCCAATGATTATAAAGGGCACTATTCTAAATTTTCATTTATTCTCTTTTGGTGTGATTGTCGACTTAACGGCTGTGTGTACAGTTCTATTAATGATGCTATTATGGTTGAGTACTAGAAGAATCCACCAGGATAAAGAATTAAAGATAGATTCCATCTTTATTAATCTCCAAATTATTATGATGATCCATACTTTTTATGATCATTTCTCATTTGGAATAGAGGTGATGGATCATGCGAGTGCACTTCAAATTGGACAGGTAGTTAGAAGTGTGTTTCTTGGAACGATAAATCTTCAAATGTTATGGATGGCTTTTGGAATTTTGATTGTATTAGGAAACATATTGAAGATGTTTTATGATACTTTTGTGGTGAAAAATAATAAGAATTCAATAATGAGTATCTCTAAATAATGATTATTATATTGACTCCAATTCATGATGCCTAAATTGAAAGATAAGATTTCTTGACAATTATGGAAGAAAAGCATAGAATAATGGGCACGTTATCATTTTGATAACAGTACACAAAATTCAATGATCATGGAAGGAGCAAGTATGGTAGAAACAATTTTAAGTAGAAATTTTGATGCAATATTAGAAGTTAGACATTTAATAGCCATTATTTTAGCTTGCTTATGTGGATGGGCCATTGGACATGAACGAAAATCTAGAAATAAACAAGCAGGAATTAAAACTCACGTTATTGTAGCGTTAACTTCAACGTTAATGATGCTTATTTCTAAAGAAGCTTTTTTAGATACTTCCAAATTTGATACAGCTCGTGTTGCAGCTCAAGTAGTTAGTGGTATCAGTTTTATCGGTGGTGGAATTATCTTTATGAGAGATAAGAAAATCAGCGGAATTACAACGGCTTCAGGAATTTGGGCAACAGCAGGGATTGGTTTAGCGATTGGTGGCGGCATGTGGATTTTCGGAGTGGTTTGTGCAGCAGTTGTTGTCATTATTCAATTATTGACGCATGAATCTCCGTTGAAAGCACAAAACCGTCAAGTAAGTATTCATTGTCTAGTTCAGGATGTCACGATTATGCAGAAAATTTATGATTTTTGTCATTTAGAGGATTATCAATCGATTCAAGTTGAAGCAAAGGAATTGGAAGATGGTCAATATGAATTAATTTTACGAGTAGAACATGACGAAGAAATCGTGATTGAGAAAATTCAAGAGTATATGGAAGAACAACATTCTGATTTAGAAGTGAAGAAGATTAAGTTTAAAACAGAAGAATATTAGGGAATAAGACTTTTCAGTAACAGCAAACTCTATCTTAGCTAGAAAATCCTAGCTAAGATAGAGTTTTTTTATAAAAATTTTACTGAAAGCATAGACGAGTTATCATATTCTTGTTATACTCGTCATATAATCATTAAAGGAGTCAGCGCAGTGAATAAACAGCAACAAGAAAATAACAACATTATTGCGTTTAAAGCAAAAAAGAAAAAATTGCATAAAAATGTTCATTTAGCGAAAGTCGCTGTTTGGAAACGAGTAGCTGTATGGCATTCATTACTCATGGCTGTAGTGATAGCTGTTATTGGAACACTGATTTTACAAATTGTTGGACAGATGAATCAAGCTAGTAAGATTGAAGCACAAATTGTAGAAGCGAAAAAAGAAGAAGCAAAAGTAAAAGAAAAACAAAAAGCTCTAGTTCAACAAGTTGAGTTATTACAACAAGATGATTATGTTGCAAAACTTGCACGAAGTGAATATTACTTAAGTAAATCAGGAGAAATTATTTTCAATACACCTGATGATGCTGCACAAAATAAAATTCAACAAGCAAAAGATAATCAATCTCGTCATTAATTTTTGCAAAGTGCTACGAATGTTAGAAATAATCTTTTATACTCGTCGAGCGTGTGTATAAAAGGAAGAATTGAAGGAGGAACGCTTTTTATATGTCAATTGAGGTAGGGAATATTTTACCTGGTAAAGTAACTGGTATTACAAATTTTGGTGCTTTTGTGGATTTAGGAAATCGTAAAACAGGTTTAGTCCACATTAGTGAAGTATCGAACTCTTATATTAAAGATATTAAAGATGTCTTAACAGTTGGAGATGAAGTACAAGTAAAAGTAATGGAAATTTCTGGAGACGGAAAAGTAAGTTTATCGATTCGTCGTGCAAGTGCTGATTTTTCTGAAGAAACTGTTGAAGAAAAGCCAAAATTCCAAAAATCAGCTCCACGTAATCAAGAAGGTCACGGGTCTAAAAAAACTTATTCAGCTAAATTAGCTCCATCGTTTGAGAAAAAATCTCCATCACAAGCAAAAGTGAATGATTTTGATGCAATGATGAGTTCCTTCTTAAAAGATTCTGAAGATCGTTTAACTTCATTAAAACGTAATACAGAAGGTAAACGTGGCGGACGTGGCGGACGTCGTTCATAATAAAGTATTCAAATGAGGCTGGAAATATCCAGTCTCATTTTTGTCATTGGAAGATATCAATTAGATGGGAGGTGTTTGAATGAAGAAAGTAGAACAATTTTTAAAGCAACATATTCCTAATTGGCAACAAGAATCTTTTTTATTAGCTGTTTCAGGTGGCGTGGATTCGATGGCGTTATTAGCGAGTTTTTTCTTGCTTCAAAAAAAATTTCCAACGTTACAGTTTTCGGTGGTTCATATTCATCATCATCTTCGAAAAGAATCAGATGAAGAAGAAGCGATGGTTCGAGATTTTTGTCGTGAAAGAAATATTTCACTGGAAGTGCATCATTGGGAACAAGGAGCTAGTCAGACAGTAGGGGTTGAAGAAAAAGCAAGAGAATTTCGCTATCAAAAATTGGAAGAGTCTATGAACAAACATAAAGCTTCCTACGTTGTAGTCGCTCATCATGCAGATGATCAAGCGGAGACGGTTTTAATGAAATTAACTAGAGGAAGTACGCTTGAAGGAATTGCAGGAATGAAGTCTATTCGTCCATTTAGTAATGGATATCTCATTCGTCCTTTTTTAACAGTGGATAAAGAAGAGTTATACGAGTATGCTTCGATTCATCAAATACCTTATCGAGAAGATGCATCGAATCAAAGTTTAGAATATACAAGAAATCGATTTAGACAGGAAATCATTCCGCTTTTTAAACAGGAAAACCCTAAATTTAATCAAAAAATCCAAGAATTTACGCAAACGTTACAAGAGCAACAAGAATTAATTTTGACTCTAGCTTATCAATGGATGGAACAAGAGCTAGTAGAATTACCAAATGGTTGGTCTTGGAATCGAGAAAAGTACATCAAGCAACCAGTAGGATTGCAAAAAGTTATTTTAGTAGAATTATCTAAAAAATTTGGTGGTTTATTGAGTACGAAAAATGTGTCAGAGATTCAAAAAGCGATGTTGTCGGATACAGCCCAAATGAGTTTAAATTTGCCAAAACAATGGACTTTCCAAAAAAGATATAATCAATTGCTAATTATAAAAGAAGAGAGGAATGAAATCCCTTATCAAGAAATAAGTATAGAAAATGTTCAATCAGCAGATATTGTATTATCAGAAGACGAACGGATATCATTTACAGCTGAACTAGGGTGGGAAATGTTTGTTTCGAGGGAAGATTTTCCATTAATGATTCGTAGGAGAAAGCCGGATGATCGATTTCTTTTAAAAGAGAATCAACATCAAAGTATTAGAAGATGGTGTATTAATCAGAAAATCCCTAAAGAAGAAAGAGATAAATTGTGGATTGTAGAAAATTCTTTAAAAGAAATTATCGCAATATTAGGATTTCGCAAAACACAATCATTGTCCAAAAGCAAAGAAACTGATAGAATAAGAATAGTCTATAGAAAATAAGAAGAGGTGCTATCATGTTAGATAATTATATTGCAGAAGTAGTTGTTAGTAAGAAAGAATTAGAAGAAACAATTGAAAAATTAGGGAAAACATTAACTGCAGAGTATCAAGATAAAAATCCATTAGTGATTTGTATTTTAAAGGGGGCTATTTTCTTTATGGCAGACCTTGTTCGTGCGATGGATTGTGATTTAGAAGTGGATTTTATGGATGTATCTAGTTATGGTGATGCATTTGAATCAAGTGGTGAAGTTCGTATTTTGAAAGACTTAGATCAAAGTGTAAAAGATCGCCATGTATTAATTGTGGAAGATATTATTGATACAGGCCGTACTTTAGCTCGTATTGTTGAATTATTAAAACATCGTCAAGCAGCAAGTGTTAAAATCGTAACATTATTAGATAAACAAGAACGTCGTGTTATCGCAATTGATGCAGACTATGTTGGAGTAGAAGTCCCAAATAAATTTGTAGTAGGCTATGGTTTAGATTACAAACAAGGATTAAGAAACTTACCATACATTGGAGTATTAAAACCTGAAGTGTATGAATCATAAGATTTGATTAAGTTAATTATCAAAAATGGTCAAACACTTTCATGTGTGATACACTAAGCTATACAACTATATATGAATTACAGGAGGCAAAATGAATACAAATAATAATCGTCAAATATTTCGTAATGCACTAATGTATATTATGATTTTTGTGGCAATTATTGGATTAGTTTCTTGGTTTAATCAAGGATCCAATGGACAAACAACAGAAGTTAGCTATACACAATTCGTTCAAGAATTGAAAAAAGGTGACATTAAAGAAATTAAAATGCAATATGCAAACTCCGTTTATACAATAACTGGAGAATATAAAGAAGCAAAAGAAAATACAAATACAACTTCTAAAGGACTAGCGATATTTGATAAGAGATCATCTAAAACATCAAATTTCAAAACAACTGTTTTACCAAATGATGGAACTGTAACGGAAATTAATAATGCTGCTCAACAAGCAGGAACTCAAATTACGACTCTTCCTGAAAGCCAGTCTGGAGTTTGGTTATCATTATTTTTACAGGTAGTAATTCCGATTGCTATTTTTGGATTTTTAATGTATAACGTATTTTCAAGTCAAATGGGACAAGGTGGTCCCCGTGGCGTGATGAATTTTGGTCGTTCAAAAGCTACGGATCAAAAACAAAAAGTAAAAGTTCGTTTCTCAGATGTAGCAGGAGCGGAAGAAGAAAAACAAGAATTAGTAGAAGTAGTAGAATTCTTAAAAGACCCTCGTAAATTTATTGATTTGGGAGCTCGTATTCCAGCAGGTGTCTTATTAGAAGGTCCTCCAGGAACAGGTAAAACTTTATTAGCCAAAGCTGTTGCCGGTGAAGCAAATGTTCCATTCTTCTCAATTTCAGGTTCTGAATTTGTTGAGATGTTCGTTGGGGTAGGGGCAAGCCGTGTTCGTGATTTATTTGAAAATGCGAAGAAAAATGCTCCAGCTATTATCTTTATTGATGAAATTGATGCTGTTGGTCGTCAACGTGGTACAGGTATGGGTGGAGGTCACGATGAACGTGAACAAACGCTAAACCAATTATTAGTTGAAATGGATGGTTTTGAAGGAACAGAAGGCGTCATCGTGATTGCTGCAACGAACCGTTCAGATGTATTAGATCCAGCATTATTACGTCCAGGACGTTTTGACCGTCAAGTCTTAGTAGGTCGTCCAGATGTTAAAGGACGTGAAGCTATTCTGAAAGTTCATGCTAGAAATAAAAAATTAGCAAAAGAAGTGGACTTGAAAGTGATTGCTCAACAAACTCCAGGATTCTCTGGTGCTGAATTAGAAAACTTATTAAATGAAGCTGCGTTAGTAGCTGCAAGAAGAGATAAAAAAGCCATTGATAAATTAGATGTCGATGAAGCACATGACCGTGTCATTGCGGGACCAGCGAAAAAAGATCGTGCGATTAGTGAAAAAGAACGTAAAATGGTTGCTTTCCACGAAGCTGGTCATACAGTAGTTGGTATGGTTTTAAGTGATGCGCGTGTCGTTCATAAAGTAACAATTGTTCCTCGAGGACGCGCAGGTGGATATGCGATTATGCTTCCAAAAGAAGATCGCTTCTTATCTACTAAAAAAGAATTATTCGAGCAAGTGGTTGGCTTACTTGGTGGACGTGCTGCTGAAGAATTTATCTTTAATGAGAAAACAACAGGAGCAAGTAATGATTTTGAGCAAGCAACTGGAATTGTTCGTAGTATGATTACAGAATACGGAATGTATGATGAATTAGGGACGGTTCAATATGAAGGACATCATCAAGTCTTTATTGGACGTGATTATGGACAGACAAAAGCATATTCAGAACAAGTTGCTTTTGAAATTGATAATGCAGTCCGTTCTATTATGAAAGAAGCTTATGCTCAAGCTTTACAAATTTTAGAAGAACATAAAGAACAATTAACTCTAATTGCTGAAAAATTATTAGAATTAGAAACTCTTGATGAACGTACGATTAAAGCATTGTTTGAAACTGGAGAAATGCCTACAGAAGATGTGGAAGAAGAGTATCCAAGTGAAGTAGAAGCAGCTAGTTTTGAAGAAGCAAAAAAAGCTTTAGAAAAACGTGAAGCGTCAAAACAAGAGGATTCTGAAGAAGAATTTGAAGAAGAATCTGATTCAAAAGATGATTTAGAATAATGACAAGAAAGTGAGAAGGAAAAGTCAACGCTTTTCTTTCCCACTTTTCTTTTATGAAGGAAAGAAGGGACGAAGAATGAAAGATCATTTATTAAAAGTTCTAGCTTTTAATGATGAAGTTAAAGCAGTTGCGATTGTAGCAACTGAAACAGTATCTCAGGCACAAAAACGACATGACACATGGAGTGCAGCTACAGCAGCATTAGGACGTACAATGATTGGGACTCAATTATTAGCGACTAGTTTAAAAGGAAAAGAAAAAATTACGGTTCAAGTGAATGGCGATGGCCCTGGTGGAAAAATTATGGCAGAAGCAAATGGTATCGGTCAAATGAGAGGACATATTTCAAATCCTCATGTAAGCTTGCCATTAAATGAAAAAGGAAAACTAGATGTTCGTGGCGTTGTAGGGACAAACGGGACGATTACAGTTATTAAAGATTTACAAATGAAAGAACCATTTTCTGGTCAAATTCCAATTGTAGATGGGGAGTTAGGAATGGACTTCACTTACTACTTAGCTGTTTCAGAACAAATTAATGGAGCAGTTGGAGTTTCTGTTTTAGTAAATCCTGATGAATCCGTTCGTGCTGCAGGAGGTTTTATGATTCAATTACTTCCAGGAGCTAGTGAAGAAACGATTGTTGAAATTGAACGACGTATTAGTGAAATGCCTCTTGTTTCAAAATTGATTGATCAACAAGAAGAGCCTATTGATTTATTAAACCGTTTATTAGGTAAAGAAAATATTAAAGTATTGGAAGAATTGCCAGTCGAATTTCATTGTCCTTGTACAAGAGAAAGATTTAGTGCAGGATTATTATCGATTGGGGTAGATGACTTGCAACATTTAATTGATGAAGATCATGGAGCAGAAATTGTTTGCCATTTCTGCGGAGAGAAATATCAATTTAGTGAAGATGATTTAAATGAACTAATAACAGAAATTAAATCACAAAAATAATGATTAACGTTAGATTTTCTATGATAGAGATTGTTTACACTGTCTCTACTTTAGAAAGTCTTTTCTTTTATCCGAAAATTTACATTGCAAAAAACTTCAAACAGGGCTACAATAACGATGAAAACGATTAAATAAAGGAGAGGTTTTGATGAAGCAATCAATTGGTGTTGATATTGGGGGAACAAAAGTAGCAGTTGCTATTATTAATGAAAAGGGAGAAATTGTAAGTCGTAGACAAGCACTTAGTGAAGTCGAAAGTGCTGACACATTATTTGAACAAGTTGTTCGATTAATCAATGAAGAGTTAAATGAACATTCATTTTCAATGCAAGAGATGGAAGGTATTGGGATTGGGTTACCTGGGAAAGTAGATGTAGAGAATGGAATAGCAGTTTTCCAAAACAATATTCCATGGCCAAATTTTCCAATTGTTCAAAGATTACAAGAAGTCTATGGCAGTATACCAGTAAAAATTGATAATGATGTAAAAGTAGCTGCCTATGCCGAATATCGTCTTCAAAATTTAACAGAAAAAGAAATGTTTGCGTATGTCACTTTGTCAACAGGGATTGCAGCAACGAATATTGTTCATAATGAAATTCTTCGAGGAGCAGGATTCTCAGGTGAAATTGGATTTATTCCGGTTCATTACTTTGGTCAATGGATGAGTTTAGAAGAAGCTTGTTCAGGGGTGGGGATTCAAAAGAAAGCGCAAGAATTATATCAAGATTCTTCTGTAATAACTAAAGATGTATTCGAAAGATGGTGTCAAGGCGATGCCATTGCAACAGATATTATTCGTCAGGCTGCAACTGGAATTGCAAGTAGTTTGCATGCCATGATTTGCTTATTAGATCCACATGTGATTGTATTTGGAGGAAGTGTATCCAATTATAATCCGGACTACATTGAATTAGTTAAAGAAATTTTAGAGACTCGTTTGCATGCTGAACAAAAACATGTATTAAAACGAATGGTTCCTTCTACGATTAAAGGAGATAATGGTATTATTGGAGCTGGATTATTAGTTTTATAAAGATTTGAAGGTTGGAAGTTTTCTCCAACCTTTTTAGTTACTTAAAAAAAGATGAAAATTTAAAGAAAAATTTTTAATATGTGAAGAAATCGTGCTATTTTAACGATTTGTTAGGGTATCATACATTTGTGACAAAAAAGAGAACAAAAAAAGAGAACCAATGTTATACTGAAGTTGCTCAAAAATCAGGAAAGAGGTTCTCTTATGAAATCTATTATAACAGAAGAAATCAAATTAAGACAGCGTGCAGTAGAATATGCAATAAAATATGATAATAACGCCAAAGCAGCAAGAAAATACCATACAACTAGACAACAAATTGCTCGATGGAGAAGTCGATATGATGGCACTGCACAATCATTGCTTCCAAAAAGTCGAAGACCGTTACATCATCCTAATGAACATAAAAAACACGAACTAGAACTTATACGTAAAATGTACAAACGTTATAGCAGAGACGGATTAGCAGAGATTTATGTCCAATGTCAAAGAAGAGGGTATACACGTTCATACGGTGCTATGAAAAAAATGATTAAAAAACTTCAATTAACTGAGAAGAAAGAAAAAAGAACGTATCCTAAGAGTAAATGGACACCAATACCAACTACTTATCCAGGAGAAAAAGTACAAATTGACATTAAATATGTTCCGCAACATTGTGTAGGATGGGACAGTAAAGGTATTAAATATTATCAAATAACAGCTATAGATGAATTTAGTAGAAAACGAGTATGTAAAATTGTAGACGAGAAAAGCGTTACACATACAGCAGCCTTTTTAGATAATTTAGAAGAAAAATTTGGTTTTAGCATTAAAACCGTTCAAACAGATAATGGACGTGAATTTACAAATGATCCAGAAGTGACAACTAAAAAAACGATTTTCGAACAAAAATTAGAAGAAAAAGGCATTAAACATATAAAAACTAGACCTTACTCTCCATGGCAAAATGGGAAAGTAGAACGTAGCCATAGAGAAGATGGAAGAAGATTTTATAATCGAGTATTTAAGAGTTTAGATAGTTTAGTTCAAGCACATACAAGATATATTAGTAGAGGTAATAATGTAGCTAGATGTGTATTAAAATTTAAATCTCCAAATCAAATAGTACAGCAGTACTTGTTACAATCGGCTTAATGTATTGTAGTTCAACGCCTTCTTCCTTTGTCAAGGGACGCTTCGCTCTAGAGCCCTTGACAAATCCAGGCGTTAAACTGTTTTGTGTACAAGCCAATTGTCCCACAAGTTGTATTGACACTGGTTCGTGTCACAAATGTTTGTGTTTCTTAGATGAAGAAATCGTGCTATTTTAACGATTAAGATTTTCAGAAAATCCATAATATGGTATACTTCTACTATGTGACAGTCTAGACATTGGCTGTTAGACGATTAGATAATAAAGAAAGGAAATGAATAAGGTGTTTGAAAAGTTACTAAATCGACTATCAAGTTTTAAGGGAAAAACTGAAAAAATCTATCGTCATGATTTATTTTTAGAAGAAGAATTATCTCCAGCGCAATATTGGGAATACTCTGATAAATTAGCGTATTATTTACAGGAAAGATTACAGGATAATCGCCAACCAATCGTAGTATATGGTCATAAGCATCCAATGATGCTTGTCTACTTCTTAGCCTGTGTTAAATCAGGACGTGCATTTTGTCCAGTGGATGTAAATACGCCGATTGACCGTGTACAAGATATTATCGCAACAGTACAATCACCAGTTGTGTTAACAAGTGAAGTAATTGAGCTAGAAACTCCATTATTAGATATTTCAACTGCAAAAGAAATTCTTCATACAACAACTCAAAGTATTGATCCAAAATATTATGTCAAAGATGATGATATTTTTTATATTATTTTCACATCAGGAAGTACAGGTAAACCAAAAGGAGTTTCGATTACTTACGAAAATCTAAATAATTTCTTAAAATGGTATACAGGCTATTATACAGAAAAAGGTCCGCAAGTCTTTTTAGGACATCCGCCATTTTCATTTGACTTGTCAGTGATGTCTTTATGGCCATCACTTTATATGAATGCGCCATTAGTGCAAATTGATAAACAACATTTACAAGATTTTAAAGTACTTTTCAATACATTAAAAGAATCAAATGCAACAATTTGGATTTCAACACCTTCATTTGCAGAAATGTGTTTAGTAGATCCAAGTTTTAATCAAGAATTATTGCCACAAGTGGATCAATTTGTTTTTTGCGGTGAAAAATTATTCGCTACAACTGCGCAAAAATTATTAGATCGTTTCCCAAATGCAGAAGTCGTAAATACTTATGGACCAACAGAATCTACTGTAATGATTACATGGGTATCCATTACAAGAGAAATTTTGGAACAATATCCAAATAATTTACCAGTTGGTGTCATTAAACCAGGAACAACAGTTACGATTGATGGAGAACAGAGTGGGGAAATCATTATCCAAGGGGATACAGTTGCAAATGGATATTATCAAAATCCAGAAATGACGCAGAAAAGTTTTATTATTCCTGAAGTTGGTGAACGTAGCTATAAAACGGGAGACTTGGGTCATTTTGAAGGAGAATTATTATTCTGTGAAGGACGTATTGACTTCCAAATTAAATTACATGGACATCGTATTGAATTAGAGGATATTGATAATAATTTATTGAAAAATCCAAAAATTCGCCAAGCTGCAACGGTGCCATCGTATGCAGAAGATGGAAAAATTAAATCTATCATTTCTTATGTTGTCTATACAGAAGAAGTGGAAAGCCGATTTGCAACAGGTAAATTAGTAAAAAAAGATTTAGCACAATATGTTCCAGAATATATGATTCCTAAAAAAATTGTCTTTTTAGATGAAATGCCATTAAATAATAATGGTAAGATTGATAAGAAAAAATTGAAGGAGTTATAAAATGGAGTATTTTGAAGGCTTAGATTTCTTTGGAACATTGTTTTTTGCACTGATTCCAGTAATTTTATTACGATTCTTTGAAAAATCGGTTTATTGGATTACCTTAGTAATTTCTATTGGAATTGCGATTGCAGTATTTAAAGAGCAGCCGAACCATTTTATAAACTTAGTCGTCTTTATTGTGGAGACCTATCTATTAGTTCGATTAGGATTTTATTTTAGAGAGAAAAAATCTACGAAATATCCTATTATATTTTTTGCGAGTTTATTATTAATTGCCGCAAAAACAGTCGTTATTTGGAAAGTTTCCATTTTCGGTTTTTTAGGAATTTCTTATATGACTTTCAAAGTATTACAAATTATTTTTGAAACGTATGATGGAGTGATAAAAGAACCAATAAATATTTTTGATTATCTTCAGTTTCTACTATTTTTCCCAACGATTAGTTCGGGACCAATTGATAGAAGTAGAAGATTTGTGGAAGATATTCATCAGACAATTCCAAGAGCAGAATATATTGAATTATTAGGAACTGGATTATTTAGATTATTATTAGGACTAGTTTATAAAGTAGTTTTATCTGGACTATTGTATTTAGCAATGAATCATATTCCACATAAAGGGTTGTTATTTACAACTATTGCTTATATGTATTTGTATACATTTTACTTGTTCTTTGATTTTGCAGGATATAGTTTAATGGCGGTCGGTGTAAGTAATATTATGGGAATTCAGACACCTATGAACTTTAATAAACCATTTTTAAGTATCGATATTAAAGATTTCTGGAATCGTTGGCATATTTCATTATCAACATGGTTGAGAGATTTTATTTTCTCAAGAATTGTCATGAAGTCAATGAGACATAAATGGTTTAAAACTCGTTTAACAACTGCAATGGTAGCCTATATGCTGAATATGATATTCATGGGATTCTGGCATGGACTTTCATGGAGCTATGTTGTGTATGGTATTTACCATGGAGTTTTAATGGCTGGATTTGAATGGTATCAGAAGAAATCTAAATTTTATAAAAAATATAAACAGAAAACAGCTTATAAGGTAGCAAGTTGGTTTGTAACGATGCATTTAGTGATGATTGGTTTACTCATTTTCTCTGAGAAACCATATGAGTTTATTATAAAAATATTGACGAAATAATAAGAGGTGAACATCATGCTAGAAGAAAAAGTTTTAGCAATTATTGAAGAAATTTGCGAAGATGATGTCATTTATGAAGAACGTGACATTAATTTAAAAGAAGAAGGGTTAATGGATTCATTAGCTTTTGTGGAATTATTAGTTCGAATGGAAGAGTTTGGCATTGAAGTGGCTCCAACGGAAGTAACTTATGAGGAAATTGATACGCCTAATAAAATTATTCATTATATTGAAACTAGGGTGAATCAATAATGAAGAAGATAAAGGCGTTAGGGATAGCCTTCGTACTTGCAATACTCACTCTTGGATTATATGTTCGTGTAATTGAACAAAAATTATCTGATTATTATCATGTGAGTGATAATAGTATTCGATATAATTTCGAATATACGAAATATAAAAGTAGAGATATTATTAAAGACAATATAGATGATAAAACTTTAGTAGTGTTTGGTTCATCTGAATTGAGTACACCTAGTAATTATCCATTCCATATTAAACAACTTTTTAATTACGATGATTTCCATATTATGGCTGTAGGTGGAGGGAATTTTCAAAATATTATTCAAGCTTCTATGCTAGGTTCATTATCGGATAGTATTCCTAAGCAAAAATTTATTTTAAGTGAATCATTTATTTGGTTTGATCAATATGGAATGAATCCAAAAGCATTTTTAAATCGTGTATCAAATGAGCATGTATACTATACTTTAAAGAATCCTAAACTTAGTCATGAGACAAAAGAGAAATTTATGAATCGAATTTTAGAATTATCTAAAGATAATAAATTTGTACATCAAAATTTCGAGAGATATAAACGTCGATTATTGGATAATAAAGGAACAGTTTTAGATGATTTATTAAATTGGTTTGATGTAAAGAAATTTACACTGAACAATAAAATTGCTTTTTATTTTACAGGGAATGTTAAACCGATACCTTCTAGTGGAGAGAAAACTCCTCAGTATGATTGGAATGAAATTCAAAATAAATATTTAGAGGAAGCAAAAAAAGCGACCGATAATAATGAATTTTATGTTGAAAATCGCCGTTATAATTCTGAAATTAAAGATCGTAAAGAAAAACTAAAAAATAAGTATTCTAATTATAAATATGATCAATCAACAGAATATGATGACTATGCATTAGTTTTACAAATGGCTAAAGAATTGGGGTTAGAAGTGGAAGTTGTTAATTTTCCAATTAATGGTCGTTGGTATGATTATATTGGTATTGGTTCGGAACAACGAGCAATTTATTCTAAAAAGTTAACAGAGATTACAGAATCGTATGGATATAAAATTATGGATTTAACACAAAAGGAATATGAACCTTATTTTATGTATGATACGGTTCATCCTGGATGGAAAGGATGGCCTGAAGTTGCTGAAGAAATGTATAAATTCTATCAAAAAGATTAGTGAAAAGCATCAACTATTTGTATGGACATTAGCATTTTATGTTTTGTTCGTTGTATTAGGCTTATATCTTATTCATGCAGATTTTTCAAATGTAGCAGAATTTGTCTACAGTGCTTTTTAAAAATATAAAAAACCACACGATTTTTGTCGTGTGGTTTTTGTTTTAGAATTGAATATTCAGTAACTCTAACATTTCATGATAAGCTTTTTCAATTCGTTGTCGAGTTGTTTCGTCAACCGTATCTGCAAATTTTGCACCTGGTAAATAGTTTTCTGCTAGAAATACTTGATAATCGTATGCTTGATAACCTTGGAATGTACGATTAATCGGTATACGAGAAACCCATGTTGGATGTGCTTGTACACTTGTTAAGATTGTTTGATTGCCTTCTTTTTGAATCGTAATATCCATAATAACACCACGTTCAGTCCAAATCTTATCTAATGTTTCAATTCTTTGATTTGATAATAAGTTCCCCATAGAATAAATGATGAATTTCTTTTGTCCATCTTTTTCAATGGTTTCAGTCGGTTCAGCAACGTGAGGATGTCCTCCAAATACAACATCTGCTCCCCATTCAATCATTTTATGATAAGTCTCGACTTGTGCATCAGTTGGAGAAAGACGATATTCTTCCCCCATTTGTGGCATAATAATTGTAAAATCTGCAATCTGCTCTGCTTTTTCAATTTGTTCTTTTACTTTATCCATATTTAAATCGTATAAATGATTGTTGTAATCTTCTTGAGAAATACTAGCTTCAATCCCGTTAAATCCATATGAGAATCCTAAAATAGCAACTTTAATACCATTTACTTCCTTGACTAAAATTCCTTCGTTTGGATCTACTTTCACTCCAAAAATATCTAAACCTGCTTTACGAAAAGCTGTAGCAGTATACTTTAAACCACTAATTCCTGTATCTAAAATATGGTTATGTGCCAAGTCTAAAACATCATATCCTGCATCTTTAATACTTTGAATAACTTCTTCAGGTGCATTGAAGATTGGATAGCCTGCTAAAGGACGGTCTGGGTTAATCGTTCCTTCAAAGTCACCTAATGCTAAATCAGCAGAAGAAACTAGAGGAGTAATTTGCTCGTAATCATTTTTGAAATCATAAGTTTGTCCATCAAAAGCACTACCATAAACAATATCGTGATACAACATATCACCACTTGCTGTAATTCTAGCTGTGTGGACTTCTGTATCTTCTGAAGTTGTTGAAGAACTTTGCTGGGTTGTAGATACATTTTTAGTTAATAGTTTATTTTCATTATTAATAATTGATGGAATATTTAAAATGAAAATGACAATAGCGAGTGAGGCTATTGCAATAAAAGCAAATAATAGTTTTGCTAAACGTGCTTCTCTCACTGCACGTTTATGATGTGAACTATTTTGACGTTGATTCATATCAATCCCTCCCAAATTGTTTATACTATCACCATTATAAAACAAATCGGGAAAATTTCTATAAAAAATTTCAATAAAAAGTCAATAAATCCCGAAATGATAGTGAATGAAATACCATGAAAAGAAAATAGAACGTGAAATAATTTCATAATAATATTTAAAATGGCTAGCTATCCTATAAAATTTGGGGTATAATAATGACGTAAAAATAAATACTAGGAAACTAGTATAAGGAGGAAATTTTAAATGAGTCGTTTAGTAAGTATGACAGAAATGTTGAACAAAGCTAAAGAAGGTAAATATGCCGTAGGTCAATTCAACATCAATAACTTAGAATGGACACAAGCTGTTCTAACTGCTGCTCAAGAAGCAAAATCACCAATCATCTTAGGAGTATCTGAAGGTGCTGGTAAATATATGGGTGGCCCATTAGTAGTTGCAGCTATGGTAAATGCATTATTAGAAACTATGGATATCACAGTTCCAGTTGCATTACACTTAGACCATGGTTCATCTGTAGATGTATGTAAAAAATATATTGATGCTGGTTTCAGTTCAGTAATGTTTGACCACTCTCATTATCCAATTGATGAAAACATTGAATTATCTAAAGAAGTTGTAGCATATGCACATCCAAAAGGTGTTTCTGTAGAAGCTGAAGTAGGTACTGTAGGTGGTACTGAAGATGGCGTTACAGGCGGAATTAAATATGCTGACTTACACGAATGTGAACGTATGGTTAAAGAAGCTGGAATTGATGCTTTAGCAGCAGCTTTAGGTTCAGTTCACGGAACTTATGCAGGTGAACCTGTATTAGGATTTGACGAAATGTTAGCTATTTCAGAAGCTACTGGTGCTCCATTAGTATTACACGGTGGATCAGGTATTCCAGAATATCAAATCAAAAAAGCAATTGAACGTGGACATGCTAAAATCAATGTTAACACTGAATTACAACAACAATGGACTGCAGCAGTTCGTGCTAAATTAAATGCAGACGCTAATGTTTATGACCCACGTAAAGTAATCAAACCAGGATTTGACGCAATCGTTAAAATTACTAAAGAAACAATGGATATCTTTGGTTCAACTGGTAAAGCTTAATCATTGAAGATATTTAACAGCGGCGAGAGAAATCTCGCCGCTTTTTTGTTCAAAAAAGTAGTGTTTTAAGAGTATTTAGAGTAAAATGTTGCTAAATGAAGCGAAATTTTACAATAAAAGGGAGATAGAAATGAAAGTTAAAAAAAGGGTCACAAAAGGAGCAAGATTGTATTTGTTCATTAGTATATTAACAATTTTTATCTCATTTTTTATGTTTAAACAAGTTGTTAGTTATACTGAACCAATTGAAGAAATGTTTGTCAATCAGCCTTTTAATGAAAAGGAACTAGAAAAGGTTCAAGTGATTCGAATTTATGATATCGAAAAAGTTGAATTGCCAAATGAAAAAAAGATTTTTTATATCATTGAAGATGAATTAGGTTATCATATGCTAAAATCAGGGAATGCTAAATTAGACGAAATTGCAGAGGAAGCTAGCAAGCTGTCAAAAGCAAGACCTTTTGAAAATAAATTATTGTTATTAAAAATAAGAGTTATCCCTGAAGTTAAACGGGGAAGAAGAGGAAGAAAAATTGTAAAGATTTCTCCAGAAATGCAACAGGATTTTTCAGATGTTTTTCAAAAAAGTAATTTAGCGAAGAAAAAAGAAAGAGAAGCGAAAAATGCTACAAATTTAGGTGATATATATCAAGTATCATTCCTAAGAACAGACATCTATTTTGATGAATTTGATGAGATTGATTTATGGTTTGAAATAGGAAAAGGCTTAATTGTTCTTATTGTGGGATTAGGATTATTAGTAGCATCTGGAAAAATTATTTATCATAACTATAAGAATTATAAAGAATTATTTGAACTGTTCCCAGAAGTTCAAGGTCATATGAATCTTTTAGTGGAAAATGCCGAGTATGTTTCAAAGGATTTTGCGTTATTAGTTTATAAAGGGTATATTATTATTCATGCTGATGAATTTTATGTAGAATCATTGAATAAAATTCGTGGTATTCGTAAGTTTAAGAAGAGTTATAAAGGAATTGGAGAATATTATTTACGAGTGAAATATAAAAATTCTGATGATCCTTATGAATTATCAATAGGAATGTTCACAGGTAAGAGACATGTCAATGACGAAAAATGGTTAGAGGAGAATTACAATATTCTTGCGGAGTTCTAATAGTAAGATTTTCCCATACTTTTATATAAAGGTTATATAAGAATAGGAAAGAGAAAATCGGTGGTTGAAGGGAAATATGAATTAGCTAATGATTTTCGTAAGTAATAAGGGCCATGAGTTACTAAACAGTGACTTATGGCTTTTTTGCGCGAAAAATATATAAAATTCGAGAGTTTTGACAAATAAGTACAAAATCGTGTATGATTATTTATGTTTCTGAAAATAAATAGCTAAGAAAGGTAGCAGAATTGGATAGCGCCAGGCTTATCACGAGAGAGGATAAGTGACGAGGATTGAGTTTATCGAAGGATTCGGCGGGTGACTCAAGGCAGTGCAGTCTACAGCAATATACAAAAATCTCTGAGGGGATACAAAATTTTTGCAAGCACCAGAAACAATAAAAAATTTGTTTGAAGGAAACCCTTCATTAAAGGAGACTATATATATGTGTGGAATTGTAGGATGTATTGGAGATAACCGTATTCAAACGGTCATTTTAGATGGATTAGAAAAATTAGAATATCGTGGATATGATTCAGCAGGATTATTTATCGCAGATGCTGATGGTACAACACAATTAGTAAAAAAAGTAGGACGTATTGCGAACTTACGTGATGCAGTTGATGAATCAGTTCCAGCTTTTGCAGGGATTGGGCATACTCGTTGGGCGACTCATGGACCAGCAACAGAAAATAATGCTCACCCACATCGTTCTCAAAATGGACGTTTTACATTAGTTCATAATGGAGTAATCGAAAACTTCTCTGAATTAAAAGAAACTTATTTATCACATGTAAACTTCCAATCTCAAACAGATACAGAAGTTGCAGTGAACTTAGTAGAATATTTTGCAGAAAAAGAAGGTTTATCTGGTAAAGAAGCTTTCCGTCGTGCGTTAAAAGAAATTCGTGGATCATTTGCATTCGGTTTATTAGATGAACAAGATCCAGAAGTATTATATGCTGCAAAACATAAAAGTCCATTATTAGTAGGAGTAGGAAATGGATTCAATGTTATTTGTTCAGATGCTATGGCAACTATTTCTCAAACGGATACTTATTTAGAAATTAAAGATGAAGAATTAATTACCATTACAAAAGATAAAGTGGAAATTGAAACAATTGATGGAAAAGCAGTAGAACGTGCACCATTTAAAGCAGAATTAGATGCAGATGATATTGAAAAAGGTGCTTATCCTCATTACATGTTAAAAGAAATGGATGAACAACCTGCTGTTTTACGTCGCATTATTAAAGAATATACGAATGAATCTGGTGAATTAGAAGTTCCTAGCGAATTATTAGAAGAAATCGGACAAAGTGATCGTGTTTATGTTGTAGCTTGTGGGACAAGTTACCATGCAGGTTGGATTGGAAAATATTTATTAGAACAATTAGCAGGAATTCCTGTTGAAGTATTTTTAGCAAGTGAATTTGCATATCATCAACCAATTTTATCTGAAAAACCATTCTTCATTTTCTTAACACAAAGTGGAGAAACAGCAGATAGTCGTCAAGCATTAGTAAAAGTGAATGAAAAAGGATATCCTTCATTAACGATTACAAATGTTAAAGGTTCAACTTTATCTCGTGAAGCAACTCATACATTATTACTTCATGCAGGTCCAGAAATTGCAGTAGCTTCAACAAAAGCTTATACAGCACAAATTACAGTAATGGCTGTATTAGCAGAAGTATTACGTCGTACAAAAGGACGTCCTCAAACATTTGATATGAGTCATGAATTAGCTGTTATTGCTTCTGCAATCGAAGGTGTATTAGATGAAAAATCTGTTGTAAAAGAATTAGTCGATCAAAACTTATTAGATACAGCAAACGCCTTTTATATCGGCCGTCATTTAGATTATTATGTAGCAATGGAAGCAGCATTGAAATTAAAAGAAATTTCATATGTACAAACGGAAAGTTTTGCTGCTGGAGAATTAAAACATGGTACAATTGCCTTAATCGAAGAAGGAACACCTGTTATTGCTTTATTAAGTGAACCAGTAGTGGCAAGCCATACAAGAGGAAATATCGAAGAAGTGAAAGCACGTGGAGCTAAAACAATGGTAATTGCCATGGAAGGAAGCGAACGTGAAGGAGACGATATCGTATTACCAAAAGTACAAATGGAATTAGCACCAATTTTAAGTGTTGTTGTAACACAATTAATTGCTTATTACACATCTCTTGGCAAAGGGTTAGATGTTGATAAACCAAGAAACTTAGCAAAATCTGTAACAGTGGAATAATGAAAACATATCGCCTTTTCATTTTGAGAAAAGGCGATTTTTTTAATGCTGTGACAAGTATATTATTGTTAAAATATAGAAAAAACATTACAATAAGATAAAAGTAATAGAGGGATGGAGGGATGAAATGTCCAATGTAACTTTGAAAGATATTGCTAAACTTGCAAATATTTCCCCAGCTGCGGTATCTATTATTTTAAACGATAAACCCTCAAGAATATCTGAAACAAAAAAACAAGAAGTAAAAAAAATAGCAAAAGAATTAAATTATAGACCAAATAAAATAGCTAGAAGTTTATTAGGGACACCTACAAAAACAATAGGAGTACTAATACCAGATATTGAAAATCCATTTTTTTCAAAATTAGTTAGAATTATTGAGCGTGAAATGAGTGTTAAAGGTTACTCAATATTAATTGCTAATAGTAATGATATTTTTAAAAATGATATCAATCATATTAATGAATTTCTCGAAAGACAAGTAGATGGAATTATTATTTGTGTAGCAAATGAAACCTATTTACATTTACAAGAATTTAGAGATTTTATAATGACAATAGATTCTTCAATAGTTTTTGTCGACCGTTTTGTAACAGGTGTTTCTAAAGGGCAAGTTGTTTCAGATAATAGATTAGGCGGATTCTTAGCAACTAGTTTATTGTTAAAAAAAGGAATTAAGGAAATATCAATAGTAACTGGAAAAAAAACATCTTTTATTTCTAATGAACGTTTAAAAGGAGTAAAAGATGCCTTGGAGGATTCTAATAAGGAAATCAAAGTTAATTATTTCGAAGGTGATTTTCATTATGAGTCTGGAATGCAAATAGGAATGGAAACAGATATTTTAAAAGAAGATAGTGGGATTTTTTGTTTTAATGATTTAATGGCATATGGAATATTAAGTGCAAGTAAAATAAAAAAAATAAGTAATTTTCAGATAATAGGATATGATAATTTAAGGTATGCCGAGATGTTTGGAGTACAATTGCTTTCTGTAAATCAAAATATAAATCAACTAGCAGAAGAAGCGGTAAAAATGTTACAGAGGACTATAGAAGAAGGTGATTATACAGAGACAATTTATTTAAAACCATATTTATAAAAGAAATGGGTGCATAAATTTGCACTCATTTTTTATTTTAAATTGACAACGCTAACAAAAAGGTGCATAATAAAACCAGAAGGAAGGTTAAACGTTTAACCAATGAGTTGGAGTTAGGAGTGATAGGGTTGGAAATTATATATAATGCTTTGACTGCAATCGAATATTTAGAGATGCATAAATTGGTTAACTTTTATCCGTATAAATATAATGATGTGAGGACTGCTTTAGAAAAGGATATTATTAATATAAAAATTTATTCAAGCAATAAATTAGTTGGAATAGGAAGAGTTGTTGGAGATGGAAGAATTGTTTTCTTTTTAAAAGATATAATTGTCCATCCAGAGTTTCAAAATAAGGGGGTAGGTACATTATTAGTAATGAATTTGTTAAATCAAATTAAAAAGATAGGATGTGATCATGCATATATTGGTTTAATGAGTACGAGTGGAACAGAGAGTTTTTATGAACGATTTGGATTTATAAAACGACCGAATGGTACGTTTGGAAGTGGTATGGTGATGTTTGTTGAAAAATAAAATATATGTTGTAGGTAGTATTAATATTGATGAAAAGATTAGTATTGATAGTATCCCAAAAGCTGGTGAAACAAAACATGGTAAAAATTATCATATTAGTTTTGGTGGTAAGGGAGCAAATCAAGCGATTGTTGCAGCTTCACTAGGAGCATCTACTCTTTTTTTGGGGAGAGTAGGTTGTGAAATTCAAGGTGAGGAAGCAATCAATGAAATGAGAAAAAATGGAGTTAATGTTGAAAGTATTATTAAGGATACAACTGCCTATACCGGAAGAGCAATTATTATATACGAAAATATGGATAATAGAATATTGTTAGCTCCTGGTGCTAATAATAATGTTTCTGAACAAGATGTTGAGAAATTTATTGATGGAAATATGAATGATATTTTATTAGTTCAATTTGAAATTCCGCTAGAAACTATTTGGTATGCTATAAAATTAGCTAAAAAGAAAAATATGATAGTAGTAGTTAATCCAGCACCGGCAAAAAGAATACCAAAAGAAATATTAAAAGAGATTGATTATTTAATATTAAATCAATCTGAAACAGAATTGTTAACAGGAGAGTACCCAGAAAAAATAGATAATTGTAGAATTGCATCTAATAAACTTCATGAGTCTGGAGTGAAAAATATTGTTATCACATTAGGTGAAAAAGGTGCATTCTATTCAACTGAGAATTTAAGCGATTTATTACCTTCGATTAGAGTAAATGTAGTAGATACAACTGGGGCAGGAGACACTTTTCTTGGAATGTTTGTATATAAATTGTTAGAAGAAGAAACTATTGAAAAAATTATACAATATTCGGTAGTGGCTGGTGCTTTAGCATGTGAGAGAGAAAATGCACATGATTATGTGCCAACATTAGAGGAAATAGAGGGGAAAATGTAAAATGACAAGAAAAATTATTATTGATACAGATCCTGGGATAGATGATGCAGTTGCGATTGCAATAGCATTATATGCGAAAGAATTGGACGTTCAATTAATTACAACTGTAGCAGGAAATGTTGGATTAGAAAATGTAACTATTAATGCGTTGAAATTATTAAAATTTTTAAACAAAAAAGTTCCTGTAGCTAAAGGTGCCAAAAAACCATTATTAAAAACAGCGATGTCAGTTGAATCTGTGCATGGAAAGACGGGAATGGAAGGATATGACTTCCCAGAACCTGATACAAGTTTATTAATGAATATAACTGCAGTTGAAGCAATGCATCAAGTGATACAAAGTAATAAAGAGATTACATTAGTTTGTATTGGACCATTAACAAATATAGCTTTATTAATAAATTCCTATCCAGGTGATCTGGAAAAGGTTAAGGAAATTGTTATTATGGGTGGAGCTATTGGAAGAGGAAATTCAGGGGTATATTCTGAATATAATTTTCATTTTGATCCAGAGGCAGCAAAAATTGTTATGGATTTTCCAGTATCAAAAGTAATTTGTCCTTTAGAAATTGGTAAGGAAGCATTAATTTATCCTGAAATTTCAGAAAAAATAAAAGATTTAAATCCTACAGGGGATATGTTTTATTCCTTATTTAAACGATATAGAGGGGGGAGTTTTTCTACAGGATTAAAGATGTATGATAGTACTGCTATTGCATATTTGTTAGCTCCAGAAATATATCAATTGTCTAGTGAGTATGTTGCAATAGAAACTAAAGGAGAATTTACTCAGGGTGCTTCTTTAATTGATATAAATAAAAAAATGGGTAAAGAAGAAAATGCTATTGTTGCAATAGATGTTAATGCTGATGAATTTAGAAAGTGGTTTGTATCAGCAGTAGAAAAATGTAAAGTAGGATAAGGAGAAATATTATGAGTACAATTGTTACAATTTTATTAGGAATTTGTTCAGTGGGTTTAGTTACTTATTTATTATTAAAAAAAGCAGACATTAAGGTTGCAATGTTAGGGATAGGTATATTACTTTTATATATCGCTTCGTTAACAGGAATTCCAGTAATTAAAGAACCTGTTAATGCATTTATTGACCCACTTACTTCGGTTGTAAACCAATTTAAATCAACTCTTTCTGGAGCGGGATTAGTAATTTTGATTTTGGGTGGTTATACTGCTTATATGAATAAAATAGGAGCGAATGAAGTAACAGTCAATGTTTTAACATCTCCATTAAAGCATGTAAAATCATCTTATTTTTTAGTTCCGGTAGTATTCTTGTTGGGTAATCTATTATCTTTAGTAATTCCAAGTGCTTCGAATTTAGCTATAATATTATTAGCTACTTTGTATCCGGTATTAGTAAAATCAAAAATGAGCCCATTAACAGCAGCTGCAGTTATTGCAACAACTGCAACAGTGATGCCAACTCCATTGGGATCAGATAATGTTGCTATTGCTCAAGAATTAGGAATTCCTGTAGCTGAATATGTTTTTAACTATCATGCAATTATTTCTGTTCCAACATTATTAGTTATGGCTCTTGCACATTACTTATGGCAAAAATATTGTGATAGATCAATCCAATTTAGTGAAATTGATTATGTTCTAGATTCTTCTGTAGATGAATCTAAAAAAATGTTTACAGGATTTACTAAATTTATTTATGCATGTTTACCATTATTACCAATTTTAATTATGTTAGTGATTTTTGGAGTTAACTCATTACTAGGAATAAATTTAAAAGTTTCAGTTGAAATTGTGGCAATTATTTCCTTTGTTATTGCGATTATTTGTGAATTACTAAGAACAAAAAATGTTAAAGAAACATTTGATAATGTAGATTTCTTCTTTAAAGGAATGGGTAATTCTATGGGAATTGTAATATTATTGATTGCAGCATCTGTTTTTGTTAGTGGATTAAAAGGAATTGGTATAATTTCAGCACTTCAAAAATCAATGGAAAATACTAGTGCATCAGGAATATTATTACCATTAATTTTAGTTGTCTTCACAGCTATCATTGTATTGTTAAGTGGTAGTGGGACAGCACTTTTCTTTGCGATGGTACCTCTAATGGTTCCTTTAGCTACGGCAGCTCATATTAGCCCATATGCTGTTACAGTTCCAATGGGATTAGCGGGGAACTTATTACGTGCAGTATCTCCTGTTGCAGCAGTTGTTATGATTGTTGCAGGTAGTACTAAACAAGAACCATTAGATATTGTTAAGAGAACATCTGTACCAATGATTGTTGGTGTAGTATTTATGCTAATCATGTCATTTATCTTATTTTAAGTTAGATTAATCCCTAGCACACGAAAGACAATGAAAACGTCTTTCGTGTGCTTTTTGTTATGGAATTAAAAGGACGAGTATTCTAAAATATGGTATACTGGCAGAAAGAGAAAAGGAGAGTTGTAGATGAAAGTTGTATTTGTATGTTTAGGAAATATTTGCCGTTCACCCATGGCAGAAGCTGTGTTTAGACAAATGGTAAAAGATAGAGGATTGGAACAACAAGTCGTCATTGATTCTGCAGCAACAAGCTCTTGGGAACAAGGCAATCCTGTTCATTCTGGTACTAGAAAACAACTAGCAAAAGTCGGAATCTCGACAGATGGAATGTATTCTAGACAATTATCCTCTGTAGATGCAGATGCAGACTATATTATTGGAATGGATTCGGAAAATATGATGAATATTAAACGAATGATGCAAGGGAAGACTTCTGCAACAATTGCGTCATTATTAAGTTTTTCAGGAAGCAAGCGAGACATTGCAGACCCGTGGTATACCGGAGATTTTGAGCAGACCTATCAAGATGTTTGCTTAGGGTGTGAAGGGCTTATGAAAGAAATTCAAGAGAAATTACAGAAAAATGGAGACAAGTAATGGAGAAAAATTTTAAGCAACAATTAATATTAATTGCAGTAGCTGCGGCGAGTTTATTCTTTGTATTAAATATTAGCCATTTATACGCAGGAGTGAATACTTTTTTAGGAATGCTATCTCCGATTGTTTTAGGATTATTAATGGCATTTATTTTTAATGTTCCAATGAAACACATGGAAAAACAATTAGAAAAGGTTAAAGTCCCTAAATCTTTCAGAAGAGGAATTGCGATTTTAGGAGTGCTATTGATTTTTATTGCAATTGTGGTGGCTATTTCTTGGATTATTGTTCCAACCTTAGCGAAAACGGTTGTTCAATTAGGAGAAAGTTTTAATTACTTAATGGATTTTTGTGTGAATTGGATTCAACATTCAGGGTGGTTACAAGCAACGGATGTAGAACGAATTACTGGATTTATTAATCAAAGTAATATTGTTTCTAGCGTTGTATCGTTACTGGGTGGATTTACTTCTAATATTACAGGAATTTTTTCTAACGTATTTACGATTTTAATGGCAGTATTTTTAATGTTAAATATTTTAGGAAGTAAAGAGCAATTACAATATTTAATCAATCGATTATTAAAGGTGATTCTTCCAGAAAATCGATATGAATTACTTCAGTATATCGCTAAAGTAACATTAGATACTTATGATAAATTTTTAATGGGACAATTAATCGAAGCGATGATTATTGGTTCATTAGTGTTTGTTACATATAGTGTATTTCAATTGCCTTATGCAGCCATTACTGGTGTATTGGCAGGAGTGTTGTCGTTTATTCCATATATCGGACCATTTTCGGCTTGTATGTTAGGGGCTATTTTCATTTTTACAGTAAGCCCGATTCAAGCGTTAATTTCAATTGGTGTCTTCTATGGATTACAGTTAATTGAGGGGAATTTTATTTATCCTCGTGTAGTAGGAAATTCGATTGGATTGCCAACAGTATTAACTTTAGCAGCTGCATTGATTGGTGGGAATTTATTTGGAATTCTAGGTTTAGTATTTTTCACACCATTTTGTGCAGTCATCTATCATCTTGTAAAAGAATTAGTCATTAAACGAGAAGAAGCGTTGAAGATTTTGGGTAAATGAGGTGAAAATCATCGAACAAATGGAAAAAGAAATGTTCATGAGGGAAGCTTTAAAGGAAGCGCAAAAAGCTTATGATAAGGAAGAAGTTCCTATTGGTGCAGTTGTTGTGTTAAATGGGGAAATTATTGGACGTGGACATAATTTGCGTGAGAAAGAACAAGATGCGACGTTACATGCTGAAATTAAAGCAATAAGGCAAGCAAATCAAGTTCTAGGGAGTTGGCGATTAGAAGATTGTGAATTATTTGTAACATTAGAACCTTGCCCCATGTGTAGTGGTGCTATGATTTTGTCACGTTTGAAAAAAGTAACCTTTGGAGCTTTTGATCCAAAGGCAGGGACTGCAGGGACTTTTATGAATTTATTGCAAGATGAACGGTTTAATCATCAAGTAGAAGTCGAACATGGCGTATTAGAAGAAGAGTGTCAACAAATCTTAAAAGACTTCTTTAAAGGATTAAGAGAGCGAAATAAAAGACGAAAAGAACAAAAGAGATTGGAAAACGGTGAATGACTTTAGGGTATTCATCGTTTTTATTTACATTAAATCTCTGTATTGTTATACTGTTTTCGAATGAAATGAGAGAACATTTGGGGTGCCTTTATGGCTGAGATGATACCCATTGAACCTGATACAGTTCGTACTGTCGAAGGGAAATGATTCGATATTTATGTCTAATCCATAGGGAAACGCCAAGACGGTTTCACCGTCTTACTCATGACAGAAACAAAATTTG
>CAUSWE010000019.1:0-29306 GCA_963535215.1 uncultured Granulicatella sp. | reverse complement strand
CTGGGTGTTCTTCCGCAGGTTTCGTTGGCGCTGGCGTTTCTGTTGTGCCTGGCGCCGCTGGGTGTTCTTCTGCTGGTTGCGCTGGAGTTGATGTTTCTGCTGTACCTGGCGCTGCTGGGTGTTCTTCTGCTGGTTGCGCTGGTGCTGGTGTTTCTGTTGCTCCTGAACCTGCTGGTGTTGTTTCCGCTGGTTGCGCTGGAGTTGGCGTTTCTATTGTGCCTGAAGTTGCAGGTTTTTCTTCCGCCGGTTGCGCAGGTGCTGGTTTTTCTGTTGTGCCTGGCGCTGCTGGTTTTTCTTCCGTTGGTTGCGCTGGTGCTGGCGTTTCTGTCACTCCTGGCGCTGCTGGGTGTTCTTCCGCTGGTGGTGTTAGCGTTGGTGTTTCCATTGTTCCTTCTGCTTGATCTGAAACTAAGTTATATACCTCACCGTAACTTACAACTGATGTATAATTTGTTTGAACTTTTTCAGTAGTTTCTTTTAATTCAAAAGATACTTCAGCTGTTTCATGATTTTTTTGAAGTACAACTTCATAAGTTCTAACTTCTTTTTTACCATAACTTTCTTTAATAATAATTTTATGTTTTGTTTTTGAATCTGTTACACTTTCTCCTTCTGTGTAAAGTAATTCATTGTGTGGTAAAAATAAATTTCTATCTGAAATACGATTCATTTCTTTTAATACATCTACAGGAATATTCGTTGCTTCACTAATGACACTTAACGTATCTCCCCATTTAATTTCGTATTTAAAGAAATTATCTTCTTTTTGTATATCTGCTTTGACTTGTTCAACAGTTCTTGCTACCCAAACACCATCTTCTTCACTTGCTTGAACAGTTGTTTGGACATTTGCTAATCCAATTAAAAATACACCAGTTGCTACAATAGCACCTGTACGTAATTTTCTAAACCCTCTTAATGATAATGTACCTTTCATTTGTTCATCTCCTAATTTTTATTTGCTACCTATCTAGCTATACATTATCACATATTTTTTAACGCTTTACAATTGATGTGCACCAATATAGAAAAAGAAGGAAAATAGCCTTCTTTTAGCTATAATCCTTCTTCTCTCAACAAATGAAATCTATTGATTATTCATCTTCTTTTTTCTTTGTTGCAAATACGCCTACTCCTGATAATAGAGCTGCGATTGCTGGAAGAACTGTTCCAAATGTTGATGTACCTGTATTTGGAAGTTCTTTTTGGTTGTTTCGTTTTGAAACGTTCGCTGCTAATTTAGCATCTGTTGCATCTTCTGAAGTTTCTCCGTTTGATGTATTGTTAGCTGCTTGATCATCAGTTGCTACTGAAGCTTGGTTTAACTTGAATTCTTCTAAACGTTTCACCATTGCATCTACTTCTGCTTGAGTTGCATTTGGATTTCCAAATACTTCTTTTGCTTCTGCTAATAATGCTTTAGCTTCTTTTAATTTTGCAGCATCTAATTGATCTGCTTGAGATGCAATTAAACTATCCAAGTTACGGATACCTGATTCTAATTTAGATTTATCTACTTTTGCATATTGCGGTACATAAGGACGTTGTTTGAATGCGTCATCTCTTGGAATTGCTAATACTTGACCTTCTTTTGTAACGATTGTTACATTTCCGGCTTTATCGATACTAACAGCTGCTTCTTTCTTACCATCTTTTTCGATTGTTGCATTACCATCTTTGTCGATTGTAATTTTCACTTTAGAATCTTTAGATGTGTAAACTGTGTTTCCATCTTTATCTGTTGATTTAATGTAAGCATCAAGATCGAATTCTTCTACATTAGTGATAGCTCCTAGAACTTTGAATTGGAATTTCGCTTTTTCTTCTGGAGTAATATCATTAATATTTCCTACAAGTACTTTACTCAAATCGATATCAAGATTATCTCCACCATGTTTAGAGTTAGAAACATCTTTTTGATCTTTCACTAGTTGTTCTTTAGAAATTGTTGCTGTAGAACCGTCTGGTAATGTTACTGTTGCGTTTCCTTTGTCGTCTACTACTACAGTCGCACCTGGGTTTACTGCTTCAATTGCTTTCTTAACAGCTTCTTTTTCTTTGTCTGTTAATTTTTCTTTATCTCCAACTAATGTACGGAATGCTGGTGTTTTCACTTTAGCGTTTTTAGCTTCGCCAGCTAGGTTATCCGCTGGAATTACTAAGTCTGATGCTGGAACATAAAGAACTTTTCCGTCTTTCATAACTGTGGCATTTCCTTTGTCATCTACTACTACAGTTGCTCCTGGATTGACTGCTTCTACTGCTTTCTTAACAGCTGTTTTTTCAGCATCTGTTAATGCTTCTGGATTTGCTACTACAGTCTTAGCTGCTGGTGTATTAGCATCATTTCCTGCATTTTCTTCGGAAATCTTATCATGTGATTTCACTAAATCTGATACTAGAATAACCGATACATTACCATCATCTGTTGTAACTGTGGCATTTCCTTCATCATCAAATACTACAGTTGCTCCTGGATTGACTGCTTTAATTTTAGCTTCGATAGCTTGTTTATCAGATTTATTCAAAGCAGTTACATCCTTAACTGGTATTTTAGCTGCTGGAATATTAGCATTATCTTTAGCATTTCCGTTTTCAACATCTGCCTTAGACTTAATTAAGTCTGATGCTGGAATAACTACTATCTTACCATCAGGTGTTGTAACTGTCGCATTTCCTTTGTCGTCTAATACTACAGTTGTAGGTTTTGTTGGATCTGCATCTGGGTTTACTGCTTTAATTTTCGCAATGATATCTTCTTTTTCTTTTAGTGTTAAGTTATCTGGATTTGCGACAATTAGTTTAGAAGCTGGTTTAACTACATCATTTCCTGCTTTTGGTTTAGCTGCTTCTTCTGCTGTCTTAGTTAAATCTGACGCTGGAATTACTGCTACTTTTCCATCATTAAGTGTTACTGTTACATTTCCTTTGTCGTCTACTGCAATGTATTTAGCATCTGGGTTTACCTCTGCTACTTTAGCACCGATAGCATCTTTCTCAGCATCTGTTAACTTAGCTGGATCCTTCACTACAGTTTTATCTGCTGGTTTAACAATATCATTTCCTGCTTTTGGCTTATCTACTTCTGTTGATGGTTTTGTTAAGTCTTTTGCTGGAATTACTGCTGTCTTACCATTTGGAAGTGTAACTGTTGCATTTCCTAAATCATCTACTGCTACAAGCGCACCAGGATTTACTGCTTTGATGTTATCTTCGATAGCTTTCTTAATAGCTACTTTCTTAGTTTCATCATTAAAGTCTGCTGGATCTGCTACTACCTTATCAGCTGGTTTGTTCACGTTGTTACCTGCTGTTGGTTTTGTTGCTTCATCTTGTGTTTTCACTAGATTTTTAACTGGAATTGTTGCTATAGCTCCATCTTTAGTTGTTACTGTTGCATTTCCATACTTATCGAAGGCTACTTTTGCTTCTGGGTTTACTGATTTTATATTTTCAGCGATTGCAGTTTTATCAGTATCAGTTAATTTGTCTGGATCTGCTACTACTTTATCAGCTGGAGTGTTTACATTATTTCCTGCATTTGGTCCCTTAGCTTGTTCTTCTGTTCTTACTAAGTCTTTTGCAAGAATTGTCGCTGTTGTTCCATCTTCTAATGTAACAGTTGCATTCCCTTTATCATCCACGAAGATTGCTTTTGTATCAAGGTTTACAGCTTTGATTTTCTTAGCAATAGCTTTTTTAGCTTCGTCTGTCAATGGTTTAGTTGTATCTGCTACTACCTTATCTGATGGTTTATTGATGTCATTTCCTGCTTTTTCGTTAGCTGCTTGGTCATTATTCTTCACTAAATCTTTGGCTGGAATTACGAATGTCTTACCATCTGGAGTTGTGATTGTCGCATTACCTTTGTCATCTACTACTACAGTTGTTCCTTCTTTTGAATTTACAGCAAGTACAGCTTTTTCAATAGCTTTCTTAGCATCCTCACCAATATTATCAGCGTTAGCTATTAACACTTTATCCACTGGTTTCTTAATTAAATCTTGTTTAGCTGGATTTGTTAAGTAAGCTACTGGTTTTACTAAATCTTCTACTGGAATTGTAGCTGTAGTCTTAGTACCATCTAGATTTGTCACTGTTACAGTTGCGTTTCCTTTTTCGTCAAATAATACAACTGTTGGATTATCTTTATCTTTATCTGGATTTACAACCTTGATATTTTTCTCGATTTCTTTAATATCCTCTGCTGTTAGGTGTTCGCGATCTTTCACTAACACTCTATCTGCAGGTATACTAATTTTGTTTCCTGCTTTAACTTTTGCTTTATCTGCATCTGTTTTTGTTAAGTCGTCTACTGGAATTGTAACTGTCTTACCTTCTGGTGTTGTTACGATTGCATTTCCATTTTCGTCCACAAATACTGTTGAATCAGGATTTACACGTTGAACTTTATCTTTAATTTTTGCTTTAACATCATCCGTAATTTGTCCATCTTTAACAAAGACTCTATCTGCTGGTTTGTTAACAAGGTTACCTGCTTTAGGATCATTTGACACATCTTCTTTTGTTTTCACCAAATCATCTGCTGCAATTACTGCTGTTTTTCCGTCTGGTGTTGTTACTGTGGCATTTCCTTTTTCATCTACGAATACTGTAGCACCCGGATTTACACTTTCAACAGCTTTTTGAATTGCTGTTTTTTCGTCTCCTGACAAACCATCTTTATTCGCAACTACTGTTTCGTCTACAGGAATCTTAACTGCTGGTTGTTTAGCTGGATCTGTTAAATCAGTTTTTGCCTTCAATAAATCAGCAGCTGGAATTGTTGCTACAGCACCATCTTTAGTTGTTACTGTGGCATTTCCTTTATCATCTACGAATACTGTTGCATCTGGATTTACTGCTTTAACTTTATCAGCAATTTTTTCTTTTACCTTAGCAAGTTCTTCTGGTGATAAGGCAGCAATATCTTTATCTAAAATTACTCTGTCTGCTGGAGTATTCACTTTGTTACCTGCAGTTGCAGAATTTTTATCATCAGGATTTTTTAGTAAGTCTTCAACTGGGATTGTTGCTGTTTTACCTTCTGGTGTTGTTACTGTGGCATTTCCTTTGTCGTCAACGAATACTTTAGTTCCTTCTGGGTTAACTGCTTTAATTGCATCTGCAATCTTACCTTTAAGAGCTTCTTTATTAGCTCCTTCTAAGTCTGCTGGTTTTGCTGATACTCTATCTGCTGGTTTGTTGACATTATTTCCTGCGTTTGCACCATCTGCTTGATCTTGTGTTTTCACTAACTCAGAAGCTGGAATAACTTTAGTTTTTCCGTCTGGTGTTGTTACTGTTGCATTTCCATGATCATCTACTACTACTGTTGTAGGGTTAGCTGGATCACTTGGATTTACTTTTTCAACAGCTGCTTTAATTGCATCTTTTTCAGTTTGAGTTAATCTATCAGTATGCTTAACAATTGTTTTGTCAACTGGTTTCTTAACATCATCTTGTTTGTCAGCTTTTTCTAGGTCTGCTGCGTCTTTTGCTAAGTCAGATGCTGGGATTGTCGCTACAGCTCCATCTTTCGTTGTTACTGTTGCGTTTCCTGCTGTATCAAATACTACAGTTGCACCTGGGTTCACTTTCAAGATTTCAGCTTTGATTTTTTCTTCATCAGCAGCTTTGTTATCAGGACTTGTTACAACTACCTTAGTTGCTGGTGTGTTTACTTTGTTTCCTGCATTAGCCTTAACTTTATCAGCTGGGTCTTTTAATAAATCTTCAACTGGGATTGTCGCTGTTTTTCCATCTGGAGAAGATACTGTTGCATTTCCTTTTTCATCAACTACAACTTTTGTTCCTTCTGGATTTACTTTAAGAATTGCTGCTTTGATTTTTCCTACAACATCATCTTTCTTAGTAGGATCCGCTAAGTCTTCTTTTGTTGCTGCTACTTTATCTGCTGGTTTATTGACATTGTTTCCTGCTTTAGCAGTGTCTTTGTCAGCTTCAGCTTTGACTAATTCAGCCACTGGAATTGTCGCAGTTTGTCCTTCTGGGGTTGTTACAGTCGCATTTCCTTTTTCGTCTACTACTACTGTTGCATCTGGGTTGACTGCTTCTACTTTAGCTTTAATTGCCGCAATATTTTCAAGAGTTAAAGCATCTTTATTAGCTATTAGTTTATCAACTGGCTTGTTAATGCTGTTTCCTGCTTTAGCAGTTTCTTTATCAGCTTCAGTTTTCACTAAATCAGCTTTTGGAATAACTACAGTTTTACCGTCTTTCGTTGTTACTGTTGCGTTTCCTTTGTCATCAACTACTACTGTTGCATCTGGATTGACTGCTTCAACCGCTGCTTTAATTGCGTCTTTAGATGCGCCTAAATCTGCATTTGGATCAGCTACTACTACTTTATCCGCTGGTTTGTTTACAGCATCTTGTTTAGTTGGGTCTGCTAAATCTGTTTTAGCTTTTACTAAGTCAGCTACTGGAATTGTTGCTGTTTTTCCATCTGGTGTTGTTACTGTTGCATTTCCTTTTTCATCTATTACTACAGTTGTTGCCTTACCATCTTTATCTGGGTTAACTGCTTTAACTTTTGCTGTAATATCTTCTTTCAACTTAGTAAGTTCATCTGATGTTAAGTCAGCAATAGCTTTTTCTAAGACTACTCTATCTGCTGGAGTGTTTACTTGGTTTCCACCACTTACTGCATCCTTATCACCATCTAGTTTTACTAATTCACTTACTGGAATTGTTGCAGTCTTCGCTTCTACTCCTGGTGCTACTGGTGTTGTTACTGTTGCATTTCCTTTTTCATCAACTACTACTGTCGCTCCTGGGTTTACTGCTTCAACCGCTGCTTTAATTTTAGCGATTTCTTCAGGTTGTAATGATTCTTTATTTCCTACTCGTACTCTGTCTGCTGGGTTGTTAATGTAGTTACCTGCTTTTGCATTTGGTAATTCAGTAGATTTCTTAATTAAATCATCTGCATCGATAACTGCTGTTTTACCTTCTGGTGTTGTTACAATTGCGTTTCCGTTATTGTCTACTACTACAACTGCACCTGGGTTTACTGCCTCAACTTTTGCTTTAATAGCATCTTTCACTTCTTGTAGTTTATCAGGTTGTAATGTTGTTATATCATCAACGACAGTTTGTGAGTTTGGTTTATTGATATCATCTCCACCACTTGCTTTACTAACTTCTTCTGGTGTTTTGAATAAGTCTGATGCTGGAATTGTTGCTACAGTACCATTTGGAAGAACTACTGTTGCATTTCCTTCATCATCATATTTAACTTCAGCATCATTACCGTTTAATTTTTTCAATTTCGCAGTTACTTTTGCTTGATCACCTGCGTTTGTCGGATCTCCAACTACTTTATCAGCTGGTTTACGAATTCCTGTATTAGCTGAACCTGAATTATCATTTTTCACATCATCTAATGTACGTACTAATTCTGCTACTGGGAATCCTGCTGTTTTTCCTTCTGGCGTTGATACTGTTACTGTTCCGTTATCATCCATTGTTACAACTGAATTAGGGTTAACATCACGAACAGCTTTTAAGATTTTTTCTTTTTCAGCATCTGTTAATTTCGTAGGATCTGGATCTTTAACGATAACTTTATCCGCTGGACGATTAATATCGTTACCACCACCCTTATTACCTAAATCAGTATTAGTTCTCACCAATTTATCTAATGGAAGATTTTCTTCTTTTCCACTTTCTAACCTCACATCAACACTTCCATCTGGATTCACTTTGATAGAAGTTGCTGTTGGATTCACTTTTCTTACTGCTGCTTCAATGTTTTCACGGTCAGTAGTGCTTAGATCACCCTTATTTGCTACTAATACCTTATTAGCTGGTAAACGCACTGAGTTGATTGCCTTGATGGCAAATTCTCCGGCTTTCTTAGCCTTGTCAACATCAGCGTCTTTTTTAGCTCCATCAATTGCTGCTTCTGATGCTTTTTTAATGGCATCTACTTCTGCTTTTAGTTTTTCTTTAGCCGTTTCTGATAATGACGTGTCATTTTGAATTTCCGTTTTTTTAGTATCAGCCACTCCTGTTAGGCTATCTTTTGCCGCTGGTTTCTTAGCAGCATCTTTTGTTACAGCCTTAATCGCTGTTTCACCTTCAGTACCTGCTGTATTGATTTCACCTTGAATTCTTTCAGCTTCTTCAGGTGTATCTGCATTATTTGCCTTACCATTAATTTCTGCTTTTTTAGTTTCTGCAATTCGTTTTGCTTCTTCTTTTGCAGCTGTTTTTTCTTCGTCCGTTAAGTCAGCACGGCCGTCCATTTCTTTTTCTTTAGCTTTTAATGCTGCATCGATTTTATCTAATGCCGCTTGTTTTGCGATTGGGTTTACTTTAGCAATCGCTTCAGTAGCTTTAGTTTTTTCGCCATCTACTGCTGTTTGCGCTGCTGTTGCTTTATCTTTAGAATCTACAATCGCTGGTTGTTTATCAATTTTAGCAATTGCATCATCGGCTGCCTTTTTAGCTTCTTCTTTAGCTTTTGCTTTTTCTGCATCTGATAAATCTGTACGTTTATCAAGTGCATCTTTTTTAGCGTTTAATGCATCTGTAACAGCTTGTTTAGCTGCATCTTTAGCTACTGGGTTTACTTTTGCTACAGCCTCAGTACCTTCAGTTTTAGCTACATTTATTGCGTCGTTATTTGTAGCATCATCAATTTTATCTAAGGATGCTTGTTTCCCTGCGTTTACTTGAGCGATAGCCGCATCTTTTTCAACTTGTGATAATACACTATTACCATTGATAGCAGCAATTTGCTCTGTTGCTTTATCTTCTACTGCTTTAATCGCTGGAGCTTTGTCTAATTTCACAACTTTATCTAAAGCGATTGTATCTTTAGAACCATCTTTATAGGTTACTACTAAGTTTGTACCATCTTGAGCAACAGCCTCTACTGCTTTTTCAACATTTTCAGGTTTAACTTCAGCAGTTTTGTCAATGTTCTTATCTTTATTTTTCTTAGAGAATTCTAATTGAAGCTTTGCTTTAACAGTTGCCAAATCATCCTTAGTCAGATTAGCAGTATTTGTTACAACAGTTTTATGCTCATCGTCTAATGCCTTAATATCATATTTAGCTGTTTGAGCTTTTAGTTTAATTGTAAATGCTCCTGGATCAGTTGCATATGTTGTTTCAGTTGCATTATTGAAAATGTTTTTCCCATCACTATCTGTAGCCGTTGCATAACGAGTTACAATTTTGAGTTCTTGATCTTCTTCTTTAGGGAATTTACTCGCCTCAATTCCAGAGTTATCTTTTGAAATATTACCTTTAATTTTTATAATAGCAGGATTTTCTGCTGTAGCTGTAGTTTCTGAGGAAATTTTTCCTACTGTCATATTGTATTGATTATCTAAAACATTAGGATCATTTTGACCAGCCTTCTGAGGCAACTCTTTATTTCCGCCCTGTCTAATAGACGCTTCCACTACCTTACCTGTATCATCTGTATATTTGATTGGAATTTCAAAGTCTTCATTCGCATATACATAGACATCTTTTTTACCATCTATAGAGTAAGGGATTGTTACTTCCGGTGCGTTGTTTTGACGAACTTTAATCTTATATGTGTAGTCAGCAGATTCTTTCCCTTGACTGTCTACTGCTCTAAAGATTACAGTATGTTCCCCTGCTGTTGAAGTATCTACTTTTGTAGCATTTTCATCTCCATCGATTGATACTATTCTCGCATTTCCTTTAGTACCTAAAGTAGCATCTTGATCATCTTCATGGTCTGTTACTTTCACAAGTCTTAATAAATCAGCTTTTGTAACAGATGCATCGGTTGGAACTTCTTTTTCATTTTTGTTTTCTTCCACTGCTGATACTACTGGTGCTTCGTTAGTAACAGGATAAGGTGTTTTACCTAAGTAAGTTCCTTTTGTAGCTATTCCATTGTGAGGAATAACTTTTAAGTTTACACCCTCTTTAACATGTTCTTTTAACGTTAAAGTGACTGTATCATAGAAAGGACCTTTTTCTACTTTTTTGATATCTGCTTTATTAGCATTTCCTCCAGACATCACTAAACTTCCGTCATCTTCACGTTTAATATCAAGCTGTGTTTCTTTGTTATTATCTTTATTTGTATAGAAGAAGTATGTGAATCCTGCGTCATGCGGTACAGTGATTGTTACTTCTTTAGCTCCTGCTACAACGCTCGCGCCGTCTTTTGCAGCTGCTGATGGTTTAATTGTTGAAGGTCCGATAGATACTTCTTGGTTTTTAGCTTCACTTTCTATACCATCAACCGTTTGAATAATTTCAACTGGATTTTTAGGTTTATTTTTATAGAACGTTCTTGATGCTGTACTACCGCCATTTAAGGCTTCGTTACTATTTAAACCTTCCGTTAAAGGAATTTCCCATTTTCCTTCAGCGTTTACTGTTGCTGTTTTTTCTAATAATACTTCTGTTTTTTCTGGGTTTCTTACAGTAACTTTAACAGTTGCTCCAACCACACCAGTTCCTGATAATTTTTCATCTGTTGATAGAACCGTCCCTCTAGCTTGTGGATGTGTATCTACTGCAGGTGCTTCTCCACTCTTCACTAATAGACCTTTTGAAACAGTATCTTTAGACCCATCTTTATAAGTTACAACGAAGTTTTTACCTTCCTCAACAATTGTATCAACTACTGAGTTAGTATCAGCTACGTCTTTACCTTTTAAACTTGTAAGACGTGCATCAGTACTCGTTGTTGAATAGATTACTTTAAGACTATTTTTTACTGATTCAAGTTCTGTTGTTGTTAATTGATTTGGATTAGCAACTAGTACTTTGTCTGCATTTGTTAAGTTCTTAGGTTGGTATTTGTATGTTTGTGATTTAAGGACAATCTTGAAGTATCCATCTGCATTTACTCCACTATTCGGTGCAGACATTGCAGTACCATCTTTTGCTGTTACACGAAGATAACGGTCACCCATAGCGAAGTTTTGATCTTCAGTCTTAGTATAATTAGCATTCGCCATGATTCCTGCATTAGGTTGACCTGTCATTGCTACTGTTAATGGTGTATCTGTATCTGTAGTGATTTTTTTGAAATAATATCCATAATCATCTGTTAATGTTGTACTATCTACTTCTCTGAATTTTTGACTTGAACCTTTTGTTGTCTCGACATAGCTTACTTTATTCGTAGCCGATTTAATTTTAAATTCAACATTAGCTTCTTCTTTATTATAAACGTAAATTTCTTTTGTAGTATCATTTGAAAATTCTACAGAATAAGTAATATCGCCTACTGTTTTTTCAAATTCAGCGTGTCCAGAAGTCGCATCTGTTCTAAAAGCATTATCTTTATCTAATGCTTTCCCATTACGTGGATCGTTAGAACCTGTGTTTTCGATAGCGTTAGTACCAGATTTTGGTTCTGTGTTTTCTGCTTTTTTACCTACAGTTTCTTTTCCGTTAGTAGTGTCTACTTCTGGAGCGTCTTTTGTCTCTATTGGTTTATTTTTTAATTTTGTGTTTTTTGTTGTAAATAAACTTCTATAAGCTACTTCTAATTCTTCTTGTGAAGTTGCATTAACAACTGTTGATTTAGCTAACTCAACTGCAGATTTTAATAATGATAAACTTTCATCTGTTTTATTGTTATATGTTCCATCTGATAATTTAGTTTCAATTTCAGCAATTAAACCAATCAATTTTGATTTATCTAAAGATTCAGCTTTTGGAGCTTCATTCTTAGGCTCTTCTTTAGAAGGCACAACTTCCCCTGCTTTAGCTTCAGTTCCTTCTGCTACTCCTTCTTGTGCAGCATAAACCGCACCATTTCCCATAAACATTAAGTACGTTGCAATGGCTACTGATGCAGCACCAAAGCTGTACTTACGAATTGAAAATCGTTGAATTCGATTAAATTCATTATTTTGATTCTTTTTCTTCATTAATTAATCTCCTCTTCTTTATTATTTCCACTATACTATGGCGCATACAATTTATCATAAATTTTATATTTTTTCAAGTAAATTAACTTTGGAATTCACAAACATTTTCACAAACTTTTACAACAAGAAAAACAATTAAATCATCCTAAAAAAACATCTATTCACAAGTTTAACATTCTCTATATATTATAATTTATACAATTTTGAAAATATTTTTCCCCGTTTTAAAATAAATATGCTTTAAGGGTTTAAAATGTTATTTTTCAGGAATTTTATTAATGTATATCGTTATATACTCTATTTATCAAATTTTTATTCCTGACATCTACTATTTATCACATTATTTTCTGATTATATTTGCATTTTCCGATGGAATATTTGTCATCCATCGTAATTTATCCTAAGATTTCACTTCTATCCTCTCATGAATTCATGAAGATGAGATAAAAAGCTAATCGCATATGATTATTATTCTTTTTAGGTAAAGATAAATTTTCTTTCACATATAAAAAAGACGACTCGAAGTCGTCTTGAAAAATTGTTATTCTCTTATTCGTCAGCAAACAAACATTCATCTAATTCAATTACAGATACGCTTAATCGTTTTGCATCTTCTTCTTTAGAGAAAAGCCCATCTTTGATTAAGCTGATAATCATCATTTTCTTTCCATGTTCGATTCCGTGTGCTTTTCCTTTTTCAATTCCTTCCTCTATCCCTTCTACTTTTCCTTTTTCGATTCCTTCCGCTAACCCTTCCATCCTTGCATCTTTCTTTTCTTTTTCTATAGTCGCTAAAAAGCTTGAATAGGCTTGGAGATATCGTGTTCTTTCGTCGTACATTTTTCTTTCCTTCCTGGTCCAGTATTTTCGGCTCACAATTCGATCCGCTTGGTTTAATATTTGGTGATTGTGTATTTGAGATCCATCGAGTATTTTTACATGGTGGACAGGTAATTCTAGGATATCTCGAATAAACTGTACTGTTATTTCAGGATTACTGAAAACTTTTTTTGCCATTAAATCCATCATCGGTCTTGCATCTTTGATACGTTCTTTCATTTTTACAACTTCCTATATTTATGTGAAGGTGACTACTAATGATTCTTCACTTGTAATCATCTCTTCACTTATATATATGAAAAAAATGGCGAAAACTATTTTTTATAGCGAATTTTTTTAGAGAGTGCCCAATGTTTTGTGTAAACTCCATTAATCATCAATCGAAGACTTAATTTAGTGATTAAGTTGATTTGCCAACAGGATTTGTCGAATAACCACAAAACTTCTCCAGCAAACAAAAACGTTCGAAAAGATATACAATATCTTCACGAACTTTTTTCCTTCAATAAAATAAAAAAACCTACACATAAAGTGTAGGCTTGATTGTTAAAATTATGCTTCTTGAGAAACAACTTCTTTTCCATCGTATTGTCCACATGATGGGCAAACATGGTGGCTTTTTCTTAATGAACCACAGTTAGGGCATGCGTTTAACCCTGGTACTTCTAATTTGAAGTGAGTACGACGTTTAGCTTTTCTAGCTTTTGATGTTTTACGTTTTGGTACTGCCATTTTGTACACCTCCTAATCAATCTTCTTTACATAAAATGCTTTTTACTTTTCAGTCTCATCGGAATCGAAGAAAGACTGTAGAGCCGCTAACCTCGGATCAATTTGTTGTTCTTTTGCGACTGTACGTCTTAAAGACAACTCGTCTTGAGAAATCACTTCCCAATCTTGACCACTTGGCATTCGGTCTTCACTCAATTCCTCTGGCGATAAGACTTGTAAAGGAATTGAAAGTAAAATATGATCTTCCACAGCAGGTTGTAAATCTATCCAATCAGTTTCTAATGGAATAACAATTTCTGTTAATTCCTGTTCTTCAAATGAAGTTCCTTTTGGAATATATCGTTCAACAATTTCTATTGACAATGGCACAACCACTGGCTCTAGAGACCTGGATGAAGGAAGTGTAATATCGACAACACATGTAAATTGCGCAATAACTGTTTCATTTTGATAAACAAGAAATCCTTTTGCGACAGCAGGAGAAACAGCTAGTATCGTATCATCACGACTCTTTAAGTTGTCCTCTACTCGCATTTCTTCTTCAAAATAAACAGGCATTCCTTGAGAATTTTCAAGTTGTTTTAATGATATTTTCACATTTTTCACCCCTAAAGCAACATAGAGAATTATACTAAGGAATCTCTTGTTTGTCAATGTTTTCTACTTGACAATTGTATATTTCTCCATCATTTTATTTTATAAGCTGATTCTACAGATTTCTGACTCAGATTGCAATCATTTTTTAGTAGCAACTTTTTCAACTACTAAAATAAAAAGACTAAGAATGTACTTAGCCTAACCATTTAATGTTTCTAATTTTAGTTTTACGAAGTTTATTGTATTTTCTTGAGTCACCTTCATGCAATGTAACTAATCTATAATAATTATTTATTTTTCTCAATCCTAAAACAACAGCTGTTCTTCCAGTTAATTCATAAATCACTAGATTTAATTTCATACCATTCCGTAGTAAATCTTTATCAACTACACAGATATCAACTGTTTTATTATAAAATACTTTTTCAATGAAATTATATATTTTTACTCTTGATAACATCTTTGAAAAGTTTTGATGATTTATGAAATCTGATATTAATAGCTCATTATTTCTAATCAATTCTATACTTTTAGTCGCTTGAAAATGATCCCCTAAAACATAATGAAGTCCTAATAAATGATGTAAATCTGTTTCACTAAATATCACAATTACATCACTCATCTTATTATAATTCAATTCTATCAAACATTTTCTATTACAGAATTTATTTTGATAATTTTCTAATGCGCTTTGTAACGTTGTATCACTATCCATACAACCTCCTCTTTACACAAAAAATAAGCACGGAACGGAAGGTGTCTCCGAACAGGACAATCGATTAGTTGTTGATAGTGACAACTAACTCCCTACTGTTGTGCTTCTTAGGCTTATCGCAAGGGAACAGTTCTTAAGCTCTGCCAAGCAGTGTAATGTGCTTCTATTACACTTTCGTATCACACGAATTTATTAACGTTAATTTCTTAGAGATAATTGGTTGACTCCTCTTAATCTCTAGTCTCATTCTATACTAACATCTTTTTTTTGTCAATTTTAAAAGAAATCATTTATGCTATAAATATTTTAGAGACTTTTTCTTCATTCATTTCTATTGGGTGTTTGACATGAAAAATATTTTTAAATTTACTAAACAATAGAAAAAGTACGCATTTTCAAAAGCAAAAATAAGGCCCCTAAACTATTGTTAAATCAACGTTTAGGAGCCTTTTGTCTTCTGTAAAGTGTCAAACTTTGGTACAGATTTCTGACACAGATTGCAATCATTTTTTAGTAGCAACTTTTTCTACAACCATAAATGGACCTCCTAATTCGATATCCCCTTCATCGAAACTTCTTTGATTCCATAAATCATCGATATCAAACCATCTACTATTTCCATTATTTTCAGGGTCTCTTACAAATGTTTTACCATCTTGATAGCCACTTAATACAATAGCATGAGCTCCACCTGCTACTTTGACAAAATGTCCTGGTCCAACACAAGCTAGTATCGTTTTCCCTTCTACTAAAGCTTGTTTCACATCTTCTTTTGTATTAATGACTTTATAATCAAATCCCCATGCTTTTAGTGCAGCAGCTGAACCTTTTGCTCTAGTTCCAACATAGCCATTTGTATTCATCGACTCAGTATTTTCAATAATCCAACGTGCTACTTCAATCGGTGTTGTATTCTCACCAAATCCATTAAAAATCATTGAAAGAGAAGTTGGTACACATCCTGAAACAGCCATTGTAATTCCTTTTAATATTTCAGAACCCCATTGAGGGTCTCTTTGGAAGTACCATGGAGTATTTAACGGTTTAACATACTCGACCCATTTTCCATTTTCATCTACATAGTATTTTTCTGAATCTACCCATGCTTTTGTTGCCATTTTTCCATCAGCATATAAATAGTAATTCCCTTCCCATTGAGAACGAGCATAACTTCCACCATTATTTAAATAATACCATGATTGATAATTTGGATCATAAATCCATTCAGCATCCGCCATTTTACCATATTGTTTTAAATAATAATCTCCAACCCATGTAGCATTCGCATATGCACCACTGCTCGTTAAATAATACCATCCTTTATAGAATGAATCATATAACCATTGATTAGAAAGCATTTTCCCATCCTGACCTAAGTAATAATCTCCAACCCATGCATTTTTAACGACTTCTCCAGTTTCAGAAAGATAATACCAAGCTCCTTCTTTTTCATTAAAAATCCATTCTTTTGTAATCAGAGTACTATTTTTATAATACTTACCTTCTTTTAGCTCAATGTTTTTTCCAACGACTAATTTTGGTACTTGAACCGTTTTTTCCACTTGTTCTTTAACTTCTTTATTCGTTTTAGTTTCTCTTGTTTCAGCTTTAAGTTCTTTAGTTTCTTCTTTAACTTCTTTATATTGTGGAATTTCTTTTGTTAATTTCTTTTCTCCAACTTCTTTTAAATTTGCTGGTTTTTCTTCAATTGTTCTAATAGAATGATTTTCTGTATTTTTAACTTCTTCAGCAAACACACTTGAAACTGGAAGTAAGCCTAATCCTAGTAATGCTACTACTTTTTTCTTCATTCACTTTTATCCTTTCTTTCCCACTATTTTATCACAGGCATTGCTTGTTGAGCAGATAAATACCCAGATGGATTCATTATATCATAAATGTTATCAAATTTCTTTTGTAATTCTAATGAAGGATGAGCATAATTTGTAATAAATTCTGTTTCTTCTTCTCGTAAAGTTTTTAAATATTCTCTTCCTATTTTAGTAAATCCTAAAACAGTTACTTCTTTTGGTTCACGAATACTTAGAAAATGTTTTTCCACTTGTTCTTTCGTGATTCCTAATAACACATATAAGCACAAGCGTTGTAATCTTGCCCAAGTCCATCGCTTATTTTTCAACAATTGAATGAATTCGTAAAACGAATTTGCTTGAGGCAAGAATTTCTTGAATCGATATTCCATCCCTTCATCCATTTGATAGATTGTTCTTAATTCTTCCACACTACTTCGTTCTATTTGGTATTTTAACAATGTCCAATATTGTTCCCAGCCATTTCGATATTCATTTGAAGATACTTCTTCTAAATAAGGTAATTGATCATATAAATTTGGATTTCTTTCAACTTTCAATAGTTGCTTTCGTAATGCAGTTCCACTAGCAAACTGTTCCTCTTGGATTTTTGCATCTAGATGTCCATTTCCCTTTCTTTCAATCATTAAATAGTCCATTGGTAATTTCCTCGACAAAATTTCTTTTACATAGGCAAATCCTAATTGTTGATTTGGCTGTTGCATTAATTGATAAAGTGGACTATTTTCTCCAAAATTCTCTTTTACAATGAGTGAAAGTCGACTGGCATAAGTGAGAGATTTCATCTCATCATTCGTGACGTGTTCTTTCATTTTTCTTTGCAATGAATCCCATTCCTCAAATGCTACTTGAAAATCTATTCTTGAATCTTCTACTCCAAAAGCAATTTCCTGGCATTTAGCAGCATGCAAAATACCAACGCCCCCAGCTGCAAACCAATCTGTAGCTTGCGTACTTGAAAGTGTTGGTAATTCTACTATTAAATCCGCCCCATTTTCTAGAGCCATTTTTGCACGATGCCATTTATTCTCAATGGCTGGTTCTCCTCTTTGAACGAAATTCCCGCTCATCGAAACAACAATGACATCTGCATCTGTTTGCTTTCTAATTTGTTCGATTTGATAATGATGACCTTTATGAAATGGATTATATTCTGCAATAATTCCACAAGCTTTCATGTAATTCCTCATTTCAATGCAATAAAAAACCAACGTGAAGAAGTGTCTTCCACTTCTGAATCACCAAAACTGGCTTTTATCCATACTTTTTTAAATCCTACCATTTCAAGTGCTTCTTGATACCATTCCATTGGGAAAGTTTGTTCAACATGCACTTCTTGAAAATGCTCAAATAATGGTTTGCTCGTTTGAGATTCATCACGAACAAACATATCAATGACATGTTCTACACTTCCAGGTTCCTCTAATTCATAACTTTGCCATAAAAACGCTAAATTTTCACTCGTATAATGATATTGATATCCTGGAAATACTTCTTGCATTTGATACAGAGAATGCACATCAAATAAAAACAATCCACCCTCTTGCAAATGCTTGTAAACAGTTTTAAATACTTTTATAGTATCTTCAAACTCTGTTAAATAACAAAGTGAATCAGAATATAATGTAATCGCGTCAAAAGTCTCTAATCCTTTTAAATCACGCATATCTTTTTGAACCCAATCAATCGAAGGATAATCTTGTTGATATTTTTCTTTGGCAATAGCTAACATTTCGCTCGATAAATCAACTCCGGTCACTTGATAGCCTGCTTCTGTTAGTAAAGTCGAAACCTCACCCGTTCCACAAGCCAATTCCATGACTTTTTGAATATTTCGGCTCGTATACGTGTTAAAAGAATCTTTTGTAAAATTCACCCATAATTGATATTGTTCATGATCCATTACTTCGTCATAAACATGTGCAAAGGTTTGATAGGTCATTCTTTTTCACTCGCAATATTAACGATTGGTGCGTCATTCCATAATTTTTCTAAATTATAATATTCACGGTCTTCATAGTAGAATACATGTACAATCACATCATTTAAGTCCATTAAAATCCAACGAGCATTGTCTTTTCCTTCAATGCTTTTCACTTCAAATCCTTCTTTATGGACTTCTTCTTCAATCGCATCGACAATTGCTTGTACTTGTTTTTCATTTTTCCCGTGAGTAATAACAAAGTAATCTGCCACAGGTGTTAAGTGTCCCACTTCTAGTGCAACGATTTCTTGTGCTAATTTATCATCTGCTGCTTTTAATACTACATCTAATAATTGTTTACTACGATTTTCTGTCATACGTTTCCTCTTTCTATTACTAAATAATTATAAACTTCTAATGTTCCAGGATAAATATACACTTCTTTTTCAATTAAATACTGCAAGGTATGTCTTACTAAATATCGAACTGCTTCATCGATATTATGATGAGCAATTACTCTTGCTTCTTCTACTCCTGGATAATTTCTTCCATCTTCAATAGCATCTGCTACAAATAAACATTTAGATAACGGAGTCATTTTAGTACCACCAATCGTATGTTCACGAATAGCGTCTAAAATTTCTTCATCTTGAATGTCTAATTCATCTTTTAAAATTTCTGCTCCAACTGGACCATGTAAAATTTCAGATGATTGATTCTTTAGTTGTTGTGACAACTGTTTTTTGACCACTAATTCTTGTAATTCTTCTAAGGGTCTTTCTTTTGCATAATCATGAATTAACGCTGCTAAAGAAGCTTTTGTAACCTCTACTCCATACAAGGTCGCTAATTCAACGATTTTCTTTTCCACTCTTAAGCAATGGTCAAATCTTCTTTGACTCATTTGAGAGCGAACTTGATGTAAAATTTTTTCACGACTCAAAGAAGAATAAGGAGAAAAATCTAATACTGTCATTCTTGATACAGTCCTTTCTCAAAAATATATTCTTCTACACTTTCTGGTACCAAGTAACGAATACTTTGTCCCCATAACACATTTTTACGAATTTGTGTTGAACTAATTTCCATTTGAGGCGCTTCAATCCATAATACTGGATATGGAGTTTCTTTTGGATAACCTGGACGACAAACTCCTACAAATTGAACTTCATGAACTAATTCATCAATTCGATGCCAAGTCGGTAAATAATCGACCATATCGCCCCCAATAATAAAGTAATAAGCTACATCAGGATTCTTTTCTTTTAAGAGTTGAATCGTATCAAAGCTATAACTTTTTTCAGGACGTTCTAATTCTATCGTCTCAAGTTCAAAATGATAATTATCTCGTATAGCTAATTGGGTCATTTCTACTCTATAATTGGCATCAATCGTCTTCTTTTCATCAACATGAGGTGGAATATGGCTCGGCATAAAGTAAATCTTATCTAAATTCAACTGAACTCTTGCTTGCTCTGCCATAATTAAATGTGCCACATGAGGAGGATTAAAACTTCCTCCTAAAATTCCAACACGCTTTTGTTTTCCACTAAAATCATTTTGTTTTACTTTTGGACAAAGCTTGATGGATTGCATCATATTATCGCCCTCTTTTTACAAATTCTGCAAATCGAATCGAAATATCACGATTTTTTGGATTTCTAGCTTGTTTATACAATACAATCGTATGTCCAATCACTTGAATAATCGTGCTACCTGTTTGTTCTGCTAATACTTCAGCAGCTTCCTGAGGTTCTTCCATTGTATTTTGTAATAAACTAACTTTAATTAATTCACGTTTTTCAATCGCAAATTGGATTTGTTGAATCATCTCTTCACTTAAACCGCCTTTTCCAATTTGAAAAATCGGCTTAATATTATGTGCTTCTTTTTTGAAAAATTGTCTTTCTTTTCCTTTTAATTCCAATCCAATCCCTCCTTCTTATATAATCGATGGACGTTTAATGACATCTACTTCTTTTGGACTCCAAACTTCAATCGTTCCTGGTTTTTGAATCGTTACCCATCCTAAACCTGCAATCACGATATCTGATTTTTCTTTTACTGAAAAGACTGTCTTATGTAAAGTTGGATATTGTTTAACATTATCTCCTGTAGGTGGTGTTAAAATTGTTCCATTATGTCTTGCATAAAACTCATCTGCTTTTTCTAATTTTGTACGATGCAATTCAATCGTTTGTGGCGTATAAAATGTTAAGGAATTTCTTTCTCCTTTTGTATAATCCACTCTTACAAGTCCACCAATAAAAATCGTTTGTTCTGCATTTAATTGGAAAGTTTTTGGTTGTAATTCTTTTTGAGGTAATACCTTTTTCACTTCTTTTTCCGCTAAATAATGAGCGATTTGATGACGGTGAATAATTCCCGGAGTATCAATTAAGCTTGATTCTTCATCAAATGGAATATCAATTTGTCCTAAAGTAGTTCCTGGAAACTGAGAAGTTGTAATCACATCTTTTGTTCCACCAATACTTTGAATTAATTTATTAATCAAAGTAGATTTACCTACATTGGTTACCCCTACTACATAGGCATCTTTACCTTGGCGATATTCATTAATCTTATCTAATAATTCATCAATTTGAATACGTTTATTCGCACTCACTAAAATTGTATCGACTGGACGAATGCCATATTCTTTCGCAAAACGTTCAATCCAGTTTTTCAAACGATTACGATTCACTGATTTTGGATATAAATCCACTTTATTGGCAACGAATAATACTGGATTATTTCCAATAAAACGTTTCAGCCCTGAAATCATGCTACCATATAAATCAAATAAATCGACTACATAAACAACTAGTGCATCTTCTTCTGCAATCGAAGATAACATTTTTAAGAAATCGTCATCACTTAAAGAAGCAGGTTGTAATTCATTATAATTTCTTAGTCTAAAACAACGTTGACAATAAACGGGTTCTTCTTTTTCTAACATTTTTATCAATACACTTGTAGGAGTATAGCCGATTTCTTCATGATTTTCTGTTTGAATCGTTGCGCCACATCCCATACAAAAGTAATGGTTTTCAGTCATGGATTTTCTCCTCCCATTTCTCTGAGTAATTTTTTCCATATAATATCGTTAGGATTACATTTTCAAAAAATCGATTGATTCTTGTTTTCTTAGCATCTGATAATTTTAAGGGTTTAACAAGAATCGTTTTAATTCCAAAAGTTCCTGCACCTAAAATATCTGTCAATAATTGATCTCCAATCATCACTATTTCATCTTTTGTGGCAGTTGTTTGACTGAGTGCTTCTTTGAATCCTTTATGGAGTGGTTTTAGTCCTGGAAAAACGTACGGTACGCCTAATTGTTCAGCCACTCTTTCGATACGATGTTTTCGATTATTAGATACTAATATGATTTCAATCTGGTTTTCTTTTAACTCTTGAACCCATGCTTGTAAAGCTTCATTTGTATCTAACTCATCCCACTCCACTAATGTATTATCAATATCTGCAAAAATTGTTTTAATCGATTGTTTTTTTAAAAACTCAATGGAAATGGAAGCATAATCTTTAATAAACCACGTTGGTGTTAGTTTAATGGACATATTTCTCCTCTATCTTTGTTATCTTTTTTCAACTCGAACGCCTAATGGATCGACGGTTAATACTTGAATTTTATATTTTCCTAATTTTTTCGGTAATTGTTTTTGTAAATGTTGGGCAATACTTGTCGCTTTATCTTTCGACGATAAAACCATCACAGTTGGGCCCGCTCCACTTAAGTACGTACCAATCGCTTCTTTTTCTTTTGCAAGCTTACGTACCGGTGTTAAAAACGGAATTAATATTTCACGAAATGGTTCATGGAATAAATCTTTTTCTACAATTCTAGAAACAGTTTCCCAATCTTCTTGCCATAGCGCTGCAACTAATACATTCGAACGACTACTTGCTTCTACCGCCTGTGAGTATATAAATGCTCTAGGAAGAACTAGTCTACTTGCTTTTGTCGATAATTCAAAATCTGGAATTAATGCAATCCCTTGAATATCGGATTTAATTTCTTTTTGTAAATAGTCAACTTCTTGACTTTCTTCATCATAAGTCGCAACGACTAATCCACCTAAAATAGCAGGAGCTACATTATCAGGATGCCCTTCTAATTTTGTTGCCCACTCAACTTTTTGTTTTGGTGTTAAGTTTAATTTCCCTAATTGATTCGCTAATTCGATTCCTGCAACAATTGCACTAGAACTACTTCCTAATCCTCTTGTCATTGGAATATCACTCTCACACACTAAATGATGAGGTGGTAATGTTGGACAAACTGCTAAAGCTGTCTCAATGATTAAATTTTCCTGATTTGTTGGTACAGCTTCTCCAAATGGATGTTCAATTTTCCATTTTTTACTAGCTTCTACAACCGTCAATGTTAAGTATAAGTCAACTGCAATTCCAATGGAATCGAATCCTAATCCAATATTAGCAGTTGTTGCTGGTACAATAATTTTCATTTTTATGCCTCCAACACAGGATAGATTCTAACCGCTTCTACACCATCTACTTGTTGATATGCGGAAACTTTTTCTTCTAACTCAGCTTCTGAAATATGAGTGAATCTTGTTAATACTGCTTGATTTGGTAACACAATACCATCAAATGCTTCAGGTTTATTTGTTTCAATGACAACTGCATAGTCTTTTAATGGAGCTGTCGTTGAATGAACTTTAGTTGCTTGTGTCAATGGTTCAAACGGAACTACTGTAGCATTACGGTTTTGTTGTGTTGCAATCATCATGACATCAGCTACCACACTTGTTGCAGTTGGGTGTGAACCTGCTCCTTTTCCATATAGTAAAATTTCTCCTAAAGCATCACCTGTTACAGAAATGGCATTATTTTCATAAGAAACTTGAGCTAACAAGTGGTTTAAACTTACAAAATAAGGACGTACTTCTAAGTATACTTCATCACCATTTGCGACAACACTTGCCAATAATTTAATCGTATAGCCTGAAAGTTTAGCTAATTGTAAATCTGTTTTAGTCACTTGTGTAATTCCTTTTTTAGGAATTGCATCGAATGAAACATTAGTTCCAAATGCTAATCTTGTTAAAATGATTAATTTATAAGTAGCATCATAACCTTCTACATCACTTGTAGGATCTGCTTCAGCAAATCCTTTTTCCTGAGCTGTTTTTAACACTTCTTCGTAAGATAATCCTTGTTGGCTCATAGAAGTTAAAATAAAGTTTGTTGTTCCATTTACAATTCCGTAAATTGATTCTACTTCATTACTTGAAACATGTTCTACTAATGGACGTAATACAGGAATTCCGCCCCCAACACTTGCTTCATAATATAAATACACATTGTTTTCTCTGGCGATTTGAGATAATTCTACGCCGTGTTTTGCCAATAAATCTTTATTCGCTGTTACAACATGTTTTCCTGATTCTAAAGCTTTTTTTACACAATTATATGCAAAATCCACTCCGCCTAAAACTTCTACAATTATAGAGATTTCTTCATCATTTAAAATATAGTCTACATCCGTAGTGAATGTAATGCCCGGAATTTTATCCGCAAAAAGTTCTGGTTCTTTTACAAGAGCTTTTTCAATTTGTAGTGAAACTCCTGTTTTCTTTTCAATTAACGCTTGATTTTTTGTTAAAATATGATAGACACCACTACCAACTGTTCCAAATCCTAATAAACCAATCTTTTCTACTTTCATCGTAATCCCCACTTTTTCTTATGTATAAATATTGAAAAACCACAGCACACATATTATAGGCGCCGTGGTTTATCACAAAGTCATTAATCTTGTAATAGTTCAAAAATTTCAATTGCGACTAAATCGATATCATCAAATTGGAATGTTTGTTTTGTCTCACAATCTTCTAACTCAAAGCTATCTGCTTCTTGATTAAATGTCACAACACATTTTTCAACACCATCTTTTTCAAAACGACGAATTTCAATATCCGTGCTTTGGTCCGCCATTGTTTGTAGACGTTGCACAATTGCAACTAGTTGTGAAGGTTTCATGTTGCTTTACCCCTTTCAGCTTTCTTAATTTCTATTCTACCATAAAACTTTTTTAGATTATATGAAAATCCCTTTAAAAAACATACTTTTTTATAATTTTTTATTCCGGAAGTGTCCAATATAAGTGGATTAGTGCTTGAGTTCCTAAATCACCGTAACCATCATCACAAACTGTTTCATATAACTTTCTTGCTTGTAAGGTTGCTGGTAAAAATAATCCCATTCTCTCTGATTCTTCCACTGCAATTCGTAAATCTTTTAAGAAATGCTTTGCAAAAAATCCTGGACTATAATCTTTCTTTAAAATTCTTGGTCCGTAATTCGACAATGACCAGTTCGCTGCACTGCCCGCACCAACTGTTTGAAGCACTTTTTCTAAATCTAATTCTGCAGCTTTTGCATAAACTAACATTTCAACTAAACCTGTCATTGTTCCAGCAATCATAATTTGATTCGCCATTTTAGTATGTTGACCAGCTCCATTTGTTCCTTGTAACGTAATCGTTTTTGAAAAAGTCTCTAAAATTGGACGTACTTCTTCTAAAACAGACTCCTTACCACCAACCATTGTTGACAATGTTCCGTTCTTAGCTCCTAAATCTCCTCCAGATACTGGGGCATCTAATGCCTCGCAAGAAGATTTTTCAGCTTCTTCTACAATTTTCTTCGCTAAAGAAGGAGTACTTGTTGTTAAATCAATAAGGATGGTGCCTTTTTGTAAACCTTGAAAAATTCCTTCTTCTCCAAAATAAACTTCCTCTACATCTGTTGGATATCCTACAATCGTTAACACAACATCAGACTGACTAGCTACCTCTTTTGGAGTATTTGCCCATTTAGCACCAGCATCTACAACTGCTTGTGCCTTTTCTTTTGTTCGATTATAAACTGTAACTGGATAACCGGCATTTAATAAATGCTTTACCATCGAAGAACCCATTACACCCGTTCCAATAAATCCTATTTTCTTCATTCTTCAGTCTCCTTATCATCATCATAGATTTTGAAGAAATTCATTTTTTCTAACCATGTTTTTGTATTTTCTTTATCGTGTTGATAATTACTAATTGCATCTTGATAAAATGCTTCTACTCTTTTAGCAAACGTTACAGAAGAAATCTCTTCTAATAATTGATTTTGTAATTCTTCAACTTGATGGGAAGCTTGATTACAACATTCTAAATAAGTTAACACGCTAGAAGCAATATCTGCATCTCTTTCAAACAACATTCCTAATTCCGGTTTAGTAATAAATTGTTGTAAATAATCATTTTTCTTCGCAATCACTGGAATTTTATTCACTAAAGCTTCTAAATAAGTCAAACCTTGACTTTCTGATTCAGAAGCATTCACATATAAATCAGCCATTTGATAGTATTGAGATACTTGATGATGCTCCACTTCACCTGCGAACTGTACATGAGGTGTAATCCCTAATCTCTCCACTTGTTTTTCAAGTTCTTCTTTTTCTGGCCCTCCACCAACAATACAACATTTCACAGTTGAATCTTTTTCTAAAATTATAGGCATTGCATCTAAAATTGCTGCAATATTTTTTTCTTTCGATAAGCGACTTAACGATAAAAGCACTTTATCTTCTTTTGTATACCCTAACTTTTCACGTAACTCTTCAGCAACTTGTGGATTCAATTCTGGAATTTCAACACCTGTTGGAATAACACGAACTTCTTGAGTCACTCCATAGGATAATAACTTATCTTTGGTCATTTGGCTTGGTGCAATCACTCCACGAGTTTGATTACAAAAGTTTTTAGAAATATATGCCACATGACTTGGTCTTAAAATTTTCCCATTTGCAATATAATGTAAGTATTTTTCATACATCGTATGATACGTATGAATCGTTGGAATCCCCAATATTGCCCCTAAAATTTTTCCAAGTAGTCCTAAACTAAATTCTGTTTGAGTATGGATAATATCTAATTCATATTCTTGAGAAACTTTATAAGCTTCAATAAAACCTTGAACGGCAATTCTTCTTTCTTTAAATGAAAATAATGGAATACTTCCTAAACGAACGATATTCCACTCAGGCATCGTAGCATTTGGATCAGTAGTTGTAAAAATAATAACCGTATGACCGAGACGTTCTAATTCTTCTTTCAACACTCGAACAGAAGTAGCAACACCACTAACTTGAGGGAAATAGGTGTCTGTAAAAATCCCTACTCGCATAACTTCCTCCTTAAATATCTCTATTTCTATTTTTATTCGTTCTAATTTATTTTACACGTATCCCTATTATATACGATAGACCAATATCTGTCACGAAGTACAAAAAAATCGGTGTCAAATACAAGTGATAATGTCTCAATTAAACACAAGTAAAAATGTCCCAAATAGTGAAGAAATATGAATAAATATTGCGTGCATAGTGAAAAATTAAGATTGACATTTTGTATACAAAGATATATTATCTATGTGTAATTTTGTTTTTAAAATTAGATATACGTTAGTATCATTATTGTACTTTAAGGACGGTTGATTTTGGAGAAAATATATAGAAGAAGCCTAGTTGCGGTTATTTATAATTTAATAATAATGATTTTTGGAGTGCTTGTTGCATTTTTAATTTCCGGAGTAATTGGAGGATATAAAGTTGCAATTATTATATCTTCTATCATCATTATTTTGGTTGTAATAAGCATATTTAGGCAATTGAGAACTAAAGTAATTATAAATGGAAATGGTTTATCGATAAACGATGGGAAAAAGGAATTTAACTATAATCTAAATGAAGTTCATATTTCTTCAGAACAAAGAAACAATGACTCGTTTTTCTTATATCTTTATACAGAAGATGGTAATAAGGAAATGTTTGATTTATCTTCGCTAGGAAAAAGAAAATATAATGAACTTATTGAAGATTTAGGGGTAGTTGGAGTAAAAAGCAAAATAATTAAATTAAATGATGTTAATAAAAATAATTAAAAAGGAGAATGAAAATGGAGAAATATTTAGAAGCATTTTTTTCAATGGGAGTATATGCCTATGTTGTGATTGCAATTTTTATATTAGGGGCTGTTTTTTCGTTTGTGTCAATTAAAATGAACAAAAATGCCTTGAATAAATGGTTAGCTGTACATCCTAATGCGGTGAAAATTGAGCTTTCTTCCGGAAATAATGTAATCACTCAAAAACAATTATATGCTAGAGTAATCAGTGGTGAAGCTGCTATTTTTAGTGAAAAAGCAAAATATATAGTTTGTGCAGATCCAGGAGATATTGTTTTAGAAGTAACTTACACATATACTAGACCTGGAGTGTTACATAAAAACGTTACTACAACATGGGGACCTACAAAAGTGGAGCTTAATGTTGAAAAAGGAAAAGACTATTTACTAAGTTTTGATAAGAAAGAAGAGCAATTTAAGTTATCTAGTAAATAATTATTTGATTGACTTGAGTTAAAGGAATAGCTATCGTTCAAAATTTTTGTATTAAAGATAGTTATCATTTAATATTATGTATCGGTTTAATTAACAGTAAATCAAACAGGTTTGCTGTTTTTTGTTGTTCAAAATAAGGCGTCAATAAATGAGAAAAGGTACTTGACAAAACGCTTCATGGGGAACGACAAAAGATATTCAGCCGTATGTGGATGAAAAGTTCCAAAATAATATCTTGCTTACTCAAACTGAGCGATTAATAATAAATGGAAGACCGGCAAATCCAAAGTATGCAAGAAATAAAAATGTACTTGTTATAGGTGGTTCTGGTTCAGAAAAAACGAGATTTTATGTAAAGCCGAACCTAATGCAAATGCACTCTTCATATTGTGTTACAGATCCTAAGGGAACGATAGTCGTTGAATGTGGCAAGATGCTTGAAGAAAATGGCTATGAGATAAAAATCTTAAATACCATCAACTTCAAAAAGAGTGTCAAACACAAGTGATAATGTCTCAATTAAACACAAGTAAAAATGTCCCAAGTAATGTTACAATAAATTCATTCTAATATTATGGAGGGAGCTGATGAAGGATTATCTTAACATGAATGAAAAATTTAAATATGAAGTCATTAAAAAAGTTGTGGAAGGAAAGAAAACAAAAGAATGAAAATCATAGTAATAGTTCTGATTCCTTCGTCGAAGAAAATATCATTCCTTTACAAAATGATCATCTATCTCGTTCTAGAAAAAAATACACTGGTGAATTATTACAGATGGATGCTTCACCTTTTGTTTGGTTTGGAGAAGAAGTGTCGCATTTACATATCTCGGTTGATGATTGTACTGGGATGATTGTCGGGGCTTATTTTGATCATCAAGAAACGTTGAAAAGCTATTACAAAGTAACAGCTCAATTTTTAGAGAAATACGTTATTCCTGTTAAAATTTTAACGGATAGACGTTCTGTTTTTATCTATAATCAGAAAAAAAAGAAGGATTCCTCTTCTGACGAAGGAACCCTTACTCAATATGGATATATGTGTAAAACTCTAAGTTTTTCTTAGATACTACCTCTGTTCCTCAAGAACTTTTAATGCTTTTTGGACGGTTGCAGGATTACATTCTTCCCTCTCTGCTAAAGTCCTTATGGGAGGCATCTGTTGCCCCGGTACATACTTACCTCTTAAAACAGTTGCTCTTATCACAGATGCTATTTGTAAATATGGATACATATTCACTTAACCTTTTTATTTTTCCTTCCTCGTATAAATTTCCAATAAGCAGAATACGGAATAACCGTAGCAAACAGAAGATAATAT
>CAUSWE010000018.1:0-34315 GCA_963535215.1 uncultured Granulicatella sp. | reverse complement strand
AATTTATTTAAAATTTATTTTTCGCAATCGCTTCAAAAGCGAACGTTCGTTAACAATGTATATAATTTACCATAGCTAGAGAAGGTTTGCAAGACATTTTATATAAAAAAATTATTTATTTTCATCCTTATCTTCTATTGGATCTAACCATTCTTTTTTTATATTTTTTTGACGTTGATCTTCTTCCATTTTCGGCATCATAATAAATGCATCTCCAAAATTATCAAAGTCATATTCTTCTTCTATTGATGGTAATTGAATATCTTCCGGTAAAATTACTTTTTCTTTTTTTAAAAATTCATCTTTATTGAATCGTAAGCCCATTTTAATCACTCCTTTTATTCTATTATAAGTATCCTTTTCCCTTTTTCAATTATTTTTCCTTATCTTTACAAAAAAACAGGAAGAATTCAATTCTTCCTGATTACATTATTTTTTATTTATTATAAAGAATCATTTATTTTTTCAATTTCAGTTAATAATTCATCATTAGAATTAATTCTTGCAAATGCCGCTGCATCATTTAAGTATACTTTTACTTCTTCAACATTAGAATTATTCCCTAATGAATTCATTGCTAATTGATAATACAATCTTGCTAAATAATAAGTAATATGGTATTGACTACATAACTCAATGCCTTTTTTTAATAAATCATTACTTTTTTTATAATTATTATTTTTAGTAAAGAACATAGCACTATGATATAAAACCATTAATACTCTCCATACATCTTCCATTTTTTCTAATTGATGTTTTTCTATTTCTTGAATAGCTTTAATAAAGAAATATTCTGCTTTTTCTATATCTTCTTGTTTTTGATAAACTAATCCTAGCCCTGCATATGCTAAGTGCAGATAAGTATCTTGATTTTCATTTTGTTCTGCTAAAATTTTATTAAAGTAAAACAAATCATCTTCTACTTTTTTACCTTGTATAACTTGAGTGAATCCTTTTAAGTATAACAAGTGAATTTTTTGTTCATCTGTTAATTGTTCTTTTTGAATGGTTCCAATCAATTTTTCAGCCAATTCATAATCCATTGTTACAATACTTTCTTCTATTTTATCTAAAAGTTTATTTGTAGCAACTTCTTTGGTATTAACACTCGCAAATAAGTCCCCCACATCTAATTGCAATCGTGCACACAATTGACTTAATATTTTCATTGAAGGAATTTGCCCATGATTTTCAAATCGACTTAACGTTGCCTGCGTACAAATCCCATGACTCAATTCAATTTGAGATAAGCCTTTTTCCTTACGACGCCTTATAAACACTTGAATATCCATAATGATTCTCCTAACTATATAATTTCACTTTTATTGTACATTGTTTTTGGGATTTTTTCCAATAATTTTATTTATTTTTCCTTATATAAAATTTGTTGTATGTTTTATATAAAATACAAATATTTATCATTGTCTTCTCCCTAAAGACACTGCAGACAACTCATTTTAACCTGTTTCCAAAAAACTTTCAACCTTTTAAGTAGGATTTTATCAAGTTTCTTTCTATTTTATTGTATTTTCCTTCTACTATTATAGTTTATTCATCCGAAGGATATTGATTAACAAAAAAAGACTGGAATTCTTCATTCCAGCCTCTAACTATTTTATTCTGCAATTTCTACAACCAAATAACGATGTGGTTCTTTACCTTCTGAATGAGTAGAAATACGTTTATTTTTACTTAAATATGCATGAATTTGTTTTCTTTCATATGCCGGTAATGGTTCTAAATATACCGGTTGTTTTGTTTTTAAAACACGACGTGCTGTTTTTTCTGCAATTTGTTGTAACGCTTCGGTACGACGTAAACGATAATCCCCTACATCTACTTGTACAGACATTCTGCCTTTAACAAAACGATGAACTGAAACTTGTGCTAATACTTGTAAAGCATTTAAAATTTTACCATATTTACCAATTAATAATCCTGGTTTATCTGTTTCAAAAATGAAATTCATTTTTTCTTTTTGTACTTCTACTTGAACGACACTTGGTGCACCATAAATTTCTGCAATTTGTTCTAAATATGCTTTCGTAATATGAGCAGCTTCTTCTATATGATTATCTAAAACTTCAACTGTTTCATCAAATTCTTCATAGTTATCTTCAGTATCAAATTCTTCTTCCTCAAAAGATTCTTCGATTTCCTCAACAACTACTTCTTCAATTTTTTCTTTAACTGTAATTGATACTACTGCATCTTTTTGTCCGAAACCAAATAAACCTTTTTTACCTTCATCGATTACTTCAATTTCTACATCATCTTGTGTTAATTGTAATTGACGTAATCCTTTTTGAATAGCTTTTTCTACTGAAGCATCATTTACTCGAATTGTTTGTGTCATCTTCTATATCCTCCATATTGCAAATTTACATGTATTATCTCATGTTCTTTAGATCTGAACAAGTCTATTCTTTAACTTCTGCCGTGTTTTTTCTTAGCTTTTTCTAAAGCTTTCTCACGGCGACGTTTTTCATGTGCAATAGCTTTTTGTTCTGCAATAAATGTAAATGGATTATTCATTAATAATGTTTGAATAACCATAAAGATATTCCCTACAACCCAGTATAGTGATAACGCACTTGGGAATGTTAAAGCTGTAAATCCAATCATTGCTGGTAATACAAATAACATAATTTTTCCAGCTGCTCCACTATCTTGCATTTTCATTGTTAACCAAGAAGTCGCATAAGTTGTAGCTACTACTAAAATTGGTAAAATGAAAAACGGATCTGGTTGATCTAAATTAAACCATAAAAAAGATCCAGTTTTTAAAGCTTCTGTACGACTAATTGCTTGATATAAAGCAATCATGACAGGTAATTGAATCGCTACTGGTAAACATCCAGCATATTGATTCACACCTTCTCTTTCATATAATGCTGAAATTTCTTCTCGTAGAATTTCTTGAGTTTGATGATCACGAGCAGAATATTTTTCTCGAAGTTTATTAATTTCAGGTTGTAAAATAGCTGTTTGTCTTGTTGTCTTATACTGGAAATGCATTACTGGTACTAGTACAATTCTTGTAATAATTGTAAATACAATAATTCCTAAACCATAACTATTTCCAAAAATATTTGATAAAGTGATAATAAATTGAGATAAATTATAAATAATCACTCGATCCCAAATTCCTGTACTTTCTGCTGTTACAGGAGTTGTGCTACATGCTGCTAAAAATAATGTTAAAACCGCTAATGTTAAAGCTAATTTATGCTTTTTCTTCACTTAATTCCCTACTTTCTCCATTATAATCATCTTTTATTAAAATTTTCCCCAATTTTAATACATGCATCATACATTTTTTTACTTCTTGATAATTCATAGATACTACAGGTTTACGTGCGATCACGATAAAATCAATCTCTGATTGTAATTGTGGCTTTAGTTCTGTTAATACACTTCGTATTAATCGTTTGATACGATTTCTAACAACTGCATTCCCTAATTTTTTACTCACAGAAATTCCTACTCTAAAATGAGTTTGATTTGATTTATCGATTTGATAAACCACAAATTGACGATTCGCTACTGAATTTCCATGATGAAAAACTCGTTGAAACTCTTGCTCTTTCTTTACTCGATAAGACTTACGCATACACTCACCTTTATCTAAGTTTTTAAAACATTTATAAAAAAAAGATCACTGAGACGTTCAGTGATCTAAGCTGCTAAAACTTTTCTACCTTTACGGCGTCTGCTTGCTAATACTCTACGGCCATTTTTTGTACTCATACGTTTACGGAAACCGTGAACTTTTTGACGTTTACGTTTGTTTGGTTGATATGTTCTTTTCATAACTTCTTGCACCTCCTAGTTCTGTGTCATGTCTAACTATCCTAGACAGTCTACATCATTATAATGATATTCTCTAACAAAGTCAATACTTTGTTTCTTGCATCACTGTACTGGAGTATCATACCATATTTTATTCAAAATACCTAGTAAAAATATTCATCCTTCAATAGTTATCCACAATTATTTTTTACAAACTTTTGACATTTTAAACTTTTCCTCATAAATTCCACAATTTTTAAACAAATTCAAAGTATGTTCATGAAATTTTATCCACAATCTGTGGATATTGTGGACATCTCTCTAAAACACTTAATTTTATTGAACTTTAATTGTCAACAACTCTTGTGTATAACTAAAATTTCTTTTCTTTTTTTACGATTTATCCACAATTTTGTGGAAAACTTGTTCTAAATTCACTAAAAGTTGTTAAAATTTGATTTCCTGTGGAAAACTTAAAAAAAAAATGCTACACTTACTCTTAGATTTTAATATTATTTATCCACAAGGAGGTGTTTTTATGAATCCATTAGATGAATTTTGGAAAATTTTATTACATCATTTTGAAAAAACAAATTCAGATTTTACGATTAAACACTGGATTATGCCTGCTAAATTATTAAAAATTGACCAAAATTATCTATATATTCAAGTTCCTTCTCAAACGTATGCAAATTTTTGGGAAGATAATTTATTAACAGATGTCATGGAGCGTGGATATGACTATTTCAGAAAGTCTTTTGAACCAAAATTTATGATTTCAGATGAACAAGATTTTTCAGCAAAACCATCCATTATGGAATCTACTCCACAAATTCATACAAATGAAGAAACGAAAGAAGTTACTCAAAATATTTATTTAGAAGATGATTCTCTATTAAATCCTAAATATACATTTGATTCATTCATTATTGGGAAAGGAAATCAAATGGCTCATGCTGCTGCTTTAGTTGTTTGCGAAAGACCAGGGCAATTATATAATCCTCTCTTTTTCTATGGTGGTGTTGGACTGGGAAAAACTCACTTAATGCAAGCAATTGGAAATCAATATAAATTATTAAATCCAAATGCACGAGTTAAATATGTAACAAGTGAAGCTTTTACAAATGAAATGATTACTTCATTAAGAACAAACACGCAACAAGAATTCAGAGATTATTATCGTAATGTTGATTTATTATTAGTAGATGATATTCAATTTTTTGCTGAAAAAGAGGCTACTCAAGAAGAATTTTTCCACACATTTAATGCATTGTTTAATAATCAAAAGCAAATTGTATTAACAAGTGATCGACAACCAACAGAAATTAAAGCATTACAAGAACGTTTAGTTTCCCGTTTTGTTTCTGGACTTCCAGTTGATATTACTCCACCCGATTTAGAAACAAGAATTGCGATTTTATCTAAAAAAGCAGAAACGGTTGGTATTGATATTTCTGTAGATACATTAAGTTATATTGCTGGACAAATTCAATCCAATGTCCGTGAATTAGAAGGGGCTCTTGTTAGAGTTCAAGCCTATTCTGTAACTCATGGTGAAGATATTACAACAAATTTAGCAGCTGAAGCTTTACAAAACTTTTTACCTGGAAGTAAAGAAAAAATTGTATCTGTTCAAGATATTCAAGAAGCGGTAGCACGTTATTACCATATTTCTTTGGAAGATTTAAAAGGTAAAAAACGAACAAAATCCATTGTAGAACCTCGTCAAATTGCCATGTATTTAGCAAGAGAATTAACGAATAGCTCTCTTCCAAAATTAGGAACAGAATTTGGCAAAGACCACTCTACTGTATTACATGCCTATGATAAAATTAATGAAGAATATAAACTTCAAGGCGATGTTACAAAAGCCGTTAATGATTTGAAGAAAAAACTTGGATTTTAAGATGTGGATAACTATTCTATTTATAAAAAAGTTATGCACACTATTTATCCACAATTAAAACTATTGAAACTACAAGAAATTAAATAGTTTTCCACAAAATTAACAGGCCCTACTACTATTACTATAATTATTATAAATAAAATTAAATTTAAAACAGACACACATACATTAGGAGGCATAAAATGAAATTTTCAATTAATCGTCAAGCATTTTTAAAAAATTTAGCAGACGTTCAACGTGCTATTCCTTCTAAAACAACTATTCCTATTTTAACAGGAATTAAATTAGTTGTTTCTCAAGAAGGAATTACTTTAACAGGTAGTGATTCTGAAGTCTCTATTGAAATCTTTCTTCCAGTAGAACATGAAGAATTACAATTATCGATTCATGAAACAGGTTCAATTGTATTACCTGCTCGTTTCTTTGGTGAAATTGTTAAAAAATTACCTCAAAATACATTTACTTTAGAAACAAATGACCAATTACAAGCAACTATCACTGCAGGAAGTGCTGCATTTACATTAAATGGCTTATCGGCTCATGATTATCCACAACTTCCAGAAGTTGAAAAAGATTATGTATTAACATTACCAGTTCCTTTATTTAGACAAGTAATTTTACAAACTTCTATTGCAGTTTCTACTGCTGAATCTCGTCCAATTTTAACGGGAATTCATATGGTTATTGCGAATAATCAATTAAAAGCTGTTGCAACAGACTCTCACCGCTTGAGTCAAAGAATTATTCCTTTAGAAATGCCGGAAGCAAGTAATGCATTAACATTTGAAATTACTTTACCAGGTAAAACGTTAATTGAATTATCACGTATTATTGATGGTTTAGAAACGATTGATTTTGCGATTACTGAAAATCAAGTTCTTTTCCAAACAGAAACACTTTCGTTCTATTCTCGTTTATTAGAAGGACGTTATCCAGATACAGATCGATTAATTAATAATCAATTTAATACAGCGATTACGGTCGTTGCGAGTGATTTAGTAGCAGCTGTAGATCGTGCTTCATTAATGTCACATACAGATAAAAATAATATTGCGACATTATCGATTAATGAAAATCGCATTTTATTAACAGGAAATTCACCAGAAATCGGAAAAGTTGAAGAAGAAATTATGGTAGAAAATTATGAAGGTGCTTCATTAGATGTTTCATTCAACCCTGATTATTTAAAAGATGCACTTCGTTTATTTGGTTCTTCAGAAGCTACGATTCAATTTTTAGAAGCGAATCGTCCATTTACATTAACCTTAAAAGACAATCATTCAGATATTCCATATAGCTTTATTCAATTAGTTACACCAGTTCGTACATTTAATGGATAAAAAATAGTCCATGATGATTTTTTGTCATCATGGATTTTTTTTGCTTATTTTTAAAATTTAAAAAAAATCCTAGTAAATTTCATTTTTCCCTTTTAAAAAGGTTTTTTATTTATTTGATAAAAAAATGCAAAAATAGGCGGAATTTTTCAAAATCTTTGAGAATTCTCACAAAAAAAGGTATAATACAGTAGTGTGTGTATACCCAAATGAGAGAAAAGAGGAAAATAATGACAAAGATTGTAACCATTACAGAAGAATTTATTACATTAGGACAATTTTTAAAACATATTGATGTCATTACAACAGGTGGACAAGCAAAATGGTATTTGCAAGAAACAGTTGTATTTGTCGATGGTGAAATTGAAAATCGCCGTGGTAGAAAACTTTATGATAAAACACGTGTAGAAATTCCTGAAGAAGGTATTTTTGTTGTGAGAAGAGAATCCGAGGAAGTTATGGATGAGATTAGTTGAATTACAACTGAATCATTTTAGGAATTATGAAGAACTTTTTCTTGAATTTGGGAAAGGAGTTCATATTTTCATAGGTGAAAATGCTCAAGGTAAAACGAATTTAATGGAATCCATCTATACTTTGGCAATGACGAAGAGCCATCGTACCAATCAAGATCGTGAATTGATTATGTGGAATGAAGATACTGCTACCATTAAAGGAAAAGTAGAAAAGAAAATTAGCAATATTCCCTTAGAAATTCGTTTTTCAAATAAAGGAAAAATAGGACGAGTGAATCATTTAGAACAAAAAAAGCTTAGTTCCTATTTAGGACAATTAAATGTTATTTTATTTGCACCAGAAAATTTAGAATTAGTGAAAGGTGCTCCAGCAAATCGCCGAAAATTCATGGATATGGAATTAGGTCAAATGAATCCTATTTATTTACATGAATTAGTAGAATATCAACGCCTTATAAAACAAAGAAATCATTATTTAAAACAATTAGCAATAAAAAAATCAACGGCTGATATTTATTTAGAAGTTTTAACAGAACAAGTCATTGAAAAGGCAAGTGCAATTTTAATTTATCGTTTAGAATTTATGGAACAATTGGAAGCTTTAGCAAAGCCAATTCATGAACAAATTTCATTAGGAAGAGAAGAGTTTTCATTGAAATATCAAACATCTCTTTCGATTGAAAAAGGAATTTCTCAAGACGATGTAAAAGAATTGTATCAAAAACAATTTGAAGCTGTACAAAAAAGAGAATTAGAACAAGCGAATACTTTAGTAGGTCCGCATCGAGATGATTTGATTTTTTATTTAAATGATAAACCTGTTCAAAATTTTGGTTCTCAAGGGCAACAACGTTCAACTGTATTAAGTTTAAAACTAGCAGAAATAGAATTAATGAACATAGCTACTGGAGAATATCCAATTTTATTATTAGATGATGTGTTATCTGAATTAGATGATGATCGACAAACACATTTGATTAAAGCAATTGAAAACAAAGTACAAACATTCATAACAACGACTAGTTTAGATGGGATTCGTAAGCAATTTATTAATGAACCAATTGTATTTCCGATTCATCAAGGTCAAGTTCAATGAAAAATGGAGTGTGAGAATAGAAAATGACAGAAGAAAATAAAGAAGTTCTTGCTGCACAATATGATGCCAGTCAGATTCAAGTATTAGAAGGATTAGAAGCTGTGCGTAAACGTCCAGGGATGTATATTGGTTCTACAAGTAGTGCTGGTTTACACCATTTAGTATGGGAAATTGTTGATAACTCAATCGATGAGGCTTTAGCTGGATTTGCGACTCATATCGAAATTGAGATTACACCTGAAAACCATATCCGTGTTACTGATGATGGACGTGGAATTCCAGTTGATATTCAAGAAAAAACAGGACGTCCTGCTGTAGAAACCGTCTTTACAGTATTACACGCTGGTGGTAAATTCGGCGGCGGAGGCTATAAAGTATCTGGTGGTCTTCACGGGGTAGGAGCTTCTGTTGTAAATGCACTTTCTACAGATTTAACTGTCCAAGTTTTTAAAGATGGAAATATTTATGAACAGTCTTATAAACGTGGTGCTGTTTTAGAAGATTTAAAAGTAATTGGAAAAACGGATAAACATGGAACTAGTGTTTATTTTGTTCCAGACCCAGAAATTTTCCAAGAAACAACTGTATATGACTTTGAAAAATTAGCGAATCGTGTACGAGAATTAGCTTTCTTAAATAAAGGATTAAAACTAACGATTACTGATTTGCGTGCAGAAGAGCCTGTTGTAAAAACATTTTATTATGAAGGCGGAATTAAAAGTTATGTGGAACATTTAAATAAGTCTAAGCAAGTATTATTTGAAGAACCGATTTATGTTGAAGGGGAACAAGATGGCATTCAAGTGGAAGTAGCGATGCAGTATACTTCAGGATACCATACGAATTTACTAAGTTTTACAAATAATATCCATACTTATGAAGGTGGAACGCATGAATCTGGAATGAAATCCGCCCTTACTCGAGTTATTAATGATTACGCTCGTCGTCAAAAATTAATGAAAGAGAATGAAGAAAAATTAAGTGGGGAAGATGTACGTGAAGGATTAACGGCAGTTGTATCAATTAAACATCCAGATCCACAATTTGAAGGACAAACGAAAACAAAATTAGGAAATACTGAAGCAAGAACAATTACAGATCGATTATTTGCGACTCATTTTGATAAATTCTTAATGGAAAATCCACAAGTCGCTCGAAAAATTGTTGAAAAAGGGATTTTAGCTTCTAAAGCACGTTTAGCTGCTAAAAGAGCTCGTGAAGTAACTCGTAAAAAATCTGGTTTAGAAATTTCTAATTTACCAGGAAAATTAGCGGACTGTTCAAGTAATGATCCAAGTGTTTCAGAAATCTTCATCGTCGAAGGAGATTCTGCGGGAGGTTCTGCAAAACAAGGACGTTCTCGTCACTTCCAAGCGATTTTACCAATTCGAGGGAAAATCTTAAACGTTGAAAAAGCATCATTAGATAAAATTTTAGCCAATGATGAAATTCGTTCTCTATTTACTGCAATGGGAACAGGATTTGGTGGAGATTTTGATTTATCGAAAGCTCGTTATCATAAATTAGTCATTATGACCGATGCCGATGTCGATGGAGCGCATATTCGAACATTATTAATAACATTATTCTATCGCTATATGCGTCCAGTAGTGGAAGCAGGATATGTTTATATTGCGCAACCACCTCTTTATAAATTAAAACAAGGAAAACAAGAGTTTTATATTCAAAATGATGAGGAATTAGAAGCAAAATTAAAAGAACTTCCTGCTAGTCCAAAACCACAAATTTCTCGATATAAAGGTTTAGGAGAAATGGATGCGGAACAATTATGGGAAACAACGATGAATCCTCAAAATCGTTCGATGTTACAAGTAACGGTTGAAGATGCTGCTGAAGCTGATCAAGTGTTAGATATGTTAATGGGCGATAAAGTAGAACCACGTCGAGAATTTATTGAAGCAAATGCGAAATTTATTGACGTGAATGATTTAGATATTTAATGATTGAAGAAGAGGAGAGACAAAATGTCTGAGGAAAAAGATTTAGAATTTTTCGAAGAAAAATTCGAACCAACGGATTTAGCTAAAACAATGCGTAAATCATTTTTGGAATATTCCATGAGTGTTATTGTATCTCGTGCGCTTCCGGATGTTCGTGATGGGTTAAAACCCGTTCACCGTCGTATTTTATATGGAATGCATGAATTAGGAGTAACGCCAGATAAGCCCCATAAAAAATCTGCTCGTATTGTTGGGGATGTAATGGGTAAATACCATCCACACGGAGACTCTGCGATTTATGATGCAATGGTTCGTATGGCACAAGATTTCTCATATCGTTATCCATTAATTGATGGTCACGGAAACTTTGGTTCTGTCGACGGAGATAGTCCAGCTGCAATGCGTTATACTGAAGCAAGAATGAGTAAAATTGCTTTAGAAATGCTACGAGATATTAATAAAGATACGATTAATTATCGTGATAACTATGATTCAACAGAACGTGAACCAGAAGTTTTACCATCTCGTATTCCAAACCTTTTAGTCAATGGAGCAACAGGGATTGCGGTAGGGATGGCAACGAATATTCCTCCACATCATTTAGGAGAAGTCATTTCTGCATTACATTTATTAATGAAAAATCCTGATGTCACAACAGCTGAATTGATGGAAGTATTACCAGGACCTGATTTTCCAACAGGTGGAATTGTATTAGGCAAATCTGGAATTCGTCGAGCTTATGAAACAGGTCGTGGATCTATTACGGTTCGTGGTCGTGTACAAATCGAAGAATTAAAAAATGGAAAAGAACGTATTATTATTACGGAATTACCATATATGGTTAATAAAGCTCGTTTAGTAGAACGTATTTCGCAATTGCATCATGAAAAGAAAGTTGAAGGAATTACGTATTTAAATGACGAATCTGACCGTAAAGGAATGCGTGTCGTTATTGAAGTGAGAAGAGATGTTTCTGCTTCAGTCGTTTTAAACAATTTATACAAATTAACGCCATTACAATCAAACTTTGGATTTAATATGTTAGCAATTGTAGGGCAAGAACCAAAAATTTTAAGCTTAAAAGAAATTTTACGACACTACTTAAATCACCAAGAAGAAGTGATTCGTCGTCGTAGTATTTTTGAAAAGAAAAAAGCTGAAGATCGTGCTCATATTTTAGAAGGATTACAAGTAGCTTTGGATCATATTGATGCCATTGTAGCGATTCTTCGTAGTTCTGCTAGTGGTGATATTGCCAAAGAACGTTTCATGAATGAATATGGATTAAGTGATAAACAAGCTCAAGCTATTTTAGATATGAGAATGGTTCGCTTAACAGGATTAGAACGTGAGAAAATCGATGCAGAATATGCAGATTTACAAGCACTTATCAAAGAATTAAATGAAATCTTAGCAAGCGAAGAAAGACGTTATGAAATTATCGAACAAGAATTATTAGAAATTCAACAAAAATTCGATAATCCTCGTCGTACTGAATTATTAGTAGGAGAAGCTTTAAGTTTAGAAGATGAAGACTTAATCGAACAAGAAGATGTAGTCATTACATTAACGAAAAATGGCTATATTAAACGATTAGCAAATTCTGAATTTAAAACACAACGTCGTGGTGGGCGTGGTGTACAAGGAATGAGCGTCCATGATGATGACTTTGTAGAAAATATGATTTCATGTTCAACTCATGATTCATTATTATTCTTTACGAATACAGGTAAAGTATATCAAGCAAAAGGATATGAAATTCCAGAATACAGTCGTACTGCTAAAGGATTACCAGTTATTAACTTATTGAATATTGACTCAACTGAGAAAATTCAAGCGATTATTAGTGTACCGGAATCTGATGAAACAGAAAGATTCTTATTCTTTACAACTTTACGTGGAACTGTTAAACGTGTGAAATTATCAGATTTCAAAAATATTCGTACAAATGGATTACGTGCGATTCAATTACGAGAAGATGATCAATTAATTCGTGTAGTAGTAACAAGTGGTCAAGATGGTATTATTCTTGGTACTTATCACGGAAATGCTGTAACATTCCATGAAGAAAAAGTTCGTGCAATGGGTCGTACAGCAGCAGGGGTTAGAGGTGTATCTTTACGTGATGATGACTACGTGATTGGAATGGATATTTTAACGCCTGAACGTGAAGTATTAGTCGTTAGTGAAAAAGGATATGGTAAACGTACTGCTGCTAGCGAATATGCCTTAAAAGGTCGTGGCGGTAAAGGAGTTAAAACTCTTCGTATTACTGAAAAAAATGGTCCTCTTGTATGCTTAAGAACCGTAACGGGTGAGGAAGATTTAATGATTATGACGAATAAAGGAGTAATCATTCGATTCCACGCTTCAGATGTTTCTCAAACAGGTCGTGGTGCTCTTGGAGTTCGTATGATGCGTTTAGATCAAGATGCTATTGTAAGTTCATTAGCCATTGTTGATCGTGAAGAGGAAGCGGAAGAAACGGTTACTTCATCTGAAGAAACAGTAGTTTCTGAAAAAGTAACCGAAAACTTACAAAACTTCGCACAAGAATTAGTAGACGAACAAGAATAAAATATTAAAAATAGACTTTTCTAAATGAGCAAAGGTGTTAAACTCACTTATATGCTTTGAGGAAAAGTCTTTTTTCTATTTATGATGAAAATACAAAAAATAAGCAATCCTTTGAAAAATTAGACTTTAGTCACTAGTAAAGCGCTATTTTTAGGTGTATAATCAGCGTAATTACAGGATGGGAGGAAGTTTATTATGATTGAATTTAAACAAGCAACAAAAAAATATGGAGATAAGGTAGCTTTAAACAACTTAAACTTAACAATTGAAAGTGGAGAAATTGTTGGATTAATCGGACATAATGGTGCAGGAAAATCCACAACAATTAAATCATTAGTGAGTATTTTACCACTCACTAGTGGAACGATTGAAGTAGATGGTGTTCCTCTATCACAAGATCCATTAACGATTAAGCGAAAAATTGGATACGTGGCCGATTCTCCAGATTTATTTTTACGTTTAACGGCTAATGAATTTTGGGAATTAATTGCAGTTTCTTATCAATTAACAATGAACCAAATAGAAGAAAGATTAACGTATTTATTAGAGTTATTTGACTTTACTCCTTATCGTTATGATGTGATTGAATCATTTTCTCATGGGATGAGACAAAAAGTATTCGTCATTGGTGCTTTGTTATCTGATCCAGATATTTGGATTTTAGATGAACCATTAACTGGTTTAGATCCACAAGCTGCCTATGATTTGAAAAAAATGATGCGTGAACATGCTGAAAAAGGAAAAACAGTATTATTTTCTACCCATGTATTAGAAGTAGCAGAACAATTATGTGATCGTATTGCCATTTTGAAAAAAGGTGAATTATTATTTTACGGTACAATCGAAGAGTTAAAAGAACATAATCCTCAAGAGTCTCTTGAAAGTATTTATTTATCTTTAGCGGGACGTAAGGAAGGAGAGACTGTCGATGAATCTGCAAGCTGTTAGAAAATTAGTGAAGTTGAATTTATTATATGCAGTTGCTCCTGCTCAATTAGCTGCTTACCGACAAAAACAAGAAAAAAATCCACTGAAAAAAATCGATATTCCTAAAAAAATCCTTCGTTCTCAGCTTATGATTGGATTAATTTATATTGCTTTTTTTGGGATATTAAATTCATTGGTAAATCCTATTGGAAATAATCCTGTCCTATTTGCGAATATGATTAGTATTTTTAGTGCTTTTACATTTTCTCAAAGTTTTATTGCTTTTTATAATGTATTTTATGAAAGTAAAGATTTAACTTCTTATCGACCTTATGCATTTAGAGAAGTAGAAATTATTCTTGGAAAAGCTATTTCTGTTATGATGGTCGCTTTAATGGGATTAGGTCCGATTATTGCTTATTTTATCGTTTTACCGATTCAATATGGAAAAGATTTTTGGTATACCATTCCTTTAATGATCATTAACTGTTTTATCTTATTAGTCTTTTTAGGAGTATTTATTTTTACACTCGTACATTATTTGACAAGTTTGTCATTTTTTAAGAAGCATAAAAATATTATTTCAAATATTTTATTAGGATTTGTTTCTGTTTTTTCAGGCTTACTGTATATTTTAATTTCTAATCATAATAGTGTTTCAATATTAACGAAACAAGAGAGAGCTTTTATTCCTCCTTTTGAAGCTTTTTATGCGATGATTCTTCATCCATTATCACTTGACGGAATGATTGGCTATATTGGTTGGATTGGAATTACAGTTCTCTTATTAGTGAATATTTACTATAAAGTATTGCCAACCTTTTATGAAAAAGCGATGGAAGTTAGTTCGATTCAACAATATTCTAAAAGAGTTCGTAGCTTTACATTGGATAATTTTTCAAAATTAGTGAGAAAATACCATATCCAATTAATGAAAGAAGGATCAATTATTGTTCAAGGAATCATTGCACCAAGTATTTTACCGTATTTGATGTTATTACCAATGTTTTTTGGAATAATGAGAGACGAAATTCCTGTTAGAGAATTTTTTACCTTCCGATTTTTACTTTCTTATGTATTATTTGCATTACTATTTGCAACGACAAATTCAATTGGAAATAACTTAACAAGTATTGGTTTTTCTTTAGAAAGAGAAAATTTTGAATATTTAAAAGTATTACCAATCGATATGAAAAAATATGCTCGTGAAAAATTTAAAGTATTATTTTTAGCGCAATCTTCTGTGCCGATTCTATTATTAAGTATTGTATTATTAGTACTTCGCATGCCGATTTTATTAGCGTTAGCTATACTAGTTACTTGGTTTTCGATTAGTTTTGGCTTATCAGCTTTGGGATTTGAAAGAGACTATCGTCTACGTGTTCCGAATTGGAGTAATATTGTAGAACTACAAAGCAGAGGAAATAAATTTTTAATGGGATTTTTAATGTTTATTTTACTTATCCTTTTAATCCTTTGTATAGCAGCCTCTTTCCCAATTATTTACTTCCTTCCAGAAACAATTGGATATATCATAGGCGCTGCAGCTTTTGTTATTCTGAATGGACTAGGGATATTCTTTGGTGAATTTTATTTAAGAAAATTGAAAAAAGCTTTATAATTTTTGACTCCATAGTGAAAACTATGGAGTTTTTATAGTTTTCGATATAGTTTAAAACTATAACTAAAGATAATAATTAGATAATTGACTAGAACACTTTCTCCTGTTATTCTAAATTCAGTTAAAGAACAGCACTGTGAAAAGGTGAGTAGAGAAGGAAACTTGTTTAGAGAGTCTCGATAGGTGAAAAGAGATCAAGAGAGAATTTTTGAAGATGGCCTTGGAGTGTTAGATATTGAATGATTAAATATCTACGGGTAGCCCGATATAGCAAGAGTATAAAGATACTCAAAGAGGGAATTATTGCGAAATAATTCCAAAACAAGGTGGTAACGCGAAATTTCGTCCTTGCAGTGAAAACTGTAAGGATTTTTTATTTTAGGAGGAATGTATCATGACAAAACAACAAGCACCATTTAGAGTAGACCACGTAGGAAGTTTCTTACGTCCAAAAGAATTAGTAGAAGCAAGAGAAAAATTTGCAAACGGTGAAATTACACGCGAAGAATTAACAGCAGTGGAAGATAAAACAATTCAAGAAATTGTGAAAAAACAAATTGCTGCTGGATTACAAGGGGTAACAGATGGAGAATTCCGTCGTGCTTACTGGCATTTAGACTTCTTTTGGGGTTTTAACGGAGTAGAACATGTAGTGGGTGAACGAGGCTATTTATTTCATGGAATTGAAACAAAAGCTGATACCGCAGTACTTAAAGCACCGATTAATGGGAAAAAGCACCCATTTGTTAAACATTTTGAGTTTTTAAGAGATTTAGTAAAAGAAGAAGATGTAATCGTTAAATTTACAATTCCTTCTCCTTCACAATTTTATTTTGAATTAATTCGTACACCAGAACATGTTGCTGCTTGGGAAGCTGTTTATTCAACAACAGATGAATTATTCGAGGCTATTATTAAAGCTTATTCTGAAGTGATTCAAGATTTATATGATGCAGGACTTAGAACATTACAATTAGACGACTGTACATGGGGAGCTTTAGTAGACGATGGATTTACAAAACGTTTCCGTGAAGAGCGTCCATTAGAAGAAGTACGAAGAGAGTTTGCTGCTCGTGCATTACGTTTAAACAATGGTGTCATTGCAAATGCGCCTAAAGATTTAGTGATTAACACTCACGTTTGTCGTGGTAATTTCCATTCTACTTGGATTTCTCAAGGAGGATACAATAAAGTAGAAGATGAGTTATTAGGTGGGGAAAATGTAAATGCCTACTACTTAGAATTTGATACAGATCGCGCAGGAGACTTTAAACCATTAGCAAAAGTTGGAACAGAGAAAAAAGTAGTTCTTGGACTATTAACATCAAAATTTGCTGATTTAGAAAATAAAGATGAAATTATTGCTCGAATTAAAGAAGCTAGTCAATATGTCCCATTAGAAAATCTATATTTAAGTACACAATGTGGATTTGCTTCAACAGAAGAAGGAAATGTCATTAAAGAAGAAGATCAGTGGAAAAAAATTGCATTAATTAGTGAAATTGCACAAGAAGTTTGGGGAAACTAAACTTAGTTTTATAAAATAAACAAAGGGTTATGGGAGATTTATTTTAATCCATAGCCTTCCATTTTTTTGAAAGGAAGTGTCATAATGACAGCATTTCAACAACAATTAACACAAGCGTTTAAAACGTTAAAACAAGTAAAATGGGTGAATTTAAGTCATCAAATTGATGCGAATAGTCCTCATTTTCCTGCTTTACCCGCATTAGAACAAAAAGATTTATTTACTTTAAAAGATGGTTTTCATGTACAACAATTATCGGTAGTTACCCAATACGGAACACATATTGATCCACCTTGCCATTTTGTTGAAGGTGGACGTTTCCTTGATGAATTAGAGTTAAAAGATTTACTGTTACCATTATACGTGATTAATCGTTCAAAAGAAGTAGCTGAAAATCCAAACTATGAATTAACAAAAGAAGATGTATTAGCATTTGAAGAAGAATATGGAAAGATTGAATCAGGTGCATTTGTTGCCTTTCGTAGTGACTGGTCTCATCGTTGGCCTAGTCAAGATGCGATTCGTAATCTAGATGAAAATGGAGTTCAACAAACGCCCGGTTGGAGTAAAGAAGCACTAGAATTTTTAATTCATGAACGTCATGTAAAAGCAGTAGGACATGAAACATTAGATACAGATTCAGGAGTTCATGCAGCAACACAAGGGTTAACAAATGAGTATTATTTACTAAGTCAAAACATTTATCAAGTAGAAGTATTAGCAAATCTTGATCAAGTTCCAGCTGTTGGTGCGGTTATTTCAGTCTCTTATCCAAACTGGAAACGTACACCAGGATCACCTGTTCGTGCTATTGCTTATTTACCAGAAGCTGAATATTAGAAAAGAGGAATATATATGTCAAATTATGAAAATTGTAATTGTTGTCAAAAAGCGCCTTTCCGCTTAGATCATGTAGGAAGTTTCTTACGTCCAGAACGATTAAAAGAAGCTCGTGCAAAATTTAGTGCTGGAGAAATTACTGCTGAAGAACTAGAACGTGTAGAAAACGAAGAAATCATTGCCTTAGTTGAAAAAGAAAAAGAACTTGGACTTCAATCCATTACAGATGGAGAATTTCGTCGTGCTTTCTGGCACTTAGACTTTTTAGAAAACTTAGATGGAGTGGAACTAGTAGAAGTAGAACATTTTTCTGTTCAATTTAAAGATAAAGATGTAAAACCAAAAACTTTACGCATTGTTGGAAAAATTGATTTTTCAGAAAGCCATCCATTTGTAAAACATTTCAAATTTTTAAAAGAACATGCAGGAGATACACCGGTGAAATTAACAATTCCTTCACCAAGTATGTTGCATTTAATTACTCAAGTACGTGAGAAAAACTATGTACCAATTGATCGTTATAAAGATAATGAAGCATTATTCTATGATGATGTTGTGGCAGCATATCGTAAAGCACTACAATACTTCTACGATTTAGGATGCCGAAATATTCAATTGGATGATACAAGTTGGGGAGAGTTCTGTGCTTTAGATAAATGTGAAGCATATGAAGCACGTGGATTTGACTTAGAACAAATTGCTCGTGATTATGTAGATGTATTAAACCGTGTGATTGAATGGAAACCTGAAGATTTAGTAGTCAATATGCATATTTGCCGTGGAAACTTCCGTTCAACATGGTTCTCTAGTGGTGGATATGAACCAGTTGCTAAGACATTATTTGGACATTGTCGTGTAGATGGATTCTTCTTAGAATATGATAGTGATCGTGCTGGAGACTTTACTCCATTACGCTATATTAAAGACCAAAAAGTAGTACTTGGATTAATTACCTCTAAATCTGGCGACTTAGAAGATAAAGATGAAGTGATTGCTCGTATTAAAGAAGCAAGTCGATACATTCCACTAGAACAATTATGCCTAAGTCCTCAATGTGGATTCTCTTCAACGGAAGAAGGAAATATTTTAACCATTGAAGCACAATGGGATAAATTAAAACTAATTGACGAAATCGTTCGTGAAGTTTGGAAATAGTTTATATAAAAAATAATGCAAAATCGTTGTCAGAATGCAATTTCTCTGATATAATAATGGAACGTGAGTATTAATTTTAATACTCTCCTTGCTTGTTCAAATGAATAAGCCAAAAGTCCATAAGGAGGTGACAGTCAATGAGTCAAACATCAAATTACGAGATTTTATACATCATCCGTCCAAACATCGATGAAGCTGCTAAAGCTGAATTGGTTGCAAGATTTGATGCTGTATTAACAGACAATGGCGCTGTTGTTGTTGAATCTAAAGACTGGGCGAAACGTCGTTTTGCATACGAAATTAAAGATTTCCACGAAGGTATCTATCATTTAGTGAATATCACTGCTGAAGATGCAAAAGCAATTGACGAATTCGACCGTTTAGCTAAAATCAGCAATGACATCTTACGTCATATGATTGTTAAAGTAGAAGCATTTGCTTAATAATAAGTAAAACAAATCTTGAAAGGAGCAGATACTATGATTAATAATGTTGTGTTAGTTGGTCGTCTAACTCGACCAGTAGACTTAAAATATACTCCAAATGGAGTAGCAGTTGGAACTTTTTCAGTTGCATGTGATCGTCGTTATACAAATCAACAAGGAACTCGAGATACAGATTTTATTAACTGTAGAATTTGGAGAGATAGAGCTGAAAACTTAGCTAAATTTACTCGTAAAGGTTCTTTAATTGGAGTTGAAGGACATATTGAAACTAGAAGTTATGAAAATCAACAAGGACAAAAAGTTTATGTAACTGAAGTTGTCGTTGAAAATTTCTCCTTATTAGAATCAAGAAGTGTTACTGAACAACGTCCAGTAAATGATTCATATAATGGTTATTCGCAACAAAATCAGTATCAATCACAAGGTGGTTATAACTCACCAAGTGCTCCTACATCATCATTTGGAAATGTTCCAGCAGATCCATTCTTAGCTAATGGTGAAGCAATTAATATTTCTGACGATGATTTACCATTCTAATCAAAAGGAGGATACCGTAATGGCTCAACAACGTAGAGGTGGCGGCGCTCGTCGTCGTAAAAAAGTTTGCTACTTTACTGCAAACCACATTAAATATATCGATTACAAAGATGTAGAATTATTAAAACGCTACATTTCTGAAAAAGGTAAAATCTTACCACGTCGTGTAACAGGTACTTGTGCTAAATATCAACGTCTTTTAACTGTTGCAATCAAACGTGCTCGTATCATGGGATTATTACCATTTACAACAGTAGACTAATAATGACAAAGGACTGGATTTCCAGTCCTTTTTTCTATCAAAATGTTTCACGTGAAACATTAGAGTTTTTCTGACATTAGAGAAAATGTTTCACGTGAAACATTTTGACAAAGCGTCAAGGGTATTCCTTAGCTTTAAAATATGTTAAAATGTATATAGAAAGATGGTGATAAACATATGTTAAATCATTTTAAGGAATGGTATGAAAAACTTCCATCTTATCTAAGAATTCCTTCTGTAAAATATTATGGAGGATCTTTTATAATCCTTTTATTTATTCTATGTATGATGAGTTTTGCAACTCATGTATGGCTAGGATTCATATTTCTATTTTGGATATGTTTATTTGCCATATTAGTATATTTTTCAATTCAACATTTCAGTAAAAAAATTAATGAATACGCTGTTGATTTAGCATATAAAATTCGTAAAGGTGAACAGGATGCCTATTTAAAAATGCCAATAGGTATGATTTTATATGATATAAATGAAAATATTACATGGATAAACCCATATCTTCAGAAGAAACTCCAAAGACAGGATGTTATAGGAATTCCGTTAAAAGAATTAAACGAACGACTATATTATCAAGTGAAAAGACAAATTCAAAATCATAAAGAAAATGATATCTTCACTCATATAGATAAAAAATATCAAGTAATCGTACATCCTGACATTCGAATGATTTATTTAACAGATATTACAGAATATGCAAGTATTGAAGAAAAATATCATGAAGAACAAATTGTTTTTGGACAAATATTTTTAGATAATTTTTCAGAAGTTTCCCAATCATTAAATGATAGAAGAAAATCAAATTTAAACAATTTCATAACGAATCAATTATCAAGTTGGGCAATCCATCATAATATCTTTATGAAAAGAGTGGACGATGATCGGTTTATCGCATTTTTAAATCGAAAATCATTGGAAACTTTGGAAAAAGAAAAGTTTGATATTATGGACAAAATTCGAGAAACAACAGCCAAACAAAACTATCCATTAACAGTTAGTATGGGCTTTTCTTATTCTGATAAGGAAAATGAAACGCAATACCCAGAAATTGCTTCTTATGCGCAAGCAAACTTAGATTTAGCTCTAGGGCGTGGTGGAGATCAAGTCGTTGTTCGTTCTCAAAATGAGGATGCACGTTTCTATGGTGGAAAATCAAATCCAATGGAAAAACGTACAAGAGTAAGAGCAAGAATGGTTTCTCAAGCATTAAAAGACTTAATGGAAGAAGCATCTGAAATTATTGTAATGGGACATCAGTTCCCAGATATGGATGCTATTGGTGGATGTTTAGGAATTAGAAGAATTGCTAATATGAATCAGAAAAAAGCTTGGATTGTAACAAATGAAAATCAGTTTTCTCACGATATTCACAAATTAATGGATATCATTCGTGAACAAAAAGATTTACGAGAGGATATTATTACTCCAGAAGAAGCATTAGAAAAATTAACTCCAAATACATTAGTGATATTAGTAGATGTTAGTCGTCCAGTTATTGCTGCTGCACCAGAAGTTTTAGAACAAGCAAATAAGATTGTAGTGATTGACCATCATAGAAGAAGTCAAGATTTCCCAAAAAATCCTGTGTTAGTTTACATTGAACCATACGCTTCTTCTACAGGGGAATTAATTACTGAATTATTTGAATATCAGAATAACTATGCAGAAAGCATTCAACCGATTGAAGCAACAGCCATGTTAGGTGGAATTATTGTTGATACAAGAAACTTTACATTAAGAACAGGCTCAAGAACATTTGACGCAGCGAGTTATTTAAAATCAGTTGGGGCCGATACTATATTAATCCAAAGATTATTGAAAGAAAATGTAGAAACTTATTTACTAAGAAGTCATTTATTAAATTCATTAATTTTATTAGATAATAATATTGGAATTGTACGAGGGGAAGAGGATAATCCTTATCCAACAGTAGTTGCGGCACAAACAGCAGATATGATGCTTTCAATGGAAAATATTGATGCTTCATTTGTTGTTACAAAACGTGAAGATGGTCGAATAGGTATTAGTGGAAGAAGTTTAGGAAATAAAAATGTACAACGCGTAATGGAAAAAATGGGTGGTGGTGGACACCTCTCAAATGCAGCAACTCAATTAAGTAATACTACAATTGAAGAAGCTGTTATCCAATTAAAAGAAGTAATTTCTGATTTAGGAAATGAAATAGATTTATAGGAGGTAAGAAAAATGAAAGTAATTTTTCTACAAGATGTTAAAGGTAAAGGTAAAAAAGGAGATGTTAAAAACGTAGCAGATGGTTATGCACAAAATTTCCTTATTAAAAATGGTTTAGCAAAAGAAGCTACAAATGCTAGCTTATCAACTTTAGCTGGGCAAAAGAAAGCAGAAGAAAAACATAATGCTGAATTATTAGCACAAGCAAAAGAATTAAAAGAGTTTTTAGAAAAAGAAGAAACAGTGGTAACGATTAAAGCAAAAGCTGGTGAAGATGGACGTTTATTTGGAGCAATTCCAGCAAAACAAATTGCAGAAGAATTCAATAAAACATTTAATTTATCTTTAGATCGTCGTAAATTTGAATTAGCTGCTCCTATTCGTGCATTAGGCTTTGCTAGAGTACCTGTTAAATTACATCATGATGTTCAAGCAACAATGACTGTGAATATTGTTGCTCAATAAATTTTTGAATAACTAAAGGGCTTTGGATAAGTTTTCCACAGCTTTTTATATTAATCAATTGTTAAAATAATCACAAAGTTTAATAAATAAAAACCACCGATTTTCATCGGTGGAAAAAAGGATTAGAAATATTTATTTTGGGAGGATAAATATTCTTATTTGGGAATGACTAAAGTATAGTGGAAGAATATGAAGAAATTATGAAATATATTTATAGATTTTATTATGATTTATGAAAAATTACTTATGATAGGCATGTCCTGCTGTAATTCGAAAAGAACGATAAATTTGTTCTACTAAAACTAGTCTCATTAATTGATGAGGAAGAGTAATTCTTCCAAATGAAATTTTAGCATTGGCACGTTTTTTGACAGTATCACTTAAACCTAATGAACCGCCAATAATGAAAACAATAGAACTTTTTCCATTTATTCCATAATTTTCAATCTTTTCAGCTAATTGTTCTGAACTTATCAAATCTCCTTCAATTGCCATAGCAATAACGGTATCAGAATCTTTAACTTTAGAAAGAATTTTTTCTCCTTCTTTATCTTTTACTTGCTCTATTTCTTTTTCACTTAGATTTTCTGGAGCTTTTTCATCAGGTACTTCAATGAGTTGAAGTTTACAGTAACTCCCTAATCGTTTGGCATATTCGTCTATTCCTTGTTTCAGATATTTTTCTTTTAATTTTCCAACACTAATAATCGTAATATTCATATGAGTCTCCTTTAAAAAGTTTACGTTAGTATTATACTAAACATTTGGATAAGATTTCATTAATTTATCGATTTTTTTTTGAAAAAGCATTATAATTTTCAAGAATAGATTTTTATCATTAATGGAGGAATTAAATGATTCGTTTTTTATTTCAACAATCCATTCCTAAAAGAATAGCAGCTAGTTTTGCTATCGTCATTTTAGTGGGTTCTTTATTATTAAACTTACCTATCTCACAATTAGAGACTTCACAGGCAACTTATTTTGATCATTTGTTTACAACAGTTTCTATGGTTTGTGTAACTGGATTATTTACTCAACCAGTTGCTTCTACTTATAATTCATTTGGTCAAATTATTTGTATGTTTTTAATGCAAATTGGTGGTCTTGGGTTAATGAGTATGATTGCCTTTTTCTTCTTTGATTCAGGAAAGAAACTATCTTTAACAGATCGTTTAGCATTACAAGATAGTTTGAATCGAGATGATACAAAGGATTTTAAAGATTATTTACGCACGATTTTTAAATATACTTTTATCATTGAAGGAATAGCAGCTATATTATTTATGATACGTTTTATTCCAATGTTAGGAGTCGGTAAAGGGATATTTACTTCGATATTTTTTGCAATTTCTGCTTTTTGTAATGCTGGTTTTGATAATTTAGGAAGTAATAGTTTGATTGATTACGCAACAGACCCTTTATTAGCAATTGTTATTTCAGCGTTGATTATATTGGGAGGAATTGGTTTTGCGGTATGGTTTGATGTAAAAAATTCTATTTCATGCTACCGTAGTTCCTTAAAAAATAAATATCATAAAATGTTTTATAAACGATTACACTATCATACAAAAGTGGTCATTTTATTAACATTAGGGATTTTGTTAACAGGAACTTTCTTAACGTTGATTACAGAGTGGCATAATCCTGATACAATAGGAAATCTAAATTTTGGACAGAAATTATTAGTTAGCTTTTTCCAAACGGTGACGATGAGAACAGCAGGATTTGCAAGTATTGATTATACAAAAGCTAATCCATCCACTTTACTACTCTATTGTATTCAAATGTTTATTGGTGGATCTCCAGGCGGAACTGCTGGTGGTGTGAAAACTACAACGGTATTAGTCGTTTTATTATTTATTCGTTCAGAAATTTATGAGAAAAAATCGATTAATTTTAGACACCATACGATTCCCTATGAAATGGCTAGAAAATCATTAATGATTTTTATTATCTTTACAGTATTAACATTAAGTAGTGTATTCTTGTTAAGTATCACAGATCCACAAGCTCCATTATTATATACATTATTTGAAACGATTTCTGCTATGTGTACAGTAGGTGTAACAGCTAATTTAACACCAACCTTATCGATGCTTGGACAAATCATTATTATGACATTAATGTTTATCGGAAGAATTGGACCATTAACGGTATTATTAAGTTTCTCAAATCGTAAGAAACAAGAATTAAAAATAAAATATGCGAAAGCTCCATTATTAATTGGATAGAAAGTAGGATTAAGTATGACAAAAACAGTAGGAATCTTAGGTTTAGGAGTATTTGGTACAACGATTGCCAAACAACTAAGTCAATATGACTGTGATATTATAGCAGTTGATAGTCAGGAAGAAAATGTGAATCGATTGGAACCTTATATTACAAAAGGAGTTATTGCGGATGTTACCGATATTCATGTATTAGAGGAAATTGGCATTAGTAATTGTGATGTAACGGTTATTGCGACAGGAAGTAATTTAGAAGCAAGTATTTTAGCAGTAATGCATTGTAGTAAACTAGGTGTTCCAAAAATTGTAGCAAAAGCTAAAAGTAAAACTTCAACAGAAATCTTAATGAAGATGGGAGCTACTAGAATTATTAATCCTGAAAAAGAAACAGGAATTCGAGTTGCAAAAAATATTGTACACCATAAATTAGCAGATGTGATTTCATTAGATGAAAATATTTCCTTAGTAGAATTTTATCCACCATTATCATGGATCGGAAAAGCATTAAAAGATTTACATTTACGTCAACAATATGATTTGAACTTGATTGGATATCGTCCGGTAGAAAATGCACCTTTAAATACACAATTAAGTGCGGATTATGAAATACAAGAACAAGTGATGCTAGTAGCCATTATCGATAGTAAGCGACTAGAAAATGCTGATTTTTTAAATGAGGATTAATATGACTACAATCAGATACATATATAATACCGTGTTAAAACGCTATTTATTTACCTCTTTTCAAAGTTGTAAATAAATATACGGTATTGTATTGTATCTTTTTTTGGTTGTATTTACTAGTTGAGTTTTTAGTTGATTTTTTCCATTACTAAAATTCCTCCCTCGTCTGTAGCGTGGGTGTAATGGTCTGTCATAGAAATATTTGCATGTCCTAAAAAGTTAGCAATGAGTCTAGGATTTATATTAGTTGATTGTGCTTGAGTTGCAAAAAAAGTGTCTTAATATATGGGGAGTTATGTTAATTCCAGTTGTTTTCTTGATTTCAATAAATATTGTATTCATTTTCTCAACATAAAAAGGCTCTCTATTTTGTTCGACAAGTAGCCATGCTTTCTCTGTATAGCTTATATTTTTATTCGCCATATAATATTCTTTGCTTAATTTGATTGCTTTTTTTAACAACTCTGTATCATCTGAAGTAATAAATATATCTCGTTCTTTGCCAGTTTTCGTACATTTATCGTCAGGGTACAACCTTGTACGGCTTTTATCAATATGAATTTTAGTTACATTATCTTTGAATGTTATCACCGATTTTCTAATTACTAGCAATTCACCTCGTCTTAAACCATATGACAATAGCATAAATGCTACTTGTACCATGATATCATAATGATCATGAATATATTTTTTATAATGTTAAAATCTTCAAGTGATAATTCTTTACTGAATTTTGGTTTACTGCTCTTAACAGGTTCGATACCTTTGGCTCTATTTCTTGATAAGACTTCATTTTGAAGTACTTGATAACAACCCTAAAACGGCTGATATCGTTTTGCTTCTGTATTTTTCGCCCAGCTTAATATTAAGTAGTTGAATATCTTGTCTTGAAATGTTTTCTAATTTCTTTTGCTTCAAGTTATCATCAATCATCTTATATATTTGTTTTAACGTTTTTTCAGTAGTCTTATTCCATTTTCCACTATTAGTGTATATCTCAAAATACTTATCTAGTGTATATTCTTTTTTTGAAATATTCTCCAATTTCAATTGCTGTTGAGATTTCTGTTCTAGCTTGTCTAGCTGTAGCTAAACTAGTATATCCTTGTTTTTGAACTTGTGTGCCTTTGTGAGAGAATTTTAGTCCGTATAGCTTCATTCCTTTACTTTCGTAACTAAAAATACCTGCACATTTTGTTGGTTTTCTATTTTTCATATTTATATTTCCTTTCTTTTAACCAACCAGTGAGACGATTTTTGGCTGAAAGGGTAGGGCAACACCTCTTTTAAAGAACGTATGTTCGGTTTTGCTGCAAATAAAAAGCCTTTATGGCTTTCTATTTTGCAAATGCTTTTTGTAATACTTTCTTATCACTAAAATTGTAAACTTGAATACCATATTCTTTTAAAGCATCACGATTAGTTTGAGTAACATTTTTAAATCCTTCTTCACTCAATATGATATTGAGGGATTCATTTCCATCATAATCAATTTTTCTTTTATCGACAGTATCTAACCAACTAACTAAAGTATTATTAACTTGTTGCTTATCTAATTGATTATGTACTTTCACTAATTTTGTTCCTGAATTATTTAAAAATACAAAATCCATTTTATGGTTTAACTTAGATTTTCCTTCTACTGAAAAATCTTGGAAATAACTAAATTGGTCTTTATTTTCTGAAAAATAATTTTTAACATCTTCAAGGAAAAAGTTATGTACTCGTTTCTTAGAAACTAATATAAAGTCATATAAATTAATTAGTAATTGAGTCATATCGTGAATTGCTTGAGATAAGTTCTTTTTATCAACATTCTTTTGAATGTTTTCGTCAATTAATGAAAAACCAGAATAATTTAAGTATGATTGTAAAATCTGATGTCTACTAGAACGTTTTTCCATTAAGTCTACTCCGTAATTTTTTAAATTCCAAATGGTAAAACCACGATCAGTAACAGTAAAATGATTATCGTGTTGAACGATTACAAAAGAAATTCCATCGCCAAATGAATCAATGAACGGAGTAACTACTTCTAAACTATTTGACTTTGATTCTATAAATTTAGTGTTTTTTGATATGAAATTAAAATAATCTGATTTAATTTGTTTCACGTCCATAACGATTCCTCCTTTTGCATTATTTTACAATAAACTACCTTGAATGGAAATGTTTAAATCATCATTTTTGATAATATTTGCAAATTTTACTACATCTTCAAATAGTTCAAAAAAATCAGAAGTATTTCTAATAGTATCTTTAAACGGAAGAGGGAGTGCCTTCATGTATGTCTTTCCATCTCCTTTTAAAAAGGATTCTTCTTCAGAAAAGATATTAATTCTATTCCCTTGAATTCTTGTTCCATCAGCATTCTTATGAAAATTGTTATTAATATTGATTCTAAATAAACAATAGTTATATTTACATTCAATAAAATTGATAACCTTGTTTTCAGGAGAAATTTTATAAATCAATCTAAATTCTCCATTCTTTATATTTCCAATGCCATGTAACAATATTTCTCCTTGATCGATTTCTTTAAGTTGAATATTATACTTTTTAAGTGCTTGTTTAAACATTTTTATTAATCTGTTTGCTTCTTCATCTGTTAAAAATAATTCCATACATATTCCTCCTTTCCAACTATTGGAAATTTCCTAATAGTTAAAATACAACTGTTCCAACGTATTTGAAGTTGTCTGTATCTGTCACTGTGATGTCTTGATATTTCTTGTTTAGTGAGACTAGTTTGATTGAATCTTCTGTAATGTATAGTTTTTTAAGGTAGGCTTCACCGTTCACGATTACTGCACCAATTGTACCGTTTCTAAATTCAGTCTCACGCTTGATGAATATATAATCTCCATTGTGAAACATTGGTTCCATGGAATCGCCATTGACCTTCAAGCAAAAATCTGTACCACTTGGAACCATATCTACTCCAAAGCTGATTGTCTCCATTTGTTCGTCATCTAAATACAAACCAGTCCCTGCAGATACACTACCGTAGAATTTTACTTCATACCACTCGGTTTCTTCTTGAATGTAATCACTCATGTTTACTACGTTATTTTGTTCGTTTATTTGTTCAGTAGCGTAGTCGTATACTTTTATTCGTCTTTCTGAATGCAATTGCATAGAAACATCATTGATCCTTTTGATAATATCATCAGTACTAATTGAAATAATTTGGTTATCCTCTAACATATTGAACAATTCATCAAACGACATATTCATAGCTTCTGCAATATTTTTAATTACAGGAATAGATGGTGTAACAGGTTTGCCTGTTTTAGGTCTTTTATTTTTCTCTAAAACAGAAATATACGCTTTGCTAAGATTAGACATTTTGGCAAACTTATCCATACTCAATTCATTATCATCTCTAAATTTTTTAATGATTTCTCCTAAATTCAATTGTATCAATTCCTTTGTTTAACATCCTGAACATATTATTAAACAAAAAATAAAAAAAATCAACTTTTTTGTTTAACATGTTAGACTTGTTTACGTAAAAGTTATCAAACACTAAAATATTAGACTTTAATTAAATTGTTTAATATTTTGAACAAGGGATTAAGAAAGGAGCGGAAGCATGAGTGTTAGTTATAAAATAAAAAAATTAAGAGAAGATAAAAAAAGAAAGCTTCTTTTTAGAGAGCTTTCTTTTTTTTGTTTGCATTAACGAATAACTGTTTCAGTTTCTGCATCGAAGAAGTGTGATTTATTTAAGTCAAATGCTAAATCAACCATTTCTCCTGGGTTGTGGAAGTCACGAGCATCCACTTTAGATACGAATTCAGTGTCATCTACTTTAGTATATAACATAGTTTCAGCACCTAATAATTCCGATACAACAACTTCAGCTTTTACAGAAGATGAAGGATATGTTTCAAGAACGATTTGTGAACCTTTAATATCTTCTGGACGGATACCGAAGATTAATTCTTTACCATTGTATCCTTTTTCTTCTAATAATTTTTGTTTAGCTAATGGTAATTGTAGTGATAAACCTTTACCATTTGAAATTACGCCATCTTGTAATGTTACTTTGAAGAAGTTCATTGCTGGTGAACCGATGAATCCAGCTACGAATACATTGTTTGGAGTATTGTAAACTTCTTGAGGAGAACCAATTTGTTGAACAATACCGTCTTTCATAATAACGATACGGTCAGCCATTGTCATCGCTTCAGTTTGGTCGTGTGTTACATAAATAGTAGTTGTTTCTAAACGACGGTGTAATTTAGCGATTTCTGCACGCATGGCAACACGTAATTTAGCATCTAAGTTTGATAGAGGTTCGTCCATTAAGAATACTTTAGCATCACGAACGATTGCACGACCTAAAGCCACACGTTGACGTTGTCCACCTGATAAAGCTGCTGGTTTACGTTCTAAGTATTGAGCTAATCCTAAGATTTCAGCTGCATTTTTAACACGTTTGTCAATTTCAGCTTTGTCATATTTACGTAATTTTAATCCGAATGCCATGTTATCATAAACACTCATATGTGGATATAACGCATAGTTTTGGAATACCATTGCGATGTCACGATCTTTAGGAGCAACATCGTTCATTACAGTATCACCGATTTTTAATTCACCTTCAGAAATATCTTCTAAACCAGCAATCATACGTAAAGTTGTAGATTTACCACATCCAGAAGGTCCTACGAATACGATAAACTCACGATCTTTGATATGTAAGTTAAAGTCTGTTACTGAATAGAAATCAGCATTGTCGTATTTTTTGTGAATATGATTTAATTCAATTTGTACCATTTTATAATCCCCTTTTGTTATCTTATTGGATAATGTAATTATACATGAAAAAGCTTTCAAAACCTACAGTCCCCTTGCCTAAAAATTTCCTTTGATTTTTGTGCAAGTTGCTGTGTGACATATAGGGTATAAGGATTTGTAAAAAATGAAGGGACTTCTAGTGTAATTTTCTTCTTTCAATGTTATGATAGAAGAGAATAGAATGATTGGAAAAGGTGATGAAATGGAAAAAAAACGTGGATTTGAAATTATTACTAGTTATCAAGATAAAGGGATTAATATCCCAAAACGTTCCACAAAACATTCAGCAGGATATGATTTTGAAGCAGCAGAAACAATTGTATTGCCAAGTATTTGGAAGATGATTTTTAAATATTGTGCCGTTCAATTAAAACAATGGGTATATCGTAGTGATAAAGAAGTAGTGGAAGCTGAATTAGAAAAAGAACAAAAAGTATTAAAACCGATTTTAGTTCCTACAGGAATTAAAGCGTATATGCAAGAAGATGAATACTTACAATTAGCAAACCGTTCTAGTAATCCATTAAAACACTTCTTAGTATTACCAAATGGGGTAGGAGTTGTGGATAGTGATTACTATAATAATGAAGGAAATGAAGGACATATTTATTTCCAATTATTGAATTTTGGATTATTTGATAAGGAAATTCAAAAAGGTGATCGTATCGGTCAAGGAATTTTCCATTCATTCTTGAAAGCAGATGAAGATGATGAACAAGAAGCGAATGAAAGAACTGGTGGATTTGGTTCATCAGGCGTTCGCTAGAAAGGAGTTTTTATGGCAAAAGCAACCGTTAGCTATCTATGTTCAGAATGTGGGTATGTTTCTCCTAGATATTTAGGGAAATGTCCAAATTGTGGACAATGGAGTACGATGGAAGAATATAAGGAAGTTGCGACAAGTAGTACTAAAAAACAATCTTTAGTGAGTCATTCTGAAGAAGAAAATCGTGCAAAACCACTTCGTATTGATCAAGTTGCTTATGAACGTGTCAAACGTGTAGAAACTTCGATGCAAGAATTAGATCGTGTATTAGGTGGTGGAGTAGTTCCAGGTTCTCTTGTATTAATTGGAGGAGACCCTGGAATTGGGAAGTCTACTTTATTATTACAAGTATCGAGTCAATTACAAAAAGCAGGTGGCAGTGTTTTATATGTTTCAGGTGAGGAAAGTGCTGCACAAGTAAAAATGCGTGCAGAACGTTTAGGGATGCAAGCAGATGGGTTTTACATTTATCCGGAAACAGATTTACAAGCTGTAGTGACACAAGTCGAACAAATAAAGCCAGACTATGTTATTATCGATTCAATTCAGACAATGGCGCATCCGCAAGCAACAGGAATTGCAGGAAGTGTTTCTCAAGTAAGAGAATCAACTGCCACATTGATGAGATTAGCGAAGTTAAATCAAATTGCGATTTTTATTGTAGGACATGTAACAAAAGAAGGAGCTTTGGCAGGTCCTAGAATGTTGGAGCATATGGTGGATACGGTATTGTATTTTGAAGGAGAAAAACACCATAGTTTTAGAATTTTACGTTCGGTGAAAAATCGTTTTGGCTCAACGAATGAAATTGGTGTATTCGAGATGATGCAAGATGGATTAAAAGAAGTGATTAATCCGTCAGAAGTGTTCTTAGAGGAACGATTAAAAGGAGCAACAGGATCTGCAATTGTTGTGTCGCTCGAAGGAACTCGTCCAATTTTAGCAGAAGTTCAATGTCTATTATCTCCAGCAATTTTTGGAAATGCTAGAAGAACAACGAGTGGATTGGATTATAATCGAGTAGCGCTACTAATGGCAGTCTTAGAAAAGAGAGCAGGACTATTGCTACAAAATCAAGATGCTTATTTTAAATCTACGGGTGGTTTGAAATTAAATGAACCTGCGATTGATTTAGCCATTGCCATGAGTATTGTTTCGAGTTATAAAGAACAGGGGACAGCAGCAGACGATTGTTTCGTAGGAGAGATTGGATTAACAGGAGAAATTCGTCGTGTAAATCGTATTAGTGATCGTGTGAAAGAAGCACAAAAATTAGGATTCAAACGAATTTTTATTCCAAAAAATAATATCGATGGATGGGAATTTCCAAAGGGAATTGAAGTTGTCGGAGTTTCCTCTGTGAAAGAAGCCATTCAAAAAGCATTTTAATAAAATTATCAAATAAGGAGGTTGAATAACATGGATTTATCAGTAAAAGGTCAACTTTTTGCCAAACGAATGATTAGCCTTATCTTTGTCATTTTAGGCGGTAGTTTGGGAGTGACCTATTTACCATCATTTTGGGAATTAATAGGGATTTCCAATGATTGGTTGAATTCTGCTGTGTGTAGCGCGGTGATTGGTGCCATTATTTTCTTTTTTATTTCTTTATTATTAACCAAACCAATCATGGCAGGATTTAAAAAATTAGAAAAACTAGTAAATCAATTATCTGTTACTTATTTAGTATTTGGATTATTAGGAATGTTACTAGGATTAGTAGTCGCTTCATTTATTAGCTTACCACTAACAAATTTACAAATTCCGGCGATTACACAAGTTGCACCTATAGTATTAAGCATTATTTTTGGCTATTTAGGATTTTATATTGGAACGAGTCGTAGAGGGGATTTTCATAAACTATTAAGTTTAAAGAAAAAAGCAGAAGAACCTCAAGTGCTGGAAAGAAAAGTGGATGATGCTTTTCATAAATATAAAATTTTGGATACGAGCGTGATTATAGATGGACGAATTTATGATATTGCGCAAACTGGATTTTTAGAAGGGGTATTAGTCATTCCAGTATTTGTATTGAATGAATTACAATATATTGCGGATAGCTCCGATAGTGTGAAACGAGTTCGTGGACGTAGAGGATTAGATATTCTGAATTCTTTACAAAAAGAATCGAAAGTTCCTGTTGAAACATATGATGGAGACTATGATGATATTACAGAAGTGGATCGTAAGCTAATTCGATTAGCCAAAGCGATTGATGGAGTCATTATTACGAATGATTATAATTTGAATAAAGTTAGTGAGTTTCAAAATGTTCCTGTCTTCAATATTAATGCATTAGCAAATGCGATTAAACCTGTTGTGATTCCTGGAGAAATGATGAAAATTCAAGTTATCAAAGCAGGAACTGAAAGGCAACAAGGGGTCGCTTATATGGATGACGGCACAATGATTGTAGTTGAAGATGGTCAGTATTACATGAATCAAGAAATTGACGTCATTGTAACGAGTGCATTACAAACAGCAGCAGGTCGAATGATTTTCGCAAAACCGGCTCATTCACAAAAGAAAATGAATAAACCAGAAGAATAGAATGAATAAATTTGTAAAAGTGAGAAGAAACAATAGTGTTTTTTCTCACTTTTTTGTGTTGAAAAAAATGACTAAAGTCATTCTAGTTAGTGACGAAAGTCAGTAGGCGAGTGTAGGAATAATTTGTATAATAAGGATACAGTA
>CAUSWE010000017.1:0-34710 GCA_963535215.1 uncultured Granulicatella sp. | reverse complement strand
AGGCACAACAGAAACGCCAGCGCCAACGAAACCTGCGGAAGAACACCCAGCAGCGACAGGAGCAACAGAAACACCAGCACCAGCGCAACCAGTAGAAGAACACCCAGCATTGCCAGGGGCAACAGAAACGCCAACTCCAGCGCAACCAGCGGAAACAACACCAGCAGGTTCAGGCGCAACAGAAACACCAGCGCCAACGAAACCTGCGGAAGAACACCCAGCAGCGCCAGGTACAGCAGAAACACCAACTCCAACGAAACCAGCAGAAGAACACCCAGCATTGCCAGGAGCAACAGAAACGCCAGCGCCAGCGCAACCAACGGGAACAACACCAGCAGATTCAGGAGCAACAGAAACACCAGCGCCAACGAAACCTGCGGAAGAACACCCAGCAGCGCCAGGCACAGCAGAAACACCAACTCCAGCGCAACCAGCAGAAACAACACCAGCAGGTACAGGAGCAACAGAAACGCCAACTCCAGCGCAACCAGCAGAAACAACACCAGCAGGTACAGGAGCAACAGAACAACCAACTCCAGTGGCACCATCAGAAGGAACACCAGCAGGTTCAGGTACAACAGAAGACACTCGAGCGGATTCAAATAATCAGAACAATCCAACTGAACCAAAAGATGATGTTGAAAAAGGTCTAGAGGAAAATGGATCAGAGTTAGAGTCACGTAAAAAAATGAAATTAGAAGAAATTGACTCAAGCAGTCTATCACCAAGTGATAAAGAAGAAGCTAAATCAAAAGTAGAAAAATATACAAAAAAAGCTACAGAAGCAATGAAGCAAGCAAAAACTACGGAAGATCAAGCGACTGTAGTGGATCAATATGAAACAGATTTATCTACTATTAATACTCCTGGGGTTGACCAAGGAAAACCAGACTACTCAAATTCAGGATTATCTGGAAACGGACCGGAAGGAACACATATTGGAGATAACAATGTTATTGGTCATGGTAATGGTACGCCAGAAAATACAGGTTTTAGAAATGCACCAGTTTATCAACCACGTGTAATACGTCGTGCAAGAAGTGTAGATGAACCAATGGATAAAGTTGCTATTTACTACAACTATACTGAGATGAAAGATATTGCAGGATTTTTAGGAGACCCTGGAGAATCTGTTGTTACAGTTCCAAAAGGAGCTACATACGAACAGGTTCAAGCTATCGTAAAATCTAAGATTGATGAGAAAAAAGCAGAACTTGCCAAAAAAGGATATACTTTCTTGGAAGATTATTTTGTAGATAAACCTCAAGAAGATACAATTCGTTATGATTATATTGTTAACTTTACAAAACCTTCTTCACTAAGAATGGCACCAATGATTCAACCTAGAGCTTCTCGTACAAGAAGATCGGTAGAAGAACCAAAAGTAAAAACACGTACAATTACGCTTTACTATCAATTAGCAGAATTAGAAATTGCTGGTTCACTTGGAAATCCAGGACAAAATTATGTTATCACAGTTCCAGAAACTGCAACAGCAGAAGAAATTCAACAAGCTATTGATCAACAAACATCGAGAGAAAAAGCATCGCTTTCACGTTATTTCCAATATGTAGGAGAAACGAATTTACAAAACGATATTTTAGATCGTGGTTTTGGAAATTTTGATTATGTAATTACTTTTGCTCGTCGTAAATAATTTTTAAAGAATTCTTTTTAAAGTTAAAAAATGATTGATAAAATAGAGATTAGAGGAAATCTAGTCTCTATTTTTATTGTAAAGGAAGTAAACACTCTATACGTTAAAGCGATAATAGTGTACAATGTGAGAGGAAAAGGAGACGAAGACAATGTTAGTATTATCTCTATTATTAATCACAATTGTGATTGCAACTTATTTTATTTTACAATTTTATTTTGGTACAAGAATTTATTTTTCAGAATCATTTTTCTTAACAATAAGAGAAGTCATGCTTCCTCTTTTATTTGTCAGCTATGAAATCTTTAGTCAGCTACTTTTAGGTAGATCCTTAATGCCTTTGATAATCGTATTCAGCAGTTTAGTAGGTATGCTGCTATTATTAGTGAAAAAAAGAAATTCAGACTTCTATATTCGAAAATTTTTGTATCAATTTTGTTCGATTGAATTTCTAATCTTAGTGATTGGTCATTTAATTTTAGGATGCCAATTTATTTATTTTTTGATTTTTAAATAAAGTTTTAAAGAGAAAAAGAGCTCTCCGTATTTGCACTGCAATCATACGGAGAGCTCTTTTAGTTTTTGGTTATAAATAAGATTCAAATAATTCTTCTGAAATATTTAATTGTTGTAAACCTATTGCTTTTGAAATGACACCATTTTTCACTAAATCTATAATGGTAGATATTTTTCCTTGTTCGATCCCCTGTTGAATCCCCTGTTGGATTCCCTCTTCTAGTCCGCGTTTTAAAACTTTTTCTTCTTGATGTTTTAAATAGGCTAAATGCCCAAATATGCTTGCATATATCTTATTCTTTCATCGTACATTTTTCGTTCCTCCTTTGTCCAATCGATTCTTTTTACAATTCGAAACGTTTGATAAAGTCAAATTGTGAGGCTACTTGAATTTCAATAATGACTTGAGATCCGTCGTTTAATTCCGCTAATACATCAAAACTAGTGACATAAGCTTTTATGTCTTCAAATTGATGATCGTGTATTTGAGTTCCATCGAGTATTTTCACATGGTGTACAGGTAAATCCAAAATATCCCTTATAAACTGTGCTGTTATTTCAGGATTACTGAAAACTTTCTTTGCCATAAATTCATCATTGGTCTTGCATCTTTAATTCTTTCTACCATTTTTATCACTCCTACTATTTTTTGAAGTTAATTACTAGTGAAATTTATTAGTAATTTCATCTTCACTATATAGATACGAAAAAATTGAGAAAAGTATTTTTTAAAAAATTTTAAAAAATCTGGGCTGAAAATAAAATATTTTTTAACTTTTTTTATAAAAAAGTGGTGAAAAGTGGGGAAGTGTGGTAAACTATGGTTAATTATGAATGATAGGAGGAGTCTGCATGTTAATCGGTGAATATCAACACACAATTGATGCTAAGGGACGTATGATTGTTCCAGCGAAGTTTCGTGAAGATTTAGGATTCACTTTTGTTGTAACACGTGGACTAGATGGCTGCTTATACGGCTATCCTCTTGATCAATGGCAATTGCTTCGTCAAAAGTTGAGTGAGTTACCTCAATCGAAAAAAGACGCTCGTGCATTTGCTCGTTTCTTCAATTCTGCTGCAAGTGAAGTAGAATTTGATAAACAAGGAAGAATTAATATCACGCCAACATTAAGAGAACATGCTGGACTAGTAAAAAATTGTCGAGTAATTGGTGTGAATGACCGAATTGAAATTTGGGATGAAGAACGTTGGAAAGCATATATTGCTGAAACTGAAGAGAATTTTGAAGAATTAGCAGAACAAATGGCTGATTTTGGATTTTAGAAAGGATATTAATTAAAAATGTTTAAACATGTAACCGTATTGCTACATGAAACAGTAGACAACCTTGAGGTGAAACCAGATGGGATATATGTAGATTGTACATTAGGTGGAGCAGGACATAGTGAATATTTATTAAGTCAATTGACGACAGGACATTTATATTGTTTTGATCAAGATATGAATGCCATTGATAATGCTAAAATCCGTTTGGAAAAATTTATAAATGAAGGCAAAGTAACGTTTATTCATGCGAATTTTAGAATGATTCAGAAAAAACTGAATGAATTAGGGATAAAAAAAGTTGATGGGATTTTGTATGACTTAGGAGTATCTTCTCCACAATTAGATCAAATTGAAAGAGGATTTAGTTATCATCAAAATGCTATTTTAGATATGAGAATGGATCAAACAGCGCCATTAACCGCAAAAGAGATTATTAATGAGTGGAGTTATGATGAATTAGTTCGAATTTTCTACCGTTATGGAGAGGAAAAGTTCTCCAAACAAATTGCGAGAAATATTGAACGTATTCGTCAAGACCATGAAATTGAAACGACTGGAGAATTAGTGGATATTATTCGTGATAGTATTCCTGCTGCTGCAAGAAGAAAAGGCGGGCATCCTGCTAAAAGAATTTTCCAAGCGGTGCGTATTGCGGTAAATGATGAATTAGCAGCTGTGGAAGATTCACTGGAACAGGCTTTTGATTTATTAGAAGTCGGTGGAAGAATGAGTGTGATTTCATTCCATTCTTTAGAAGATCGTATTGTAAAGACAATGTTTAAACAACAAAGCACTGTTGAACAAGGACCTAAAAATTTACCAATTTTACCAGGTCAGTTAGAAAGTGCGAATTTTAAATTGATTACTAGAAAACCAATTTTGCCAACAGAAGAAGAAATGCAAGAAAACTCACGATCACAAAGTGCGAAATTACGAGTGATTGAACGTGTAAAATAAGTAGTAAAGGAGGCGTTTTTTGATGGCATTAGCAAAACAAATCGTTGATGTAAATTCAGCAACAATAGCCAGAGAAGCCTATCCAAATGCTTATAGGGATAATGTAGTCACAGCTATTCCGCAGGAAAGAGTAAAAGTTAATTATGTACGTAATATGATTGTTGGTTTAGTGATTATGTTTGCTTTAGCAACAATCACAATCATCTGTTCAATGGTTGTAACGAATAAAAATCGTCAATTACAAGACATTCAAACAAATACAACATTGATGCAAAGAAAAAATGATACGTTATTACAATCGGCACAAGAATTATCACAATATGACCGTGTGAATCGTATTGCTAAAGAACAGGGATTAAAGATGGGCGAAAATAACGTAAGGAATGTTGAACAATGAAAAAAAAACATTTTAAGGAATATATGGGAAATAGAAAGATTGCGATACATTGCTTGATGGCAATCGCATTCTTCCTATTTCTCATTTTTTCTATCAATTTCTATAAAATTATGGTGCTTGGTCAAAGTCATGGCGTCGATTTAAGGAAAGAAATAGATAAAAAACTAACGCATACAACATTATTAAAAGCAAAACGTGGAAATATTTATGATGCGAGTGGTAGTCCTATTGCGGTAGATGCAATGAATTTTTCTTTATATGCTGTATTGACGGATCAATGGGATAGAGAGAAAAATGATTACGTTCAGGATATTTCCCATACAGCTGCAGTTTTATCGAAGTATATCGACATGAAAGCTCCAGAAATTGAAAAAATCTTATCTCAGAAAAATGTCTCGCAAGTAGAATTTGGTAATGCGGGAAAAAATCTTTCTGTTGAAACAAAGGAAAAAATTGAAAAAGAAGAACTTCCCGGTATTAAATTTACGGAAAATCTTTCACGTTATTATCCAAACGGAATTTTTGCTTCTCATTTGATTGGATATACGGATGTAGAAGAACAACAAGTTGATGGAAAACCAGTTGAACAATTGGTTGGTAAGATGGGAATTGAAGCATCGTATAATGCAACTTTGACTGGAAAACCTGGAGAAGTAACTTCAAGATTAGATGGAAATGGATATGTTATTCCAGGAAGTGAAAAAATTACGGAGCAACCTAAAGATGGAAATGATTTGTATTTAACTTTAGATAAAAAAATGCAAACGTATTTAGAATCTTTAGTTTCTCAAGTGAATGATAAGTATTTACCAAATCAATTGACAGCGATGTTAGTAGATCCAAAAACTGGGGATATTGTAGCTGCTACCCAACGTCCTACATTTAATGGAACAACTAAAGAAGGAATTTCTACGATGTGGAATAATCTTTTAACGGATGAAGCTTATGAACCGGGTTCTACGATGAAAGTGTTGACACTTGCTGCGGCTATTAATGAAGGTGTTTTTGACCCGAATGAAAAATATGATTCTGGTAAAATTCAAATTTTCAAAGATTTAGTACGTGACTATAATAAAGTTGGTTGGGGGAGAATCACTTATTTAGAAAGTTTAGCTCACTCAAGTAACGTTGCTTTTGTTCATGTAGTTCAAAAAATTGGAGTAGAAAAATGGAAGCAATATTTAGATTTATTTGGATTTGGTCAAAGTACGCAATCAGGATTTTTAAATGAAGCTACTGGATTGAATACATATAATTCTTATTTACAACAATTGTCGACTGGTTTTGGACAAGGGATTTCTGTAACAGCTTTTCAAATGGTACAAGCTTTTACAGCAATTGCGAATCAAGGAGAAATGAAAAAATTAAGAATTGTGGATCATGAGTTTAGACCAGCAACAAATACTACAGTTAATTTTTCTGAAAATTCTTTAGGGCAAGTAATTAAACCGGAAACAGCTAAAAAAACTCTAGAATATTTACGTCAAGCAACTACTATGAAAGATGGAACATCTAATGGGTTTGATATTGAAGGTGAGGAAATAGCTGTGAAAACAGGAACTGCCGAATTTGTAAATCCTGAAACAGGAACTTATTACTCGTATGGAAGTAATTATATTTATTCTGTAGTTGGATTTGCGCCTGCAAGTGATCCAAAATATATTTTATATATTACATTGAAGCAACCTCAAAATAATCCTTATGGAGCTGGAGGTAGTGCTTTAATTAAAGAGATTTTTAATCCAATGATGAAACGTGCGTTAGATTATAGTCGATTAACGCAATAAAAAGGAGGAATTTAGAAATGTTAGCTACAGAATTAGCTCAATTAATTTATCTCAAAAAGATTGAAGGTAATTTATCAGGTGTAACAATTGATTTTTTAGCACAAGATTCAAGAAAAGTTCAACCGAATACATTGTTTTTCTGTATTGATGGAGTGACAGTCGATGGGCATCGTTTTGTAGCGGCCGCAAAGGAGAAGGGGGCTGTTGCATTTGTAGCGAGTAAATCGATTCAAGAGCAAGTAGGGAATACACCTGTCATTTATGTAAAAGATGTGACGAGAGTAATGGCATTATTAGCAAATCATTTTTACGGTTATCCTACCCAGAATCTACAAATGATTGGTGTTACAGGAACTAATGGAAAAACATCAGTTACTCATATGATTGATGCATTATTAGAACAACCGGATAAACCAACTGCATTAATTGGAACAATTTATCGCAAAATTGGTTCGAAAATTATTCCAACACATAATACAACGCCAGAAATTTTAACATTGCATGAAACCTTTCAAGAGCTAAAAGAAATGGGTGGAGAAACTTGTTTGATGGAAGTTTCTTCTCATGCTTTGCAATTAGGTCGTATTTGGGGATTGGATTACGACTGTGTGGTATTTACGAATTTAACGCATGAACATCTTGACTTACACAAAACAATGGAACAATATGCACACGCTAAAAGTTTATTGTTCTCTCAATTAGGAAACTATGTAGGGGAAAATCGTAAACCGAAAGTAGCTATTTTGAATGCGGATGATGCACAGTTTGAAATGTTTGAATATTCAACGCCAGTTCAAGTAATCAGTTATGGAATTAATGAGGAAGCAGATTTCAAAGCTGAAAATATTCGTATAGAAAATGGACATACAATCTTTGAATTATTGATCCAACAAGAGGAACGTTACTTAGTTGATATGCCATTATTAGGAACATTCAATGTATACAATATGCTATCTGCGATTGCTGTAGCCTATGTTTATGGAATTCCAATGGAAGAAATATTAACGAAGGTGAAACGATTTAAAGGGGTAGCAGGTCGTATGCAATCCATTGATAAAGGGCAAGATTTTCAAGTGATTGTAGACTTTGCACATACACCGGATGGGCTAGAAAATGTATTAGATTCACTCGTACAAATTCCACATGGAAAAATTATTACAGTTGTGGGGCATAGCGGTGGAAATCGTGATTCTAGTATGAGACCGGAATTGGGAAGAATTGCTTTAACGAAGTCGGACCATGTCGTCTTTACGGCAGATAATCCACGTACGGAGCCTTTAGATAATATTTATCAAGGATTATTAAGTGCAGTAGATAAGGAATCTGTTTCTTATGAATGTATTGATAAACGAGAAGAGGCCATTGAAAAGGCACTTCAATTAGCCAACAAAAACGATATTGTGTTACTTGCTGGAAAAGGTGTTGAAGCCTATCAAATTATTGGTGAAGTAGAATATCCTTATAATGAAATTGAAGTTGTAGAATCATTATTAAGGAATAAATAAAAAGGAGAAAATGATGACATTACAATTATTACTTGTATTAGGAGCAACATTACTAGCCACAGTATTTGCGGAACCTAAATTTATTCAATTTATGCGAATGAATCAGTTTGGACAAACGACTTTAGAAGACGGTCCATCTTGGCATAAAGCCAAAAGCGGAACACCGACTATGGGAGGATTTATCTTCTTAATGATGATTGGGATTGTCAGTTTAGTTCTTGGAGGATTATTCGGATATTTTAATTTCACATTATTAAGTGGCGTTATTGGCTTTGTATTTTTTGGTGGAATTGGATTTTTCGATGATTTTATTAAAGTTTTTAGAAAGCAAAATCAAGGGTTGAAAAGCCATCAAAAATTTGTTTTACAAATATTAGGGTCAGCTGTTTTTGTAGCTTTATTCTTACTAAGTGGACGTGACCCATTAATTTATATTCCGTTTGTGGGTGAAGTACATAGCTTAGTATTATTTGCCATTTTTACCATCATTTGGATTACAGGTTTTTCAAATGCGGTGAATTTAACGGATGGTTTAGATGGACTTGCAACGTCAACTTCCATTGTTGCTTATGCAACGTATGCATTTTTAGCGATTCAATCGAATCAAGAAGAAATTGCATTGTTCTGTTTTAGTGTAGTTGGAGGATTAGTTGGATTTTTAATTTTCAACTGGAAACCTGCTAAAATTTTTATGGGGGATGTTGGTTCTTTAGCATTAGGCGCTGGTTTAGCGATTATTTCTTTAATGCTTCATCATGAATGGAGTTTACTAGGAATTGGGATTGTATTTGTATTAGAAACAGCGAGTGTGATTATTCAAGTAACCTCATTCAAATTAACCGGAAAACGAGTATTTAAGATGAGTCCCATTCATCATCACTTTGAAATGTGTGGATGGAAAGAAGTGAAGATTGTATTAGTCTTCAGTTTAGTGGGACTTATCGGAACGCTTATTACATTGGCATTGATTTAGAAAAGCTTTTTAGCTTTTCATACATATTTTTCGGCAGTATTTACTGCCATATACATATTGAAATCATTCTAGGGGGCATATTAGGTGCTAAATAAAAAAGTTTTTGAACATAAAAGAGTATTAGTGATTGGATTAGCAAAAAGTGGAGTGGCAGTTGCCAAATTATTATTACATCAAGGAGCGATGGTCACGGTCAACGATCGTATTCCTTTAGAAGAAAATCCAGATGCTAAAAGTTTAATTGAAGAAGGAATTCGTGTTTTAGCGGGCTCACATCCAGTGGATTTATTAGAAGAACATTTTGACTTTGTTGTGAAAAATCCAGGTATTCCATATCATAATTGTATGGTGGAAGCAGCAATCCAAAAAGGAATTCCAGTTTATACAGAAGTTGAAATTGCGTATCATTTATTAGAAGGATTGATGATTGGAATTACTGGTTCAAATGGAAAAACAACAACGACAACATTAGCAAGCTTAATGTTGAAAGAATCTTTCCCGGAACGTCAAGTTTACGCTGCAGGAAATATTGGGATTCCATTATCTCAATTAGCAGAACAATCGACAAAAGAGGATATCTATGTTTCGGAATTAAGTAGTTTCCAATTAATGGGAATTGATCAATTCAAACCAAAAATTGCGTGTATTGTGAATATATTTAGCGCACATTTAGATTATCATGGAACAAGGGAAGAATATATTAAAGCAAAACTTCAATTAACAAAAAATCAAACAGAAGAAGATTATTTAGTCTATAATGCCGATTATCCAGAATTAATCACGTTAATTGAAGGTCATACAAATGCAACATTAGTTCCATTTAGTAGAAAAACTGTTTTAGAATTTGGTGCTTCAGTTAAAGATGATTACATTTGCTTCAATGGGGAAAAAGTAATACCCGTTTCAACGATTCAAGTTCCTGGAACACAAAATGTTGAAAATGTACTAGCAGCAGTTGCAATTGCAAAATTAGCAGGAGCTACGAATGAAGGAATTCAAAAAGCAGTAGAAAACTTCCATGGAGTAAAACACCGTACACAATTTGTTAAAGAAGTGAATAAGAGACGTTTCTACAATGATTCAAAAGCAACCAATATTATTGCCACTCAAACAGCCTTGCGTAGCTTTACCAATCAATCGGTTGTTTTAATCGCAGGTGGGTTAGATAGAGGAAATGGTTTTGATGAATTAGTTCCAGATTTAAAAGCTGTATCTGGCATTGTTTTGTATGGAGAAACAAAAGAAAAATTACAAGAAGCTGCAAAAGAAGCAGGAGTTCCTGTTATTGAAGTCGTCAATACATTAGAAGAAGCGACTAAGAAAGCTTATGAAATTAGTAAAGAAGACGATATTATTTTATTATCACCAGCTTGTGCAAGTTGGGATCAATACAAAAACTTTGAAATTCGTGGAGATGAATTTATTCAAGTTGTAGAGAATTTATAAGAAAGAGGAGACATTCATGAGAGTTGTCGTATCTGGTGGAGGGACAGGAGGTCATATTTATCCAGCCCTTGCATTTATGAGATATTTAGAAACACAAGAAGATGTAGAATATTTATACATTGGAACTAAACGTGGATTAGAGAGTAACATTGTTCCACAAGCAGGCTATGCATTTGAATCCATTAAAATCGAAGGATTAAAGCGTTCGCTTTCATTAGAAAACTTAAAAACTGCCTACTATATGGTAACAAGTGTGATAAAAGCAAGAAAAATTTTAAAAGAATTTAAACCAGATGTTGTGATTGGTACTGGCGGTTATGTTTGTGCGCCCGTATTATTTGCTGCCAGTTTATTAAAAATTCCAACGATTATTCATGAACAAAATAGTGTTGCAGGAATTACAAATAAATTTTTAGCAAAATGGGTAAACAAAATTGCGATTTGCTTTGAAGATGTGAAAAAAGATTTTGCATCCTATAGTGATAAGGTCGTATTAACAGGAAATCCTAGAGGTCAAGAAGTTGTGGAAATTAAGAAAAATCCTGACTACTTAGCTTCAATTGGAGTTCAGACAGATTTACCAATTGTTGTCATTTTTGGTGGAAGTCGTGGGTCTGAGCGAATGAATGAAGTATTTGTTGAGGCTTTAGAAGGATTTGCGGATAAAAATTATCATGTCATAATGGTTACAGGAGAAGTGCATTATGACAAAATCAACAATCAGATTACAAATTTAGAAAAATCATTGCCAAATGTTTCTGTTTTTCCGTATATTAAAGATATGCCACAACTATTCCAAAATGTGGATTTAGTCGTTTGCCGTAGTGGCGCAACAACTTTAACAGAATTAACAGCATTAGGATTAGCGAGTATTTTAATTCCAAGTCCATATGTAACGAATAATCATCAAGAAGCTAATGCTCGTTCATTAGTTGATCAAGGTGCAGCTTCAATGATTTTAGAAAAAGAATTAAATGCCCAAACAATATTAGCTGAAATTGATGCAATTTTAGTTGATTCTCATAAAAAAGAAGCCATGGCTGCTTCTGCTAAGAAAATGGGAATTACAGATGCAAGTGCACGATTAACAAGTATGATTCATGAAATCATTTAATATGATAAAGGAGGAGTTTTATGAAATTTTTTAAAAAAGCTTCAACTTCTTCACCTCCTCCGCCAGAGTTCAATGAGGAGGTACAAAACAAGGAATCATTACTGATATTGAGAAAAATCTTTTATTTTTCTAAGTTAGAAATGAGATTTTTATGGTGGATTTTCCTTGCAAGTATGATTTGGGGATTGTATTTTATTTCTCCACTTTCAAAACCTAAAGAGATTTATGTGTATGGAAATCGACAAGTGGCAGTTGAAACGATTCAAGAACAAGCAGGCATTAAAAAGGGGAAGAGTATCTGGGGAATCTTATCAGAACATGATATGATCCGAAAAAGATTAACCGCTCGAAATCCTAAAATTAAAGATGTTTCTGTAACATTGTCAGGAATGAATTCAATCCAGTTGACGATTTTAGAAAATCCTGCCATTGGTTATTATGTTGAAGATGGACAATACAAGGAGTTATTAGCAGATGGTCAATCGATTTTAGTGGAAGAACTAACGAATAAAGATAATTATCCAGAATTAGTGAACTTCACAGAAGAATCGAGAACTCAATTAGCAAATCAATTGGAGAAAACTTCCCCAAGTGTGATTAGTAATATTCGTCAAATTCAATATGTAGATCCCGAACAAAAACCGCTAAAACTTCATTTGAAAATGAATGATGGTATGAAAGTAATTGGGACATTAAAAGATATAGGTGAGAAGTTAAATTATTATCCAAGTATTTTAAAACAATTGCCTAAAAAATCAGGAACAATTGATATGGAAGTTGGAATTTTTTACACACCTGACGTGAATGCCCAATAAATTGAAAAAAATTATTAAGAAAATATACAAATGTTTTCTTAACAGTAAAGAAATATGTTAAAATAAATCAGTATAGTTATTTATAAAATGTGAATGAAAAAATATTAGTAGGAGGTTTCAATAAACGTGAAAAATCAAGGAATTTATGTGAGTTTAGATATTGGAACCACTTCAATTAAAGTTGTTGTTGCTGAATATATTCGTGGACAATTAAACATTATTGGAGTCGGCAATGAAAAATCTCAAGGACTAAGCCGGGGAGTAATTGTAGATATCGATGAAACAGTTGAATCTATTAAAAAAGCCGTAAAACAAGCAGAACAAAAAGCAAATATTCAAATTCAAGATGTTATTGTAGGAATCCCAAGTAATCAAATTTCAATTGAGCCATGTCATGGAATGATTGCTGTATCAAGTGAAAATCGTGAAATTACAGATATTGATGTTCATAATGTGATTTCAGCAGCAAAAGTTCGCTCAGTAGCACCTGAAAGAGAAATTATTTCTGTGATTCCAGAAGAATTTATCGTGGATGGATTCGATGGGATTAAAGACCCTCGTGGAATGATTGGGGTTCGTTTAGAATTATATGCAAGTATGATTACTGGACCAAAAACAATCGTGCATAATATTAAACGTTGTATTGATAAAGCGGGATTAAATATTGAAGAAATGGTCATTCAACCTCTTGCGATTAGTCAAGTAGCAATGTCTGCAGGTGAACGTGAATTTGGTACTATCTTAATTGATATGGGTGGCGGACAAACAAGTGCGTCAGTCATGCATGATCACCAATTAAAATTCTCATACGTAGACCAAGAAGGTGGAGACTTTGTAACAAAAGATATCTCTGTCATCTTGAATGCAAGTTTTGAAAATGCAGAACGCATTAAACGTGAATATGGTTATGCGATTTCTACAGAGACTTCAGAAGATGAATTTTTCCCAGTTGAAACAATTGGTAAGAAAGATCCTGTTAAAGTAGATGAACATTATTTATCAGAAATTATTGAAGCAAGAGAAGTTCAAATTTTTGAAACTATTAAGCGTGCATTAGAACAAGTAGATGCCCTTAACTTACCAGGTGGTATTGTTTTAACAGGTGGAGCATCTTCCATGGCAGGTGTACTTGAATTAGCTCAAGAAATCTTTGGAGTAAATGTAAAAACGTATATTCCTGAACAAATGGGAATGAGAAACCCAATTTACGCAACAAGTATGGGATTGATTCAATATGCTGCATCATTAGATGACGTGCATCGTATTGCCCAAAAAGGTAAATTAACAACTGAAAAGAGAGTAACACCTCTAACGAACCCTAGCCGTCCAGTTGTAGAACCAACTCCACAACCGGTTGAACAACCAAAAGTTGAAGTGGAAGTAGCAAAAGAAACTGAATCAGAAAATTTTGGAGATAAAGTGAAAAACTTCTTCAAAATGTTCATAGACTAGTACGAATCTAAGGAGGAAAAAGAATGGAATTCGAATTTGATACAAATTTACAAGGCGCTGTTATTAAAGTGATTGGTGTAGGGGGAGCAGGAAATAATGCTGTAAACCGTATGATTGCTGAAGGCGTACAAGGCGTTGAATTTATCGTTGCCAATACTGATACTCAAGCTTTAGCAAATTCTAAAGCAGAAACTAAAATTCAATTAGGACCTAAATTAACAAAAGGTTTAGGAGCGGGTTCATTACCTGATATCGGTTTGAAAGCTGCAGAAGAAAGTGAAGAACGAATTCGTGAAGCTTTATCAGGAGCAGACTTAATTTTCGTTACAGCTGGTATGGGTGGCGGAACTGGTACTGGTGCAGCACCAATCGTAGCTCGTATTGCAAAAGATTTAGGAGCTTTAACGGTTGGGGTAGTAACTCGTCCATTTAGCTTTGAAGGACCAAAACGTGGTCGTTATGCAGCAGAAGGTGTTGCTCAAATGAAAGCAAATGTAGATACATTAGTAACAATTTCAAACAATCGTTTATTAGAAATTGTAGATAAAAAGACTCCTATGTTAGAAGCATTCCGTGAAGCAGATAATGTGTTACGTCAAGGTGTTCAAGGTATTTCTGATTTAATTATTGCACCTGGTTACGTAAACTTAGACTTTGCTGATGTGAAAACAGTGATGAAAGATCAAGGTTCTGCATTAATGGGTATCGGGGTTGCGAGTGGTGAAAACCGTACAGCAGAAGCAACGAAAAAAGCTATCTCTTCTCCACTATTAGAAGTTTCAATTGATGGAGCAGAACAAATCTTATTAAATATCACAGGTGGATCTGATTTAACATTATTCGAAGCACAAGATGCTTCTGATATCGTAGCAGCAGCTGCAACAAATGATGTTAACATTATCTTTGGTACATCTATTAATGAAAATCTTGGAGATGAAGTCATTGTAACAGTTATTGCTACTGGAATTGATGAAGAACATAAATCTTCTAAAAAAACAGCAGCACGTACTAGCCGTTCAACATTAACACCAACTACACCAACTTCAACAAAAGAAATTGGAAATAACCCTCAAACATTCCAAGAAAAACAAGTAACACCAAAGAAAAAAGCAGTAGTTGAAGAAAAACAACCTGAAAAAGATATTTTTGGAGATTGGGATATCCGTCGTGAAGCAACTGTTCGTGAAACAACAACAGAAACAGATTCTCCATTTTCACAAAAGAGTTTTGTAGAAGCTCCAGTTGAAACAAAATATGAATCTGACGACACATTAGATACACCACCATTCTTCAGAAGAAGAAATAGAAACTAATATGATGATTAAACGTAATGCAGAACAAATTTTAGCTCGCATTCAACAATCATGCGATAAAGTTTCAAGAGACATACAAGAAGTATGTCCTATCATAGTAACTAAAAATCGTACGAATGAAGAAATCCAAGAAGTTTATTCTCTTGGATTTCGGCATTTTGCAGAGAATCGTGTCGAAAAGTTATTAGAGCGTCAAGAAGCATTTCCACAAGAGGATATTGTTTGGCATTTAATTGGACCATTACAAAAAAGAAAAGTAAAACAAATTATCAATCGAATTCAATATTTTCATGCGATTGATCGCTTATCGATTATGGAAGAAATAGAGAAACGATTAGAGTCCCCGTTGAAATGTTTTCTAGAAGTCAATGTTTCTGGTGAAGAATCAAAACATGGATTTACTACAGAAGAAGTTTTTGAAGCTTTTGAAGTTGCAAAACAATATGCAAACATTGACATTATTGGCTTAATGACGATGGCACCATTTGAAGCTAGTGAACAAGAAATTCGTCGGTATTTTTATGAGTTAAAAGAAATTTCTGAAAAAATTAACAGTGAGGAGCCATTACAATTAAGTATGGGGATGAGTCAAGATTATCCGATTGCGATTGAAGAAGGCGCTCATTTTATTAGAATAGGAACCGCTTGGTTTGAAGAGGAGGAGTAGTATGGGATTTTGGAATAGCGTTAAAACATTTTTAGATTCAGATGATGGGTATGAGCCAATCGATGAAGAAATGTATGAAGAAGAACAATCAAATGTTCAGGAATACCGAAGAACTCCCTCTAATGTTGTTAGTTTTCAACAAGCGCAACAAAATAAAAAAGTTTCAAAAGTTTTTGTAATGGAACCAACGGTTTATACAGAAGCAGAACGTGTGGCAGATGCTTTGTTAAAAGGTGAAGCAGTGATTATTAACTTTAGAAAAATGGAAGTTGCGGATGCGAAAAGAGTGATTGACTTCGTTGTTGGAGTCACTTATGCCATTAATGGAGATGTTCAGCAAATTCGGGAAGATATTTATATTTGTTCACCACCGAATTTCCAAGTACAAGGTTCTTTTGTTGAGGATGAGTATTCTTCTTATTAATGGGAATAAATTTAAGTTAAGTTAAGGAGAAAGATATGATTTTATTTCAATTCATCCGTTTATTGTTACGGGCAATTGATATTTATATGATGCTTATTAGTGCGTATGTGATATGCACTTGGTTTCCACAAGCGCGCAATATGACATTTGCTAGATGGTTACAAGCCGTGTGTGAACCATATTTATCTTATTTTGATCGAATTCGAATTGGTATGTTTGGTTTTTCAGCTGTATTTGGATTATTATTTTTACAATTTTTAAAACTTGGTATTATTCAAATCGTTAAAATTTTACTTTATTAGGTGATAGTTATGGATACGTCTATATTTCAACATTTTAGAAAAGAAGAACAAGATTTTATTCGAAAAGTAGAATCTTGGGTCCTTTCTAGTCAAGAACAATATGCTCCCATATTGACGCCATTTTTAGATCCACGACAACAATTTATCGTGGAAGCAATCGTAGGTCAGTATGATGAAATCAATTTTCAATTTGAAGGTGGTTATATTGCTGCTGAACGAAAAAGATGTATGATTTATCCAGATTTTTATTCACCGACAACAGATGAATTTGATGTTGAATTGATAGAAATTCATTATCCAATAAAATTTTCTTCAATAAGTCATGGACAAATCCTCGGTTCTTTGGTAGGCTTAGGGATAGACCGTGACCAGTTAGGAGATATTATTTCTGATGGAAGTCGTTGGCAATTATTGTTGACAAAACAAATGCTTCCCTATTTGAAACAAAATTTTCAAAAAGTTGGAAAAATTAGTATTCGAATAGAGGAAAGAGAATATACAGAATTAATTGTTCCAATTGATCATTGGACATATACAACCGCAATTGTGTCTTCCTTACGATTGGATACATTAATTGCATCCATTTTTCATATTTCTAGACAGCGCTCAAAGGAATTGGTAGAGAGTAATAAAGTAAAAGTTAACTGGGCAGAAGAAATTCGTCCTGATTTTATGATTGAATTACTTGATATTATTTCCATAAGAGGGTATGGTAGAATACAGATAAAAAATATAGAGGGACGGACAAAAAAGGATAAAATAAAACTTGAAATAGGTCTGCTCGAGAAAAACAAATAAGAGGAGTTGGAATTATGTTAACACCAATCGAAATTCATAATAAGGAATTTCCTACAAAATTTAAAGGTTATGATCCTGAAGAAGTAAACGATTATTTAGATGAAGTCATTCGTACGGTTGAACAATTAATTCGCGAAAATAAAGATTTAGAAAAACGTGTAAAATTCAATGAAGAAAAAGTTTCTTACTTCAATTCAATTCAAGAAACATTAAATAAATCAATCATTGTAGCGCAAGAAGCTGCTGATCGTTTGAAAGAAAATGCACGTAAAGATGCAGAAATCATTATTTTTGAAGCTGAAAAAGAAGCGGAAAGATTATTAAAAGAAGCTGCTGAAAAAGCAACAGAAATTAATCGTGAAACAGATGTGTTGAAGAAAGAAACACGTATGTTCCGTCAAAGATTACAAATTATGGTGGAATCTCAATTAGAAATGATTAAAAATGAAGAGTGGGATTTATTATTAAATAGCCATTCTAAAATTGAAGTTTCAGCACCATCGATTGATACAATTTTAGCAGGTCGTGCTAAGAAAAATGAACAATTAATTACTCCAGAAGTAACTCCTTCATTTACTCCAAGTGTTGAAGAAACGAATCCAAACAAACAAGAAATCGTTCTTCCAACAGATGAAGTGATTACTGTAGGTGAATTTCAATAATCAAAAAACGTGATACCTCGTTCGTATCACGTTTTTTTTGTATGTTTTTTCCAAATGGAATGTAAACGAAATAGAGAGTCCACTGTAAAAATGGCTAACGCAATCATCCCAGCAACTGCAATGGTACTAGATAAGTAATAATTTGCTTTTACAGTATCTCCTGTTAAAAAGGCATAAGCTGTACGATACATTCCAGCTCCAGGTACTAATGGGAAAAATCCTGGAATGAAAAATACTGTTACGGGAGCTTTGAAAAATCTCGCTGCTATGTGAGAAAGAAAGGCAACAGTGAGTCCACTATAATAGGTAGAAAGCTCCATACCGGCACTGTCTAAAAAGATTAGATAAATCCACCAACCAATTCCACCAATAAGAGCGGTATATTTAATTAAACGTTTAGGCGCTTCAAATACAATACTACTAAAATAAACTGCAATAACAGAACTAATGACTTGAAACATCATAATGGATTGACACCTCCTCCAATCAATAGACCGATGACTACCGCAATTGAAATAGAAAGAGCAGTAACGGCAGCTTCAACAGCGCGTGCAGTTCCTGAGTTATAATCGCCACGTAGTGTATCTCGAATGGCATTCGTAATGGCTGTGCCAGGTACTGCTGGCATAATTGCTCCGATAATTGGAATACCAATATGAATTGTTGGAAATATTGTTGATTGAAGATAACAAATAATGATGACCATTGGAATAATAGAAACTAAGTTGGTAATAAACATGCCTAATCCTAATTTAGCATCTAATTTATAAACTAATGGAAGAACAATGGCTGCAATTCCTGCCACAAACATTTCTAATAAAGTGGCTCCATAAAGGGCAGCGTAGCACCCACACATAATGACTAGTCCAATATTTTTCAACCATGATGGATAGTCTGATTCCTTTAAATTTTGAAATTTTTCATACGCAGTATCAATATCAATTTCTCCACTGACTAATTGACGAGAAATACTATTGACTTTATAAATTCGATTTAAGTTTGTATCTCGATTTGGAACACGACGGATTTCAGTAATACAATCAATACAGTCATCGTCTAAAGTTGCGAAAATTCCAGTAGCATTCGCAAAGGCTTCGCAAGTTGCAAAATGAGAAGTGGATAAAATGTAATTCATCGTTTCTTCTACACGATAACTTTCTGCATTGCATTCTAACATAATTTGACCTGCAAGCATGGCAGTATCCATCAATTTTTTAGCGTATTCTCGCATGATGAATCTCCTTTAAGACTTAATAAGTTTAGTATACCATAACTTTATGAGGTGTAAATAAGACTTTCTTTTTAACTGTGTTAATGCTTTGACTATAACAGATGTGAATTTTTGAAGAATATTCTCTTAATCTTCAACTTAGTACTGTTTTTTAGAAGAATTTTGTTGTATCATAGTGATAGAAAATAATTGGAGGGATAGTTGTGGAACTATTTGAAGAATTGTCAGGAAAAATTAAAGGGAAAGGTTTAAAAGTTGTTTTCCCTGAAGGAAGCGAACCTCGTATTTTGGGTGCAGTTGTACGTTTAAAAGCAGATGAATTATGCGAACCGATTTTATTAGGGGACAGAGCTGAAATTGAAGAAGTTGCTCAAAAACGTGGATTTAGTTTAAACGGAATTACGATTATTAATCCAGAAACGTATGAAGACTTTGAAGCAGTTGTGGAAAGTTTTGTAGAACGTCGTAAAGGAAAAGCAACTCCAGAAGCTGCTCGTGAATTATTAAAAGATGTTACTTATTTTGGAACAATGATGGTTTACATGGGCTTAGCAGATGGTTTAGTATCTGGTGCAGTTCACTCTACTGGAGATACTGTACGTCCAGCGTTACAAATTATTAAAACTAAACCGGGTGTATCTCGTACTAGTGGTGCATTTATCATGATTAATAGTGATAAATCTAAGAAATATTTATTCTCTGATTGCGCTATTAATATTAATCCAAATGCGCAAGAATTAGCTGAAATTGCTGTTGAATCAGCTAAAACAGCTGAATTATTTGGGATTGAACCAAATGTTGCTTTATTAAGTTTTTCAACGAAAGGTTCTGCAAAATCTGAGGAAGCTTTAAAAGTAGTAGAAGCTGCTCGTATTGCGAAAGAATTAGCACCGAACTACAATATTGATGGTGAGTTACAATTTGATGCTGCTTTAGTACCTAGTGTTGGTAAACAAAAAGCTCCAGATTCTCCAGTTGCAGGGGAAGCTACTGTATTTGTATTCCCTGAAATTCAATCAGGAAATATTGGTTACAAAATTGCGCAACGTTTCGGTAACTTTGAAGCAATTGGACCAATCTTACAAGGGTTAAACAAACCAATTTCTGATTTATCTCGTGGATGTAACGAAGAAGATGTTTATAAATTAGCAATCATTACAGCAAACCAAGCTTTAATGGAAGCTTAATCTGAAAAATAACAAAGCATGGAACAATCGTTTCTGATTGTTTCATGCTTTTTGCGTATACAGAAACCCTAGACTAAACTTTTCAAATGTAGCAACGGCGCAAGCAGCCTCGCAAAAGCGAGTCTCATTGCTAAAATTTGAGCCTAAGGTCTCAAATTTTCCGGTAACAGAATCTGGCTTGCCAGTTTCTGTTACTACTGCTACGGGAAAAGTCTTGGCTAGAGTTTATGTCATGTTTGTTTCGTTTAAATATACGTTACTGAAAGACACTAATCCCATATAAAAGTAAGAAGCAAAAAATAGTTGTGCTACTTACTTTTATTACGTTTATAAATACTATCAGTAAAAAACGTTCATCACATATAAAAAGCAAGAAGCAAAAATAAGTTCTGTAGTGAAAGTAATGGAAGCCAGTGATGGCTTCTATTACAGGCAAAATTTGAGACTTCAGGCTCAAATTTTAGCCAAGAGACCCGCAGGGGCTACTGGCGACCTCACAAATAGAACATATTTTACTTCTTGCTTTTTATTCCGTAATAGGCTATCAATGCAAATTTTTATAAAAATATGGTACACTGAAAGTAACATTGTGAAGAATTGAGGAGCTTATCGTGAAACAAAAATTATTACTAGTAGATGGCAGCAGCTTAGCCTTTCGTGCCTTCTATTCCATCTTAGATCTAAACCGATTTAAAAACCAAAACGGATTACATACAAACGCATTGTATTCATTCCACCGAATGTTCAAAACAATCTTAGAACAAGAACAACCTACCCACGTATTAGTAGCTTGGGACGCAGGAAAAACAACCTTCCGTACAGAAATGTATGCAGAATACAAAGGCGGCAGAGCAAAAACACCATCAGAATTCAAAGAACAAATGCCATACTTCAACGTCTTATTAGACGCATGGGGAATCCCGCATTATCGCTTAAACCAATACGAAGCCGATGACATTATTGGAACATTAGCCCATCAAGCATCAAAAGAAGGCTTTGAAGTAGTCGTTTTATCTGGAGACAAAGACTTAATACAATTAGCGACTCCAGAAATTACCGTTAAAATAACAACAAAAGGAGTGAGCGAATTAGTCGAATACACTCCTGAATTTATCAACGAAAAATATGGACTAACTCCAGAACAAATTATCGATATGAAAGGACTAATGGGTGACTCATCAGATAATTACCCAGGCGTGACAAAAGTTGGTGAAAAAACTGCCATTAAATTACTCCAAGAATACGGAAGTGTGGAAGGTATCTATGAACATGTCGAAGAAATGAAAAAAAGTAAGCTAAAAGATAATTTAATTCAAGATAAAGAATTAGCCTTTTTAAGTAAAACTTTAGCAAGAATCGACATTAACTCCCCATTAGAAATTACCGTAGCAGATACCCTTCGAAAAGAAGAAAATATTGAAGAACTAATTGCATTCTATAAAGAAATGAGTTTCCAATCATTCCAAAAAGATTTACTCAATAAAAAAGGCGGGCAACTCGTTGAGGAAGAAACGATTGAAATTCAGAAAGTTCAATGGATTGAAACTATAACGGAAAAAGAATTACAAGATGCAACAACGGTTCATTTTGAAACATTTGAAAATAACTATCATGTTGCTCCAGTTTTGGCAGTCGCATTCGGAAATGAAAAACAAGTGTATGTCACTTCTATTGAGTCAGCTGTTCAGTCTGAAGCGTTCAAGCAATGGTTAGCGGATGAAACCATTGAGAAAACGATGTTTGATACGAAAACAATGAAAGTATTCGCAAACCGTTTTGGTTTATCAGTAGCAGGTGCAACATATGATGTTTCTCTATTAGCTTATCTAGTGGATGCCAATGAAATAGTCAATGAAATTTATGATGTTGCGAAACGATTCGGCATTTCACTATTGAAGACCGATGAAGAAGTGTATGGAAAAGGCGTTAAAACAAAAGTTCCAGAAGAAAAAGAAGTATTTTGGAATCATTTAGCCGCTAAAATTTATGTACTCGCAACTTCTCCAAAACGTTTATTAAAACAATTGGAGGAAAATGAACAAATTCATTTATATTGGGAAATGGAATTACCATTGAGTGATATATTAGCTCGAATGGAAATTGAAGGGATTCGAGTCAATCAAAATCGATTAATTGAAATGGGCGAACAGTTTGAAGCACGTCTTACAGAAATCGAACAAACGATTTATGCATTTGCCGGAGAAGAGTTTAATATTAATTCTCCAAAACAATTAGCTGTGATTTTGTTTGAAAAAATGAAATTACCAGTCATTAAGAAAACAAAAACAGGTTATTCAACAGCGGTTGATGTATTAGAAAAATTAGCGAACCAATCTCCAATGGTTGAGTCATTATTAGAATATCGACAATTGAAGAAATTGACGACAACTTATATTGATGGCTTACAAACATATATTCGTGAAGATGGGAAAATTCATACACGTTTCGTACAAAACTTAACGCAAACAGGTCGCTTAAGTTCTCAAGATCCAAACTTACAAAATATTCCGATACGTACTGAAGAAGGGCGACAAGTTCGTTCAGCATTTTTACCAAGTCATCCAGATTGGAAGATTTTATCAAGTGACTATTCTCAAATTGAGCTACGTGTATTAGCACATATGGCAAATGATGTTCATATGATTGAAGCGTTTAAAAATAATATTGATATTCACACGAATACAGCGATGCGTGTATTTGGAATTCAAAATCCTGAAGAAGTGACAAGTAGTATGAGAAGACAGGCGAAGGCTGTTAACTTTGGAATTGTGTATGGAATTAGTGATTATGGACTCTCACAAAATCTGAATATACCACGTAAACAAGCAAAAGAATTTATTGACCGTTACTTAGAAGAATTCAAAGGCGTTAAAGACTATATGGAAAATATCGTAGCGGAAGCACGTCAAAAAGATTATGTGGAAACATTATTCTATCGCCGTCGCTATTTACCAGAAATTCATGCAAGTAATTTTAATATTCGTTCATTTGCAGAAAGAACAGCGATGAATTCACCGATTCAAGGAACTGCTGCGGATATTTTAAAAGTAGCTATGATTGAATTAGACCGTGAAATGCAAGAGAGAAATTTCCAGGCAAAATTATTATTACAAGTACACGATGAATTGATTTTTGAAGTACCAGAAGAAGAAGTCGAAAGTCTACAAAGCTTAGTAGAAGAAGTCATGGAAAATGCGGTAAGCTTATCCGTTCCATTAAAAGCAGATAGTAATATTGGTAATAATTGGTATGAAGCAAAATAAAAATGATGAGAGGAGAAACTATGAAGTATAAAAGAATTGTTTTCAAAGTAGGAACAAGTTCATTAACAAATCCAGATGGAAGCTTATCACGTGCAAAAGTGAAAGCTATAACGCAACAATTGGCTACTTTACATGAAGAAGGACATGAATTAATTTTAGTTTCTTCTGGGGCGATTGCTGCAGGATTCTCGTCTTTAGGATTTAAAAAACGTCCTACAAAAATTGCAGATAAGCAAGCTTCTGCTGCAGTAGGACAAGGATTATTATTAGAAGAATATACGTCTAATTTATTAATGAAAGGCATTGTTTCAGCGCAAATTTTATTAACGCAAGATGATTTTGTCGATAAACGTCGTTATAATAATGCTCATCAAGCGTTATCTGTATTATTAACGCGTCATGCGATTCCAATTATTAATGAAAATGATACAGTGTCAATTGAAGAATTAAAAGTTGGGGATAACGATACTTTAAGTGCGCAAGTAGCGGCAATGGTGCAAGCAGACTTATTAGTTTTATTAACAGATGTTGATGGCGTATATAATGATAATCCTTCAAAAAATCCAAAGGCAAAACGATTCGATACGATTGATGAAATTACTAAAGAATTAGTCGAAATGGCTGGTGGAGCAGGTTCAAGTAATGGAACAGGTGGAATGTATACGAAAATTAAAGCAGCGACGATTGCGACAATGGCGGGTGTTCCTGTTTATATTTGTTCATCCTTAAAAGAACAGGCACTGATCGAAGCAGCTCACCAAACCGTTGATGGAACGTATTTTACAGCGCAAGAAAAAGTGATGAAAACTCATAAACAATGGCTTGCTTTATATGCGAAAAGTAAAGGGAAATTAGTCGTTGATGCTGGAGCAAAACAAGCTTTACAAGAAGAAGGAAAGAGCTTATTAATTTCAGGTGTGAAAGCTGTTGAGGGAGAGTTTTATGAATCCGAAATCGTGACAGTTGTAGATGAACACTATCAAGTAATTGGAAAAGGACAAACTCGCTTAAGTAAGTACGCTATTGCACAACAATTATCGAAAAATAATCGGAAAGGAATTGTGATTCATCGAGATGACTGGATGACTATTTCTGGAGAATTAGCACTATTAGAACAAGAATTTTAAGGAGGGATGCATATTGACTACACAACAATTATTAGAAACAGTGAATCGCTTTAAACAAGAAATCAATATTGCTTCAACAAAGTCCAAAAATGAAGCATTAGAAGCAATGGCGCTAGCTTTGTTAGAAGATACAGATGCTATTTTAAAAGCAAATGCATTGGACTTAGAAAAAGCTAAGGGACATATCACTGACGTGATGCTGGATCGTTTGAGATTGGATGAATCTAGAATCCAAGCAATGGCTGAAGGCATTCGACAAGTCGCTCAATTACCAGATCCAGTTGGAGAAGTCATTGAAGAAACAGTCGGTGCACAAAATATTCAAATTAAGAAAAAGAGAGTACCATTTGGCGTTATTGGAATTATTTATGAGAGTAGACCTAATGTTACGTCAGATGCAGTAGCCTTATCGATTAAGAGTGGAAATGCTGTTGTATTAAGAGGTGGCAAGGAAGCTTATCAAAGTGCTTTTGCGATTGTAACAGCCTTGAAAAAAGGATTATCGAAAACGAGTATTTCTCCAGAATGTATTCAATTAGTCAGTGATACGAGTCGAGAAAGTGCGATGGCATTAATGAAAGCAAAAGGATATATTGATGTTTTAATTCCTCGTGGTGGAGCAGGATTAATTCGTGCAGTTATTGAAAACGCGATTGTCCCAGTCATTGAAACAGGAACAGGTATCGTTCACATTTATATTGATAAAGATGCAGATTTAGCTAAAGCGATAAAAATTGTCGAAAATGCTAAAATGAGTCGTCCATCTGTATGTAATGCTATGGAAGTTTGTGTGGTTCATGAAGCCATTGCTCCTCAATTTTTATCATTATTAAAAGAAACTTTAGTGGACAATTATACTCCGGCTGTTGAGTTAAGAGTTGATGAAAAAGCAGCTCAATACATTTCAGGAGTGAAAGCTACTGAGGAAGATTTTGATACGGAGTTTTCTGATTACATTATGGCTGTGAAAGTCGTAAGTTCGATTGAAGAAGCAGTCGATCATATTGAAACGCATAGTACTCATCATTCCGATGCGATTATTTCTGAATCGGATGATGCCATTGAATTCTTTACAACAAGAGTGGATAGTGCTGCAGTTTATGTCAATGCTTCTACTCGATTTACCGATGGTGGAGAATTTGGCTTAGGATGTGAAATGGGAATTTCTACTCAAAAATTACATGCTAGAGGGCCAATGGGGCTGAAAGAAATGACAACTTATAAATACATTGTGTATGGAGAAGGTCAGGTGAGATAAGATGGCAATTATTGGAGTTATTGGATTAGGAAATATGGGGAGTGTTATAGCAACAATTCTTGCCAAAGAAACAACTAATACTTTGTTACTGGCAAATCGTACAGCTGAAAAAGCAAAAAAATTAGCAGTGACATTAGATGCAACAGCAGTTAGCAATAGGGAAGTATTTGAAAGAGCTGATATTATTTTTATAGGTGTTAAACCTCATCAAATTCAAAAGCTATTAGAAGAAAATAATGAGATACTAGAAAAAAGAGAATCTATAATATTGATTAGTATGGCAGCTGGAGTGACTTTAGAACAATTAGAGTCAATGACAGATATTCGTCATCGTTGGATTCGTATGATGCCAAATACACCACTACAAGTTGAAGAAGGTGTGATTAGTTTTTCTCTCGGGGGAAATGTGACCACATCAGATAAAGAGGAATTTGTTCGTTTACTTCAAAGTGCAGCTCTATTAGTAGAATTGCCGGAAGCTCAAATCGATGCTGCTACAGCATTAGCAGGTTGCGGACCAGCTTTTGTTTATATTTTTATTGAAGCATTAGCAGAAGCTGGAGTGAGTATGGGCTTATCTAGAGAAGTTGCGCTGCAATTAGCGACCCAAACAGTTAAAGGATCAGCAAGTATGGTTGGTGAAACGAAGGAGCATCCTGCCGTATTAAAAGAAAAAGTTTGCAGCCCAGGAGGTTCAACAATTGCTGGAGTGATTTCATTAGAACAAACAGGATTTCGCTCAAGTGTCATCGAAGCAACTAGACGTGCCAAACAAAGAACAGAAGAATTAGGGCAATAAGAAGTGAACATGAACTCAATTTTTACTGATGTGAAAAAATTTTTACAAATCTATGTATTAAATAATCATATGAATTGAGTTTGTGAGTTTTTTGTAGTATAATTTCTGAGTTGAAAAGAGGTTTGAGTGATGGGAATTCCCTTTTTAAGCGTATTCCATCACTTTCATTTTGTTACAAATTGGAGGAAAACATGAAATTAAGAAATGATATTCGTAATATTGCCATTATCGCTCACGTTGACCATGGTAAAACAACATTAGTAGACGAATTATTAAAACAATCAGAAACATTAGATGCACGTACAGAATTATCAGAACGTGCAATGGACTCAAACGATATTGAACGTGAACGTGGTATTACGATTTTAGCAAAAAATACTGCTGTTCAATATAAAGGTACTCGTATTAACATTATGGATACACCAGGACACGCGGACTTTGGTGGAGAAGTAGAACGTATTATGAAAATGGTGGATGGTGTAATTTTAGTCGTAGATGCTTATGAAGGAACAATGCCTCAAACACGTTTCGTGTTGAAAAAGGCATTAGAACAACATTTAACACCAATCGTGGTAGTTAATAAAATCGACCGTGATGCTGCTCGTCCAGAAGAAGTGGTTGATGAAGTATTAGAATTATTTATCGAATTAGGGGCAGATGATGATCAATTAGAATTCCCTGTAGTTTATGCTTCAGCCCTAAACGGAACTTCTAGTATGTCTGATAATCCTGCAGACCAAGAACCAACAATGGACTATTTATTCGATACAATTATCGAACATATTCCAGCACCAATTGATAATTCAGATGAGCCTTTACAATTCCAAGTGTCATTATTAGACTATAATGATTATGTAGGACGTATTGGTATCGGTCGTGTATTCCGTGGAACTGTAAAAGTTGGGGACCAAGTATCTCTATTAAAATTAGATGGAACTAAGAAAAACTTTCGTGTTACAAAATTATTTGGTTTCTTCGGATTAAATCGTTTAGAAATCAATGAAGCAAAAGCAGGGGACTTAATCGCTGTTTCAGGGATGGAAGATATCTTCGTTGGGGAAACTGTAACACCAGTAGACGCACAAGAATCATTACCAGTGTTACACATTGATGAACCAACATTACAAATGACATTCTTGACAAATAACTCACCATTTGCAGGACGTGAAGGTAAATTTGTAACAGCACGTAAAATTGAAGAACGTTTAATGCGTGAATTACAAACAGACGTATCTTTAAAAGTTGAACCAACGGATTCACCAGATGCATGGATTGTATCAGGACGTGGAGAATTACACTTATCAATCTTAATTGAAAATATGCGTCGTGAAGGATATGAATTACAAGTATCTCGTCCAGAAGTAATCATTAAAGAAATCGATGGCGTAAAATGTGAACCATTTGAACGTGTGCAAATTGATACTCCAGAAGAATATATGGGTTCAATCATTGAATCATTAAGTAACCGTAAAGGCGAAATGCAAGATATGCAACATAGTGAAAATGGACAAGTGCGTATCGTATTCTTAGTACCAGCTCGTGGACTATTAGGATATACAACTGAGTTCTTATCAATGACTCGTGGATATGGAATTATGAACCACACATTCGATCAATATTTACCATATATTGCAGCAAATATTGGTGGACGTAGAAATGGTGCATTAGTATCTACAGATACTGGTAAATCAACAACTTACGGAATTATGGGTGTTGAAGACCGTGGTGTAATCTTTACTGAACCAGGTACAGAAATTTATGAAGGAATGATTGTTGGAGAACATTCTCGTGAAAATGACTTAGCGGTTAATATTACGAAAGCAAAACAACAAACAAATATTCGTTCAGCAACGAAAGACCAAACTTCTGTGATTAAAACACCGAAAAAATTATCATTAGAAGAATCATTAGAATTCTTATCAGATGATGAATATTGCGAAATCACACCAGAAACAATTCGTTTAAGAAAACAAATCTTAAACAAAGGTGAGCGTGAAAAAGCAAATAAACGTAAAAAACAAGCGGAAGCTGAGAATAATTAATATAGAATGTAAGAATAGAAAATGACTTTGCTAATAGTAGCTACGGAGCAAGCAGCCTCGTTGAAACGAGTCTCATTGCTAAAGCTATTATGCAAGGTCGTTTCTATTTTGAACGTGTTTTTATAAGAGTACGTATATAAGTTGACTTTTGATAATTTATTTTATATTAGAGATAAATCAGGTAATGTTATTTTGGGGTAGATTTATTACGAATAAGTTCTAAAAATTGATGTTTTTACAGAAAAGGTTAAAATTAGATTTCCAATACTGCGACAAAAGAAAACACACTAACAAAAGACGGATTAGTCTATGAATTAGTTAAAACAAATAATTGAAGGTAAGACAAGTGTCAAAGTAGAAACTCAAAGTCCAACAGGTAAAGAGTACAACACAAATACACCAGAATTGAAACCAACAAGAATTACAACTGCTAACGGAGATGTTTATGGATTCGTGAAGAAATCTGAAACATCTGATTTAGAGTTAGGTGAATTAAAAGAAGGTGTTATAACTGTAGAGTATGTTTACCGTAAGGTTATGACAACTTATGTAGATGAAGAAGGAAAAGAAATCAACCCTTCAGACAAAGGGACGAAGGATAAGAAAGAAATTTCTGGATATACGTTCAAAGAAACGAAGAAAGATAAAGATGGAAATACAGTTCATGTATATCGTAAAAAACAATCTTCGACACCAGAAAAACCAAAACCAACTCCTGAAACACCAAATACAGATGAATCTAAATCAACAATTTGGAAATCAGTTGATGGGGAAACTCTAAAACCTAGAGAAAAAGGTACGAAGGATAAATCTTCAATTCCAGGTAAGAAAAAAGAAGGATAAATGTTTCTTGAATTAACTTTTCATTAATTTAGATTTTTATAAGGTAAATATAAAAATAGAAGGAAGAGCTCACCCTATCATGCGGGGAGCTCTTTTTTGAGGAATGATAATTTTCTTCACAATATTGAGTGATATAATTTGACAAAATTTTCGGGGGGGGGGGTACAATTAAGTTTGTATATCTAAATTTTGAAAATAGATATTCTTAAGTCAATATTTTTATCAAGAATATTAGTGTTTTTATATAAAATACTAAAGTTAAAAACTAATAAAAGTTGTAGGAAATAAACAAGTATTATCAGGATTTTATCATAAGATAAATAGTGTTTTTATTTGAGTTGAACGGTAAAATTTGTTATAATACACAAGCTATTATATTTAAGAGAAGGGGAGATAGAATTGTTTCAACGTAAAGGTTATAAAGAAAAACAACTACGTTATTCGATTAGAAAAGTAAGTTTTGGGGCTGCATCAGTAGCGATTGCATCCTTGTATTTATTCATGGGGAGTTCTGTGGTTTCTGCAAGTGAAGTTCAACCTGTAAATGGAGAACAAAACTCTGTTACAAACCCAACAGCAAAAGATAATGAGGATAAATCTCGAATTGAAAAAAATGGAACTACAACAAAAGAAGTAAATTCAACTGTAGTAACTTTAGATAAAACATCATTAACAAAATTAATTGAAGAAATTGATGGAAAATTTACTAACGGGAAATATGCTTCTAAAACAGAAGATAGTGTGAACCAATTGAAAGCAGCTTTAGAAGAAGCGAAAACAGCTTTAAGTACTGCGAAAACACAATCAGAATTAACAAGTGCACATGCAAAACTAATTGTTGCAACAACAAAATTACAAACAAAACAAGAAGCTAAAAAACAAGCACCAGCAGTAGATACTACAAATGGAAAAGCTACCGTAGGTATTAAAGCAACAAATACTGAGAAAGCAGCAGAAACAAATTCAATCGCAAACTCAGGTTCTAGAGATGAACGTCATGGAAAAGCATTGGATAGAAGTAATCCATTCCGTACAGATGCAAATACAGCGAATACAGACCCTGCTGCAAATCAAACGTATACTGCACCTGCAGATAATGCAGATTTAAACACTTTAGTTAAAAATTTATTAGCATTAGATCCTACAGTTGAAAATAATACAAAACTTTCACAAAATATGGATAGTTTAGGTGATAGTAAACAAGTTGCAAAAGGTACTGTAAAAGAAATTAAAGAATTCGGTGGATGGACAGCAGTAGATGGAGGAGTATTCGCTATTGCTAGAAGAACTGAAGAAGGTGTATACCCTCTTGAAACAATCAATTCAACATTAAATGATACGGTTTGGTTGCAAGAACAAGCTTTTGATAGAGATACAGAGTATACTTTATTATTATCAAAGAGTAGAACTAGAAGTAATAGAGATGAAGTCGCTTATGATAATAGTACTTATAAACCGACCGGTGAAGGTGGAGGAATTACAAAAAATCTTGCGAGATATAAAGGGATTGAAAAAACATTTACAGCATATTCGACTAAAGAAGGTTCGGATGTAATTGTTAAGTTTAAACCAGGTTATGTTGGGGATAGTGAAGGGAAAAAAGCTAGATATAAAGTAGAAGTCTATAGTATCGAAGGTACTACGGAAACTAAGGTTTATGAGACAGTTTTTGATCCTTCACAAAATATAAATGATGATAAACAGATTGTAACAGCAGCTAAAGATGGAACGAATAACGCAAAAATTAAAATTTCTGATGCAGGAAAAGGAGGCGTGAGATTTGACTCTAATACCGGAGTAGATAATACTGAACGTCCAAATTTCATCGGTAAAAGAGCAGCTGAAAAATTAATGGCACAGCCTGGGAATAAACCAAATGGAACTGCTGGAACATTTACGAGTAAGCCTATCGAATTACCAAAAGGTGCAGACCATTACAAGGTTAGAGTAAGTTTAGCAGACCAAGATAAAACAGGGATGAGTTATCAAGCTTGGGATGACAAATATTCAGTGCCTGTTACAGGAGCTGACTTCTCAATTGCGCAAGACACAAGTAGAGTAGCAAAATCTTTATTACAAAGAGTGTATGACAAACTGTTAGCAACTGTTGATGCAGATAAGAGAGGTAAAACACCTGAAACACAAGCTGCATATCAAGCACAATTAGATGCAATAAAAGAAGCGTTAAAACCTGAAAATTTAACTTCAACAAAAAAATATCAAGATCTTCTAAAACTTGCTTTAGAAACACAAAGTGGATTGAAAGTTGATAAGTCAGCATTGGAGGTTTCAAAAGGAGAGTTAGATAAACTAGTAGATGACGATCCAACTCCTGGTAAAACACCAGAAACAGTTAAGGTTTATAACGATGCTTTAAATGCGGCGAAAGCTGAGGTAGATAAAGCTAACACAGTTATAGGTAATGATAGTGCGACTGTTGATCAAGTTGCTCAAGCAGTGGCAGATGTAAAAGCAGCAAAAGCTGAGTTGAAAGCAGCAGAAGCTAAATTAGTAGTTGCAGCAACAGAGGAACAAAAAACTAAATTGAAAAATGATTCTGATGCGTTGAAACCTGCGGATACTAATGGTAAAACACCAAAAAGTATTGAAGCATATAATGCACAATATAAACAATTAGAAGGAGCATTAAATAAAGCAAAAGCTCAGGCTAAAACAGTATTAGATAAAGAAGCAAATGCAGGTAAAGTAGAAGCAACTGATGCGCAAATTGAAGTTGACAAAATCAAAGCTGAATTAGATAAAGCAGCAGCCTTATTAAAAGACAAAGGGGATACAGCAGGATTAGAAACTGCTAAAAACGAACTTAAAACAGCAACAGAAGAGACAAACGTTACAGATGGCAAAACAAAAGATTCTGCAGATAAATACAATGAAGCTAAAAAAGCTGCAGAAGCAGTAATAAAAGAAGCAGAAACTGTGATTGCTGATGTGAATTCAACAACTGAAGATGTTGCGAATACTTTAACAAAAGTAAATGCAGCCAAAGCAGCGTTAGACGATGCTAAAAGTAAATTAGTAGAAGCAGCCACTCAAGCAGAAAAAGAGAAATTAGCAAAAGATGCTGCAGCATTGACTAAAGCAGATACTTCAGGAAAAACTCCAGCAAGTATTGCTGAATACGAAAAAAAATATGACGAGTTTAAAGCAGAATTAGAAGCAGCACAAAAAGCCGCTCAAGTAGTTGCCGAAAAAGGGGAAAATGCTAGTGCACTGGATGCTTTAAAAGCACAAGAAAAAGTAAATGATGTTAAAGATAAATTAGCAGAAGCTGCAAAATTACTAAAAGATAAAGCTAATAAAGAAGCATTAATAAATGCTAAAACTGCATTAGAATCATTAAAAAACGAAGAAACTCCAACAGGGAAGACAGCTGATAGTTTAGATACTTATACTACAGCTAAAAAAGCGGCTGAAGACGAGATTGCAGCAGCTCAAAAAATCTTAGCAGATGAAAATGCCACTCAAGAACAAGTAGATACTGCGTTAGCGAAAATTAACGCGAAGAAGGAAGCGTTAGAAACAGCTAAAGATAAGTTAGTAGATGCAGCAAGTCAAGAACAAAAAGACGATTTAGCAAAAGCAGAAGAAAAGCTTAAATTAGCAGTTACAACAGGTAAAACTGCGGAAAGTATTAAAGCTTATAATGAAGCGGTTGAAAAATTAAAAGCAGATATTGAAGCTGCCAAAAAAGCAGCCAAAGATTTATTAGCTAAAGGAGATAATGCTGGAGAACTAGAAGCCTTTAGAGTACAAGCTAAAATTAATGCATTGAAAGAAAAACTAGCGGAAGCATCTAAACTTTTAGAAAGTGTAGATAAAGCAGAAGCTAAGAAAGCTATTGAAGAAGCAGCTAAGAATGCAACAAATGGCATCGATGCAAATCCAGACTTAACTGATGCTGAGAAAGCAGCAGAAAAAGCAAAAGTAGCTGAAGAAGCTAAGAAAGCAATCGATGCAATCGACAAAGCGACGACAGCTGAAGCCGTTACAAAAGCAAAAGAAGATGGAAAAGCAGCGATTGAAAAAGCAGCAGCAAAAGCAGAAATCGAAGCAGCTAAAGCAGCAAAAGAAAAAGCAATCGACGCAAATCCAGACTTAACGCCAGAACAAAAAACAGCAGCGAAAGCAAAAGTAGCAGAAGAAGCAACAAAAGCAATTGCAGAAATCGACAAAGCAACAACAGCAGAAGCCGTTACAAAAGCAAAAGAAGATGGAAAAGCAGCGATTGAAAAAGCAGCAGCAAAAGCAGAAATCGAAGCAGCTAAAGCAGCAAAAGAAAAAGCAATCGACGCAAATCCAGACTTAACGCCAGAACAAAAAACAGCAGCGAAAGCAAAAGTAGCTGAAGAAGCAACAAAAGCAATTGCAGAAATCGACAAAGCAACAACAGCCGAGGCAGTTACAAAAGCAAAAGAAGATGGAAAAGCAGCGATTGAAAAAGCAGCAGCAAAAGCAGAAATCGAAGCAGCTAAAGCAGCAAAAGAAAAAGCAATCGACGCAAATCCAGACTTAACGCCAGAACAAAAAACAGCAGCGAAAGCAAAAGTAGCAGAAGAAGCAACAAAAGCAATTGCAGAAATCGACAAAGCAACAACAGCCGAGGCAGTTACAAAAGCAAAAGAAGATGGAAAAGCAGCGATTGAAAAAGCAGCAGCAAAAGCAGAAATCGAAGCAGCTAAAGCAGCAAAAGAAAAAGCAATCGACGCAAATCCAGACTTAACGCCAGAACAAAAAACAGCAGCGAAAGCAAAAGTAGCAGAAGAAGCAACAAAAGCAATTGCAGAAATCGACAAAGCAACAACAGCAGAAGCCGTTACAAAAGCAAAAGAAGATGGAAAAGCAGCGATTGAAAAAGCAGCAGCAAAAG
>CAUSWE010000016.1:0-34950 GCA_963535215.1 uncultured Granulicatella sp. | reverse complement strand
TGAAGACGTTCAAAAAGTTTACCACAATGTAAACTTAGAAGACTAATCATTGTTGATTTTTACGAAATATGACAAAAAGTCTGTCCTAGGTTCTCCTGCGACAGACTTTTTTGGTTGTTAGAGATTATTTAGCATGTACATCTTTTATAAAGCCCTTACAAAAATTAATTATACACCAATTATTTTAGAAATATAAGACTGTTTTTTCCTAAAATAATATTTTAGAATATGGATAAGATAGGAAAAACTAGATACCTTATCAGAATGGAGATGAATAAAAGTGAGTAAGTTTTTATTTAGTAATTATTTATTTTATGGCGCTTTTTTCGGTGTAGCAACAGTACTTCTTATATATTATTTCTTGCCTGACTTTTTCTTATTATTTGTTCATCTATCGACTATTTGTTTTTATCTAGCATTACTGTATGCTTTTTTTAAATTTGTGTACAAAAAAATCAAACATAAACCTTAAAAACGAATAATTGAAGCGCCCATAAAAAGTTTAACTTTTTATGAGCGCTTCATCTTTTTTTACTTTTCCAATTTTGATAATTTATGATTCAATCTTAATGCATTTAGCACCACTGATACGGAACTAAAACTCATCGCTGCTCCTGCAATCATTGGACTTAATAGTGGACCGCCAAAGAAATGTAAGACGCCCATCGCTACGGGAATTCCAATTACATTATAAATAAATGCCCAGAATAAGTTTTCTTTAATCGTCATCATTGTCATTTTGCTCAATTGAATCGTTTTAGCCACTAATCTTAAATCATCTTGCATCATCACCATATCGGCAGTTTCAATAGCAACATCTACTCCAGATCCAATCGCAATTCCGACTGTTGCTTTAGCAAGTGCAGGTGCATCATTAATCCCATCTCCTACCATGGCTACTTGATAGTCTTCATCTAATAATTGTTGGACAACACTTGCTTTTTCATTTGGTAATACTTGACTATATACTGTCTCAATTCCAACTTCATTCGCAATTGCTTTGGCTGTTTTTTCATGATCTCCTGTGACCATTCGAACTTGAAGCCCTAATGCTTTCATTTGTTGGATTGCTTCTTTACTAGTGGCTTTAATTGTATCCGCAACTACAATAATTCCGGCTACTTGTTTTTGAATGGCTACGAACATCGCTGTTTGTCCCTGAGAAGCAACTCCATCAATTACAGCATTATAATCGTCTACCGCAATTCCTTGATTTTGTAATAATAAATGATTTCCTAGTAATACTTCTTTTCCATCTACAGTTCCTTGAATTCCCATACCAGAAATAGATTGAAATTGTTCAATTGGTAAAACGTCAAACGCTTGTTTTTCAGCTTCTTCCACGATAGCTTTTCCTAATGGATGTTCCGAATGTTTTTCAATCGATGCTGCTATTTTTAGCACTTCTTCTTTTGAATAATCATTGAATACTTGAATATCGACTACTTTAGGTTTTCCGTTTGTAATCGTTCCTGTTTTATCTAGTAATACAACTCCTACATGTCCAGCTTCTTCTAAAGCTGCACTACTTTTAATTAAAATCCCTCTTTTAGCACCGAAACCTGTTCCTACCATAATGGCTGTTGGAGTGGCTAATCCTAACGCACATGGACATGCAATGACTAACACAGAAATCATCACGGTTACGACAAATTCAACAGATTCTCCGCCAATCAATCCCCAATAAAGACCTGCTAAAAGAGATAATCCCATCACGATTGGAACAAAAATTCCGGCTACACGGTCTGCAATGGCAGCAATTGGAGCTTTAGATCCTTGGGCTTCTTCTACTAAACGAATAATTTGAGATAATGTTGTATCTTTTCCAACTTGGCTCACTTCTACTTGGAATGAACCAGTTGTATTCAACGTAGCACCAACAACTTTGCTTCCTTCTTTTTTGAAGACTGGTACACTTTCGCCTGTAATCATGGATTCATCAACAAAGCTTTCTCCAGAAATAATAACCCCATCCACAGGAATTTTTTCACCTGGTCGTACGAAGACTACTTCTCCAATTTGTAATTTCTCTACTGGAACTTCTACTTCTTTTCCATCACGGATGACTGTCGCTACTTTTGGAGATAAAGCGACTAATGATTGAATCGCTTGGGAAGTTCTTCCTTTTGTTAAAGTTTCAAAATATTTTCCTACTGTAATAAACGCTAAAATGACTGCTGCAGATTCTACATAAAGGTGCATCACATAATGATACTCTCCAGCAAAAATACGAATCGTACTCCATACACTATATAAAATGGCAGCACTCGTTCCCAATGCAACTAATGAATCCATATTCGGATGCTTTCTAATCAATGCCTTAAATCCATTCACAAAATAACTGCGACCCACCCATAAAATAGGAGTTACTAAAATCAATTGCGTTACAGAAAATACAATTGGATGTTCCATCGGCTGTAAGATTTGTGGAAGAGGAAGTCCAATCATTTCACCCATCGCAATATAAAGTAATACAATGGCTAACACACCTGATACCCATGCTCTTACTTTAAGTGATTGTAATTGTTTTTCTTTTTTAATCGCTGTTTTTTCTAACACATCTTCTTCATCATTTATCAATATAGCCTGATATCCAGCTAGAGAAACAGTTTCCATAATTTTTTGTACATCTGCTTCCTTTGGATTAAATTGCACCATCATTTTTTCAGTCGCTAAATTCACATTGGCTTCTTTAACGCCTGGAAGATCTCGGACAACTTTTTCAACCGTACTAACACAACCCGCACACTGTAATCCTTCTAATGCAAATTCTTCTTTCTTCATTACTAACAACACCTTCTTACTATTATGCTAATTCAGCTTGATATCCTGCTTTTGATACAGCTTCTATAATTTTTTGTTCCTCTACTTTATCTTGTAGAAATTCTACAGTCAGCTTTTTAGCTTCGAAATCAACACTTGCTTTTTCAACACCTTCAACAGCACCCACTGCATTTTCAACAGCTTTCGCACAACCTGAACATTTTAATCCTTCTACTTTAAATTCTTTTTTCATTTAAAAAACCACCTTTCTTAAATTTACATTTGTAAACTTCATAAATTGATTATACCTCTTATTAAAAAAAAGTCAACACAAAAAAAGGAAGACCAAAAAGTCTTCCCTAGAAATGTTATTCTGCTAATTCAGGACGAACATCAATTACTCGACCTTCTTTTTTCCATTGACGGAATTCTGCTGCTGCTGTGAATAAAACGTCTGTTGATGAATTTAACGCAGTTTCACAAGAATCTTGTAATACCCCAATAATAAATCCAACCCCAACAACTTGCATCGCAATATCATTTGAAATTCCAAATAAACTACATGCAACAGGAATTAATAATAATGATCCTCCAGCTACTCCAGAAGCACCACATGCTGCTACTGTTGATAATATACTTAGTACTAACGCTGTTAAGAAGTCTACTTGAATACCTAATGTATTAACGGCTGCTAATGATAACACTGTAATTGTAATTGCTGCACCCGCCATATTAATGGTTGCCCCTAAAGGAATTGATACTGAATAGCTATCTTCATCTAATCCTAAATCTCTACATAATTCCATGTTTACTGGAATATTTGCTGCTGAACTACGAGTAAAGAAAGCTGTAATTCCGCTATCTTTCAAACAACGGAAAACTATTGGATAAGGATTTTCTTTAATCATAAAGAATACAATAATTGGATTCACTACTAATGCAACAAAAAACATACTTCCAAGTAAAACCATAATTAACTCACCATAATTCGCAAATACTCCTACTCCATTTTCTGAAACAGTTGTATAAACTAAGCCCATAATCCCAAATGGTGCAAAACTAATGACTACTTTAACAACATAACTCGTTGCTTCTGCAATTTGATGTAAAAATGATTTAGTTGTTTCATCTGCTTTACGAAATGCAAGACCAAAAACAACTGCCCATGATAAAATACCAATATAGTTTCCGCTCATTAAAGCATTCACTGGATTATCTACTAATTTTAAAATTAATGTTTGTAATACAGAAGCGATTCCTTCTGGCGCTTTAATTTCTGACACTGTATCCGTTAATGTTAATGTAATTGGGAATGCAAAACTAACAAGAACACCCACTAATGCTGCTGCAAAAGTTCCAAATAAATATAAAATAACAATTGATTTCATATTTGTTTCATGTCCTTCTTTATGTTGTGCCAAAGCACTTAACACAATAAAGAATACTAATAATGGTGCGATTGCTTTTAACGCACTTACGAATACTGTCCCGATAGTTCCTACCGCTGCTGCTTGAGGAACGAAAATTCCTAATAAAATACCGATAATCATACCAATGACGATTCGGTTAATCAAACTTAATTGATTCCAAAAATTTAATACTTGTTTCATTTGCTTGCCCCTATTCTCTTAATATAGCGACAATCATACACAAACAAACCCCATTCTGTCAATAAAAATCCACGAATTAGATACATTTGTTTTCATTTCGGAAACACTTCTTTTTCACTGCTTATGAGGGGAAGAAAACTCTAGCATCTCTCTATTTACAAAATGATTTCTTCATCTAATAGAGATTTTAATCCTGCTGGAAGATGATGAGTTACCCAAAGAATGGTTAAATTTTCTTCTTGCAATAAAGACTGCATGATTTCTGTTCCAGTTTGAACATCTAAATTCGCTGTCACTTCATCTAATAATAACACTTGAGGATTTCTCACAAGCGCTCTTGCTAGAGAAATGCGTTGTAATTGTCCTCCTGACAATGTTGAGGAAGTATCTCCAATCATTGTATCTAAACCTTGAGGTAATTGTTCCACGATGGATTTCAGCAATACCTGATCTAGTACATTCCAAATTTTCTCATCCGATATTTCTTCTTGAAAAACAATGTTCTCACGAATACTTCCTTGGAAAATATGAGGGTTTTGTTCCACATAAGTAATAGAATCGTACAGTTTTGAATAGGGAATCGTATTTAATTCTTTTTGATATAAAGTTACATTTCCCTGATATCCTTCGTTTTTTCCACCTAAAATATTGAGCAGAGTGGATTTCCCTGTTCCACTTTCTCCCATAATGGCATATTTATGATTTTTGAATAATGTTTTACTAAAAGGTTTCAACACGATAGCATTCCCATAAGCAAACTGAAGATTTTCTATGTTGTATAATACTTCTGCATCATTTAGTATTTCTACTGCATTCCCCTCTGCTCGTGTTGAGGGCGTTAATGTATGAATTTTTTCAAATAATGGTTTGGCACTAGTGACCATCGCTAATTCTTGACTCATATTCCCAACGGCATTGAAAATAGTTCCCGCCAAACTTGTCGTTGCCAAAATAGCCCCTACAGTTACTATCCCTTTTGTCACTAAATATCCTGTAAATAAAAAGATGGAAATTTGACTAAGGACATTCCCAAAACCACCTAATACTGCTACTTTCGCAAAAGATTTACTATAATTTCTTCGAGTAAATCCCAATTGTTCAGAAGCTTGATGAATTTTTTCTTTAAAATATTTCCATTGTTGAAACACAAAAATCGTATCGTACGCTAATAATACGTCAGAAATAATTTGATTCAATCGTTCATTTTCCTTTGTTTTATGCACGGTCTTCTTAGATAGTTCTTTAGCATAAATCTTCGGCAATAGAAGTAAAATACCAATTTCAATCATCACAACAACGACTAAACTCCAATGAATACTCCATAACCCAATCGTTGAAAATACAATTCCTAAAATTCCCCGTAGCAAAGAAAAACTTGGATTGACTGCCATTTCTTGAATTTGATCCATGTCACTTGTAAACCAAGCAATATAATCATGATTCTTCTTTTGATGAAAATGCGCATAAGACGTATTGGAAATAGCTTCACTCACTTCATCTCTCCAAAGCGTTGCAATTTTTTGCTTTACAAAGGAACGGTAACGAAGATCCATATAAGTCACTGCTAGAAAAACAGCATACACTGCTACTAATAACAAAGCTCCCATTCCGAATTGATGAAAGTCCAAATCCACTAAAAAATTTAATAAATCTGCATGAATAAAACTCGTCCACAATTCTAACCCTTCTAAGCTACAAAAAATGATGAAAATAGTTATAAATTGTAATTTTAACTTTCGAATCATGTCATACTCCCCTTAAAAAAACGAATATTTACTTACAGTATACTTTCCCCATAAATACTTTGAAAAAAATCATCCTATAGTTGGATTTATTCTATTTCACACAAAACACATTCTAAATATTCTTGATATTGAGAAGCCTTTTTCACTTCCTTTAAATTTTTAAAAATATCAATCATCTTCAAACACTCTTGTTCCCCTTTTTCTACATAACCTTGATAAATATGAAGAATCCCTTGTAAATAGTTAAAACGAATTTTCTCATAATAAAATTCTTCATCTTGTAATAACTCAATTAAATACACTTCTACTTGGCTAGCTTCAGATGAATTTGCTTCAATATCTTCTAAAAAAATATTTAATAAAATACGACACAACATTCGTTTATGCATCGTATCCTGTTTTCCTAAACGGGCTTTTCTAAAGATAGAATCTATATATAAATGTGTTTCTTTAGTGGATAAACAAAAAACAATATTCCCGAATAACTCCCATTCATAATCTCCCCACTCTTCTACTTCAAACAAATAAGATTGAATCACTCGTTTTTGTTTCATCTCAAGATTTTTACCTTGTAAATACTGTAGATGAGCTTCCACCAAAATTTGATTATGAAGATGTCGTCTATTTCTATCAACTTGAAACAATTGGTTTTCTTCTTCTTTTAAATTTTCTAATAAATAAACATCTTTTTGACTTTTAAAAGTATCTAATTTTTGTAGAAATTCTTTTTGAGAATGTTTTGAAGTCACTAATTGTTCGAATTCATCTAAGGAGACATTTAACCGTTCTAACAAATTCATAAAAATTTCACTCGTTATTTTACTTTCTCCTCTTTCAAACTTCGATAAAAAATTTTTACTTAAAATACCTTCTGCTAACTCTTTTTGAGTTAAATGCTTTTCTTGTCTAATTTTTTTAATAAATTCTCCATGTCCCATAACTTCTTCCTCCAAGTCATCCTATAAGATTACTTTTTACACAATAATTTAGTTTTTATTATAATCATTTCTAAAAAGGAGTAAAGAATATGGCAGAAAAAATCATTGAGAATTCAACAAAAAATCCAAAACCGCGCCCAAACTTATCCGAAATTATCCAATCTCTAAAATAAAAACTATCGAGCCCTTTGACCCGATAGTTTTTTTAGTTTAAATCTATAGTTTTATATATTTTGTAGAACGACCATTTCCTACTTGTTGTATCTTTTCAGCAAGCTGTAATTCTTTCAATGCTCGTTCGATTGTTCTTTGTGAAATATCTGGGCAAAGAATCATAATATCCTTTTTAGAAAGTGGCGATAATGATTTTTGAATTACTGTTAATACTCTTTCAGGAGATGTTAATTGTTTTTCCCCTATTAATCTAAATCTGTCATCACATTCTTTATATGCTTTCAAGATAACACCTAGCATATATTTGATAAATGGCAATTCATCGTTTTCTCCAGTATGCCATTTTTCACTTGAATGTTGTAATTCTTCATAATAAGACTCTTTTGTTTCCTCAATCAGCATTTCTATACTAATATACCGCCCTACAAAATATCCAAATTTATAGAGTAATAATAATGTTAAAATTCTACTCATTCTTCCATTTCCATCATCAAACGGATGAATACATAGGAAATCATGAATGAGCGCTGGAATTAAAATAAGTGGAGGAACATTTTCCTTTATCGCTTCGTTATAAGCATTCACCATTTCATTAACATACATTTCTGTTTCAAAACTACTAACTGGTTGAAATCGAACTTTTTGATTTCCAAAAGCATCTACTTCTATAATACTATTATCCAATTTCTTAAACTTCCCGTTATGATTCACGAAAGAATAAGAATACAACTGATTATGCAGTGTTAAAATATCATTTTTATTAAACTCGATATAATCATAATTTTCATGAATTAGATCAAGCACATGCCTATATCCTGCAATTTCTTCTTCATTTCTATTTTGAGGCTCTGCCTTTTGATTCATCAATTCCTTCAGTCTTGCATCATTTGTATAAATCCCTTCAATCGCATTAGAGGATTTTGTACTTTGAATTTTAGCAACATCCACCATTTTTTCCAGTACATCCGGATAGTTTTCTACATAAAGCTCTTGTTTTCCTTTATATTCATGAATTTTAGCAATATGATGATAAATATTTACAGGTATAGATAGTTCCATCAGTTTTAAATAATTAAATTGTCTCAAAATATCCCCTCCATCTTTTTCTACGCCATTATATCATATTTGGCGTAGAAAAACTATGAATGGCGAGATTAATCTACGCCATTTTTGATGTTTTGGCGTAGAAAAATCGAAACTGGCGAGATTAGCGTCTATAAACACAAAAAACTACCGAGCCCGTTGACCCGATAGTTACGATATATTATTCTTCTGTTTCTTCTTCGTTTTCTTCTTGTTCGTACGCTTCTACTTCTTCTGGAGTTAGTAAGTGCACATGAATACGACGAATTCTTCCATTTTCTACTAAAGTTGGTTTTAATAAGACATTCTCGTTACGAACTTCTACCACTTCGTCATCTTCTGGGAAATATCCTAAGTCTTCTAAAATAATTCCCGCCATTGTGTCCACTTCATCTGAATCAATCGTTGTTTGGAAAATTTGATTGAATTTTTCTAATGTCATTCCCGCATCAATTAAGAAATTCTTCTCATCAATTTCACGGTAACTCATTTCTTCCACATCATACTCATCTTCAATTTCTCCGACAATTTCTTCGATTAAGTCTTCCAATGTCACAACACCTTCGACTCCACCGTATTCATCTTTTAAAATTGCCATATGTTGACGTGTTTTTCTAAATTCTACTAATAAATCATCTACGAAAATCGTTGAAGGAACAAATAATGGCTGATGCGCTAAATCCATTAATTGAATTTGATCGAAGCCTTGTTCTTTTGCCGCTCTTAAAACGTCTTTAGAATGTAAAACTCCAATAACATTATCTTTATCTTCTTCATAAATTGGGAAACGTGAATAAGAACTACTTAAAATGATTTCGATATTTTCTGCTAAATCATCTTCCACATCAAGCATTAATGTATCCGTTCTTGGTACCATCACTTCTCTAGCTAGTTTTGAATCAAGAGATAAAACTCCTTGAAGCATGGTAAATTCTTCTTTATCAATCGCTCCATCATTACGACTATTCGCTAGAAGAGATTTCATTTCACTACGCGTTAATTTTTCTTGTTCATTATTAAATTCAATAGGTGTCATTCGTTTTAAAATACCCGTTGAAACGGTTAAAATCCATACAAATGGTTTGGAAATTTTTTTGACAAATAAAATAATTCCTGCCGTATGTAAGGCAATCGGTTCCGCCAATTGTAAGGCAACTTGTTTTGGATATAATTCCCCAAACACTAATGTTAAATAAGATAAGATTACAGTCACAATCAAAATTGCTAATGTTTCTGCACCCGGTACATTCTCCAATAATGGTTGAATACGTGAAGCAAAACTTGTTGCTGCAGACGCACTTGAGAAGAATCCTGCTAAAGTAATCGCTACTTGAATGGTTGCTAAAAATTCATCCGAATTTTCTAATAAACGCATTACTCGTTGCGCCTTTTTATCTCCTTCACTCGCTTTTTGACTCATCTTTCCTTGATTGACCGATACAAAGGCAATCTCCGCTGCTGCAAAAAATGCATTTATCGCAGTTAATAGTACAATAATTAAAATCTGGATTCCCAGCGAACTCCCATCAGAATCTGCTGTCATCATTCAGTTATCCCCTTTACTTTGTTAATTTTTTAAAAATATACAAATATCATACTCACTTTTGTGTGAAAATGCAAGATATGTCCATTATATAGAGATTTTTGCCCCCTATTTTAATAAATTTCTCGTTACTTTTTAATCAAAAAGTGGTATTATCAATAATGAAAACGTGTCTATAATTTACAAAGCACGAAAATTGATTTCAAGAAAGGGGCATGTCTATGCTATTAAAATCACTTGTTATTCCTAAAAAGAGTTTAACGGTTGTTAAAGAATCTTGTACTCTTGAAGAAGCGATTGTTATTTTAGAAAATTCTGGATATCGTTGCGTTCCAGTTTTAGATGAAACAGAAACTTTCTTCCGTGGAAATATTTATAAAATGCACATCTATCGTCATAAAGCAAATGGGGGCGATATGAGCTTACCGGTTACTCATTTAATTAAAAACACTACGAAATTTATCAATATTACGAGTTCGTTCTTCAAAGTGTTCTTTACGATTAAGGAATTACCTTATATTGCTGTTTTAGATGATTCGCAACGTTTTTATGGTATTTTAACGCATAGTAGTTTATTAAATATGCTTCAAGAATCTTGGAGTGTGAATAATGGTTCTTATGTTTTAACGATTATTTCTGGTGGGGAAAAGGGATCGTTAGCTCAAATTTCTAAAATTATTAATCAATATGCTTCTATTGCCAATGTGATGACATTAGATACGGAAAGAGATCGTACACTTCGTCGTCTGTTAATTACTCTTCCAGCAGGAGTTTCAAACGAAACATTGAATCAAATTGTTACAGCCCTAGAGAAAAAAGATTTCTCAATTGCTGAAGTCGAAGATTTGAACGACTATTAGACGGTTAGACAATTAGACAAAAATAAAAACAGAAAAAGTTTACGCTTGACTAGCTAGGGACGCCAGCAGCTTCGCTTTGCGAATCTCATGGCTAAAAATTGAGCCTCGGTCTCAATTTTTCCCGTACTATAAGCCCTTGCGGCTTATAGTACCAAAGCTACAGCCCTCCAACTTTTTCTGTTTTTATTTTTTTGTGTGCTGTTTAGTTACAGGCATCAACTATTAAGAAATACTTAACAGTTCAATAAAATGGGAATAAAAAAATTACTCATCAACTAGATTAGTAAATTTTGCACGATTTACTCATTACATACATATAATCACATTGTATACTAATAATCGTAAAGATGATTATCTAAAAAAGGAGGATAGGATAAAATGGAAGGGATTATCGGAACACTAGAATTTTATGCTCCTGTACTTGCATTAGGAGTCATTATTATCGGTATAGTTTACTTTATGAAAAAAAGAAATGATAAAAAATAGTAAAAAAACTATTTCAATTATCAGTAATAACCAACAATCCTCTTAGGTTGTTGGTTTTTTATTGTTCTAAAAAAATATAAGCGACCTTTATTCTAACTTAATTTTGCACGAAATACTCATGAGGAAATTCTGCCTATCTATCATAATAATGGTATAAAAAGAAATGGAGGAAACTATTATGTCACAACTAGAAGTAACAGGATTGAATAAAACTTTTGGAGAGGGTGAAAATCTAGTCCATGCCCTTTCTAACATCCATCTTTCTGTAAATAAAGGTGAATTTTTAGCCATTATGGGATCAAGTGGCAGCGGAAAGACAACTTTGTTAAATTGTATTTCTACTATTGATACACCAGATTCAGGCAGTATTATTTTTGAAGACTTCGATATAGTTCAAGCTAAAGAAAGTCAATTAGCAGATTATCGTGCTAAAAATATTTCCTATATCTTCCAAGCTTATAACTTAGTTGAAACCTTAACAGTCTACGAAAATATCATCTTACCCTTACAAATCCAAGGAAAATCAATAAAACAATATCAACAGAAAATTGATGATATTATGGAAAAATTAGCTATTCAAAACCTAAAGAATAAATTTCCAAATCAATTATCAGGGGGACAGCGACAACGTGTTGCCACAGCTAGAGCGCTAATTGATGATTCTAAACTCTTAATTGCAGATGAGCCAACAGGAGCTCTAGATTCTGCTAATTCAGAAAATCTTATGTCTCTGTTACAAGAAATTAATGCCTCATTTGGAATTACCATTTTATTAGTCACGCACGATCCCGCAGCTGCTAAGTATTCATCTAGAATGGTTCTTCTTAGCGACGGACAAATTATTGATGATATTGATCGAAATGGTCTCTCAAATGAGTTGTACCTAGAAGAAATTTACAGACGAACTAGATAGGAGGAAAGAATATGTATCCTAAATTAATTTTACGCAATGTTTTTCGAAACTTGCAGACTTACACTATTTATTTTTTAAGCTTAGCTTTAATTTATAGCCTCTTGTATGCCTTTAATGCTTTACCAAATCATCCTGTCATGCAAAGCTTATCAGGTGCAAAAGAAATGTTGACGACAATCATGAGCCAGTACATGGGACTTATTTCATATTTGATACTCGGTACTGTCGCCTTTCTTATTGTTTACTCTACAAATTTTGTTTTAGGAAGACGACAAAAAGAGCTCGGGTTATATTCAACACTTGGAATGAAAAAATATCAAATTATCGGAACGCTATTCTTTGAAACGATGTTAGTAAACATCTTTGCTTTAGTTCTAGGATTTACTTTTGGGCTAATCTTACTTATGTTACTTGCTCACATTGCTTCTGAGTTTTTTATGGCAAATTATTTTGGAAATCTATTCTTTTTAGATCCTAAGTCACTCTCTCTGTTGGGCTATTCCTATGTGGTAACTAGTTTAATAGTTGGTTTAATGGATTTTTTGAAATTTAGAAAGAAAACAATTATTAGCTTAATTCAAGAAAACGGTATTCAAAAATCACGAATCATTAAAGAAAATTCTATTCTACAATTGTTGTTTTTCATTATTTCAAGTATTGTTATCATCTCTGGTAGTATTTATTTTTCTGATTATCATCACTTATCCATTTTGAAAAACTGGGGAGTTTTATTAGTATCTATTTTAGTGATCTTTGTCATTTTATTTTACAACACCTTAAGTAATTTCTTACTTGGAGTTGTTAAGAAAGTATCTTCATTCTATTATAATAAATTAAACTCATTTAAAATCCGCCAATTTTCAAAACAAGCGGACAGCAATTCTGTAACGCTAGCAGTACTATCTATGACCTTGACTTTGGCTCTTAGTTTACTAGTGTTTGGTGGCAGTTCATACACAACCATGAACCATGAGTTGAATCGTTATGCCCCTTATGATTTACAAGTCAATTTATATAGAGGTAATGAGTTTCATTATGGAAACGAGAGTGTAAAAGATAGATTACAAGCAGACGGCTTTGATTTTGATGTCGTAAAAGAAGACTATGTTTATTCAACTTTTACGAGTGATCTGACTTATAAAGATATAATAGATACTAGTCAGTTATGGGAGCACGATAAAGGGTTACCTGATTCAAAAGTCCATATTTTAGGAATTTCAACTTATAATCATCTAAGAAAACTACAAGGTGTAAAAGATATTGACTTAGCTGATGATGGCTATCTAGTAAATGCCAATTACAAAGGAACCATTAAACAAATCCAAGAATTTTTACTACAAAAGAAAGATTTATCAATTGGCGGTTATTCTTTAAAATTAGCATCGTCCCAACCATTAGATACTGTTTATTTTCTTTCTTCAGTAGGATTAAATGATTCGGGGACTCTTATTGTACCAGATAAAGTTATTAAAGAATTGAACGAAGACTTTACAACTTATATGGTTAAATATAAAGAAAATATTGATAAAAGAAAAATTGAAACATTTATGAAAGAGTGGGTTGATAAGCATTACTTTACGGTGGATGGTACAGAATTAAATGACTTCACTTATCAAAGTAAGGTGAGATTATCTGAGATTTATATAGGATTTATGGGAGTCATTGTACTAGTATTGATATTTATTAGTGTTGTATTTATTATTATTTCACTTAGCATTTTATCTCTACAAATCTCAACTAGTGCACTAGACAGCATTAATGATTATCGTATCTTATATCTATTGGGAAATAAGAAAAAACAAAATAAGAAAATACTGATTCAGCAAATTATGAGTTACTTCCTTGTTCCCTTGCTACTTGCTGTTCCATTAGCGGTTTCTCTAAGTAATTCCTTATTAGGTTACTTTGAAAACTTTGCCAATACAACTATTACAATTGATGTGACCTATCTAGGAGTGGCAGCTCTTCTCTTTCTAATTTACTTAGTTATAACTTATAAAGTAAGTTGGCATATTCTTGATAAAAATTAATATACAAAACTAGAATTCCATTTATTAAGGATTCAAAACAGTTATAGGGTTGATGGAAAAAATCCACCAACCCTATTTTAGTGTATACAACTGCTTCCGTTCATCATTAGTATTTCTAACAAATGATACTGATTAAATTATTCTGGAGAAAAATATCCTAACTGTTCCGCAATATGAATAGCTTCCTGTCTACTGGACACTCCTAATTTTGAAAAGATATTCGCAAGATGATTCGAAACAGTTCGCTTACTCACATAAACCTTTTCACAAATATCATCTATACTTAGACCATTTCGAACTAATTCTAATATTTCTATTTCACGTGAAGTTAAGACATCTACCACTACTTCATCTGAAAAAATCTTTCTACCCTGATAAATTTCTATCAAGTTTTGAAGTAATTCCCCTGGGGCAATGCTCTTATCCAAAAATCCCCAGGCCCCCATTATCTTAGCACGATACTCATACATTTTTTTGCTATATCCTGTTAAGATAACAATTTTAGCAGAAGATCCATTTTTAATAATCGTTTGAGCCAAGGATAGCCCATCCTCCTGATACAAGCTAGTTAAGTTTATGTCAATCAGTACAATATCATAGTCATCATAAGGGAAATCCAAGACAGAAGAAAAATCATCTATCAAATCCACTCTTTCAATATCCTCTGATAATTCCAAAATCAGTTTAATACTCTGACTAAACAATTTATGATCATCAATCAACAAAATTTTCATAACATAACTCCTTATCAATTGGTAGTTCAATAACAATACGAAAAACACCATTCTTATCTAAAGTATTCATCTTACCACCTAGAACACTTAATTTATTTGCCATATTTTTCAATCCATATCCCAGCGAATGTTCTTTAATAGAAATAGAGTTATTTTCAGAAACTATAGAAATGACATCTTGTTTCAGCTCTATTTTTAAAGAAATCTCTCCTTCTTGTGAATATTTAACCGCATTAGTAATTAACTCCTCAACAAAACGGTAAACAATTTTATCGTAGGGGGATATTAAAGAAAATTTAGACGGAAAGTCTACCACTACTGAATTTTCTTTCTTATATCTTTTCTCTATCCTGTCAATGAGTGCCTGATATTTCTTTGTCAGAGGTTCATCTACCTCACTCATAGGCTGGTAATAATCCATTCGTTCTCTAATTCGTTGTACTAGTTCTTCAGTAACAAGATTTATTTGATTTCCAAACATTTCATTTTGACTATACGCATTGAAATTCTTAATAGCCATCACACTTTGTAAAATTTCATTATGAAGAAATTCTGAAAATTGCTGTTCTACAACTTCATTAGAAAGAAGATGATTAACCATTCTATTTCGCTTCAAAAATAGAATTTCCAGATATTCTTTCGCATTTCTCATATCCGATACACGAAACAATCGAATACATTCTTCTGCAACAATTGCCATGATAATCAGAATTATATTTAAAATTAAAAAACTCACATTCAATTCTAGTTGAAAACCGATAAACGAAAGCAATAACAATCCTCCCACTAAAAAAAATAAGCGAGTAAAGGCTTTTAAATATGATAATTTCAATTCATCAATTTTCTTTTTTAGTGATGTAAAAATTATTTTAAAATGTAAAAAAGTCAGTATAGATAATATCTCAATATACCACACTAAATTTAGAACACTTGACCCCCTAGTATTAACATATAATACAAAGTAGGAAACAGGTAACACTACCGAAAGAATCACGATATTTCTCCTTTGAGAAGCTATTACATTTCTCAACTCTTTTCGATACAAGAGCAATAAAAGCAAAGGAACAGCTGTAAGAAAAAAAGTAGTAAATATCGATAGGAATAAAAATAGCGGGAAGTAAATCACATAAGAAAAAATTGTAATGATGGTTAAAGTTAGTGAAACATTCACCAATTCTTCCCCAATCCTCTCACCTAGTAAAATAATCGAAAGAGAACTATAAACCAATAAAAATGAATTAATTGGATTCAGTATATCAAAAAAATGGAAGAGAGTATTATTTGTTTCTTGTTGAAAGATTGCTTGCCAGCTAACTAAAGATAACAAAAGTATTATCCATAATTTTAGTTCACTATATCGAAATTTGATAAAGTTACAAACATAACTGAAAATAATCAATAAAACCACTAATATTAACGAAAGTTTCTGCGTGTAAGTACTAGAATAATCATTAGGAACTTTATAATATATATATACCATCAACCCTAAGTGATTCAGCAACGTTAATCGCCACAACCACAGTGGATGATTTGAAATAGCTTTTACAATTTTTTTCATCTTGAACATCCCTTTATATCTTTATAGCTATAATATAGCACATTACTTCATTCTATATAAATAAAACCAGAAAAAATCTACGTTCTAGTAGCTAGGAACTTTAATAACCTCTGTCTCAATTTTTTCTGCTTTTATTTTTTTGTGCCGTTTAGTCTTTTCTTGCAAAATAAAGAACGTAATAATAACTATGCTTTTCGTAGAATTCATTGTAAACGCAAAAAGTAATTCAACGTAAATACATAAATAAAGCAAAAAAAGATGGAGCTTTGTAGCTTGAGTAATATAAGCCTTTTCGGCTTATATTACAGGAAAAAACGAGACCTTAGGCTCGTTTTTTAGCCATGAGACCGTAGGTCTGCTGGCGTCCTTAGCTACCAAAGCGTAATCTTTTTCTACTTTATTTTTTACGTCCTCACCTTATTTCCAAAGTGAATAAAAATGAAAATACTAATAGCCGTGGCATTGGAGAGATTCGCTTCGCGAAGCTGCTGGCGTCCATTTGCTACAGCTATTTTTAGTTGTTTTCTATTTCTATTTTTCCATTTTTATTCAACAGACTTCAAAGCCTCTAACATATCAACCTTTTTCAGCATATGGTTCACTAATATTCCTAGCACCGCTAAAATCAAAACGATAAAAATACACGGCCAAATATAAACATCCAACCCCACTTGCGGATTGAACCGCACAAACGCAGGCGCTACCGCTTCAATAATTACACGATGCAATACCTTCCCCAACAATAGCCCTACACCAATCCCAATCAAAGAAAGAACCATCGTTTCACGATAAATATATAAAGTCACCTCTCGATTCAAAAAGCCTAACACCTTAATGGTCGACAATTCCCGAATTCGCTCTGCCACATTAATCGTTGTTAAATTATATAAAATAACAATAGCTAACAGAACTGACACTATCGTTAATAAAATCATCACTCGACTCAATGAACCAACAATCGTTTCAATTCGATGAATCATAGAAGTATTTTGAACAACAGCCTTCACCCCATCTTGAGCTAATAACTGAGCAGACATCTTACGTATACTATCCGCATCTTTTTCTTTGAAGCTAACAAAGCTTGCGTTTTTTGTTGGAGTTTCTTGAGCCAGTGTTTCATAAACCGTTGGCGACATAATCATAAAGTGCCCTGCATACATTTCAATAATGCCTGACACAACCATCTCTTTCGTCACACCGTCTTTAATTGGTAAATGACCCGTTTCACCTTCATGAACATTCAATAACTGAGCTAATTTTTCCGACAAGAACACTCCATCGTTCGTAAGAGATTTCTGTCGCTTTGTTTTCGCATCATACAAGTGTATATAACGACTTAACTCTGCTTCTTCTCCTACTAATATGGTTAGGGATTGTTCCTCATGTACTCCAGCAATTTTAGTAGCAATCGTTTCACTATGTACATCACCATAATGCTCAATTTCTTTTGTAGATAATAACTGTCTCAACGCTTCTTGTTCTTTTCCCGTCATTACAGCTTCTTTGATAACAATGGCATCATACGTAATAATTTCTCCAAATTGGCGATGTGAAATACCTGATAAAGAAGATAAAATTCCTCTTCCGGCAAATAATAAAGCCACCGAACCAGCTACCCCAAATATTGTCATCAACATTCTTTGTTTATAACGGAAAATATTTCGTGCTGTTACCTTTTGAGTAAAACTAAATCTCTTCCAAATAAATGGTACATATTCCAACCAAATTTTAGAACCTACACTTGGAGCTTTGGGTAATAGTAAACTTGCTGAACTTTCTTTTAATTCTCGATACGCAATCCATATAGGTGGAATAACACTACAACCAATCGAACATAGTAGCGCTACTAAAGTAATCGAGAAATTAAATAGGAGAGAAATCGAAGGCAGGATTGTTTCTTTTAATAAAGTAACCCCTAATATACTTGGTAAAAAGTAAGTTCCTAATCCGATTCCTATGATCGTTCCAATCATTCCCGCACTAAATCCATAAAAAGCAAATTTCTTCATCACATCAAACGTGCTATAGCCTAGTGCTTTTAAAATACCGGCATTCATTCGTTCTTCATTGACAAAACGAGTCATCGTTGTCACTGTCACAAGTGCTGCCACAGCATATAATACAACCGGGAATAAATTCGCTACAGCAATAATCCCTTCTGCAGTAGACTTCATATTTAAATACCCTTCACTCCCTAGCATAGTCGAGCGAGTATAAACAGAATAACGAGGTTTTGTTAGTTTAGAAGCTTTGACTTTTGCATCTTCTACATCCGTCTTAGCTTGACTAATCTTTTCTTCAGCTTTTTCTTTTTCATCTGTATATTGGTTTTGTTTTTCTTCAATTTCTTGTTTTGCTTTCGCTACAGCTTCCTCACCAACAGAAATTTTTCTCTTTCCTTCTGCTAAAGCTCTTTGCCCAGCCTCTAGCGTATTTTGCTTAGACTGAATGATTGCTAATCCATCTTGGTATTGTTTCAAGCCTTCTTGATAACTAGCCCAACCATTCTCGTATTGCTTCAAGCCTTGTTCATAAGCGGTAGTTCCCGAATCCAATTCTTGTTTTTGTTGAAGAATTTTTTCTTGCATAGCAGATAATGCTGTTTGAGGAAGCCCTTTTTCTTTTTGAGATTCGAATTGCTTTTCTGCTTCTGCTACTTTCTTTTTTCCTTCTTGTAAGGCGCTATTTTGTTGATTCAACGTTTGTTTGGAAGTTTCTAACTGTATGCGAGTAGCTTCAAGTAATTCAAACTGATTTTGTAATTTTTGCTTTGCTTGTTGAATTTCTTGATTTCCTCTATTTAGAGATACTTGATTTTGAGCGAGTTCATTTTGGCTTTGAACTAATTTACCTTCTTGATTTGCTATCTGTTGTTGCCCATCTTCGAGCTTCGTTTTTCCCTCTTCTAGTTGATTTTTAGCTTTAGAAATTTGTTCTTCTCCATCTTGGATTTTTCCATCTGCTTCCTCTTTTAAATCATTCAACCTTACCGTTCCATTATCAGATAATTTTTCCTCGATGGATTGTTGAATACCAATTACTTCATCTAAATATTCCCCACTAAATGTTTTTAAACTGCGTAAGTTCGGGTAACGTAAACGAGCTATCGTATAAACAGAGCTATCAAAACTTTCTTGTGGAACAATGGCAAATCCTGATAAGTCCCCACTTCCTGCAGTCGAGACTCCTTTACTATTTTTCGATAGAATTTCACTCGAATGAGCAAATCCGGTGATTTTAAACTCGTGCTGTTTTAATAATGACTGAGACTTCACTTCATTTAAGCTGATGGAATCTCCAATTTGATAACGATTGGATAACTGTTCATCTAATACGACTTCATCCAGATGACTTGGATAAGCTCCACTCACTAATTCTACTTCCGATTGCTGAGCAGTTTTAGAAAATACTCGAATCGCTTTCGGACTGTCTGCTATCACGGTATCTACAAAATATCCAAATTCGACTTCGACATTTTCTTCTTGTAATTCTTCTTGATCTTTTGGGCTTAATCCATAATCTGCCAATACAAAAATATCCGCTGTATGATATTTTTCCAAATATTGATGAACCGTCTCTTGAATATCCGGACCTGAAACTTTTAATCCCACTAATGCAAATGAACCGAGCATCATTAAACATAAGATAGATAAAAATCTTCCCTTCGATTCCTTCAATGAAGAAAGAATCGCTTTATTCAATATTTTTTTCTTCACGATTCTTCTCCTCTCAATATTCCAATTCCTCAATCGCTTGTGGAGATTCATTCAGTACAATACTTTTCACCCTAGCATCATGCATATGAATCACACGATTCGCTAGTGGCGCCAATGCAGTATTATGAGTAACGATAATAACAGTTGCTCCATAATCTCTTGACATTTCTTGTAAAATCTTCAATACTTGCTTGCCGGTTTGATAATCTAATGCCCCTGTTGGCTCATCACAAAGTAAAATCTTCGGCTTTTTCGCAATCGCTCTAGCAATCGATACCCTTTGTTGTTCTCCTCCTGATAATTGTGCAGGGAAATTATGAAGACGATGTCCTAATCCTACTGCTTTCAACGCTTCTTCTGCATCCCAAGCATCTTTCACAATTTCAGCAGCTAATTCTACGTTTTCTTTTGCCGTTAAATTTGGCACTAAATTATAAAATTGAAAAACAAATCCTACATCGTCCCTACGATAATACGTTAATTGCGTTTCATCAAAGTTTGAAATATTAACACCATCAATCCATACTTCTCCCTCATCATTTGTATCCATTCCCCCTAAAATATTTAAGACAGTAGATTTTCCTGCTCCAGATGCTCCAAGAATTATAACGAATTCACCTTTTTCAATATCGAAATTCACATCATGATTCGCAATTATTTCCGTTTCTCCTACTTGATATCGTTTAAAACTATTTTTTACTTGTATATATGTCATCACTTTTCCCTCTAATCATTAAAGAAATCATGCGTTGATTGTTGTTTTTATTTACTATATAATAACATAAATTTCAATGTTTCATTACAATCGGTATGTTGATTTAAAAAGAAATAGCCTATTAAAAAGGAGAATTTATGAAAAAAGAAATTATGAAAGACCCATTTTTCTTATCACAAAAAGCAATCCCTGCTAATCCTATTACGGATAAACAAGTCATTATTGACTTACAAGATACTTTACGTGCCAATCGTGACCGTTGTGTCGGCTTGGCTGCGAATATGATTGGAAGTCATAAAGCCATTATTATTGTTGCCGCTGGTCCATTTGATATCGTAATGGTTAATCCAGTCATTACTAAAACATCCCAACCATACCAAACGGAAGAAGGTTGTCTCTCTCATATAGGAATGAAAAGTACTACTCGCTATCAAAAAATCGAAGTTCGCTATCAAGATGCTATGGGGAAAGCTCATACAGGGACATTTACAGAGTTTACTGCTCAAGTTATTCAACATGAGATAGATCATTTACAAGGAATTTTAATTTAAGGAATACAGCATCGAATCTAGTTTGCTAGTTACCATTATTATTTGTTAAAATGATTTCAGAAAACTACTACAAATATTAGGAGGATTAAAAATGGAACAAGCTTGGCAATTATTCATGGAAGGAAAAATCGAACAGGCAAAAAAACTAGTTGAGCCTAATTTTTCATTAGAAACTTGTACGGACTATCATTTATTAAATTTAATGGGCTATATCTATCTTGAAGAGAAAAATTATAACGACTCCTTAAAAATCTACCAACGTTATATTGACCTAGCTCGTTCTAAAAACGACCTAGAAAACGAACATATTGGTTACCATCAATTAGCAATGGTTTATCGTGACTTGGGCGAGTTTCAAAAGGCTTTACTCTATATCAATCAGGAAATGGAAATAATTCAAAACAATTTCCCTAATGATGCTTTAAAACTTTCTATTAATTACTACGAACAAGGATTTCTTCATTTAAAACTAGGTGAACTAGAATACGCAGAAAATCATATGCAAAAATCCTTAGATTTCGCTTTAAAAACGGATGATTTCATTGCACAAGCATGCGCTTATAGAGGTATGGGAGAAATTTATCTAGCTCAAGAATCAGATAAAGCTCAAGATTATTTTTATCAATCTATTCAACTCTTTGAAAAAGCTGAAGATAAAATTGGAGCAGATGAAGTAAGAACTTTATTAGAGAACAAGAAGTAACTTATAAAAATTTCACCCCAAAAGTTAGACATAAAACATCTAACTTTTGGGGTATTTTTTGATATTCATTTTAACCTTACATTAACGGACTACCGAACTTGCCATTCTTGCAACAGTATGTCTCATGCCTCGAATCGCAACAGACAAAGCAAAGATGTTATTTACATCGGCTAAACCACCATAACCTGCATCTCCAATATGTTGAATATCGACTCCGCAAATTTTATTGCGAATGGCAATTTGTTCAATGACTTCCTTAGAAGAGCCTTCTTGACTAGTTCCTATGGCAGATAACACAAGTGTTTCATGTTCATGAGCAAATTGGACAATATCAATCAATGCTTCTTCTGTAAATCCAGGAACTGTTCCTACTGCTGGAACCAATAAAATATCCGCTCCTGCTTCAATCAGTTCCTTTGCAATTTCTCGATTCATTACGGGTTCTTTTGAGCCTGCTCCATGCATTTTTCCGGCAATAATGACTCCTGTAAAATATTTTTTCGCTTTTTGAATCGCTTGAGCAATCGCTTGATTCGTCACTCCTGTACCAGGATTTCCAGTTAAGCAAATGAAGTCTAATCCTAATGCTTCTGCTGATTTCAATGTTTCTTTCGAGCAAATTCTTCCCGCTGGAATAACTAGTCGAGTTTCCAACATTTCTGCTTCTAAATCGACTGGTTCTAAGTTAGCACCAACAGGACGTCCGCATAATTCTTTTAATCGTTCAATTGGATTTGCGCTACCTTCTACTCCGTATAATTTTGGATTTAAACAATCAAATCCATTTAAAAGCATTAAGTCTCCCCCAAATGCACTGGCAATTTCCGCATGTGTTAATTCAGGAATAATAGGGCGATGATGAATCGCCATTTCACAACATACCGTTCTACCCTCACCTGCCTGAATGGCTAATTTTAATTCTTCTGCAGAAAATTTTCTAAAATCACTTGCCACACAGTTTAAAATTCGTTTTCCCATTGTAAAGTCTCCTTTATTTTAAAATATTCACTGCTTCTTTCATACTTTCTAAATGACACAAATCATAGTCTCCGCTATCAGAATAGCGATAAGAAACTTCTCCATTCGTTGTCGTTGGATCCACTGCCCAAGATTTAAAACTTCCATGAAGTTGTTCTAATCCTGTTTTTTCTAGAATTTCTGTTAGATTGGCAAGAGAAACGCCACATCCCCCTAAAAATTCGATTTGTTTTCCATATTTTTTTTGCCATTTCGCTAAATTCTCCAAGCCGGACATAATATTTTTTCCTTGCCCACTTGTTAAAATACGAGTGCATCCTAATTCGATTAATTTTTCTAGCGTTTCTTCCGGATTTTTTACACAATCAAAGGCACGATGAACGACGCTATCTGCTCCGTATTCTTTACATAACTCAATCATTTTCTTTGTTGCATCCCAATCCATGTTCCCTTCTGGAGTTAAGAAGCCAAAAGCTAAACCTTTTGAGCCTGCTTCTAAGAAAATTTTCGCATCTTCAAACATCACTTCTTTTTCCAATTCGTTATAACAAAAACCGGCTCCCCTTGGTCGAACCATACAAATAATAGGAATATCGATTTTTTTAACAGCCTGAGTTAAAACAGCTAATGATGGGCTCAATCCTCCTAAATGTAACGCGCTATTTAATTCGATTCGATTGGCTCCTGCAGCTTGAGCATTGATACAATCCTCAATACCTCCTGCACAAATTTCTAAAGTTGTCATCCTTTCCCTCCTATCTTTTTAATTGTTGATGAAACTCAGTTCATACAATGCTAATCCATAAATAATAGTATTCACTTTTAAATCTTCGATTCCTATCCACTCATTTGGAAGATGAGCAATATCTCTTTGCCTTGGAAAACTTGGGCCATAAGCAATAATATTTGGAATAATTTTCGCATAAGTTCCACCCGTTGTTGTAACAGGAGTTGCATTGCCATCGACAACTTCTTGATAGACTTTTTGTAAAGTTTGCACATAAATCGAATCTTTATCGTACAAAACTGGCTTCCAGGAACTAATTTCTTCTAAACGACTTCCTTCTGGAATGTGTTTTCGAATATCGAACAATAATTGTTCTTTTGTCACAGAAGCTGGATAACTCATCGTCCACTCCACAAAGTGTCTTTCTTCCTCTATTCCAACTGTATATCCTCTTAATTGCATCATCCCAAAATCTTCATCGGAATAGTTAATTCCTAATTCCACTCCTTGATGAGTTGTATGAAGTAAGTACTGATTGGTAAAATCATATAATTCTGAAATCTGTTCTAAAGAAGTACTCAATCGAACTTTCAATCGTCCTCTTTCTCCATAAACAACTGGCCATTTACAGTCTGGAGTCCATCCAAAAGTAGGGGGCTGTTCTTTTGTTAAATAATGTTTTACACAGCCAAATCCCGTTTCCTCATTTGTTCCAAATACAATTCGAATCGGACGGTCAAATTGAATTCCCTTTTCCTTCAATACATATAAGGCAAATAAATTCGACAAAATCGGTCCTTTATTATCTAACACGCCACGTCCAAAAATTTTTCCATCTCGCTTCGTTGCTTTTAACGCAGGACTTTCCCAGCCTGCTCCTAAAGGCATGACATCTACATGTCCAAAAATACCATAATATTCCCCATCTTCTCGAGTATCTCCATATTGTGCATAGCCAATTTTATTGTCTAAATTTTTCGTTTCAAATCCTAATTCTTCAGCAAGTGCTAATACTTCTAATAGAGCTTGTTTTGGGCCTTGTCCATAAGGAGCTTCTGGTAATGATTCTCCCCGAACACTTTCAATGGCAACTAATCGCTCGATAGCTTTGTGCAATTCAGGTTGGATGTCTTCCAACGCTTTGACTAAATCCTCTCTTATTCCCATTTACTTCACCTCGAGTGGTTTCATCCGTTCTCTTAAATACTCATCCAACCATTCTTGCGTGGCTTTTTCATGAATCATTGTGCCATCTTCTTGTGGATGTACTCGGTAAACCGTTAAGGATTCTTTTTCTGTTGCTACTACAAAAGAGAAATTGGCAATATTGGTCGCTGCTCCCCATTCTCCTTTGTTGTTCATCGCTACAACTGATAAATCACCAGCACTCCCTCTTCGTCGCACTAATTTTTCTGCCAAATTCTTCACAGCTGTTTCACACGCTTGTTGAGGATGCATTCCTTGTTCCATTAATCGAACAATTTCATAGGAAATAATTCCCTTCATCAAATCTTCCCCTAAACCTGTAGCAGTTGCCCCACCAACTGTGCTATCCACATATAAGCCAGAACCAATAAATGGAGAATCTCCTACACGTCCTCTTTTTTTCATAAACAGTCCACTTGTAGATGTTCCGGCAACCATTTTCCCAGTTGTATCTAAGCTAACCATTCCAACGGTATCATGACCTGCATAAGGTACTAAAGATTCCGTTTGTAAGTCTTTAACACGATTATGATAATGAATTTTTGCACGATCGGTTAACATATTTTTCCGTTCGAATCCCTGCTTTTGTGCATAAGCTTGAGCACCGATTCCAACTAATACATTATTCACCGATTGTAAGCTCAATTGACGAGCCACTGAAATGGGATTCGCCACATCTTGAATGGCACATACCGCTCCAAAATCAAGAGTTGTTCCATCCATATAGGCTGCATCTAATTCCACTTCCATCACTTCATTAGGAAGTCCCCCATAACCGACTGATTTATAATAGGGAAAATCTTCAACTGCTTTAATCGCTACTTCAATCGCATCTCCAGAAGATGCCTGTTGTTCTAATGACTGCACAGCCTCTTTGACTCCTTCTAGCGCCATTCTCCAAGTGGCAATCATTCCCCACATAGTCACTCCTCCATTCCATATTGATAATTGTATTCTAATATTTGATGGTATTTTTCCATCGTTAAATCTTCGCAAATCGCACACATTAATCGAAGAGTTGCTTCAACATCTCCTAAATGCACAATACTTTGATGCGTATGCATATAACGAATTGGAATTGATAAAGTTGTCGCTAAAATTCCCGTTTCAGACTTATAAATATTGCCAGCATCTGTTCCACCCTTTGTAAAACAACCAATTTGATAAGGAATTTGATGTTTCTTACAAAGATTTTCCAAATAAATGAGCAAGCCTCGATTCGTCACTGTCATATTATCAATGGCAGTAAGCGAGACACCTTTTCCTAGTTTCGTATGATTTTGATTGGCTGGAGTATCTCCTGCTAATGTTGTATCAACCGCAAAAGCCACTAAAGGCTTTTCTTTGAAAGCGGTCGTTCGTGCACCTCTTAATCCAACTTCTTCTTGAATCGTTGTTGCTAATGTCACTCTTTTAGATAGATTTTGATGCTCTAAAGCTTGCATGAGCCAAATTCCTAACGAAACACTCACTCGATTATCGAGAGCTTTTCCAATCATATATTCCTGATTCAAACCAATCGTTTGACAAGTACTCACTAAACTCACAACATCTCCTACTTCAATACCCATTTCTTGAATAGAGTCACGACTATCAACACCCAAATCGATAAATAACTCTTCCATTGCAACAACTTTTTTACGAGCTTCTGGAGAAATCGCATGCGTTTGCGGCCCCCCAATAATTCCCGTCCATTGTCGACCATCACTCGTTGTAATGGTCACTAATTGTTGTAATAACGTATGCGCCCACATATTTCCGACAGGTTGAATCGATACATATCCTCTCTCATTAATCGAAGAGACAACAAATCCCACTTCATCCATATGAGTCGCAAACATAATGGAAAGGTCTCCCTCTCCTAACGAAAATAATCCTGAGCCTAATTTATCTTGTTCTTTCGTACAAAAAGGAAGTTGTTCTGACACAAATTGTAAAATTTTCTCTTCATGTCCTGACACACCTACAAGATTACTCAATGTCTTTAATAATTCTATTTGATGATTTTCTAACATCGCTTCACCAACTTTCTTGGAAAGCAAGTTGCTGAACTTTTTGGAGAGTTAAATTTTCTAAAAATACTTGAAGCGTATGAATGACAGGTTTCAAATCTTCCTTATTCAATAATTGGATAAATTCTCCTTCTTCTTTTAACGGAATCACAACAACAACCGTTGGGGTTCCTGCTAGAGATTTATGAATAAATGATCCATCCGTCCCTTTTTCTTGGACATTTGCCTTCACTTCATATCCTAAACTTTGAGCAACTGTTTTGATTTCTTTCACTAACGAAACATTCGGTAATAATGTCTTATCAAAATAGCGAATGTAGACTGTTTGTTTTGCATAATCTCTAACGGGTGCTACATCTAATACAATCGATACATCAGGTAATATCGTATTTGTAGCAGTAATAGCTCCTCTATATCCCACAATCGATTGAGCAATTCCTCCAATGCTAAGTGTATAAGGTAGAGAGGACATTATTTCCATCAACTGATAGGCAGCATAAACCCCCGCTCGATTAGATATATTTTTACTTAAAATCATTTGTTCCGTTTCAATAACTGGAATTTCTAATACAAAAGTATCTCCTACTTGAACCCCAAACTCTTCCACTTCTTGTTGCGATTTAGCTCCTATATGAATCCAAAATTTCTCTTGTTTTTGTAGGACATAGCCATAAACTCGTTGATGATGTCGTGTTAACAGACAAACTCGTTGGTGAAGAAAATCTTTTGGTAAAACATCGCCAATCGTAACAAAAGACAGTAATCCACTCTCATGAATATCGTCAATCATTCCTCCACATTCATCAATATTGGAACTAATCATCACTTTAAAAGGACTATTCTCTACTTGTCTCTCTCCAAAAATTGAACCTAATTTATCTTTTTTCAAGTCTAAATTCAATTGTTGATATTCCCTAGACAAATATTGATGGACTTCATACTCGTCTCCAGAAACTCCAGGTAGACTACATAAGGTACTTAACTCCACTTCACTCGCTTCCTTTCTAACGATAAATCCGATTTGAATCTTGTTGGTCATGTGCAATAATAAGTGCAATATCTTTCAACGCTTCATTCAAACCAACTGCACCTTTTTTAGGCATTTCAATCATTGTCGTATGTTCCTTGAATTGTTGAATAATCTCTTCATTTTCTTTCGAACAAGCTACATACGTTTTACAATCTGTTTGATGTTCAATAAAAGAAGCTACATTTGCTGCCATTTCTGTATAACTTTCATCATTAAAGCACGGACCTGCAAATAACACTTCTACTTTTGTTTTCAAAAGCAAATTATGAATTTTATGAAGCACTTCTTCCTTATGATTCGCAAAATAATCTGGACCACAATAGACAGTCGCTAATACTTGTAAATTTTCTTTTAAAAAGTAATCTTTATACATTAAGTAGGAGCCAATTCCTCCTTTTTCTAACCCAAGAGGAGTATCTGCTCTTTCCTTTCCACCATAACCCGCTTGTATTTGATTCAAAAATAATATCACTCGCATATGCATTCTCCCTTCAAAAAAAGTGGGAATAACGACAGAAATTGATTCATTTCTGTTGTCTTCCCACCTCCGCACGTTCAACTTTTCTACTCGTTTATTACTTTTTATAAATCATCAAAACTTAAATCATCTAATGACAATTCATCTAATTCATCGCTTAATGAATTAGCAGCTTGATGTTCTTCATGAAGATATTGTTTATCAATCACTCTAAAGAATGGATAGTAAATTCCCATTCCAATAATAATTAATACAATTTGGAATAAACCTGCTACGATACTTCCTGTAGATAACCAACCAGAGAAGAAGAATGGAGTTGTCCAAGGAAGTGCTGCTCCTGTAGTATATGGAATTAAACCAATTAATGTAGCAATAGTCGCTAAAATTGTATTCACTAATGGTGTTAAAATAAATGGAATTACGATTAATGGATTTAATACAACTGGTAATCCAAAAATAATCATTTCGTTAATCCCAAAAATACCAGGAACAATGGCTAAACGTCCTAATTTTTTCATACGTTCTGATTTTCCAAAGAATACCATTAAGAAAACAAGTGACAATGTACTACCGCCACCACCAAAGTTTCCAAAGAAATCTCCGAATGGACCTGTAAAGATATTAGGAAGTGTTGCTCCTTGTTTAAAGGCTTCTAAGTTTTCTGCTGTTAAAGCTAAATGAATTGGATTAAATACCGTATTCGTTACGGCAGGACCATTAATACCAAAGAACCAGAATAAAGTAGATAGGAACTGATAAATTGGTTCAAAAATCAAGCTTTGTCCGAATCCCATTAATGGTGCTTGTAAAATTTTATAAATAAAATTATGAGCATATTGATAATCTGTTGCTGAGAACACTAAATACACTACAAAGAAGAAGAACATTGCAAATGCACTTGGAATTAATGCTGCAAATGATTGAGTTACAGCTGGTGGAACACCATCAGGCATTTTAATAACCCAACCTTTGTTTTTAACCGTTACAAAAATTTTTACAGAAATAATAGCTGTTAACATGGCTAAAAACATTCCTGCTGACCCTAAATGCCCTAATGCAAATCCATTAAAAGCTTTACCATTCGCTGCATTTACGAAATCAGAATGAACTTTCGGTGTAATAATAAGGAAGCAGACAAGAGCAACGGCTCCACCCGCAATTGGATCATTTTCTAATTGACGAGCATAAGCCTATCCAATTCCAAAAGCTCCTAATAAGCCTAAAACACTAAATGTTGAATCAATGACAGCATCCATTTTACTTGGCCAACCTTGACCAAAAAATTGAGCTAAGAAATCAACATAACCTGGTATTGGAAAGTTCGCAATAACAAGGAAAATAGAAGCCACAATAATTAATGGTGTGGATACTAAGAAACCATCACGAATCGCGATTAAGACTTTATTATTGCCTAATTTTTCCGCGGAACTTCCCATTACTTTTTCTAACGAAGCAAACATAACAATTCCTCCTATTTTTTATTTTTGATGAGTTGAATCGCGCGTTTCAAAATACGTTCCCCGTTGACATTCCCATAATCTTCCAAATTAATCACTTCTACAGGAATACCAGTAGGTTCATATTTATCACGAGTAGCATTAAATTTGAATTTCACTTGAGGCCCTAACAAAATGACATCCGGATGAAATTCTTGAACTACAGAATCTAGCTGAACATCAGGAAATGCTTTGACTTCAATTGGCAATTGATGTTGATTCGCAACTTCTTGCATCTTACTTGCCACTAAACTTGTAGACATTCCTGCATTACAAAATAAATAAACACGTTTCATAACTCTTCCTCCAATGATTTATGATTTTTCAATTTTATCCAATCGTTGATATAATGCGAGCACTTCTTCACTTGTTACTTGTAAAATTTCTGCACTCATCAATTGATCTTCTGAATGTAATAAAAGCAACGAAAAAGGTACCTTATTTCCTGAACTATCTTTTTGTAATAATTCAAAATGTATTTCATGTCCTTTTAATCGTTGCTGTTGACCTTCCTCAATCAGAGATTGAGCTTCTTCAAAATTTCCTTTTTTTGCGGCTACCATTGCCTCCATAAAAGCAGAACGAGCTGCCCCTAATGCACTAATCATTCTAAAACACACTAATTCTATTTCATTCATGATTATTCCTCCTCTCCTAGCCTTTTTAAACCCTTTCTTTATGAAGTCATTATAAACCGTTTTCAAGAAAAATCCTAGTCTTTTAACTGAAAATCCTTCAATTATTCCATTTTTTCACAAAATAAACTCTCAGAACGATAGAACTTCCATCATTCTGAGAGTTTATTTTAACTAATTTTCTTTTCATACGGAGACTTCACAAATTGAATCGCTTTTAAAATCGCCATAATTGGATTTACCAATACTAATGCATATTGCATCATTCCAAGTAATCGCATGAATAAAATCATTGGACTAGATAAATGAAGAATCCATCCTAAACTTAACACTTCTGCCATATAACGATATGACATAAAAAAGATTGGTGTTAACATAATCGAAAACATCATTTCTCCTAATACAATTAATGGAGAATTTTTCCATGTTTTTCCATTCCATTGTTCAACAACCATCATCAATAAAGCCATTAGAAAAACAAATAAGACGACTTCCCCATCTTTAGCTAATAGTGAACTACTTTGATTCATGGCATATACCGTTATAACACTTGTTAGTACTATCATTCCCATAATGAATTTCCAATAATAGGTACTAAACTTTTTCATCACCTTTGCTCCTTTCTCTAACTCCCACCTTTACGACCATCATCACGGACTAGGCATTTCAAATCAAGAGTATCTGAGAAATTTTAATAAAAATTTAGGAAATAAAAAAGACAGCCGAAGCTGTCTATCCTACTGGGGTAGCTGGATTCGAACCAACGAATGACGGAGTCAAAGTCCGTTGCCTTACCGCTTGGCTATACCCCAATGGTGGAGGGGGGCAGATTCGAACTGCCGAACCCTAAGGAGCGGATTTACAGTCCGCCGCGTTTAGCCACTTCGCTACCCCTCCAGCTGTTATTAAAATAACGTACTCATATATAGTACACTAGAGCCTTACTTTTTGCAATACTTTTTTGAAAAAATATTTATTTTTATATAATCGTAAAGTTTCAAAGTAACTTCTAGTTAAGGATCAAAACTAGAAGTTAGATTGAGAATTTACCTTTTTATATAAGGAAACTCCAACCACTTCCTTCAAAGCGATTGGAGATTCCATATTTCAATTATCCTTGTTGTTCAATCCAATTTTTTTGGTGTTCACGAGAAATACGCATTAATTCGGTATAAAGTTCAGCTAATTCTTCTTTTAAAGACTCGTCTTTTAAATACGATTGAACTTTCAAAATCACTTGTTTCTCACGTCCACTATCTAAAATTGGAATATCGTTGTCTAACTTGATTTTTGCTACTTCTTCAACTACATTTGTACGTTCTTCAAATAGCGCAACAATTTGGCGATCGATATGATCAATTTTTTGACGTTGTTCTTCTAACATTAATTTTCCCCTTTCTTACATCCATAAAGTTCCTAATGGATACCCGATTGCGACGGCACTTACAATACTTAACACTAATAACCATCCACCATATAAAAAGGCATCTTTTGAACTCGTCCAACCACTACCAACAGAAATAGCTACATAAGGCATTGCTGGTGGAGTCATATAAGCTAAACTTGCCATAAAACCAATTAAGCAAGCAACAACTGCTGTATGAATTCCTAAATCCGTACTAGCTGCAATCGTTGTTAACACAGTTGTCACAACCGAAACGGTTACTAAATTCGATGAAAAATTCGTTTGAAGTCCTGCCCAAATGACAAAGACAATGACAATTATCATCGCACTCCATTGATGAAATAATGGCGTTAACCCACTTTCAATTAAAGGTAATACGCCTAATTCTGGTTTCGTTAATAAAGTTCCTAAACTTAAAGTTGCACCCACTAATAATAAACTTGGCCAGTAAACGCCACGTGTTAACGCCTCTTGAATCGACATGAGCGGTTTCCCATCTTCACGAATGCAAGCTAATAATACAGCTCCAATCATTGGAGGAAATGCCATCCCTGCAGATTTTAAGAAAGCTGCCACGCTTGGTGATAAAATCCCTAACCACTCTGGGATAATCCATAAAGCAATCACAATTGAAAAAATAGAAACAATCCATTTTTCTTTTTTCGTTACTTTTGGTAAATTTTCCAATGATTCTAGACTTTGAAAAGTCACTTGTGATAAATCTAATTTCCATAAGCGATGTAAACTAGCCAACATTCCAACAAAAATACAAAACCCTGCCGGCATCGCAATTCCCATATATTGTACATTTGAAATACTTACACCAGTTGCTGTATGATACAATCCCATTGCCGTAATCGCAAAGACATGATTAATCGGCGTCATCGCCGTTCCAATCGCAATGGTAGAAAATAATGTAATTAAAATAAAGGACGCTTGTCGACTCCCTTTTTCTAATCCAAATACTTCCATCATCTCTTCATAAATTGGAAAGACAATCATAAATAAAATTGTCGGTGAAATAAAACAACTAATGACTAACACAGCGCCTAGAAAGGCTCCTAAAAAATGAGTCGGACTCTTCTTAGCAAAATTCGTTTTTAAAAACCAACCGACTAAACGTTTCAAAGCAGGAGTCTGTTCTAAAGCATACGTCACTATAAACGTAAATAATAAGAAAACAAATGTGCTGTTTCCAAAAGAAAGAGAAAACACTTGACTATACGTTACTTTCGGAAGCCACCCGAGTCCTAATAAAACTAAGCATAAAATACTTGGCCAATCAATTCCAACAAATAACCATAATAATAAGCAACTCATAAAAATCGATAATAAGGCAAATGCACTTCCAGGTATCGCTAATAATTGCCAATCAAAATGCGAGTTCACCATCGCAAGAACAATAAAAAGGATACTTAACACGATTGCGCCCGTTTGAAATAAACTTTTGGTTTCTTTTTTCATATTCTACTCCTCAACTTTCATTTATTCCGCTATCCATCCTACCGTATTTTTCTCCAAAATACTAGTAAAGCTATCATTTCGATTATAATCTATAAACGTCAATCTAAAAATGTACAAAAATGGGAATTTAAAAATGTACAATTTTACTCATTTAATACATCCTTCAATCGGTAGGATTCACCCATAATTTGAATGACATGAGAATGATGTAATAGTCGATCTAGTATCGCATTCGTAATAAACGAGTCATTAAAATTTTCATTCCATTTATCAAAAGGAAGATTCGTTGTAATAATCGTACTTTTATTCTCATAACGTCTATCGATGAGTTGAAATAGTAATCGCTCATCTCCCTTATGTAATGGTAAATATCCTAGTTCGTCAATGATAAGCAACTTACAACGTGTGTAGAATTTTAATCTAGATTCTAATCGATTTTCATGTTGAGCTTGTCGTAAATTCGTTAATAATTCATGACATTTGATGAAATAAGTAGAATATCGTGCTTTAGCGGCTTCTATTCCAATAGCGGTTGCTAAATGAGTTTTCCCAACTCCACTGTTCCCTAAAAATAAGATATTCTCTTTTTTCTCAATAAATCCTAATCCACTTAAATTCATTAATTGATGTTGGTTAATATTGGGTTGGAAATCAAAATCAAAATCTTTTAAGGTTTTATAATGAGGGAAGTGTGCTACTTTTACCATAGCGTTTAGAACATTTTCTCGCTTGATTTCAATCTCATAATCTGTTAGTTTTAATAATCCTTCTAGTAAAGATACATTACTATCAAGGATATGATCTAAATGAAGATGCATCTGTTTTAAATTTAAATACAATAAATTTTCTTGTAGTCGTAAATACTGGCTATTTTGCTTCATGATGATAAAAATCTCCAATCTTTTTCAATTGATGTTGAGTTTGTTGTTCAAGCTCTTCATTGCTTCGAAATGGCTGTTGTTTACGCAATAATTCCGTGTAATGATGAGGATGATAGTTTAATTTTTTATCACTGCGAATAGGATGAATTACGACTAATTTTATGCTATCATAAATGTATAGAGATTCGTTATCCGATTCTAGTAATAAAGACTTCCCAATATATTCTGCTGGTACAGAATATTGATTGGATTGATAAGTAATCATTGATGACTGATTAACTTTATGTAGTTGACGGTAACGTTGGTAAAGACTTCTTATGGCTTTTGTGGGTAAAGGCTGTAAGGAGTCTTTTTCTATATTCAATAATGTTATCGGGCTCTTTCCTGTACCTGAATGAATATCCATATTTTTTCTTAAATTGATTTGTTGTATTTTTTCATTTAATTCTTCCAACGTTAATTTTATTTGAAACAAAGTACCAAAAAAAGACAAAAAGATATTACCTATGCTATAAT
>CAUSWE010000015.1:0-34998 GCA_963535215.1 uncultured Granulicatella sp. | reverse complement strand
GCTAATCTTCGTCGTTTTACTCCTTGACTAGCAAACTTACCGCCTCAACATGCGCAGTCATCGGGAACATATCCACGGGTTGCACATGCTGTGCCTCGTAGCCTCGTTCCTTGAAGTGTACAAGGTCGCGAGCGAGGGTTGCTTGGTTACAGCTGACATACACGATGCGTTCAGGACCTGTTGCGCAGGCTGCTTCGATAAAGGCAAGTTCGAGCCCTTTGCGCGGTGGATCCACGACAATGACATCTGGCTTGATGCCTTCTTCCTTCCAGCGTGGCATGATTTTCTCAGCCGCACCCGTTTCAAAGTGCACATTCTTCACGCCGTTTAGTTTCGCATTTTCCTTCGCCATCACAATCGCATCATCCACAATTTCCATGGCATAGACTTTCTTCGCGTCACGGGCAAAGGCTAAACTCATCGTCCCGATTCCGCAATACGCATCCACGACCGTCTCTCCGCTCTTCAAGTCCGCAGCGTCAATTGCTTGTTGATAGAGCACTTCGGTTTGCACGGTATTGACTTGGAAAAACGAACGCGCGCTAATCTTGAACGTGAATTCGAACAATTTCTCTTCGTACACGTCTTCCCCGAATAGCACTTTCGTCTCATGTCCCATGATTACATTCGTTGGTTTCGGTTGGATATTTTGCACAATAGATACCACTTCTGGATGAGCCGTTGTAATATCTCTGACAATCGCATCAGCTTGTGGTAACAACTTTGTTCTCGTCACGAAAATAATCATCACTTGCTTCGTACGCAGGCCTCGTCGCACAATAATATGCTTCAATTCACCAGTATGGTTCGCCTCATCATACGCTACCACTGGATACTTTCTTAAAATATCACGCACTGCTACAATCAAGCAATCAATTTCCGGATCTTGAATATGAAAATCTTCCATTGGAACTAAGTCGTGTGAGTTTTTCTTGAAAAATCCTGTTGTTAATAATCCATTCACCATTCTGACAGGGATTTGCGCTTTATTCCGGTATCCAAATGGATGTTCCATTCCAATCGTTGGACGAACTTCTAACTCTGGCATTTTCGCAATTGTATTCATGACATGTTTCACTTGTTTTTGTTTGAAGGCCAATTGAGCTTCATATTTCATATGTTGTAAAGGCATTGTTCCCACTCGAGTTCCATTTGGATCAACTAATGGAATACGGTCAGGACTCGTCGATACCCATTCAACAACTTTGGCATAGCCAAATTTTTTCCCCACTTTTAAAACATGAACTACTACTTTTTCTCCAGGCAGCGCATTTTCAATAAAAAGAGGAAATCCATCGACTTTTGCAACGCCCATTCCTTCATACGTTAAATCATCAATTTGTACTTCTATACGGTCATTTTTTTTCATCTCTATCCTCACTTACTACTATTTATCTGACTTATTATAGCTTATTTTGGGATAATTTTATAGTGAAGTGAGAAATTCAAACTAAATAATTTGAAAAGATTTGTCAAGGACATAAACAAAATTTCTTTGATAAATTTATATCTTCTCTGTTTCTCTCTTGATTAACTTCAGTATTTTATCTTTGTATGTTTCGCCTGTACTTTCTTAAAATGTAAATTTACAGTATATTTTGTTTTTTCAATATCCATTATTAGCTGTTTATGTTGTAGTTTTTTTATATCTCTTTTTTCTTCTTCTATGTGTCCTCCTTTCCATTTTTAGACAAAGAAAAAACAGTAAACCTTTTTCGATTTACTGTTTCATAAGTTGCTATATTATTGTTTTTATTTAATTGTTTTACTTTGACAAACTGGGATTTGTAACTATCTTTTTTTGAACAAATATCTGTACATTTACTATCAGAACCCGTGAAATTATATCGTAATTATTTTAATACACTATTCAATTACCAGCTCTACATAATCCCCATCTTCCTTATTGTATACATGCTTATTTACGATTCCAAGTAGTTTCTGTATATCTTCCATATCTGAAGCAGAAAATTCCAAATAACAAGTCTCATCACTGGTATAATTCAAATCTTCATAAAAATCCTGAATTGCCACATAAAATTTGTCTAAAACATCTTCCAATGGATATTGGGAAATATTCCTCGGACTAACTCCTTCTCCTAATTCTGGTTCTTGAACAAATTTTAATGAAGTAACAAAGCAATCACTTTTCATAAAATCGTCATACGTTTTATAGATATGTTCTGCTACCTTTTCGTAATCAGCTTTGTTATATTTTTCATGTACAAAAATATCTATATTTTTCATCTCAACCTCCTTAATGTGGTGTGAAAATTATCATTAGTCCCCCACAACTTCTAATTTTTATTTATCTACTTTAGCTTTTTTAGTAATTCTACAAAAGGTACTTTATCCTCAACAAATTCAAGTTTATTTCACTCGACATTCATAATATTATACCATATTTCAACCCAGTTTTATAGGTCTAACTCGTTCCTCTTTACCTGTGTTAGTCTTCTGTTTTCTTGTATAAAGTTTCAAAGTAAGTTCTAGTTAAGTATCAAAACTAGAACTTAGATTGAGAATTTACTAAAAAAGGTGTTTTGACTATAAAGTCAAAACACCTAATTCGCCCTTACACAGCCTTCTTTGCTAGTTTTGCTAAAAAGATTTCTTTACGTGTTGGATTTAATACAATTAAGTTTACTAAGAATAACCCTACTAACCAAGCTAATGCTACACCAATTGTTTCAAAACTTAACTCAAAACTTTCTTTTGTAAAGAAGTCTACGTAAACACCCATAAATGTATAATGAGCAATTTTAGAAGCAGTCTCACTTAATCCAGAGAACAATGGTAAGAATGAAATAGCCATCATAGGAACTAAACCATTCACTTGCGCTTGAGATTGAGTATTAGAAAGTGAAGCAATTAATAAGTTTAATAAAACAATACATAGTCCCACAACAATCGCTACTACAAAATATTCTCCTGAGTGTTTCCCAAAGTCTGCATTTACAATCATTGGAAAACTTACAATTGTTACAAGTCCAACAACGACTGGATAAAATAGTGCAGATAATAAATATTCTCCATTTCTAACACCACTGAGTAATAAAGATTTCAAGTTTTTCTTTTCCTTATCTTCTGCAATGGTTAAAGAAGTCAAACTTCCTAGTGAAACTGAGAATGCTAATGATAAACACATGAATACCATATACGAAGAATGTTGTCCATCTGCATTCATAAATTGATTATATAACACTAACAATCCATACGGTAATAGAATAGTTGCTAATAAAGTGCTGTTACTTAATAATACTTGTGTGCGTAGCCAAATTAAGGCAGTTAATCGTTTAATCATTTAATTTCTCTCCTGTCAATTGAATAAATATTTCTTCTAAAGTTGGTTCACATGAGTGAATCGCAACGACTTGTGCTAAATCTGTTTGTCCTAATGCTTCAAATGTAATTTCTGTTTGTGTTTCATCTGCGAATGTTAATTGAACTTTTTTCTCGTGATTATACTTTTGAATAATCGAAGAAGGTGTGCCATATTCAATTAAATGTCCTCGATTCAATAAACTTAGACGGTCACATAATAATGTTGCTTCGTTCATATCGTGTGTTGTTAAGAAAATCGTAGTTCCTGATTCTTTCAGGTCTAATAATAATTCATGGATTTTCTTAGAAGTAGTTGGATCTAATCCGCTTGTTGGCTCATCTAAAAATAATACTTGTGGCTTATTGATTAAAGCTCTTGCTAGAAACATTCTTTGTTTCATTCCTGTCGATAGTTTTTCTGCTGCTAAATTTTTACTATCGTATAAATCAACTTGTTTTAACACTTCATCTACTCGTGCATTTGGTTTTCCATATAATTTTGCATAAGCTTGTAAATTTTTATATAGGCTTAGTTTTTCATAAAATCCACTCGTATCACTCACTAATCCGATTTGTTCTAAATCTGCTGGAGTTAGCTTCTCAGATACTTTTCCTAACAATTCTGTTTGTCCTTTATCGGAATTTAATTGACCCGTTAAAATTTTAATCATTGTTGTTTTCCCTGAACCAGACGGCCCTAAGAATCCAAAAATTTCTCCTTTCTTCACTTCATAAGAAATTTCTTCTAAAGCTACTTTTTGTCCAAATTTTTTTGTTACATTTTTTACTACAATCATGTTTATCCCCTCTTTACTGATTTCCTAACTGATGAATTTATTATAGAAAAAAATTCTTTTTCTCAGTAGTGCCTAGAGTCACTACCTACAATGACTTTAGTCACGACTTCTCGTGCAAATCGTCACGACAAAAAAAGCATACCGAAATCGGTATGCCTTCCCTATCATCTATTTAACTTTCTACCACAATATGCCTCGATACGATAATAAAACCAATAGAACATACAGTAATTCAAACCCTATAAAGAGTTTTTTCATTTTCACACACATCGCTACATATTCACGAATAAAAGCGGACGGAATATAATAACTTGCAGTGGAGCAACCTAAACCATCCCCTTGCATTCCAATTTGTCGAGCATACGTACTCGTACGAAATACATGATAATCATTTGTCACAAATAAAAATCGAGGATTTTCCACTAATTGCTCTCCTAGTTCTTTAGAGAACAGTAAATTTTCATAAGTAGTTGTAGATTTTTCTTCTAATATAATAGCTTCTTTTGGCACATCTGTATGTTCCACTAAATAGTTATACATCGCTTGTGCTTCAGATATTTTTTCATCACTACCTTGTCCACCACTTGCAATAAGTCGAATCTGAGGATTTTTTGATTGATGAAATGCTTGTACAGCTTTATCAATTCTCTTTTTTAGAAGAGGCGTAACTCTTTCCCCATCTAACAATCCGGCACCATGAATAATAATAAAATCATAATGCTGTTTCTTCGGTACCCATAAATAGACACAGGAGTACATCATAAATCCTACAAATGCAAATCCAAAAATAATATAAGAATAAATGATAAACATAAATAGTATATTAAACCACGGATTATAAATGAAAAAATTATTTGTAACTAGCCCCACTCGAATCCACATAAAAACAAAGAATAATAAAATCACAATCCCCATAATAGGAGAAAGAAGATTCGCTTTAGAAAAACCTTCTTTTTTTAACAAAATAAAGCCATTAACGATTAAAAATAAACCACTCAAAAGAATCAGAACAGGAATGAGTAAAATTCCTACTATCATCACCAAATGAGCATTTTCATACCCAGAGCTGAAAAAGAGATTCGCAATGGATAGATATAAAAACAACACTTCAATGACTAATAAAGCTGGATTCCATAAACTGCGATTATCCTTCCACATTGAAAAAAGTAGAGCTATCAATACGATTGTCGTAATTCCATATAAAAACATATCCGCCTACCTTCTTACTCTGCTAAAATTTTTTCAAAATCAAAAGCTTCACCTTTTTGTTTATCACTTAAAATCAAAGCAATCACGATTCCTACTAAAGCTGGAACAATCCACCCTAATGATAAAGTAGAAAATGGTAATTGGTGCATCACAGTAGATAATGCAGATAATTTTAAAGTGTCTCCTAATACTGTTAATACGGATACTAGAACTGTTAACCCAACCGTTAACTGCATTCCAATTTTAGAAAGAGGAACAAATTTATTTAAAAGAATTAATATAACCATAATAATTGTAATTGGATATAAAATTAATAATACCGGCAATGAAAACTTAATTACTGTATTTAATCCTAAATTAGAAATTCCAAATCCAATGAAAGAGAAAACTGTTGCATATACTTTATAAGAATATTTAGGGAATAATTCTTCAAAGAACTCTCCAGTTGAAACAATTAATCCAACCGTTGTTGTAAAGCACGTTAAGATAACCATTGCTCCTAAAAATACTTGTCCAAATACTCCAAAAATATCTTTGGAAGCTGCTGTTAAAATATAAGAACCTTTATTAACTGTTTCATCTGCTAATACATCTGCAGGCACTGTAAAATGATTTCCTAAATTAGCTAATCCTAAATATAAAATACTAAAACCTACAGCAGTTACTAAACCTACTCCAATAATGGTTTTTGTAAATTCTTCTTTTGAAGAAAAATGGAATTTTTTCAATGTATTTACTGCTACCACACAGAAGGCAACAGAAGCTAAGGCATCTAATGTATTGTAGCCTTCAATAAATCCATTCCCAAACGAACCACCATTTTGATAAGCTGTTGCTGCTTGCATTGGTGCTACTCCTGCATATTTAATCGCTCCTAATAATACTAAGACTAAAATTAACCCTGCAAATAAAGGTGTTAAAATTTTCCCGATACTATTTAAAATCGTTGAACGATGAATCGCAATCCAATATGCTGCAACAAAGTATAATACTGTATATATAAACAATGATAAAGTGCTTGAAATTCCCATTGAGGCTAAAGATGACTCAAATGGCTGAATACTAATCGAATACGAAACAGTTGCTGTTCTTGGAATTGCAAAAAATGGTCCAATTGACAAATATAAAACAGCTAAAAATGCTACTGCAAATACTTTATGAACTTTACTTTCTAATTCATGTTTAAAACTTCCATTACTCGTTGCGCCTACAACTAATGTTATAATGGGAATACCGACGCCTGATAAAATAAATCCCGCAATCGCTGGTCCGAAATACTCACCAGAAAATAACCCTAATGAAGGCGGAAAGATTAAATTTCCTGCTCCAAAAAAGAAACCAAATAATAATAAACCTGTCAATAAGCCCTTTTTCATCTTACATTCTCCTTTTCTCTTATAATATGCGAAAGAGTACGTTGTAAAGCAACGTACTCTCCCTACAATAACTGTGTCTACTCATTATGAAACAAATGAACCATTTGGCATTTCTTGTGGAGCTAAGACTACTTGTAATACTCCATCTTTTTCTGCCGATAAGATCATTCCTTGACTAATTTGTCCTCTCATCTTACGTGGTTTTAAGTTTGCCACAATCACTACTTTTTTACCAATAAACTCTTCTGGATTTGGATACCATTGAGCGATACCAGATAAAATCTGACGATGTCCACCAGCATCTCCTGCATCTAATCGGAATTGTAATAATTTATCTGCACCTTCCACTGGTTTACAGTCAATAACTTCTGCGACTTTTAATTCCAATTTATCAAAGTCATCGTATTTAATCGATTCTTTTTCAGATGTTAATTCCACTTCTTCTGGGTTCCACTCTGTTGCTACTTCTTCTTTAACTGTTCCACCCATTTTCCCTTGAATATAAGCAACTTCTTCTTCCATATCTAAACGTGGGAAAATTGGTTGTCCTTTCTCAACAACTGTTGTACCAGCTGGAATCACTCCAAATGTATGAAGCGAAGGATAATCACGTAAAGCTTCGTCTTGAATTCCTAATTGTGCTAAGATTTCTCCTGGTGTTTGTGTTAAGAATGGTTGTAAAGCTACCGCAATAATACGTAAGCTTTCTGCTAAGTAACTCATTGTACGAGCTAATTCTTCTTGACGAGCTTCATCTTTTACAGCTGCCCATGGAGTTGTTTCATCAATATATTTATTTGTACGAGAAACAAATTTCCAAATTGCAGATAATGCAACTGAGAATTGCATTTCTTCCATCGCAGCTTCTACTTCTTCAATCATCACTTTTGAAGCTTCTACTAATTCATGATCAAAGCTTGAAACAGGTGCTGAATATGTTGGAATTGTTCCATCGAAATATTTATTAATCATCGCTACTGTACGGTTTAATAAGTTCCCTAAGTCATTTGCTAAGTCATAATTAATTCTTTCTACAAATGATTCTGGAGTGAAAATACCGTCTGAACCAAATGGTACTTCACGTAATAAATAGTAACGTAAAGCATCTAACCCATAACGTTCAATTAATGTGTTAGGATCAACAACATTTCCTTTAGATTTAGACATTTTACCGTCTTTCATTAATAACCAACCATGTGCAAAAATTTTCTTCGGTAATGGTAAGTCTAATGCCATTAACATAATTGGCCAATAAATCGTATGGAAACGAACGATTTCTTTTCCGATAAAGTGCACATCTGCTGGCCAATAACGATTGAACAATGTCTCATCATCACTTCCATAGCCTAAAGCTGTAATATAGTTTGATAACGCATCAATCCATACATAAATGACATGTTTTGGATCATTTGGTACTGGAATTCCCCAGTCAAATGATGTACGAGAAACGGCTAAATCTTCCAAACCAGGTTTAATGAAATTATTAATCATTTCATTTTTACGAGATTCTGGTTGAATAAATTCTGGATGTTCTTCATAGTATTGTAATAGGCGATCTGCATATTTACTCATTCTGAAGAAATAAGATTCTTCCTTCACTAATTGAACTTCATGGCCACTTGGAGCCACTCCCCCAATCATTTTTCCATCTGCATCACGATACACTTCGACTAATTGAGATTCTGTAAAGTATTCTTCATCACTTACAGAATACCAACCTTCGTATTCACCTAAATAAATATCACCATTATCCATTAATTTTTGGAAAATTTTCTGTACAGATTTTTTATGACGAGGTTGTGTTGTACGAATAAAATCATCATAAGAAACGTCTAATTTTTTCCATAAATCTTGAATACCAAAAATAATATTATCAACAAATTCAATTTCACTCACGCCTGCTTCTTGAGCTTTTTGTTGAATTTTTTGTCCATGTTCATCTGTTCCTGTTAAAAAGTATGCATCATAGCCTTGTAATTTTTTATAACGAATCATTGCATCACTTGCTACAGTTGTATATGCATGCCCGATATGTAATTGTCCACTTGGGTAATAAATTGGTGTTGTTAAATAAAAAGTTTTCTTATCTTCCGCCATTTGGCAGTATCCCCCTTAAATTTATAGATAGTGTTATTTTACCATAACGATTCCTAGAATTAAACCACTAACTCTTTTTGAGAACAAAGCATTATTGTCGATCTTCTTTAGGTGAAAAAGCCCAAAATCTTTGTCCAATATAATTAAATGCAACAAATAAAACCATCCCTACCAATAACGCAATATTCCCTTGTATATTCGTAGAGAATCCTGATAATAACCATGCAACAAATGGCTTTGCTAATCCATAAGCAAGAACGTAACAAATGGTAATGTTCACGATAAATTTCCACAATGTATTCCAATCATGGCCTTTTTGCTGGAAAGTATATCGCTTATTCAAGAAATAACTCACGATGCTTCCCACTATATAATTCAACGCACTTGAAATCCAATAACTCCACGCTAATACATTGAAGCAAAAAAACATAATTGCTGTTCCAACAAGTGTATTGACGACTCCTACTAATATAAATCTTAGAAAAGTCGCATCAAAAAAAGATGATAAAATTTTTTTCAAAACTTTTCCTCCCTATAAAAAAGAGGAGCGCTACGCACTCCCACTTTCTAATCTATTCGTTATCGTTTGTAGATGAACGAGGAATTATAATTCATCATCTTCTTCATCAAAATCACTATCTAACTCGTCATCATTAATAATTGATAAATCTTCATCTGCACTAACTTCTTCATCTAAGTCTTCGTCAGCACCTAATTCACTTAAATCTGAACGATATGCATCTAATTCTGTTTCTTCTTCATCATCTACATCATCGTCTAAGTCGATAACATCATCATCTTCTTCATCTTCTAACAAGCCATCTTCATCTTCTGGATCATCATCATTGTAATCGATAAGATCTTCTTCAGTTCCAAAGGCATTAACTTTTTTACGTTTTTTACGACGTTTTTTCAAGTCTTCATCATCCATTGATGAAACAATTTCTTCATCGATTGAATCAATTGGATACCATGAACGTAAGCCCCAACGGTTTTCTCCAAGTGAAATGAAGCTTCCATCAATATTTAAATCTGTATAAAAACGAGCCATGCGTGCTTCTAATTGCTCATCGCTTAACTCCATATATGATTGAACTTCTACTAATAATTGATTAAAGTCCATCACTTCTTGTTTTACTTCCAAGATAGCATGCGCTACTTCAACCATTGATAATTCATTTTTGTTGATTCCATCCAGTGCTTTTAATTCCAAAGGATACACTTCCTTTCCACATATTCCTTAACAGTATAGCACACAAAACCTATAATACGCTACTATTGCACAATGTTTTCTTTAAGAATTTCCATATTTACTGTAAATTCTCCTAAATTTTCTCCTAATTGAGATAATTGGTATTCAAAAGAAATTTGTTTCCAGTCAGATGAAACTTCTACATTCTTCGTTTTAATCTCAAATAAAATTTCTTGACCTTGAGCTAATTGATAACGTCCCTTTGTTTTCTTTTGATGTTGAAACAGTAATTGACTAGCTACTTCTCCTTTACGGAATAATTGAATTTCTCCATTAGATACTAACAAATCAACTTTTGTCTGTGTTTCTTTTTCTTGATACGACAATGCTAATTGTTTGTTTTCAATTTTCCATTCAATGGATTCAATCGGGGCTTCTAATTCCGTTTGTAAAGATTCTCCGGCTTGAATAATTTTTGTATGAACTCGAATCATTTTAATACCTCCATTCATTCTTTATGAAAAAGAGAGAAGGAGTGAATAAAAGTCGGAAATTCCGTTTTCTATTCACCCCCAATGGTTATTTAACTTGGCAATAGTAGAAGCCTTTCTACTTCGTTTCAGTTCTCTCAGTTATTAATATTTTGCTAATTCTTCTTGTAATAATTGGTTTACAATTCCAGGATTTGCTTTTCCTTTTGTTTGTTTCATAATTTGACCCACTAAGAAGCCAACTGCACGATCTTTACCATTTTTGAAATCTTCAATAGACTGTGAATTATTAGCTAACACATCTTGAATAATTGGTAATAATTGTGATGGATCACTTAATTGAATCATTCCATGTTTTTCAACAACTTGACGAGCAGTTCCGCCTTCTTCAGCTAATAATAAGAATACTTTCTTCGCTAATTTAGAGCTGATTGTTCCGTCTCCAATTAATTGAATCATTTCTGCTAAACTTTGTGGTGTTAATAATAGATCTTGTAATTCTAATTTTTTACTATTTAAGTGAGCAGAAATATCTCCCATTAACCAGTTAGAAGCTAATTTTGGATCGCTACCTGCTGCAACTGTTTCATCAAAGAAATCAGACATTTCTTTTGATAATGTTAAGACCATTGCATCATATTCTGGTAATCCAAATTCACGAATATAACGTTCACGACGAACGGTTGGCATTTCAGGAATTGATTGACGAACTTCTTCTACCCATTCATCTGAAATTTCTAAGTTTGGTAAGTCTGGTTCTGGGAAGTAACGATAGTCACTTGAACCTTCTTTCACACGCATTAAAATTGTTTGTCCATTTGATTCATCAAAACGTCTTGTTTCTTGACCAATAACGCCACCACTACGTAATACTTGAGCTTGACGTACTTCTTCAAATGCTAAACCTTTACGTACATTATTGAATGAGTTTAAGTTTTTCAACTCTGTTTTTGTACCGAATTTTTCTTGGCCATAAGGACGTAAAGAAATATTCGCATCACAACGCATTGATCCTTCTTCCATTTTCACATCAGATACGCCTGTAAACATAATAATTTGACGTAATGCTTCTAAGTAAGCATATGCTTCTTCAGGAGAACGCATATCCGCTTCAGATACAATCTCAATTAACGGAGTTCCTTGACGGTTTAAGTCTACATATGAGAACCCATCCGTTCCGTGAGTATTTTTACCAGCATCTTCTTCTAAGTGAACACGTTCGATACGGATACGTTTTGTTTTTCCTTCTACTTCAATATCAATCCATCCATCATGACCGATTGGGTAATCAAATTGAGAAATTTGATACGCTTTTGGATTATCAGGATAGAAATAGTTTTTACGGTCAAATTTTGTATGTTGTGAAATTTCACAGTTTAACGCTAATGCAGCACGCATTCCAAATTCAATCGCACGTTTATTAATAACTGGAAGTACCCCTGGATAACCCCAGTCAATAACTGTTGTATTTGTATTTGGCTCTGCTCCAAAATGAGCTGGTGAAGGAGAGAAGATTTTTGAATCTGTTTTTAACTCTACGTGAACTTCTAGCCCAATAATTGTTTCAAAATTCATCTTATATTCCTCCTTATACGTTTGCTTGTTTTAAGTAATAGTCATTTGCTTGTTCAAATGCAAATGCTGCTTGATAAATTGTTTGTTCTTGGAAGTAATTTCCGATTAATTGAATACCAATTGGTAATCCTTCGCTAGAGAATCCAGCAGGTACAGAAATCGCTGGAAGTCCTGCTAAGTTTACAGGAACTGTTAATAAGTCTGCCATATACATTTCAATTGGATCATCATTTCTTTCTCCAATTCCATATGCAGTAGAAGTCGTTACAGGTCCTAAAATTAAATCATAGTTTGCAAATACATTGGCAAAATCTTGTTTAATTAATGTACGAACTTGTCCTGCTTTCTTGAAGTAAGCATCATAGTAACCAGAACTTAATGAGAATGTTCCTAACATAATACGACGTTTTACTTCCATACCGAATCCTTCTGTACGGCTCATGATGTATAAATCTTCTAATGTTTTCGCTTCAGCTGAACGGTGTCCATAACGAATTCCGTCAAAACGTTGTAAGTTAGAAGATGCTTCTGAAGAAGCAATAATATAATATGCAGGAATACCGTATTTAGAATGAGGTAAGCTCACTTCTTCTACCGTTGCTCCTAATGCACGATATTGTTCAGCTGCTTTTAAGACTGCTTTACGAATTTCAGGATCAATTCCATCCCCTAAATATTCTACTGGTAAAGCAATTTTTAATCCTTTAATATTGCCATTAATTTGTTGGTAATAATTTGGAACAGGTACATTTACACTTGTAGAATCACGGTGATCATATCCACTAATCGCTTCTAATACTAATGCATTATCTTTAACCGTACGAGTTAATGGTCCAATTTGGTCTAAGCTTGATGCAAAGGCAATTAATCCATAACGAGATACACGGCCATAAGTTGGTTTCATTCCTACAATCCCTGTAAAACTTGCAGGTTGACGAATTGAACCACCTGTATCAGAACCTAAAGTGGCTAATACTTCTCCAGCTGCTACAGCTGCTGCAGAACCACCTGAAGACCCTCCAGGAACTTTAGTTAAATCCCAAGGATTTCTAGTTTTCTTGAAATAAGAATTTTCTGTCGAACCACCCATGGCAAATTCATCCATATTTAATTTTCCGACATTAACAGCCCCTGTTTTTTTCAATAAGTCCATTACATGCGCATCATAAATTGGATTGAAATCTTCCAACATACGACTTGCAGCTGTTGTAATTAAATCACGAGTTACAATATTATCTTTAATTCCGATTGGTAAACCTTGAAGAGAAAGAGCTGAATCATAACCTTTTTCATCAGCAGCTTTCGCTTGAGCCATTGCTTCTTCTTCATTTAACGCCAAGAAAGCTCCAACTTTATCATCTACTGCTTGAATTTTTTCAAATGTTGCACTAGTTAATTCTTGAGAAGTAAATTTCTTTTGAACTAAACCTTCATGCAAGCTTACTAATGTTTGATTTTCTAATAAACTCATGCGTCTTACTCCTCTCCTTCACCCATAATTGCAGGGACTTGGATAAATCCATCCTCACTTGTTTTTACATTTCTCATTAATAAATCACGATCTGTTCCTTTTACTGGCACATCTTCACGTAAAACATTCACTAATGAATACCCATGAGTCGTAACTTCCACTCCTGTTGTATCCACTTCTTTTAATTGTTCTACCATATCGATGATATCACTCATTTGCTCTGTGAAATGTAAAATCTCATGATCTGCAAATGATAATTTCGCCAATTTTGCAACGTGACGTACTTCTGATTCTTCAATTGCCATAACTGTTCCTCACTTTCTACTTTTCTTTCTTTTCTATTGTAAAAGGCACGTACCTTTTATGTCAATCTTTAATCAAAAACATGATACGTAAATACACCTTGAGCTGTATCTTGCATTAAGAATGCTTCCATTCCATTAATCGATGAAATACGAACTTCTACCGGTGTTGTTTTTGGTAAATATTTATTCGCAACATCTGTTACATGTTGAGATAATGCAATAATTTCTGACTCTCCGTAAAATTGAGTCATAATATTCACCACCATTTTTTTAGCAGCACCTTCTTGATAATATACTTTAGCCGTTACTCCTGATAAATTCGGGAAGAAATTTTGTACTTCTGTTCTAAAGTTTTCAAAGGCGGATGATTCTTCTGTTGGATTTCCATCTACTAATGGTAATACCACTACTTTTTGATTCATATTTGTCCAATTCGTAATTTCAGTTCCTTCAACAGAAGTTGCTTCTAAAATATAAACTCCTCCACCAATATCGTCTTTTGGAGTTTGTTTAAAAATTCCAAACACAATCGGCACTGTCTTTAGAGCATCATTTTGACGTAAACGAGTCAATACGGTATTTGCAATTGATTTCGCTTGTTTCAACATGGCATCATTAGAAATTTCTTGCTCTGCATCTTTATCTCCAGCAGTATAGTAATCCACTGAATTCATTGCAAGACCGATACTAATGCCCCCAAGTTCATAATTGTTTTCCGTTTGAATCATAAAATCTTGTTCTAAAATTTGCGCCAAATAATAAGGATTTCTCTTACTTGCATCTGTCTCGCCATTATCTTCTGGATTTAATCCATCTGGATTTTTTTCTGATTTACGAGCCACCCACTGATTCGTAGTAGTAGAATCAATGACTTGTCCTTCTCTAAAAAAGTATTGGTTCGTTGGAAAAACTGCACGTGATAATTCAATTAAGCCTGATTCAAAATTTCTTAAATTGAATCCAGTATTTAAACTTAATGTTGCTCCACGAGTCTTACTCACCTGATATTTTCCATTTGTAATTAATGCACGATAATATTGATTCGACAATTGATTCGTCGTTGATTGCACCACTTTTGAACGAGAAGATTCGGTTTCAACATTTTTTTGAGTTGCTTGATTAATATTTGCACACCCTGCTAATAACATCGCTGTTACACTAGCAAGAGTGATGATTTTTTTCTTCATAAGTCTTCCTTTCCTTCAATCATTGTTCTAAATTGTTCTTCATTCCACACTAAAACACCTAGAGATTCTGCTTTAGTCAATTTACTTCCTGCTTGAGCTCCTGCAATGACTAAGTCTGTTTTCTTAGAAACAGAGCCTGTCACTTTCCCACCTAAAGCCTCAATCGCTTCTTTGGCTTCTTGTCTTGTCATCTGCTCTAACGTTCCTGTTAACACAACTGTTTTGCCAGCTAATAGCGAATCTTCTGAGCTAGCCACTTTTGCTTTTCCTAAATAACGCATATTAACGCCGGCGGTTTGTAATTCTTCTAACATTTCTTGAACTGTTTCTTGGTTGAAATATGCCAAAACACTATGTGCAATGACTTCTCCTAATCCTTCAATAGCAACCAATTCTTCCACAGTCGCTTTTTGAAGATTTTCCATCGTTTCAAAATGCATCGCTAAATCTTTTGCCGCTTTTGATCCGACATTTCGAATGCCTAGACCCGTTAATAAACGCTCTAAAGAATTTTGTTTACTCGTTTCAATAGCCTGTAAGATTTTTTGTGCAGATTTTTCTTGAATTTTATCGAGTGTTAGTAATTGCTCCATTGTTAAGTGATATAAATCCGCTACATCGTGGACCAATCCACTTTCAAATAATTGATGAATAATTCTTGTTCCTACTCCAGACATATTCATCGCATCCCGAGATACAAAATGAGTTAAGCCTTCCTTTAAAAGAGCAGGACATTTTGGATTCATACAACGTAAAGCAACCTCTTCTTCTAAATGCACGAGTGGGTTCGAGCAAGATGGGCATTCTTTAGGAAATTCATACGGTTCTAATCCTTCAGGTCGTTTGTCTAAAATCACTCGAGTAACTTCAGGAATAATATCTCCCGCTTTATGAACGACAACCGTATCTCCAATTCGAATATCTCTTTCTCGTATTAAATCCACATTATGTAAGCTGGCACGTTTCACAGTAGTTCCCGCAAGAAATACCGCATCCATCACAGCTGTTGGTGTCACTACTCCCGTACGTCCCACTGTCCATTCAATATCTCGCACAATAGTCTGAGCTTCTTCAGCAGGGAATTTATAAGCAATTGCCCATTTTGGGGCTTTTACAGTGAACCCTATTTCTTCTTGTGCTTTAAAATCATTAACCTTAATCACAATTCCATCAATTTCATAAGGTAAGTTATTTCTTTCCACTGTCATTTTTTCAATAAATGCCCATACTTCATCAATCGAATGACAAAGTACGCTTTCTTGATTCGTGACAAATCCTAATGCTTGCATCTTTTCTAGCAATTCCATTTGAGAAGTCACTTCTAAAGCTTCTATACTAGGACTTTGATATAAAAATACTGCTAAATTTCGACTAGCTGCCACTTTAGAATCTAATTGTCTTAAACTTCCTGCAGCTGCATTTCTAGGATTGGCGAATACTTCTAAGCCTTCTTCTTCCCTTGATTGATTTAACTGTTGGAATGATTTTTTTGGCATATAACATTCCCCACGAACTTCAATCGACCATGGTTGGCTTAAGGAAAGTGGAACGGATTTAACTGTTCTAATATTATGCGTAATATCTTCCCCTATTACACCATCTCCTCTTGTAGCACCTAAAACTAATTGTCCTTTTTGATAAGTTAGCGCTACAGATAAACCGTCAATTTTTAATTCACAAACATAGTCAATCGTACGATTCGTTAATTTTTTAATACGATCATCAAACGCTTGTAAGTCTTCTTTTGAAAAAGCATTCGATAAACTCAACATCGGATTTTGATGGGTAACTTTTTCAAAACTGTCTAACACAACACCACCAACACGTTGAGTTGGCGAATCTGGAGTAATCAATTCTGGATACTCCGATTCTAATCGTACTAATTCATGATACGTTTCATCATACACATGATCCGTAACGGTTGGACGATCTTGAACATAATATTCATGACTCCAACGATTCAATTGTTCTCTTAATTGTTGGATTTTTTGTTCTACTGAAGTATCCATTTACGACTCCTCTATTCTTTCAATTGGGGCAAAACTTGCCAATAAACGTTTAATACCCATTCCAGCAAAAGCCACATCAATTTCTTGATTCGTACCTTCACCCGTTACTTTTACAACTGTTCCAACATTCCATTTTTTATGCATCACTTTGTCGCCCACTTTCCATACCGCTCCATCATTGGCAGCAACTGTTTGTTTACGTACTGGTTGGATGCTTGAAGGCTGAACTGCTTTTGGTTGATACGCAGTTGCCTGAGATTTCGCTCGATATTTGTCAAATAACGAACCAGATGAGGAAGTTTTTGAACCAAATGAAGAAGACTCTCTACTTGTATAACTGTAGGAGTGCTGTTGGTTTGAATCAAATAATTCTTCTCCAATTTCCAATATAAATCTCGATGGGCGATTCGTTTGTGTACGACCATATAATAATCTGGAATATGCATTTGTTAAATACAACTTCTGTTCCGCACGAGTAATTCCTACATACGCTAGACGACGTTCTTCTTCCACATCATCGTCATGCTCCATAATACTTCTTAAACTTGGGAAAATTCCTTCTTCTAATCCAATAATAAATACAACTGGAAACTCTAATCCTTTAGCAGCATGAAGGGTCATCAATGTCACCATACGACCATCTCCTTCATCGCTATCCACATCAGAAACTAAAGATAAATCTGTTAAAAATTGTAATAATGGAGAATCTTCCGACTCTTCTTCTAAACGATCTTGTTCGAATTGTTTTGCCACCGAGATAAACTCTTGAATATTTTCAATTCTCGCATCAGCTTCCATTGTATGTTGTTGTTCTAAAGCAGCAAGATACCCTGTTTTTTCAATCACTTGTTCTACAAATTCACTAATAGATAGAAACTCTTGCATTTTTCTTAATTCTTCAATCGTTGTTGCAAATTTTTCTAGAGCCTTTGCTGCCTTTCCAGAAAGAGGCGATAATGTTGTTTGCGAACTAGCTTCTAATAATGAGAATTGATATACCGTAGCAAAATCTGACAACTTCGCTAAAGAAGTAGCCCCTATTCCTCGTTTTGGACTATTGACAATTCTTCTAAAACTTAAATCATCTTGAGGATTTACAATTAAACGTAAATACGCTAGTAAATCCTTAATTTCCAGTCTTTCGAAGAATCGTTGCCCTCCTACTAAACGGAATGGAATATTTGATTTTAGTAAATTTTCTTCCATGACACGAGATTGCGCATTTGTACGATATAAAATGGCAAAATCATCATAATGATAACCATCTCTTAATAAACTTTGAATTTGCGACAATACATAACGTCCTTCGTCTTGCTCCGATTGGGCACGGTAATACGTAATGAGTTGCCCTTCTTCATTTTCAGTCCATAACTTCTTTTCTTTTCTCTCGATATTATTTCCAATCACATCATTGGCTGCTTGTAAAATTGTTTTTGTAGAACGATAATTTTGTTCTAATAAAACGACTTTTGCGTTTTGATAATCTTTTTCGAACTCTAAAATATTACTCATATCAGCTCCGCGCCAACCATAAATACTTTGGTCTGCATCCCCAACAACACAAATATTTTTGAATTTCTTCGCTAACATCGTGACTAATCGATATTGAGCATGGTTCGTATCTTGGTACTCATCCACATGAATATATTGGAATTTTTGTTGATAATACTGTAATGTTTCAGGATGTTTTTGGAATAGTTGTACCGTCAGCATAATTAAATCATCAAAGTCCAACGTCATACTTTTTGCTAATTCTTTTTGATATTCACGGTAACATTTCCCAATAATTTGTTCCACATATCCCGTATATTTCTTATTAAATTCTTCCACATCTTCTAAATCATTTTTAGCTTGGCTAATTCGATTTAAAATCATGCGATAATCATATTTTTCACTATCAATATCTAATTTTTTCAAAATTCGCTTCATTGCCGTTTGCTGTTCACTAGGATCACAAATCGTAAATGAGCGTTGATAGCCTAATAATTCGATATCTCTTCTTAAAATACGCACACACATGGAGTGGAAAGTAGATACCCACATATCTTCAGCTTGCGGACCAACTAATTGACTCACCCGCTCTTTCATTTCACGTGCTGCTTTATTCGTAAAGGTAATCGCTAAAATATTCCAAGGATGAACCTCTTCTTCCGCTAAAATATACGCCATACGATGCGTTAATACTCTCGTTTTTCCACTTCCAGCCCCTGCCATAATCAGCAATGGACCTTGAGTATATTGAACTGCCTCTTTTTGACGGTCATTCATTCCTTCTAGTAATTTCGCTGAAATATTCACAAAGTCATCCTTTCTCTTGTTACATTCTAATCGTGTAATCCACTTAATTCTAATTCATTGACTAAATCCACACTTGAAGCTCCTGTTAATCGAATGACTCCAACTGCTTCTCCTGGATTCCCGCCTTCTACTTGGAAATATTCAAATTCCCAATGAGGTTTTAAAATCGTTAAAACGTGTGCTTTTTCTAACATTTCTCGATAAATTGGAACAATTAACCCTTCTTCAATCAATCCACTTTCTAACACACCTAATCCTGTTGCTAATCGTAAAATGATTTCACTAAACGATTGAGGAATTTGTTTAGCACTAAATTGATGTTGCAGGAATGGCAACTGATCCACTTTTTTGACATAGAAAATACCATTTTTCGCCATCACAACTTGAATCGATACTAAGGTAGAACCTGAAATTGAACGCATCAATTTAGAAGCAATCGCACGAAGCTCTCCAACCCATTCCGGATTCATCCGTTTTGAGGCAATCGAATATTTTAATTTCCCATCTACATACACATCTTCTGTAATCGGCAATATTGTAATATGATCTTCATAATCACGAAGAATGGTGATACTAAACTGACGTTGCGCAGGAACAAATGCTGTCACCATACAAGATTGGCTCTCAACTAACTGAAATACTTGATCATCCATGTCATGGTCATACAACATCATGCTCGTATTATTTTTGCGGAAACGATTCGTCTCTAACACAGCAGGAAAACCAATGCTCGATAATAAACTTGGAAGTTCTCCAATACTTGTAATCATGCCATAAGGCGCCACATTAATCGCATGTTCTTCTAAAAACAACTTTTCCACCATACGATTTTGAGAAATCTCTGCTAATTCAAACGATTGATAATAACGACTTTTACCGCTGAGCGCTACAATAGTATCAATTTCAATTTCATTAGTTAATATATAAATCGTATCTACTTGCATGGCAAAGTTGAATAATGCTCTTCGGTCAGAATAACAACCAATCTCTTCCTTATCTGCTAATAAAACACTTGGTTCATCTTTCTCGCGAAAATGATAAATGCAATATCCCAATCGTTTCGCCATTAAAATCACTGATGAAATTTGAGAATCTCCACCAATAATTCCAATAATACTTCCCGGTAATAATTGACTCATACGTGTTCTACTCCTTTACAGATTTTTCTTGAAATTGATCATATTGTGCTAAATGATACGTTTCAATAACATGAATAATTTTTTGTGCATACGTTGGATCTGTAGCATACCCTGCTTTTTGAAGGGCGTGTGCTGCTTCTTTATAATTTTTCGCCTTTAAAACGGGTTCATATAATTTTGGATTCCAATCTACTCCGTATGTTAATAACTTTGCATGAGCTTCTACAGATTCCGCCCAACTATTATAAACTCGAAAAGGTGCCATAATCGTAATCCATTTTCCATCGACATATTCGCTCGTTTCTAATTGAACACTCGGTTCAGCGGCTCCTGCTTTGACTCCGTATAAATTATAATAATTTTGCGACAGTCCACTTTCTCCCCAATCAGACTCCAATATCGCTTGCGCTAAACTAATACTTGGCAAAACTTTATATAATTGATAAGCTTTTTGAGAAGAAGGTACAAGATTTTGAATAAATTGTTGATGAGCAATTGCCGTAGGATCTTGCCTTGTTTCTTGAAACTGTAATGTTCCCATAATAATGACACTACAAATCGCTACAAATACTAATACGATTCCTAGCGTCAATCTCTTAAAGCCTAATTTCATATGCGATTTCCATTTGATTGATTTTCGTCTTCCCACAGCAACACCACTTTCTATACATACCTCTAATTTTATCATAAACCTTAATTTTACGCTTGAATTTTCCATGTTTTTTTATGAAATTTAATCTCTTTTGCAAGTAACAACGTCATTGTTCCATCTCAAAACTCTCCTTCGTTGTCGCTTCAAACATTTTATGATATGATATTCAAGAATTTTGAACAAATGAGGTGAAATCATGCCGAATCAATCCCACAATCCTTTTCATATTGGACTGAGAACTTTTAAAACAGGAGTTTCTGCATTTATTTGTATTCTACTTTTTAAAATTCTTCATCGTGGTTCTCCAATGTTAGCTGTTCTGTCGACCGTATTTAGCTTACGCACAGACCATCGTCTAACTTGGAAGTTTGGGCTCGCTCGTTTTTTTGGCAATATGTCTGGTGGAGTACTTGCCATTGTACTTCTTCAACTCTATCAACGGTGTTCTCTTCCTGACGGAGCGGACTTATTACTCGTTCCAATCGGGGTTGTCATTTTAATTTTATTTTGCAATCGATTCAATAAAACTGCTGTCATTAATTCATCAGCGACTTTCTTAGTCATCTTTTATACAATTGAAGCAGCCGTTAATGTGGAATATGCGATTCAACGAGTATTAGATACTTTAATTGGAGCAGTCATCGCAATGATTGTCAACCGACTATTACCAAGCCCACATTTACAAGAAAAATAGAGCATTCCAACGCGGAATGCTCTTTTTTGTTCGTTAGATTTTTAAAATTATTTATTGGTTAAATGTGTAGAAAATCCTGTAGCCACTAATACTGCTATTACAGCGATAAACACGACAAGGCCACAAAAAAATGATCTTGAAAAGTTTCGGCGATTGATATTTGAATCGTTAAAACTAAAAATAATCATCATAATAAATCCTATCAACGGAATACTGTAAAGAATAGAATATCCAAAATATTCCCACGCTCCTAATGGTCTAAATTGTTCTGGGCCTTCATAATTTACTTTTGCCATGTGAGATTCCTCCTTTTTCTATCCTCAAGCTTATTATAGCTGTTTTTAGTAACATTTCAATCGTTAAAATTTACCGTTAAAGCTATTTTGGCTAACTCTTCTTAATCATGTAACTTTGCTCTCGACATTTATGTCGGTACCAAAAAACATATCTATTTAATCTCGATTTCTTCCTCTATAAAAAAAGGCACCCATATGGAGTGCCTTCAATAAATAGTCGAACGGAGTCACACCGTCATCTCCTCTCTATTACTAGAAAGGCGTCATCCTTCTTGGACAACCACCCTATTTATCTTAAACAATAATGCTTTAGTAAATCACATATTCACGTTTTCTTTGGAAATATAACTTCGCATCTGCTTTTGGTGTAATTTTTGCTGAAAAAACTTCTTCTTTCTTATTCAAATCAAATACTCGAAGTGCATTTTGACCTTGGTCGAGTCCAACATAAACTAATGTATCCTTGTTTAAAATTTCTTCTGAAGAATATGGATCATGTTGAAGCGTTCCAATTTTTTCCAACGATAAGTCCGCTGTAGCACGATAAACTGTTTCTAACTCTGCTTGACGGTCTTTCGTTGCAATATATTCTGGACGCTCAACCACATGGTCTCTTCCAGATTTTCTACCACTTACTCTTGGATGAGTCGTTTCTACTGCATAAATTTGAGAACCTGAAATGTAGAAGCTTGCTGAATCTTTTAGTGAAGTAGTATCCAATTTACGGAATGTATTAGTAAATAAATCATATTGATAATACTCTTCTTCCTCTGGTTTTTCAGAAGATTTTCCCCCATCTTTTAAAGGAAGTACATTAAACACAATTGTTTCTGGATTATAAGAACGATTTCCAAATGCTGCATTCATGATTAAACCATCTTTTTCAAGTGTTAATTCTCCCACATCTTTCACAGTACCTTCTTCAAAAGATACAATAAACTTCACGAATTTTCTTTCACTCGATTTTCTTTCTACAAAAGGAATAATGACTCCTAATTCTTTTCCCTTACGTTGGAAGATTGGTTCTTCTCCCCAGCCAAATGATGAATCTAAATGAATTGGAATTTGTTTTTCAATGATTCGTTTATTTTCATTCGAGTACATCGCATAATTAAATGTAAAGTCTCCAGTATTACTAAAATATGAAGCCCAATGAATATCATAAAATAGTGAAGAATTGTCTAATTGTAATACATGTCTATGACTGACAAGTAATGAACGTTCTAAAAGAGGAATACGACTTAATATCGCTTGTTCTCTCGCTTGTCCATTCCAAGTTCCTAACGTTTGGAATAGTTTTGTCACTTTTCCATCCACAATGGCTGATGTCGAAACACTATTACTGATTTTTCCCTCGCCTTCTTTTCCAACTTCAAAAACTGTCCCTTTTAAATATTGATTGGCTTCTGCTGAAGATTCTATGGTGTAAGGAGCATCTGACATTGATGTCCAAACCATATTCCCAATTCCTACTACTAGAAATCCAACAACAATTACGAGTAATCCCCATGCAAATTTAATTGATTTCATATGCTCACCCCCATTAAACACTGACTTTACGTTCTAATAAATAATAATCAACTAACCAATGAATGCCCATAAATACGACTGCATACAAGATTGTCATAAAATATTGTTCCGTTTGAGTAAGAGATAAATGCAGCATCAATTGCATATAACTTGTTAAAATTAAACAACAAATAGTAAAGTAAACCACTAAAGATGCCACCATCAATGCCCAACCATACGCTTTCAATCCTTCTTCTAAAATCGCTAATTGGAAGAAGAAAACAATGACAACCATTAAAAATGCCATCAACCACGCATATGCAGTTCCATTTAACGGTAATAAATATTGTAACGTTGAACCCACATTTAAGAAGTCAGTGTAATGAAGTTGGTCTGCTAAAACCGGAAATCTCCAGATCAATAGCGCCTTATTCACTCCAAGAATGATAAATTGTGTTATTTGAAGTACTAAAATGTAAGATAAAATCGTTAAAAATTTTGCAAAATACACTTGCATTCGATTCCCTGGTAGTAAGAATAATCGATTAATAAAATTCCCTTTACTACGAAATTCTTTGACCCAAATATAAACCGAAGCAATAATAATAATGATAAAAGCTGCCATCAGTGCTAAATTCATTCCAAATCTTGATTGCACTAAATCCGTCACGCTTCTTGTATCTTCGACATTAAGATTTTTAGGATCTATTCTTAAAATACGTATCAGATGAACTAATACTTGAATGACAAAGAACACAATCATTAGAAATCCTAACATAAATTTACTTTTTCCCAATTCATACAACCATAAATTAAAAATTTTTTTCATGATTGATATACCTCCCTCATCACGTCTACAATGGATTTACCTTCTTCTTCACGCACTTGTTCTGCGTAAAATTCTTTAATCACTTTTCCTTCATCTAATAAAATGGCTTTATCAACAATATATTCAATATCTTCAATTTCATGAGACGTTAAAATAATTCCAATTTCTTCTAATAAATCTGAAGTAAATAATTGTACAATTTGTTCTCTTGAAAAAATATCAATTCCGGAAAATGGTTCATCCATTAATACAAAATCAACATCTAGGGATAAGCCTAATAACAAGTTAACTTTTGCAACATTTCCTTTTGATAATTGTTGAATCACTTCATTTCCTTTGAATTTGAAGAAATGTAATAGTTTTTTAGCTTTCTCATCATTCCAATTCGGATAAAAAGTTCTCATAAAAGCCATTGCTTCAAAAATCGTTTCACCTTTATTCACAACAATTTGATCACAAATATAAGCTAACTTCTTCGAACGATCTCCTTTGATCACCTGTCCATCAATACTTACTTCCCCTTTTTGGATTGGAATTAACCCCATGATCATATTCATAATCGTTGTTTTCCCAATCCCATTCACTCCGATTAATACGGTAATTTCTCCACGTTCTGCTGTGAAAGAAATTCCATTTAACACCGCTTTGTTGCCAAATCTCTTATGTAAATGTTTCACTTCTAACATGCTATTCTCCCTCTCTTCTCTTCATCGCTTGTTCCAACTGTTCCATGACTTCCTCGTTCGAAACATGTAATGGATAAATCGAATCTGCAAAAATTTGTATCGCTTCTTGTAACATTTCTTGCTTTAATTGCCCAATTAATTGGGGATTTTCTGTCACTCGACTCATGACATTATTTCCTGTTGAAATCAACCCCATCTCCTCCATTTCTCGAAATGCCCTTTGAACAGTATTCGGATTGACTTGCAGTTGACTAGCAAATTCTCTTCGACTGGGCAATTCTTTTCCTAATTCCCATTCACCCGATACAATTTGCTTTTTAACATAGTCAATAATCTGTTCATATACCGGCAATCGTTTATCAAATTGGATCATAACATTTCATCCCCTCCTTGTACTGTTGTGTTAATGCATTAATACACTTTGTTCCTTGACTGTATTATACGCTTGATACACTCATTTCGTCAATCATTTTTTGAAAACTTTTTTAGTTAATCCGAAAAATTCTTTTAATAGCTATTTTTTTCGATAGATTTGTCGATTGGATAGCGATTTTTGCAAACAAAAAAACTTTAGACAGGAAATTCCCATCTAAAGTTTTCGCAAGGCATTAGCCACGTAATTGACCGTTTTGCCCTAAGTTTTCATGTTTAATTTCTTGAATAATAATGTGAATATGTTCTGTAGGAGCTCCCGTATTTTTCGAAACAACTTCTGTCACTTCTTTGACAAGCGCTTCTTTTTGTTCACGTGTACGTCCTTCTAACATTTCAATATGAATAAATGGCATGGCTATCCCTCCTCATTGTAAGAATAGTATACGCCTATACTCGATATTTCTCAATGATCTGTTGCATGGTTTTATTACGAAACAGCACATATAAAATCACAGTATTCAACGGTAAACTGATCATATTTTTCAAAATTCGTAGTCCCATAAAGGCTGAAAAAGCTTTTTGCGTTATCATATAAACCCAAAGCGAATTCAATCCTAAATTAATCACAACTGTAATGATTAAAACCGTCAGAAAAATACGTGGAAGTGTTAATTCTTTACGATACAAGCAATAGCCATAAATCAATCCACCTAAAACGGCTGTTAAAGTAAATCCAGGGAAAAAGGTACTCGCTTCCCCTCTTAGGAAATTCCCTAAAATATCTACAAAAAATCCTACAACAGCTGCTCGATAAGGTCCTAAAATCACCCCAGCCAATGCTGATCCGATAAATCCGAATCCGATTTGAACAAGATTCCCCATTTTAATCGATGGAATCATCTCAATGATTAGACGCATGGCAATCATTAATGCGGTTACCGTTAATGTTCTTGTTAATTGTGTTTGTTTGTACATATTAGCATCTCCTTTTAACTGTTATAAAGAGCTGCTCCATTTAATAAATGGTCTGTCATTAAATGCAGCGAATGCGAATACACTACCGCAAAGAATTTCCTTTTTCGTCCAATCGGCAACATCCCATCCATTTGGCACTTAACGCAATGTATTCTACTCTGATTTGTGGTGGTTCATCTCTTAAATTGACGAAACCTTTTCCATGCACTCCTTTCTACCAGGGAATAGCATACCTGTTTTTAGGAGCATCGTCAATGAAACTCTCACTAACTTTTGTAGAAATTTTTCTCAATACTTTTCTTTATTTTCCTAAGCTAATTGATGAATAAGGCGCTCTCAAGTATAATGAAAGTATCAGATAAGGGAGTGAAAAGTATGAGTAATGAACGTTATTTAGTGATTGAATCGAATATGCGAAGTTTATCCTTCCATTTAGAATCTATTACAAAATCAAAATATGATAGCGACTGGCACAGTACTATCCATTCTCATCCATTTATGGAATTATTTTATGTTTTAGATGGAAAGGGAGAATTTTTAATTGAAAATCAACGTTTTCCAGTAAAAGCACAAGATTTTGTCATTATTAATCCACAAGTCGATCATACAGAAGTATCCTCTCCTGAAGCCCCATTAGAGTATATCGTTTTAGGAATCACAGGATTATCTTTTTCCAATTTCTTTAACACTCAAACAAATGTGGAGCAGCCTTTTTCATTTTTCAATTTACGGGATGAACAAAAAGATATTTTAGTATACTTAAACGCAATGGTAACAGAAGCAACCAATCACTCTATGAGTTATGAATTAGTTTGCCATAATTTATTAGAAATATTACTCATTAAAATTCTTCGAAATAAATCTTTCGAAATAGATGTTAGTCCGATTAATAAAACGACAAAAGATATTAGTTTAATTAAACACTATTTAAAGACACATTATCGAGAGCAAATTTCCCTGCAAGATTTGGCAGAGTTAACTCACTTAAGCAGATTTTATATCTCACACAGTTTTAAAAAAGAGATGAATCAAACTCCGATGGAATATTTAACAGACATTCGAATTGAAGAAAGCAAAGTACTCCTCTCTACTACTAATTATTCAATGTCACAAATTGCTGCCATTGTAGGTTTTTCAACTCAAGCTTATTTTTCAAAACAATTTAAACAAAAAATGGGTATGACTCCTTTAGCATACCGTAAATCTCAACTAGAATAAGGTGAAACAATGATTCGACAACCCCGAGAAGACGAACGCGCACAAATTATTCCACTCATCCATACCATTATGAAAGATATGGAATTGCCTATTTTATCATCAGTAGATTCGAATACACTTCATACCATGTTAGAAGAAGCAATGATACAGGAAGACTTTCGCTACAGCTTAAGTAATACACTCGTTTATATCGAAGACGAATCTGTTGCAGGAGCTATCTTTGGCTACCATGGGCATTTAGAAGAAAGCATTGATGATCCATTTTATCAATTATATGAGAAGTTTGATGTTCCATCTTCTGTTCTTCTCTATGAAGATTCTGAAACCCAAGCAGGCGAATGGTATATTGATATTCTCTCTGTGCACGAAAATCACCGAAGAAAAGGGATTGGGATGAAATTACTACAAGCTGTTGAAAAACTCGCAAAACAACAAGGAGCCACTGTAATTGCTCTAAATTGCGAAGAAATTAATGATAAAGCATATAAGCTCTATCAAAAACTGGGCTATACTGCGACTAGCACAAAAATCTTAAGCGGACATTCTTATTATCATATGACAAAAAAACTGGGGTGATTTGAGATGGACAAAAATGATTTATCGATTATGAAAGATGATGAATACAAAAAATTTATTTCGATATTAAAGGAAAAAGTTAGAAGTAGTCAGTTAAAAGCGGCTATAAAAGTTAATTATGAATTACTTGATTTATATTGGAATTTAGGAAAAGAAATTGTTGAAAAACAAAAACAATATTCTTGGGGTGATAGTTTTCTAAAAATATTAAGCTCTGATTTAAAAAAAGAATTTCCAGATATAAAAGGATTTTCACCTACAAATCTAAAACATATTCGATATTGGTTTAACTTTTATAATGATTTACTAATGGGGTTACAAGCTGTAACCCAAATATCAGATATTGAAAGAAAAATAAAAAGTATTCCCTGGGGACATAACCAAAGAATTATGTATAAAAGTAAAGATGTCAAAGAAGCTTTATTTTATGTAGATAAGACTATAGAAAACGGATGGAGTAGAAGTGTTTTAGAACATCAGATTGATGGAGAATTATATAAAAGACTTGGAAATGCAGTTACAAATTTTGACAATAGATTGCCTGCAATCCAATCTGAATTAGCCAAACAAACTATAAAAGATCCCTATAATTTTGATTTTCTAACCATACGAGATAAACATGATGAAAGAGAGTTAGAAGAAGCATTGGTCAATCAAATAACTTCTTTCCTTTTAGAACTTGGTACAGGATTTTCCTACATCGGTAAGCAAGTTCATATTAAGGTTGGAGAAAGTGATTTTTATATAGATTTACTTTTCTATCATGTTAAACTACACTCCTACGTTGTAATAGAATTAAAAACAGAAAAATTTAAACCCGAATTTGCAGGACAACTTAATTTTTATGTGACAGCTGTAAATAAAAACATAAAGTCAGATAGCGATAACCAAACTATAGGTTTACTCATCTGCAGAGACAAAGATAACATAGTTGCTGAATATTCGCTTGAAAACATCTCACAGCCAATCGGAATAAGTCAATATGAAATCAGTAAACTACTTGATCAAAAATTCAAAAGTAGTTTGCCTTCTATCGAGGAAATAGAAGCCTCTATAAAAGAATTCGATTCAAAATTATAACTGATGATTAACAAAAACAGAGGTAACTACAATAGTGGTCACCTCTGTTTTAATATTTCTTTTATTGTACACTTGCTTGACGTAAGTTCACTGTACGTCCAAATGGTAAAACTTCAAAGCCTTTTACATTTTCAGCTAATAAATAGCTTTGAGAAGCTTGGTAAATTGGAGCTACTACTGCATCATTCATAATAATTTTTTCTGCAGCTAGCATTTGATTCCAACGATTTTCTGGTTGAGTCGCATAAGTAGATTTCACAGTATCTACTGCTTTATCATATTCAGGATTAGAGTATTTCCCAAAGTTAATACCGCCACCTGTAATATATTGCTCTAAGAAGTTCAATGGATCTTGATAATCTGGAGCCCAAGTTCCGTAAAAAATATCATAGTCGCTTGCACGTTGTAATTCTAAGCGATTTTTCAATGGAACAGGTTGTAATTTAAATGTTACACCTGGTAAGTTCTTTTGAATTTGCGCTTGTAAATATTCCCCTACAAGTTTTGAAGTTCCTGTATCAGAAGTTAATAAAGTAACCGTTACTTCACTAACACCTAATTCTTTTTTCGCTAATTCCCATTCTTTTTGAGCTTCTTGTACATCAAACTTCAAGAAATCGCCTGATTCATCTACAAAATCTTTTCCAGTGGCTTCATTTGTTGCAAAACTTTTTGGAATTAATCCTGTTGAAGGAATTGAACCATCTTTTAAGACATTATTTGTTAATGCTTGTTTGTCATAAGCCATCGCAATGGCACGACGGAAGTGTTGATTTGCTGTTGTTGGTTTCAATGTATTAAAACTCATATATCCCATTGTTGCTTTTGGTTGAGCATGGAATGTTGGTTGAGATTTATATTGATCCACAAATTGATCACTAATCGTTGTATATTGAACTTGTTTTGAATCAAATAATTGAACAGAAGTTGCTACTTCTTTCGATACATTCACTGTTACTTCGCTTAAAGCAACATTGCTTGCATCCCAGTAGTCAGCATTTTTTACTAATTTCCAAGTTAATTCTGAACCTGTCCATCCTTCTAATTTGAATGGTCCATTCACAACTACATTCGAAACATTTGAACCATATTGGTCACCTAATTTTTGAGCTACCGCTTCAGATTGTGGTAAGAAACGTGAGCCTGTTAATAATTTTGGTAAATATGGAGCTGGATTTTCAAGCGTAATTTCTAATGTTTTATCATCAAGAGCTTTAACTCCTAATTCTTCAACTGGTAATTCTCCACTACGAATTTTTTTCGCATTTTTGAACACATCCGCTGATTGCGCTACATGTCCTTCTTGTGGATTCACTAATTTACGATAAGTGAATACAAAATCTTGTGCTTTTACAGCAGATCCATCTGACCATTTTACATCACGTAAGGTGAATGTATAGACTAAACCATCTTCACTCACTTTGGGCTCTTGAGCAGCCATTCCTAATTCCACTTTATTATTCGCAGCTACACGATATAATCCTTCAAAAATTTGTCCCATCATATCTGAACTTGGCACATCATCATAATCTGCACTATCTAATGTTGTTAATTCTCCAAAGGTTGTCATTGTTAAGCGATTCGCAGCATTCGTAGAACTTGATGAATTGCTGCCACAAGCAGCCAAACCTACCGCCACTAATAAACTGGTCGCTAACATTTTGGTTGTTTTTTTCATAACAATTCTCCTTTTCATTTCATTCATCGTTATTACGATAGAGCTATCGTAACAGATTTTACGCGATTTCCCAATTATTCTGCTCACGGTATTGAAAATTTTCTGAAAATAAAAAAAGGCTGCCCTTAAAGGCAACCCTTAATTTTATTATTCATGATATACACTTTTTGTTTTGTTTAAGAATGCGTATGCTAATCCGACAATAACACCACCACCGATAGTATTACCAATGAAAGCTACTACCCAGTGACGAATTAAGTTGAACCAGTTCATAAATTCTAGAGATGAAGAAACTGCTGAGAATTTAACAATTGAGAATGAAGCAAAGTTTGCCACCACGTGTTCTTCTCCTAAGAATACAAACATGAAAATTGCTGAAATAATAATCCACATTTTAGCTGTTTCATCTTTAATTAATAAGAATGCTAAGATTGCAACGTTAACAAAGATATTCGCTAAAACAGCTTCTAGAAGAACTTGTCCATTTCCACGAGTTGCTTTTCCTTGAACAAGATGAACGATGAAGTGTTGTACATCCATTGCATTGAAAGCTGCACTATGCGCAAATGCTGCCCCAATAATCATCGCTCCAATCAAGTTGAAGATTCCGCAGTATAATAAAATTGTTACAGCTTTTGATAGGCGAATATTTTTTTGATAAACTCCTGCTGTTAAATACATCATATTAGATGTTGCTAATTCAGAATTTAAGAATAAGATATAAACTAGTCCCCAAGTAAAAATAAATGCAAAGAAAAATTTACTTAACGCTGGATTTAATCCTGCAATCACTTGTGCTGCTGCCGCCCCTGCTGCTGTACTCATTGTTAGAAAAGCTCCTGCAAACATTGAACGTAATGCATAACGTGCTTTACTTTCGTCAAACAACGCTTCTTTCTTTTGACAAGCTTTCGCTACTTTTTCTGAAAATTCATAACCTTGTGCCATATAGGTCATTTCCTCCTTTTAATTACTCTTCCTTTTCGGAATAATACTTTGTAAGTATACCATTATTTTCACAAGGTGAGAAGATAGAAATTAAGATTTTTTTGATCGAATAACTTTACATTCTAACTTGCTTTCGCTATGATGGTATAGGTTTAAACGAACACTTTAGGAGGACTTTATGAAAAAATTATTAGCTTTAGCCTTATTAACACTATCTTTAGGAGCTTGCGCACAACCAGCAACACCTGCCAAACAATCAACTCAAGAAACAACAACTACAGCAAAAGTAGAACAAACGATTACAGTCAATGTTAAAAAAGATGGCGAACCAATTTCAGGCAGCCCATTTACATTAACATTTAAAGATGGCGATAAATTATTAACCGTTATGAAAGAACAAATGCAAATCGTTGAAAAAGATGGTTTCGTATCTGCGATTAACGGAATCGAACAAGAACCAGCAAACCAAAAATATTGGTTATTTGATGTCAACGGAGAAATGAGCCCAGTCGGAGCTAACCAAGTTGACTTAAAACAAGGTGACGTTATCGATTGGAAATTAGAAGCATTTAAACAATAATGAAAAATACGACTATTTTTTCAATTAGAAAAATCACACTAATCGCATTACTATCAACACTAGCCTATATTGGCAGAATCCTATTTGCTTGGATTCCAAATGTCCAACCAGTTACCGTTATTTTATTAATCATTACTCTAGAGATAGGATTAGTAGAAGGAATACTAACAGCTAGTCTATCGATGTTCTTGTCGAATATCTTTTTAGGAATGGGGCCTTGGACATTATATCAAGTTGCTAGTTTTGCGATTGTCATTCTTGTATTCTCTTGTTTGAAACCTTTATGGAAACAAACTTGGAAACAGCCCTTATTGAAATTAGCATTTTTTACAATCATGGCTGGTTTGATGGGATATTTATACGGATTTGTCATTTCGATTTTTTCTGTATATTTTTATCATATTCCTAAATTCTGGGTATATTATTTACAGGGACTACCATTTGATACACTACATGCTTTGGGAAATATTGGATTTTGGATCATTTTATCTCCATTATTGCCACGTATTATTCAAAAGTATCAAACTAAATTTCAGTAACATAAAAAGGAGATTGATGCCGTTCAATCTCCTTTTTTTGATTATTGTTTTACTGAATAGAAATACTGTGGTTAAACCATTATAAATATTTCATAATAAGAGTTATCCAATTCGACTTAGCAGGAAGTAGACGTAAAACATCCACTTCTTGATTTTCCTTTGACACATCATAAAACAAGATATATTCATCTTTCACCTGATAACGAATGCTTGTTCCAACATTCAAACGATAGGATAAACTAACTCCAATCATTGGACTTTCAGCTAAATCATCATAAATTAAACGATCTAACTCGACAACAAATTTTCTTATATTTTCAGTATAAGTCCCTAACTTCTCTTTATAAAAAATAGCTTCATCAATATCTCTTAATACTTGACGAGTAACATTAACTTTATAACTCATTATCAATACCTAGATTTCTTCTAAACTCATCTCGTGTTACAGTTTTTTCATTTCTTAAAGATTGATAACCTCTTTGAAGCTCTTCAAATAACTTAAGTTTCGCTTGTATTTCTCGCCATTCATTAATATCAACTACAGCATATTTAGCTGCACCATTCTTTGTTAAAATAACTGGAGCTCCTTCTGTAACATCACTCAACGATTGATTATAAAATCTCATATCTGATACAGGAATAATATTTTCCATAATCTCACCTCTTTAATTAACTTTTTAATTAATTCTATTATATCACAAGCGCTAGTTTTATTCAGCTTTATTTAAATCATTTACCGTCTCTTTAAAGGCTGTTTGGTTAGATGAGTGTCCCTGAATCGTTTTTTGATTAGTTACAGATTCCTTCCTTGATTCATTGTCTTTAGTTTCCATTCCTAACACGAGTACATCTTTTAAGACACACTCGGATAATTTTTCACTTTATAATTTCATTCTTTTCTAGATTTTTTATCTCTACTTGCTCACAACAACTACATCGTCTCTTCTTTCGATAATCTTTATGTCGTCTGACTGTAAATTCATCCGGAACTGGATCTTGTCCTCCTAAAATAAATGGATGACACCTCATAATTCTTCCACTTCCCATGATGATACCTTTGATAACGCCATGTTTTTCAATTGCTTGAATCATATACGTTGAACAAGTTGGTCGATAAATACACGTTGGTGGAAATAATGGCGAAATCCACTTTTGATATCCTCGAACCAATCCTATCATTATTTTTTTCACTAAAGCACCTCTACCCTTGAATCCATTTAAAGAGGACTTGTACTCCTTCTGCTGCAATCAATGTATACACATAAAGAGTGACAGGTTTTGCCACTAAGCAAATCGCCACAAATTTCTTAAACGTCATCTTCCCTAATCCTGCTACCATACATAAAAAATCATCAGGAAATCCTGGCAACACTAATGCCCAGAAGAAGAAACGCTCGAATTTCTTTCCATCATTTAAATAGCTAATATATTTATCATAAGTTTCTTGAGAAACAAATGCTTGAACAACTGTTTCTCCATACCGTCTTGCTAGCCAAAAATTAATCATTGAGCCAATCATAATGCCAATAAAATTATAAATAAACCCATATAAAGGTCCGAATACAATATGCCCAACAACACAAGTCAATCCGCCCGGAATTATCGGATAAACGACTTGTACAATTTGGATGAAAATGAAGAATAATACTCCATACATTCCCCAATGACCCACTAACTGATGGAAGGCTCCTCCAACTTCAAAATAATGATGTTTCGCAATGATGTATCCTAAATAAATTGTTAAAATAATTCCTGCTATTGTTAATAATTGGATAATTTTTCGATTTAACGCAATGGCATTTGTTTTATTCATAATTTCCTCCAGTAATCTTCTTCCGTATGAATTTTGATAAGACTACTTTAACAAATCAAATATGAAAAATCCTTGATTTT
>CAUSWE010000014.1:0-35993 GCA_963535215.1 uncultured Granulicatella sp. | reverse complement strand
ATTCTAACTTTCGACTCCTTATCCGTCTTTGTAGAACAAAAACTTGTAAAATCATATTCACCAATAATGGCTTGTAAAGCTTCATTCATCTTAACTACATTGACTTTATAAGGATGATGAAGCGTATATAAACGACTAAATGGATTAATGAATTTTTGAATATTTACACGATAAATATATCGTTTCCCTGTTACACTATATCTTGCATGAAATTCATCACTAACTGCCACCACTTCTCTTGCAGAAATATCATCTGGTAATAAACTATTCAATGCTCTTTGTAAATTTTTGTCTTCAATTTTTGTTGGATAATCAAAATGAATCACTTGACCATTTGCATGTACTCCTGAATCTGTTCTACCAGAACCGCAAACAGGAATATACAATCCCTTTGTCATTTTTTTCAGTGCTTTATTTAATTCTGCTTGTATACTATTGCCATTTTCTTGCACTTGAAACCCTACATAATTTGTTCCATCATAACTTAAAATGACTTTATAACGAAATGCCACTCGATTTCCTCCTTCATGAGTTCTTCGATTTATTGTACCACATTCCTGTTCGAAAAGTGGAAAAGACTTTCCCCATAGTAAGAAAATCATCCTACTACGGGAAAGTCTTTAATTTAATTGTTGTTTAATTAAACGGACAACTACCTCTTTTAATGTATCTAAATTTCGCGAAATTTCTTGTACATTTTTAAAAATCATAAAATCTACGACAACATTATCTAACCACAAATCAAAAATATAATCCCATGTTGTATTTGAAATATGTAAATTTGCGTTTGCTAATAAATAAGGATAATCTCTTTGAAGTCTTCTAAGTCCACGCTGGATTTCTGCTAAATCCTTATTCAGCGCTGAAATTTGTCTTCTTTTGAACCAATTTAAAATAAGACTATCACTAAAAAAGTCAAACAGCATCCATGTTCTTAATTTCTTCATTCGTGTTTCTGCATGATAGATTTTTCTTAATAAATATCTTAATAAGGTTAAATCCTGTTCCATACTCATTATTGTCCTCTAAAAACAACTAAAGCAATTGTTAAAACTATAAGTGTAAGAGCTGTTACTCCATCTTTCTTACCATATGTTAACACACGATATTTCGTTCTACCAGTTCCACCTTGATATCCTCTAGCTTCCATTGCAGTTGCTAAATCTTCTGCACGATTAAATGAACTCACAAATAATGGGATTAAAATCGGAATAATAGCTTTCATTTGTTCAAATAAATTACCTTCTCCAAAATCTACGCCACGAGCTCGTTGTGCATTCATAATCTTTTGAGCTTCATCCATTAATGTTGGAACAAAACGTAAAGCAATCGATAACATTAAAGCAATCTCATGAACAGGAACCCCAATTTTTCCTAAAGGTTTCATAATCGATTCCATTGCATCTGCAATTTGTAAAGGAGGTGTTGTTAATGTCATCAATGTAGAAATAAAAATAATCAATACAAACCGTAAAAAAATATAAATCGCATTAATAACACCAAATGAAGTAACTTTAATAAAGCCCCATTCAAAATAAACATCTCCACCAGTTGTAAACAACATTTGCAATACAACGGTAAATAAAATAACCCACAACAGTGGTTTTACCCCATTCCAGAAGAACTTCATTGGAATTTTAGAAGCTAATAAAGCTATCAAAGTAAAAATCGCTAAAATTAAATAAGTTAACCAATTATTTGCAAGGAAAATAATAATAATAAATACAAATGTAGAAATAAATTTAGTACGAGGATCTAATTGATGAACAAAAGAGTCCCCTTGTAAATAGCGTCCTAATAATAGTTTATCTAACATTTATTCATTCACCTCACGTTCTTCTAAGATAGCATTCGCTAACTCATCTAAAGTTAAAGGCATTTTATCGGTAGACCAACCTTTTTCTTTTAATTTTTCAACAAAAGCTAAAGTCGTTGGAACTCCTAATTGTTTTTCTAATAACCAAGAAGCATCTGAGAAAACTTCTTTAGGTGAACCTTCCTTTACAACATTTCCAGATTCTATCACAATCACATGATCTGCATAATCACTTACATCATTCATTTGATGTGTTACTAAAACGATGGTCATGTTTTGTTCTTTATTCAATTGATAAAACATTTCCATCATTTCTAAACGACCTTTTGGATCTAAACCTGCTGTCGGTTCGTCCAATACTAATACTTCTGGTTTCATCGCTAATACACCTGCAATAGCAACACGTCTCATTTGCCCACCTGATAAATCAAATGGTGATTTCTTCAAAACATCTTCAGGTAATCCAACTGTTTTAACAACTTCAGCAGCAATTCTTAACGCTTCTTCTTCACTAACACCAAAGTTTTTTGGACCAAAAGCAATATCTTTTTCTACAGTTTCTTCAAATAATTGTGCTTCAGGAAATTGAAAAACAATCCCTACTTTTTTACGTAAAGGTTTTAAATCTTTATTTCCAGTAGTTGAATCAATCGTTTTATCCCCTAATTCAACAATACCTTCAGTTGGTTTTAACAAAGCATTTAAATGTTGAAGAATCGTTGATTTACCGGAACCAGTATGACCAATAATAGCTACATAAGAACCATCTTTCACTGAAAAGGTTACATCATGTAATGCTCTCATTTCAAAAGGAGTACCCGCTTGATAAGCGAATCCTACTTGTTTAAAACGGATGTCCATAGCCATTCCACCAACCCTTCTTCATCTAAATACTCATTTGGAACGTCCAAACCTTTTTCTTTTAAAACGGCTTTTAATTTTTCCGAAAAAGGAACATCTAACCCTTTATCTACTAATGCTGTCCCCATTTCAAAAATTTCAGAAGGCTTTCCAATACGATTCACTTTTCCGCCTTCCATTAATAACACACGATCCGCTTGTGCAGCTTCATCTAAATCATGAGTAATCGAAATGACAGTGATTCCTTTATCATTATGAAGTTGTTGTATCGTTGAAATCACTTCAAATCTCCCTTGTGGATCTAACATGGAAGTAGCTTCATCTAATATGACTACTTTTGGTGCTAATGCAATCATGCCAGCAATCGCTACACGTTGTTTTTGACCACCAGATAAACGTGCGGGTTCTTTCTCTTTAAACGGAGTCATACGAACCATTTCTAAAGAAGAGTTGATTTTTTGTATCATTTCCTTACGAGGCATTCCAATATTCTCTAAGCCGAAAGCAATATCATCTTCAACAGTTGTTCCAACAAATTGATTATCTGGATTTTGAAATACCATCCCTACTTTACGACGTGCTTCATAAACCGTTTTTTCTGTTAATAATTGTCCATCGATATAAATTTCTCCACTGGAAGCTTCTAACAAACCATTCATCATTTTTGCTAGAGTTGATTTACCTGATCCATTATGCCCTATAATTGCAAGCCATTCACCTTCATAAACATCTAATGATACATCTGACAATGCTTCTCTAGCATCTTGATCTTGATAATTAAAATGAATATTTTTAATTGAAATAACTGGTTGAGTCAATTCCTTCACCTCTTAACCTTTTATAATATGTATAAAAAACAAAATATGTATATAAACAAAAAAAGACACCTTCATGATGAAGTGCCTTCCCGCCAACGATGGCGGGGAGACAGCGAGCTAGACTAAATAATCATGAGAAAGAATAAGGCTACTTTACAGTAGCCTCAGACTTCTCATCTCACAACCGCAAGATGATTATTACCATCATGACGCTCATTTCAACCATCGAAAAGTGTTTGTTTATCTATTAAACTAATTCAATGATAACCATTGGTGCAGCATCGCCACGACGAGGTTCAGTTTTAAGAATACGAGTGTATCCACCTTGACGTTCGCTGTAACGTGATGCTAAACCATTGAATAATTTTTGTAATGCAGTTTCAACAACGATTCCTTCGCCTTCTTCACGTACATCAGCTACTTCGTTACGAACATATGCAGCTGCTTGACGACGAGCATGTAAATCTCCACGTTTACCTAAAGTAATCATTTTCTCAACAGTTGAGCGGATTTCTTTAGCACGAGCTTCTGTTGTAACAATGCGTTCGTTAATAATTAAGTCAGTTGTCAAGTCACGTAATAACGCTTTACGTTGTGAACTTGTACGTCCTAATTTACGATAAGCCATTTTTTAATATTCCTCCTTCTTAAGAGTTTCTATTAGTCTTCACGACGTAAATCTAAATTTAATTCGATTAATTTGTGTTTAACTTCTTCAAGCGATTTACGACCTAAGTTACGAACTTTGATCATTTCTGCTTCAGATTTATTTGTTAATTCTTGTACAGTATTAATTCCCGCGCGTTTTAAGCAGTTATAAGAACGAACTGATAAATCCAATTCTTCAATAGTCATTTCAAGCATTTTCTCTTTTTGAGTTTCTTCTTTTTCGACCATAATTTCTACTTGACGAGTTTCATCTGTTAAATTAACAAAAATATTTAAGTGCTCAGTTAAAATACGAGCTGCTAAACTAATCGCTTCTTCTGGAGAGATAGAACCATCTGTCCATACATCTAACGTTAATTTATCATAAATATTTTTTTGTCCAATACGAGTATTTTCGACTTGGTAGTTCACTTTACTAATCGGAGTATAAATAGAATCAATTGGGATTACACCAATTGGCATATTTTCAGATTTATTATAGTCAGCACGAACATAACCACGACCATTTTTAGCGTTCATACGAACATGGAAGCGATGACCTTCAGCTACTGTACAAATATATAAATCAGGGTTAAGGATTTCAATATCACTATCATGTTTGATGTCCCCAGCTGTAACAACAGCAGGTCCAAAGATATCGATTTCTAACACTTTGTCATCTTCGCTAAAAGATTTTAATGCAACTTTTTTAATATTTAAAATGATTGCAGCAACATCTTCTACCACGCCATCAATTGTTGAAAATTCATGTAACACGCCATCCATTTGGATATCTGTTACTGCAGTACCAGGGAGTGACGATAATAGAATACGGCGTAATGAGTTCCCTAATGTAGTACCATAACCGCGTTCAAGTGGCTCAACAACGAATTTACCAAATTTAGCATCTTCGCTGATCTCAATCGTTTCAATTTTTGGTTTTTCAATTTCGATCATTATTTTTTACCCCTTTCAAAACGTACGTACAAAGTGCGATTGTCCAACAAAATTCAACAATAACAATCCATTACACACGACGGCGTTTTGGAGGACGACATCCATTATGAGGGATTGGTGTTACGTCACGAATTGCTGTAACTTCTAAACCAGTAGCTTGTAATGAACGAATTGCAGCTTCACGACCTGAACCAGGACCTTTAACTGAAACTTCAACTGTTTTCATACCATGCTCCATTGAACCTTTCGCAGCAGATTCAGCAGCCATTTGAGCAGCAAATGGTGTTGATTTTTTAGAACCTTTAAATCCTAAAGCACCTGCAGAAGACCATGAAACAGCATTACCATGTACATCTGTAATCATAACAATTGTATTATTAAATGTTGAACGGATGTGAGCTACACCAGATTCAATATTCTTTTTCACGCGGCGTTTGCGTACAACTTTCTTTGCCATGAAGAATTAACCTCCTTCTTCTCTAAATTATTTTTTCTTACCTGCAATAGCCTTAGCTGGGCCTTTACGAGTACGAGCATTGTTTTTAGTATTTTGACCACGAACTGGTAAACCACGACGATGGCGAACACCACGATATGAACCAATTTCCATCAAACGTTTGATGTTTAAGTTCACTTCACGACGTAAGTCACCTTCAATTTTTAGTTTATCCACTTCTGCACGGATACGGTCTAATTCATCATTTGATAAATCACGAACACGAGTATCTTCACTTACATTAGCAGCAGCTAATACTTGTTTAGAAGTCGTAACACCGATACCGTAGATATAGGTTAAAGAAATAACAACACGTTTTTCACGTGGAATATCCACACCTGCAATACGAGCCATACTTTTAAGTACCTCCTTATAAATTATCCTTGACGTTGTTTATGTTTGGGATTTTGACAAATCACCATAACTTTACCATTGCGTTTAATTACTTTACATTTTTCGCAAATTGGTTTTACTGATGCTCTAACTTTCATTTAAGTTCCCTCCTTTATATCATTAACGGAGTCCATTATTTAAAGCGATATGTGATTCTTCCGCGCGTTAAATCGTAAGGTGATAATTCAACCGTTACTTTATCGCCCGGCAAAATCTTAATATAGTGCATCCGGATTTTACCAGATACATGCGCTAAAACCTCATGACCATTTTCAAGTTCGACCTTGAACATCGCATTTGGTAATGTTTCATTAACAATACCTTCAATTTCAATTACGTCTTCCTTTGCCATGCTTCATCCTCCTCACTTTTAAAAAGTTGTTACGGATTTTACTGACGGACTTCTACCGTTATCTAACTTTCTAATTATACCATTTCAGCTACAATAAATGCAAGATAACAGGTTAAGCTTGGTGCGGTTCGCCCATAATTGATTGAATTGTGTTAAACAAATGATCAATCCCGCTTTCACCATCTACATTATGTAAAACTTCTTTTGCATTGTAGTAGTTTAAGATTGGTTTTGATTGTTCAATATTAATTTGAATACGATTTTCAACAGTTTCAGGTTTATCATCTTCACGTTGATAGAATTCGTGTTCACCACAACGATCACATGTACCTTCTACTTTTGTTGGTTTATTGATTTTATGATAAGTAGCTCCACAGTTTCTGCAAATGAAACGTCCTGTTAAACGTTGCATTAAAATTTCTGGATTCACATCGATATTGATAACAGCATCAATTTTACGACCTAATTCTTCCATAATTTTATCAAGTGCTTCAGCTTGAGCTTGAGTTCTTGGAAAACCATCCAATAAAAATCCGTTTTTAGTATCGTCTGCTTGTAAACGTTCCTTAACAATTCCATTTGTTACTTCATCAGGAACTAATTCACCTTTATCCATGAAAGATTTAGCTTTTAGTCCTAATTCAGTTCCTTGTTGCATTGCAGCACGGAACATGTCTCCAGTTGAAATATGTGGAATGTTATAAGTAGCAACAATTTTTTCTGCTTGAGTTCCTTTACCTGCTCCAGGTAAGCCCATTAAAATAATATTCATAATATCTCCTTTACATTGTAGATGAAGAAAAGACAAAACATTCAAAAATATTTTGTCAATCTTCCTCATTACTCTTGGATAAACCCTTTATATTTACGTTTAATTGCTCGGCCTTCAATTTGACGGCTAATTTCAAGTGCAACCCCAACTACGATCAGTAAGTTAGTTCCACCTAACATTAAACCACGTGGTAAATTCCACAAAGCTGCAGCAATCATAGGTAATAATGAAATACCACCTAGGTAAAGCGCTCCGACTGTACTTAATCTTAAAAGCATACCAGAAATATAATGTTCTGTATCTTTACCCGGTCTTACACTTAAGATGTAACCACCTTGTTTTTGTAAGTTTTCCGCAACTTTCTCGGGGTTTACTTGTACAAATGCATAGAAGTAAGTAAATACTACTATTAAAAAGATATATAAACTTGCACCTGCTGGTTTTTGGTAATCAAATATATTTGTTGCAACTTGATACCAACTTTCCTCACTGTATTGACCATGAACAGCACTTAATACAGTTTGAGGTAATGCTATAAACGAACTTGCAAAAATTACTGGAATAACCCCTGCAGAGTTAATCTTCAATGGTAACCATGAAGCTTCGCTTGCTCCTGTAGGACGTTTAGAGTAAGAAATTGGTAAACGACGTTGCGCTTGTTCAATATAAACAACTAACATCACCACAAGAATGATGGCAACTACTAAGGCAGCAGTAAATCCATACGCACGATATAACTCTTCATCAGCTTTTCCTTGTAATTGATTGACATAAAATTCATAAATGTCATGTGGCATACGAGCTACAATCCCTGCAAAGATAATAATAGAAACCCCATTACTAATCCCATTTACAGTAATCATATCCCCTAGCCAAGTAACAAACATTGTTCCTGCAGTTAAAACTAATGCAATCAATAAGTATGTTGAAATACCAGGATTGTTAATTAATCCATAGTTAGCATACGCATTGAATCCAAAAGAAATCGCAAATGCTTGGAAAAATCCAATTACAATTGTTAAATATCGAGTAGCGGTATTTAACTTACGTCGACCAACTTCCCCTTGCTTAGCCCATTCTACGAATGTAGGAAGAATGTCCATTTGTAATAATTGAACTACGATTGACGCAGTGATGTAAGGCGAAACCCCCATCGAAAAGATTGAGAAGTTTGATAAAGCCCCACCACTAAATGTATTTAAAATTCCAAAGAAACCTGACGATGCAAATGATTCAATTGCTGATGCATTAACACCCGGAACTGTAATATGCGTCCCAATTCTGAATACCACTAATACCATTAGTGTATATAATAGACGTTGTCTAATATCTTTAGTTGTGATCGCATTTTTCAGTAGAGAGAACATTAAATCACCTCTACAGTTCCACCTGCAGCTTCAATTGCTTCTTTTGCTGCTTGAGAGAATTTATTTGCTTTAACAGTTAACTTACGTTCAAGTTTTCCGTTTGCTAATACTTTGATACCGTCTTTCTCGTTTTTAACGATACCAGCCTCAACTAGTACAGCAGCAGTCACTTCTTGTCCATCTTCGAAACGGTTTAATGTTTCTAGATTTACGACTGCGTATTCTTTACGATTGATATTTTGGAAACCACGTTTTGGTAAACGACGGAACAATGGAGTTTGTCCACCTTCGAATCCTAATCTAACGCCACCACCTGAACGAGCTTTTTGACCTTTGCTTCCGCGTCCAGCAGTTTTTCCGTTTCCTGAACCTTGACCTCTACCAACACGGTTACGTTCTTTACGTGAACCTTCTGCTGGTTGTAATTCATGAAGTTTCATGTTTCGGGCACCTCCTCTTATAAGTTGATTAATTAAACTTCCTCAACATCCACTAGATGTGATACTGTGTTAACCATGCCTTTGATAGCATCGTTAGCTGGTTTTACAACTGTTGAACGAATTTTTGTTAAGCCTAAAGCTTTACAAGTATCGATTTGGTTTTGAGGACGTCCAATCAAGCTTTTCTTTAAAGTGATCTTTAATTCTGCCATTTTCAATGTCCTCCTATCCTAATAATTCTTCAACTGACTTGCCACGTAATGCAGCAACATCTTCAACACGTTTTAATTGTTTCAAACCTTCGATTGTAGCACGAACCATGTTTACAGGTGTGTTTGAACCTAAAGATTTTGAAGTTACGTCAGCGATACCTGCTAATTCAACAACGGCACGAACTGGTCCACCTGCAGCAACTCCTGAACCGGCTTGAGCTGGTTTTAATAACACATTACCACCGCAGAAACGTCCGATAACTTCGTGAGGAATTGTAGAACCACTTGTTGGTACTTCAATTAAGTTTTTCTTAGCATCTTCGATTGCTTTACGGATAGCTTCTGGTACTTCTTGAGCTTTACCTGTACCGAAACCAACATGTCCATTACGATCACCTACAACAACTAAAGCAGCAAAACGTAAACGACGTCCACCTTTTACAACTTTTGTAACGCGGTTAATCGCAACTACACGATCTTCTAATTCTAAGTTTCTTGCATCAATATTAACCATGAATTGTGGGTCCTCCTTTTCCTAGAATACTAGTCCATTTTCACGTGCAGCTTCAGCTAAAGCTTTTACACGTCCATGGTATAAGTATCCACCACGGTCAAAGACTACTTTCTTAATATTTTTTTCAAGTCCACGTTCTGCAATTAATTTACCAACTGCAACAGCTTCCTCTGTTTTTGTTCCATTTTCTACATTTGTATCTAAAGTAGAGGCACTTGCTAGCGTCACACCCGCTACGTCATCAATTAGTTGAGCGTAGATGTTTTTGTTAGAACGAAAAACGTTCAAGCGTGGGCACTCAGCAGTACCAGAAATTTTGCGACGAACACGTGCGTGACGGTTTTGACGCACTTTATTTTTGTCTGGTTTTGTAATCACAATTTTCACCTCTTATAATATATTTTTATGCGACTAATAGCGCAACAAAAGGTAAATAATTACGAAAATTATTTACCTGTTTTACCTTCTTTACGACGTACAAATTCATCAACGTAACGAATACCTTTACCTTTATATGGTTCTGGTGGACGTACGCCACGAATATTAGCAGCTAATTCGCCAACTTTTTGTTTGTCATAACCTTTTACGATTACTTTAGTATTTGAAGGAACTTCGATTTCTAATCCTTCTTCTGGAGTGAATTCCACTGGATGAGAATATCCAACGTTTAATACAAGTTTTTTACCTTGTAATTGAGCACGATACCCAACCCCGATTAATTCCAATTCTCTTTGGAATCCTTCAGTAACACCAACAACCATGTTGTTGAATACTGCGCGAGTTGTTCCGTGGATTGTTTTGTTTTCTTTTGAGTCATCTGGACGAGTGAAAACAACTTCACCTTCGTTTTGAACTAATGTGATATTTTGGTTGAATGTATATGATAATTCACCTTTTGGACCTTTAACAGTTACTGTGTTGTCCTTTAAGTCGATTGTTACGCCTGCTGGGATAACAACTGGTTTATTTCCGATACGGCTCACTTGGCTGCACCTCCTTGTTTTCTAGATTACCAAACGTATGCTAGAACTTCTCCACCTACGTTTTTAGCTCTTGCTTCTTTGTCTGTAATAACACCTTCAGATGTTGATACGATAGCGATACCTAAACCGTTTAATACTTTAGGAACTTCGCCTGTTTTAGCGTACACACGTAAACCAGGTTTAGAAATACGTTTCAATCCTGTGATTACACGTTCGTTATTTTTTCCATATTTCAAGAATACTTTCATGACACCTTGCTTGCCATCTTCTTCAACTGTGAAGTCTTTGATAAATCCTTCAGATTTTAAGATGTTAGCAATAGCCACTTTCATATTTGATGACGGAACTTCTAAAGATTCGTGACGAACCATGTTCGCATTACGAATACGAGTTAAGAAATCCGCGATTGGATCTGTCATAACCATTAATGAGTACCTCCTTTATCAAGTAGTAATGATTACCAACTTGCTTTCTTCATTCCTGGGATTTGCCCTTTATAGGCAAGCTCACGTAAACAAATACGGCAAAGTTTGAATTTACGATAAACTGAATGTGGTCGACCACAACGTTCACAACGAGTATATTCTTGTGTTGAATATTTTTTTGGACGTTTGTTCTTTGCGATCATTGATTTTTTAGCCAAACTACTCGCCTCCTGTGAGTTTTATTTTATTTTTGGAAAGGCATTCCAAGTTGAGTTAATAATTCTTTAGCTTCTTCGTCTGATTTAGCAGTAGTTACGATAACGATATCCATACCACGTACTTTGTCTACGCGATCGTAGTCAATTTCAGGGAAGATTAATTGTTCTTTCACACCTAAAGTGTAGTTTCCACGTCCGTCAAATGATTTTTTAGAGATTCCACGGAAGTCACGTACACGAGGTAATGAAACTGTTACTAATTTATCTAAGAAATCATACATACGTTCGCCACGTAAAGTAACTTTAGTACCGATAGGCATACCTTCACGTAAACGGAAACCAGCGATTGATTTTTTAGCTGTAGTAACAACTGGTTTTTGACCAGAAATTAATGTTAATTCTTCAACTGCTTTTTCTAAGTTTTTAGCATTTGATGTAGCATCACCAACACCCATGTTGATAACGATTTTTTCTACTTTAGGTACTTCCATAATTGATTTGTAGTTAAACTTTTCCATTAAAGAAGCTACCACTTCGTTTTTGTATTTTGCATTTAAGCGATTCATGCAGGATGGTCCTCCTTCCTAAAATTACTTATCTAGTACTTCACCTGTGCGTTTAGACACACGAACTTTTTTACCATTTTCAACCTTGTAGCTAACACGTGTAGCTGCACCTGTTGAAGGGTCAATTAGCATTACGTTTGAAACATGAATTGGAGCTTCCATTTCAACTACGCCGCCTGTTTGGTTAGCTTGAGATGGTTTTTGATGTTTCTTAACAATGTTCACACCTTCAACAAGAACTCGATTTTGTTTTGGAAAACTTTTTAGGATTACTCCTTCTTTTCCTTTGTATTTACCTGAGATTACTTTAACTTTATCACCAGTTTTTACGTGCATGTGTTACACCTCCTTCGATTTTGATGAGAATTATAATACTTCTGGAGCTAATGAAACGATCTTCATATAGTTGTTATCACGTAATTCACGTGCAACTGGTCCAAAGATACGTGTTCCACGAGGGCTCTTGTCATCACGAATGATTACACATGCGTTTTCGTCGAATTTAATGTAAGAACCGTCTTTACGACGAGCTCCTGATTTCGTACGAACGATTACAGCTTTAACAACATCACCTTTTTTAACAACCCCACCTGGTGTTGCTTGTTTAACAGATGCAACGATTACGTCACCGATGTTAGCTGTTTTGCGGCCAGATCCGCCTAGAACTCTAATTGTCAATACTTCACGAGCGCCTGAGTTATCAGCCACTTTTAAACGAGTTTCTGTTTGAATCACTATTGGTTCCTCCTTTCAAATGTATACACAATTTGAAATTAAATAATTACTGCTTCTTCAACAATCTCAACTAAACGGAAACGTTTTGTTGCTGACAATGGACGAGTTTCCATGATCTTAACAATATCACCGATTTTAGCTGAGTTATTTTCATCATGAGCTACAAATTTTTTCGTATATTTAACGCGTTTTCCGTAAGTTTTGTGACGTTTGTAAGTTTCAATAGCAACCACAATAGTCTTTTCCATCTTATCTGAAACAACGCGACCTTGATACACTTTACGTTGGTTACGTTCTACAGTCATGTTCATTGCCTCCTTTGCTGATGATTATTTTTGCAATTCTTCTTGACGCAATGCAGTCTTGATACGCGCAATTTGTTTACGTACTTCACGAATGCGTGCTGTACCTTCTAATTGACCAGTAGCAAGTTGGAATCGTAAGTTGAATAGTTCTTGCTTTAATTCTTTTTCTTTTTCAACAAGTTCAGCAGTGGATAACCCTTTAAGTTCTTTTCTAAGTGCATTAACCTTCATTCGATTCACCACCATTTTCTTCGCGTTTCACAAATTTTGTTTTAACTGGCAATTTGTGTGATGCCAAACGTAAAGCTTCACGAGCTACTTCTTCTGAAACTCCAGCAATTTCAAACATGACTTTACCACGTTTAACTGGTGCTACCCAACCTTCAGGTGCCCCTTTACCAGAACCCATACGTACCCCGATAGCTTTAGCTGTGTATGATTTGTGAGGGAAAATTTTAATCCATACTTTCCCACCACGTTTCATATAACGAGTCATTGCAATACGAGCTGCTTCGATTTGACGGTTTGTAATCCAGTGAGATTCTGTTGCTTGTAAACCGTATGTACCGAATACTACTTCTTTACCACCTTTAGCTTCCCCGCGCATTTTTCCACGGAACTCACGACGGTGTTTTACACGTTTTGGTACTAACATGTTTATTTCCCTCCTTTCTCAGAGTTGTTGTTCTTTCTTGTTGGTAATACTTCATCACGGTAGATCCAAGTTTTAACACCTAATTTTCCGTATGTTGTATCTGCTTCTTCCCAAGCGTAGTCAATATCTGCACGTAATGTGTGTAATGGAACTGTTCCTTCAGAATAGCTTTCTGAACGAGCGATATCTGCACCGTTTAAACGACCTGATACCATTGTTTTAATTCCTTTAGCACCTGCACGCATTGTACGTTGGATTGCTTGTTTTTGTGCACGACGGAAAGCGATACGACGTTCTAAGTCGTTTGCAATTCCTTCAGCAACTAATTTTGCATCTAAATCAGGTTTTTTAATTTCCACGATGTTGATGTGTACTTTTTTACCTGTTAATTTGTTTAAGTTTGTACGTAATTTATCAACTTCAGATCCACCTTTACCGATAACCATACCAGGTTTTGCAGTGTGGATTGAAACATTAACGCGGTTAGCTGCACGTTCAATTTCAATTGTTGAAACGCTAGCGTCGCTTAATTGTTTACGGATATAATCACGGATTTTTAAATCTTCATGCAAGAATTCTGCGAAATCTTTTTCAGCGTACCATTTTGAATCCCAATCACGGATGATTCCGACACGCATTCCAATTGGATGAATTTTTTGACCCACTGATTATCCCTCCTTCTTCTCTGATACCACTACAGTGATGTGGCTTGTGCGTTTTAAGATTTGTGAAGCTGAACCTTTAGCACGTGGACGAAAACGTTTCATTGTTGGTCCTTCGTTCACGTATGCTTCGCTTACATATAAGTTTTCAACATCTAAGTCGAAATTGTGTTCAGCATTTGCGATTGCAGACATCAATACTTTTTCTACGATTGGTGAAGCTGCACGTGGTGTGAATTTCAAGATTGAAATTGCATCACCGATTTTTTTACCTCTAATTAGATCGACAACAAGACGAGCTTTACGAGGCGCAATACGAACTGTTTTAGCAACTGCTTTTGCAGATGTGATTTGTTCTGACATAGTTTAAGTCCTCCCCTCGTTATTTACGTTTACTCTTCTTATCATCATTTGCATGACCACGGTAAGTTCTTGTTGGTGCGAATTCACCTAGTTTGTGTCCTACCATGTCTTCTTGAATATAAACTGGAACATGTTTTCTGCCGTCATATACAGCAATTGTTTGTCCAACAAAGTTTGGGAAAATTGTTGAACGACGAGACCAAGTTTTGATCACTACTTTTTTGTCGCTTCCTTGAGCTGCTTCAACCTTTTTCATCAAATGTTCATCGACGAAAGGTCCTTTTTTCAAACTACGACCCATTATGGAAATCCTCCTTCCAAAATTTTAATAGAATCAGATTTGTTTTAATAATTATTTTTTACGACCACGAACAATAAGTTTGTTTGAACGAGCTTTCTTGCTGCGAGTCTTGTATCCAAGAGCTGGTTTACCCCATGGAGATACTGGTGTTGGACGTCCGATTGGAGCACGACCTTCACCACCACCGTGTGGGTGATCGTTAGGGTTCATTACAGATCCACGAACTTCTGGACGTTTACGTTTCCAACGAGCACGACCAGCTTTACCAATGTTAATTAATTCATGTTGTTCGTTACCAACAGTACCGATTGTTGCACGGCAAGTTGCTAAAATCATACGAACTTCACCTGAGTTCAAACGAACTAAAGTGTATTTACCTTCTTGACCAAGTACTTGTGCACTTGTACCAGCTGAACGAACTAATTGTCCGCCTTTACCTGGTTTTGTTTCAATGTTGTGGATAACAGTACCGACTGGAATGTTACCTAATGGTAATGCATTACCTACTTTAATATCAGCGTTAACGCCTGATTCGATACGTTGTCCTACTTGTAAACCTTTTGGAGCAATGATATATGCTTTCACACCATCAACATAGTGAATTAAAGCAATATTTGCTGAACGGTTTGGATCGTACTCGATTGAGTGAACAACTCCTTCAACGTTATCTTTGTTACGTTTGAAGTCAATCACACGATAAGCACGTTTGTGTCCGCCACCTTGGTGACGTACAGTGATTTTACCTTGGCTGTTACGACCAGCGTTGTTTTTTGATGATTCTAACAAAGTTTTTTCTGGTGTTGACTTTGTAATTTCGCTGAAATCATAACCTGTCATATTACGACGGCCGTTTGAGGTTGGATTATATTTTTTAATCGCCACGTCTAATTCCTCCTATATAATAGTAGTTTTGCTTCGAAGATTATGCTTCTTCAGCGAAGATTTGAATATCTTTTGAGTCTTTTGTAAGCTTCACGATTGCTTTACGACGTTTGTTTGTGTAACCAGCATAGCGGCCAACACGTTTGAATTTAGCACGTACATTTAAGATGTTAACTTTTTCTACTTTAACACCAAAAATTTCTTCTACGGCTTGACGTACTTCGATTTTGTTTGCGCGTACGTCTACTTCGAAAGTATATTTCTTTTCGTCAGTAGCAAGCATTGAAGCTTCAGTAATGATTGGGCGTTTGATTACGTCACGTGCATCCATTATTGAAGTCCCTCCTCTACTTTAGAAAGAGCAGCTTGTGTTAATACTAATTTATCGTTGTTTACAACATCTAAAACAGTAACTTGTGTTTCGTCAACAACTGTTACGTTTGGAATGTTACGTGCAGCTAATTGTGCAAATTCGTTTGAAGATTCAACAACTACTAACACTTTTGTGTCAACTTTTAAGTTAGCTAATACTTGTGCAAACTCTTTTGTTTTTGGTGCGTCGAATTGTAATGCTTCCACTACAACAAGCTTTTGATCTAATACTTTTTGTGATAATACTGATTTAATCGCTAAGCGACGTACTTTTCTTGGTAATTTGTAACTATATGAACGAGGTGTTGGTCCGAATACAATACCTCCGCCACGCCATTGTGGTGAACGGATTGATCCTTGACGAGCACGACCAGTTCCTTTTTGGCGCCATGGTTTACGGCCGCCTCCGCTTACCGCACTACGGTTTTTAACTGCGTGAGTTCCTTGACGTAATGAAGCGCGTTGCATGATTACTGCGTCGAATACTACATTTTCATTTGGTTCAATTCCGAAGATGTCTGAGTTTAACTCAATTTCTCCATTTGTTGTTCCATCTTGTTTGTATAATGTAACTTTTGTCATTCTCTCGTTCCTCCTTCCTTACTTAATTATTTTGATTTAATAGCTGTTTTAATTTCTACTAATGATTTTTTAGATCCTGGAACATTACCTTTGATTAAGATAACGTTACGTTCTGCATCAACTTTAACCACTTCAAGATTTTGAATAGTGATACGGTTGCCACCCATTTGTCCAGGTAATGCTTTACCTTTGAATACGCGTGATGGGAATGATGCTCCACCCATTGAACCAGGACGACGGTGGTAACGAGAACCGTGAGCCATTGGTCCACGAGATTGACCATGACGTTTGATTGCACCTTGGAAACCTTTTCCTTTAGATGTTCCTGTTACGTCAACGATGTCACCTGCTTTAAATACATCCACAGTGATTTCTTGTCCTACTTCGTACTCGCTAAGCTCGACATTGTTGAATTCACGAATGAAGCGCTTAGGAATAGCATTTGCTTTTGCTACATGACCTTTTGCAGGGCGATTTGATAAAACTTCACGTAAGTCGTCGAAACCTAATTGAACAGCTTCGTAACCGTCGTTTTCGATTGTTTTTAATTGAAGAACAACGTTTGGAGTTACTTCTACAACTGTTACAGGAATAAGTTCACCTGCTTCTGTAAAGTATTGAGTCATCCCTACTTTTTTGCCTAAGATTCCTTTGGTCATGGTTACACCTCCATTTTTCTATAAATTATAATTTGATTTCGATGTCAACGCCACTTGGTAAATCAAGTTTCATTAAGGCATCAACTGTTTTTGGTGTTGGATTGACAATGTCAATCAAACGTTTGTGAGTACGCATTTCAAATTGTTCGCGAGAATCTTTATATTTGTGAGTCGCACGAATAACTGTATATAGCGATCTTTCTGTAGGCAATGGAATTGGACCAGCTACGCTAGCACCAGTTCTTTTTGCTGTTTCTACGATTTTTTCCGCTGATTGATCAAGCGCACGGTGTTCGTAAGCTTTCAAACGGATACGGATTTTTTGTTTTGCCATTTTCTTTCCTCCTTCGTCTAATGTTGTCATAAGACTAGCTCCACGCGAATTTCCGACGTTTCCCTTTCGTGGCAAAGCGTCCGGGTGTGTCGCAACCTCTCGTTTCATAGCTACCCCTGTTTCCTTTACAGGGGGTATCGCACGTGGACATACTTATCCCCTGCGACACTTTTAATAGTATACATGCTAATTTAAAAAAATGCAAGCTTTTTTTGTTGATTTATCAATCTTTTTTTATACAAACGCCTCCGTGTGTTTCATTTTTATCCAAAAACAGCTAGAAACATTGTTACTTCAACGTTCCTAGCTGTTTTGTCTTCTGTCTAAAAATTTATGAAAACCAATACAATTTTTACTCTCTAAAAATTTATTTTAAAAAATTTTATTTTTCCTCTTTTTCAATATGAGCTGTTACTGCTAATAAAAAGAATATCGGAAATATTGACATCAAATAGGTAAAATTGAATTCTTCTCCAAACGAATGTTTAAAGTAAAACATATTAAATAATTTAAACAAAATCGGAATGACATTTAATATAACCGCAGCAATCCAAATTGTTTTTCCTGTAAGATTTACTTGTTTTTCTTTACCATTTTCTTTTTTTCTCATTGTTACTCCTCCTTAAACTTCTTCAATTTTTTATTTTCCATTTTTCTCTTTTTCAATATGAGCTGTCACCATGAATAAAAAGAAAGTAGGAAACAGCGACATCAAATAGATGAAATTAAATTCTTCTCCAAATGAATGTTTAAAGTAGAACACATTAAATAATTTAATCAAAATTAGAATTACATTTATAATAAGTAGCGCTGCCCAAATTGTTCTTCCTGTAATAGTTACTTGTTTTTCTTTGCCATTCTCACCTTTTCTCATAACTATTCCTCCTTAAACTTCTTCTGAAATAACTCCTAATAGTATCGGAATAAATAGTACAAACTTTTCTCCCGTCACATAATCAATGACAGATTCTCCTCCGATGACTACTTTCACCATTAACATTGTTAATACTACAACATAAAACCAAAATAATTTTTTGAAAATGTTCTTCATCTTGTTATTTTCTTTCACTTCTGTCATTTTAATCACTTCCTTTACGTTTTTACATTTACAATATAACTAATTCTATTCTTCTTGTTGAGTGCCCAAAGTCACTATCTAACATGACTAAAGTCATTAAAAAAAGCTAGAGAATTTTCAATTCTCTAACTTCACATTTCTTTTATCTCTCTGTACAAACTCGAATAGTTGGTTCTTTTGGTGCTGCTTTTATTAATACTACTAACAAATCCGCACTACTCGTAACAGCTATCGCTTGATTTCCCCATTCTACAAAATAATATTGTCGTTCCATTAGAGGCTCTACCTCAAAAACTCTTACAACCATTTTGCCTAATGAAGAAAGATTCTCTTTTACTCCACTTAGATTACCATCTTGTAAAGCTTCTAATATCATGTTGAACTCATCAGAAGGTAAACGTAACTGATTCACATTTAATAGATGCGTTAACGCCTTAAAACGATAAAAAGACTGTTCCAATCTTAATCCTCCTATTTGTATTCATCGAACCATTGCTTGGCTATTTTTAAAATCGGTAATTCACGATTCGTTAATAACCTTCCTAATTTTTTGTCTGTTTGTTCTTCATACAATTCTACCGCTTCTTCATACCCAAGCATTAATACCTTCATTTGAAAATCATTTTTTTCATAGTCTAATAATTCTTGTTCTCCACGACTCTTCATTTTACATAAATAATAATGATTAATATTATGACGATTTACCGCGTGATAATAGTCACTCACAATTCCTATTTTACATAGCAGTTCACTATCGATGCCTAATTCTTCCTTCACTTCTCTCACCACTGCTTCTTCAGCATTTTCACTTTTCTCTAAACCTCCACCAGCAGTTTCGATATACGTTCCCTTTCCGAATAAATCATCTCGAGTAATTTGTACAAAATAATATCGATTCTGTTCATCTACAACAATCGCTCTAGCACAATGTCGATCTTTTTGTTCTCCTGTTCTTTCCCATTCCTTGTCTTCTAATTCTAAATAAAATTGTAAATCTTTCATTCATCTTCCTCCAATCGCATTTCTATTATATCTATTTTTTCTTGTAATACAAAAAAAGAGAAGGTCTTACAGACCTTCTCTTTTAATTTTTCTTTCGATTTAAAACTGTATTTAAGAAGATTGCTAAGACACTCGCTACTACAATCCCGTTTGAGAAGAACATTTGAACAGCGGTTGGCATGCTAACGAATAAATTACTATTATTAAAACCAACACCAACACTTATCGAAATGGCTGCAATTAAGAAATTATGTTCGTTATTGACAAAATCGACCGTTGATAAAACTTGCATCCCTTGAAGCGATACGAATCCAAACATCACAACCATTGCTCCACCAATAACGGGACTCGGAATAATTTGCGCTAAGGCACCAAATTTAGGTAATAATCCTAACACAATTAAAAATGCAGCGGCATAATAAATTGGAAGTCGATTTTTAATACCTGAAATTTTTACCAAACCTACATTTTGAGAAAATCCTGTATAAGGGAATGTATTAAAAATACCTCCAAGTAATACTGCCATCCCTTCTGCACGAAGACCATTACGAAGACGAGTTGAATCGATTGTCTCACCTGTAATATTTGATAAAGCCATATAAACACCTGTTGATTCAACCATTGAAACTGTGGCAATAATACACATCATTGCAATAGATGAAAATTCAAACGTTGGCATTCCAAAGTAGAATAGAGATGGAACATGAACAACTGAAGCTTCTCTTACTGGAGTGAAGTCAACAAGCCCCATACTTGCTGCAATCGCAGTTCCTACAACTAACCCAATTAAAATAGAAATAGATTTAATAAAACCTTTTGTAAAGATATTAATTAAAAGAATAATAACGACAGTAGTTGTTGCTAATAATAAACTTTGTGCAGTCGGTTCTGGAGAATTATTTCCCATATTCCCAATCGCTACTGGAATCAATGTTAATCCAATTGTTGTAATCACTGATCCTGTTACAATAGACGGGAAGTAATTAGCTAACTTAGAGAAAAATCCAGACACTAAAATGACATAAATCCCTGAAACAATTAAAGCTCCAAACATTGCCCCACTACCATGACTCTTACCGATAATAATTAACGGAGCAACAGATTGGAAAGCAACCCCTAACACAATTGGAAGTCCTACCCCAAAATGTTTGTTTAATTGAAGTTGTAATAATGTAGCAACTCCACACATAAAAATATCCGTAGAAATTAAATACGTTAACTGTTCACTGGAATATCCCAAAGCTGTAGCGATCATAATTGGAACTAAGATTGAACCTGAATACATTGCTAATAAATGTTGTAAGCCTAAAAGAGCCGCTTGCGAGTGTTTTTGTTGTTGCATTATAAGTCTGCCTCCTTAAAAATAACATTCCCATTTTCAAAACGTTCAATACGAGCTAAAGATAATACTGGATATCCAGCTTCTTCTATCAATCCACGACCATCTTGGAAAGATTTTTCAATGACAATTCCTACAGCTTCTACTTTAGCACCTGCTTGCTCGATAATTTCAATCAAACCTTTAGCCGCTTGGCCATTCGCTAAGAAATCATCAATAATCAAGACCTTATCTTCCGTAGAAAGATATTTTCCTGCAACAGAAACCGTATTGCTTACTTTTTTAGTAAAGGAATACACTTCAGCAGTTAATACTCCTTCATTCATTGTAATGTTTTTAGATTTCTTCGCAAAAATCATTGGAACATCTAGTTTGTCAGCTACATAAACCGCCGGAGCAATACCGGATGCTTCAATCGTAACAACTTTTGTGATTCCTGCATTCGCAAATTTTTCTGCGAAAACTTCCCCAATTTTATGCATCAGACGGATATCCACTTGGTGAGTTAAAAAGGAATCCACTTTAAGGATATTCTCACCTAAAACATGACCATCTTTCAAAATGCGTTCTTCTAGTAATTTCATAAGTCCTCCTACTAATCCAATAGTTTTCTTACTTCCTCACAACACTTTATCCCAAGCAAAAACCATACATTTATGTTTTCGCGCATTTGGAATATCTGTATTTTAATACTATCTACTTATAAAATCAATAGTTTTAATCATGAAATTTCAATTAAAAACGAACAATAAAGTTTAAATACGCTGAAAACACTCATTTTTAGGTAACAAAAAAGGCCAGACATAATCGTCCGACCTTGAAATAGTCATTAAAAATTATTTTAATGTTACAGAAGCTCCAACTTCTTCTAATTGAGCTTTTAATGCTTCTGCTTCTTCTTTAGCAACGCCTTCTTTTAAGATTCCAGGTGCGCCATCAACTAAAGCTTTAGCTTCTTTTAATCCTAAACCAGTAGCTTCACGAACAACTTTAATTACTTTAATTTTGTTGTCGCCTGCAGAAGTTAATTCTACATCGAAGTCTGATTTTTCTTCAGCAGCTTCACCAGCGCCACCAGCTACTACAGCTACAGGAGCTGCTGCTGTTACGCCAAATTCTTCTTCGATTGCTTTTACTAAGTCGTTTAATTCTAATACAGTTGCTTCTTTAATGTCAGCAATGATTTGTTCAATGTTTAATGCCATTTTTAAATTCCTCCATTTTGGTTAATTAATTTTTATTATTTTTTTGATTAGCTAGCTAGCTTTAAGCAGCTGCGCCATCTTTTTGGTCTGCAACGGCTTTGAATACCAATGCAGTGTTGCGAACTGGTGCTTGTAATACTGATAATAGCATTGATAGTAAGCCTTCGCGGTTTGGTAATTTTGCAAGAGCTTCGATTTCTTCTTTAGAAGAAACTTTACCTTCGATTACACCTGCTTTAATTTCTAAAGCTTCAACTTTTTTAGCAAAGTCAGCTAAGATTTTAGCAGGAGCTACTACGTCATCGTTACTGAAAGCTACAGCTGATGGTCCTTTGAAAATGTCATCCATTCCTTCTAAACCAGCTTCTTTAGCTGCACGTGATAAGATGCTGTTTTTTACAACTGCAAATTGTACACCTGCGTTACGTAATTCTGTACGTAAGTTTGTTGCTTGTTCTACTGTAATTCCTAAATAATCCACAACTACAACAGATGTTGCATTTTTGAATTGTTCAGCAACTTCAGAAACTTGTTGCGCTTTTTTAGCAATAATTGCTTCACTCATCTTCGTGTTTCACCTCCTGAATTTTAGGTAGGGCATAAAAAAATCTCTATGCCCACAAAGACATAGAGAAATAAGATCAACTTGTTCTCCCTCGGTAGGATATTAAGGCTAACGCCCCCTACTGTCTTCGGTCGCATTCAACTAGAAAATAGTTTACAGGAAGTAAAAGTCCTTGTCAACTATTTTTTTGCATTTTTGAATATTTTTTACTTACTCTCCTAAAATAAGTTTTGTAAGTTCTTCAGAAGTTACGGCTCCAAAATATTCTGTTAACTCAAATGTGTCTAATACAGCTTTAATATCTTCTTCGACCATACGGACGCCCATTAATTGAGTTTCTACATCTTGAATTTCACGTTTAGAGAAGAAATCACCACGAATACTACATTTTGTAATTCTTCCTTGTTCCACTTCTAAGTATACTTGAATCGTTCCTGCAGCAAATCTTCCATCACGGTAGTCGCTATATTGTGGAGATTCTCCATAATTCCAGTCCCAATTTTTATACTTTTTAGCTGTCAATTCATCAATGGCTTTCCAATCTTCTTCCGTTAATACATAACGTTTCGCTTTATCCATTGAATTAATTCCTAACAACTTACAAGTCATTAAATTTTTAAATTCATCAATAGTAATTTCTTGATATTCTGGTGCTAAATGTGGACGAATTGAGCCCACTCTAGCTCTTGTAGATTGAATCCCTTTTGATTGTAATTTCTTTTTATTTGGATTCAAAACTTTTTCCATTGCATCATAATCCACATCTAATAGTAAAGAATAGCCTCCATAAACACGACCATTACTAATCGTCATAGCAGCTCCAGAAACTTTCTTTCCATCAATAGTTAAGTCATTTCGACCAGTTTGTTCTACTCCAGTTGCCCCTAACTCATGCAGCGCTTGAATCGCCGGAGCATATGTTCTCTTGAAATCTCCAAACACTCCATTATCTTGAATTAAATAACAAACATTAACAGCACCTGAATCTACATATACGGCACCACCACCCGTATCTCTTCTAACGACTTGGATGTTATGTTCTTTTAAATATTGTTCATTCACTTCTGCAACTGTATTTTGGAATTTTCCAATTTCCACTTTTGGATCACAGTAATAAGGGAATAAAATATCATCATCTAAAAATACATTTTGTTGGACATATACTTGCATTGCAAGAGCTACTGCTCCATCTGTAACATACTTCCCATTTCTAATTGGCTCAATCAAATACATAAAGCTTTCCTTCTTCCTTTAATAATTGATGTGTTTCGTGTATTAATGTTGCAATATTCTCTGATAATAGTAGGGTACGATTTCGAATGGTTAAAGGCACTCGATAATGTTTATGGTTCATACTTACATAAACTGCATTTGGATTTTCTGTAACTTTCTTTTGGAATGGTGTTTTAATAAATTGTGGTGTTGTAAATCCAATTCCAATTTCTAAATATACTACTTTTCCTGTTTCATATTGCTTCAAAAATGCATCATAACGAGCTTTTTGTTCAAAGAAATCTGCAGACTCCACCATCCCTTTTTCAGCATTACGCTTATTAATCTCTAATGGTGCGCCACATTCTGGACAAAACGGAATTAATTCATACGGGACTTTCATATCCTTTTGCCTTGCAATCATTTCACGAATTAACTCATCTTTTCGATAAGTTTGTGGATGACAATGTTGGCTACATTGTAACAATCCGTATTCTCCTTGAATATGAAACACTTTCTCCATATCAAATCCAGCTACTTCAAAGGCATTATCAGCATTCGTAGTAATAATATGGTACGGTTTTGTTTCAAGCATTTCTTTCAACTCAACATAAGCAGCTCCCACTGGTTGATCTAAGTAATTCAGTGCAATAAAGCGACTTTGAAAAGACCAGTACTCTTCCCAACTGGCAAATTGAAATAAACTTGCTTGTAACATATCTAATAATTGATACTTTTCGATAAAATCTGGAAAAGCTGACTCAAAACGTTCCCCAATATAAGTAAAGCCATCCGCAGCAGACATTCCTGCTCCAATCCCTACAACAATAGCATCCGCTTCTTCAAACAAACTTTTTAATTGTTGCGCCTGACTTTCCATCTTTTGTATTGGTGTAATCCACTCCACTACTTTCCCTCCCTTCTATCATCATTGTAATAATTTTTCATAAGCCATTTGTTCTTCATTTGTATACGTTGATAAAATAACCATTTCTGGAAAGACGTGTTGCTTAACCCAGTCTTTTACAACCGAAACTGCAATTTGTGCAGCATCTTCTATCGGAAAACCAAATTGACCCGTTGAAATCCCACAAAAAGCAAGACTTTCTAGCTTCATTTCTTCTGCTTGCTTCAAACAACTCATATAACATTTCTCTAATAATTGTTTCCGAATAGCCGTAACGGGCTTTCCAGGAGGAATAAAAGGACCTACTGTGTGAAAAACATACTTACATGGCAAATGAAAACTCGGTGTCACCTTTACAGATCCAACAGGTTCTTTTTTTCCTTGCTCCAATTGAATTTGATGACAACATTCTCTTAACTTGACCCCTGCAAAAGTGTGAATGGCATTATCAATACAACGATGATTTGGAATAAAACATCCTAACAAATCACTATTTGCCGCATTTACAATTGCCTCTACTTCTAAATGACATAAGTCCCCATGATATAATTTTATTCTCTCTTCATTTGTATCTTGGCAACTTTCTATTCCTACAATTGCCCCTATATGATATTGCCTTAAATACGCCTCTTCTAACTCTAAATAGCGCGTATCCGCTTGACTAGCAGGTCTAATATTAACCAACCCTCGCCAAATTTCTTCTAATTCTTTTTCTGATTTCCCAGAGTAATCTGGAACAACTTCGCCTTTTTCCTCCATCAAAAAAGCAATCATTTGCTGTAATCGATTAACTTGTGTATCTTTATTCATCTTCTAATGCCATAAATTGCGCTTCATCAACATCTGTTAATACGACTAGCCAATGTTCTTCTGGTTTTTCAGAGTTTAATAATGTTGGCTCATCTACTGCAGCTTTATTATATGCTACCACTTTTCCTCCAATTGGAGTCACAATAGACATCACTGTTTTTGAAGCTTCGATACTAACAATTTCTTCCTCTGCTTCTAACACTTCATCTTGGCTAAATTGAACAAAACCAATTGTACCCACATCATCTTGTAATTCTGGTGTCATACGAATTGTATAACGGTCTCCTTCTTTATCAATCCATAAAAAATTTGCAAATTTTCTCATTTTATTCATCCTTTCCACTGATACAATTGTGCGAATAATTCTAACGCACGTTTCCGATTTTCAAATCCTCCAACTAGTGGAATCATTAATAATTCATCCGGATTACAAACTTGACATAATTCATCCAGTTGCGCTTTTACCGCCTGAGAATCTCCAACAATTAACCGTTGACGATTGTCTTCGATTGTTTTTCTTTCCGTTGGAGTTACTTCTCGAGTCTTCACATCTTTATTTGTTGGGAATGTTTCAAATTCACTAAAATCTTGTTTTCCTAACATCCATAAATCTAATGCTTGAGCCATCTCTTCGGCTTTTTCCTCAGTATCTGCAATCACGACAAAAACTGCTAAAATAAAGCGAGAATCTGTTCGATTTACCGATTGAAATTCTTTACGATATGCCGTTGCTAATTCTTTTGCTAACACAAGAGGCTCTTGAGGAATATACGGGAAAATTCCATAAACAAATCCTAAGCCATTTTTTGCAGCAATATGAACGGATTCACCACCCATTCCTAATAAAAATTGTTCTGGAACTCTCTTTGTACGAGGAACAGCTTCATTAGTCTGTATGATTTCCTGTACATCAGCTACCCATTCACCAAACTGAGGTTTAGTATAATGACTTTTCAAAGCTGTTGAAACAGATTTTGTCCCTATCGAATTTCCTAGACCAATATCAATTCTTCCAGGAAATATCACTTCTAACGAGTGCATCACTTCAGCTACCTTATACGGAGCGTAATGCAAGCCCATAATACCACCTGAACCAACATGAATATTCTTTGTTTGAGAAGCAATCGCTGGAATGACCACTTCAGGTGCACTGATCGACAAAGCTTTTACTTGATGGTGTTCTGCTACCCAAAAACGTGCATAGCCTAATTCTTCTGCTATTTTAGCTAATTGAATCGTCTCTTGAATGGCTTCTTCATTTGTTTTCCCAAAATCAACAACGCCATAATCCAGTACACTAATTTTCATCGACAGCTCTCTCCTTATAGTTAACTTCCAAACTTCTAAAGAAATCTCTTGCATCTTTATGAAGCGACTCTCCAAAATCCATTAACGGCACAATATCTTTAAATGCAGCTTGAGGAATCGCTAATGCTTCTAAATTCTCCGGTCTAATCGATAATTGAATTTCTTCTGATTTACCTTCTTTAATTTTTTTAGCAAATTCAGGATCTGTAATAAATGGAGTCGATAATCCAACAAGATCAGCATGTTCTAATGCTTCTAATGCTTTTTCTTGACTATTAATGCCACCTGAAGCAATCACCGCTACTTTTCCTTTTAACGCTTTATAAATCACAGCATTCACTAATTCACCTTGATGAGGACCTTTTGCGCGAATTTTATTTCGAAATACATCATGCCCCCAACTCGCAATCGCTAAATAATCAATCGAAGCAATGGTTAGAGCTTGATGGAAAAATTCTAAAAACTCATCGATACTATAGCCAATTTGATTCCCTCTAGTTTCTTCTGGAGTTGCTCTAAAGCCTAAAATAAAATTCTCCCCAGCATATTGCCCAATGGTTTCTTGAACAACTTTCAACACTTCTATCCCAATACGAGAACGATTTTCTAAAGATTGTGATCCATATTCATCTGCTCTCTCATTTGAAAAAGTAGAGAAGAATGTTTGAATTAACAATCGTTGAGCAGAAGAAATTTCCACTCCATCAAATCCTGCTTCAATTGCAATTTTAGTAGCACGACGATAATCTTCAATTACTTGATGAATTTCTTCAAGCGTCATCTCATGCACTTCATGTGGAAATGGCGATTGTAATTTCATCGCACTAGGACCTACAACCGTTTTATCTCGATTCAATGCATGACTAGCAAAACGTCCCGCATGGGTTAATTGTAAAATAGCAGTCGCTCCTTGAGATTTCATTTCCTGAGCTAATTTCTTCAGCCCTGGAATAGCTGCCTCATCTATCGCACTAAATCCAAATTCAAACAGTTGTCCTTTTTTATTGACGTACGCTGCCCCTGTAATTTGTAAAGCAGCAGAACCTGCACGTCTCTTTGCATACAATAAATCATCTTGCGTAATATACCCTTCTTCCGTTGAAGAATTCGTCACCATTGGCGATAATACAAAACGATTCTCTAATACAATATTCCCCTTCAATGTAAAAGGTTCAAACAATGCGTCTATTGTTTTCATTTTTAAAACACCTTCCTTAACCACACATACTTCTATTGTATCACTTTTCTGACTTCATACTGGAAATTTTTTTATTTTTATGAAAACTTCCATAACTCGTCTTCTTCCCACTGTTCAGCAATGGCTAGTAATAAATCTTCTCTACCTTTTGCAGCAACTAATTGCACTCCAATTGGCATTCCGTCACTTGAACGACCAACTGGAAGACTAATTGCCGGTTGACCTGTAATATTCATTCGTTGCGTAAACGGGGTATCTTCCACACTCGACTCAAACATTTTCCAGACAACTTCTTGACGCTCTTCGTGTGATAATTCATGAATATGCTCCATCTTAGCGATTAAAGCATTATCTAAAGTATACGCATCTTGTTTTGGTGCAGTATTCGCAACTGTCGGCAACAATAACACATCATATGTATCATGAAGTTGCATCATCGCTTCAGCATAACGATCCCAATCACCCGCAACTCGTGCATAATCAGCACCCGTCACCATTAACCCACTTTGATACATCACCCATGTCATCAATTCCATATCAAAACGAGTCATTTGACGTTGTAATTGTTTCTCCATCCTTTGAAACATCACAACGGTCTCTGCCCCACTAATGAGATAAAATCCTTTTTGGAGTTCAATTCCATCAATCGGATCTTCTGTTATTTCACCGACTTCATGTCCATCCAATTCAAATTTCTGCGCCATTTGACGAACAACTTGTTCCACTTCACTGGAAACTTTCCCATCAATCGGATGCTTTAATAACATCCCTACTTTCAATGGACGATTTAATTTAGAAGAAAATAAATTTTCTCTTTGCAACAAAGGCAATGGAAATGGACTCTCTAATTGGCATGTTTGCAAATGCCATAACAAATTCCGAGTATCTCTCACCGTCTTAGTTAAAGCAAATTGAACCGTAGCTCCATTCCACCCACGATAAGAACCAGGTCCTACCGGAACACGCCCCCGAGTCGGCTTCAAACCAATTAACCCATTATGACTAGCAGGAACACGAATCGATCCACCCCCATCACTTGCAGCAGCTAAAGGAGAAATCCCTGCAGCAACAATTGCAGCAGCTCCACCACTAGAACCACCTGCATTTACTGTTTCATCTAAAAAATGATGAACAGGCCCATGTAACTGGGCATCACTCACCATTTTATACCCAAACTCAGGCGTATTCGTTCTTCCTAATATAATGAATCCCAATTCTTCTAAACGCTTCACAAAATGACTCGTTTCATGACAAATATAATCTTTAAACAAACGAGAACCATAGGTACAAGGTGTCCCTTTTTTCTCTTGCCCTAAGTCTTTTAAAAATAAAGGAACTCCTGCAAAAGGTTGATCCTTCACTTTAAACTTCTTCGCTTCTTCTATCGCTTCTTCATAACGTGTCGAAACAATCGCATTTAATCTTGGATTCAATCGTTCTGCTTTTTCAATTGTTTCTAATACTAATTCCAACGGACTCACTTGCTTATCACGAACCGCTTGCGCCATACTAGTCGCATCTCGAAACATCTCCACACCCTCTTTCACAATCTTTCGCATTGTCATTATATACATGTACGTTCTTTATTGGCAATGAGAATGCATGGGAAAGAATAGTCATAGTTTTAGTTGAAAAGTGAAAGAAAATAATTCTCATCATTGAATTTCTTCTGTTTTTACTTTACGATATTAATAAAAAGGAGGAATTAGCATGAAAATAGGAATTGATGCAGGAGGAACAAAAACAATTGGGATTTTATATAAAGAAAACCAAGCTATCGACAGCATCAAAGGAGAAATGGGAAATCCTATTGTTAATTTTAATATGGCAGTTAACAATGTAATTCATGTAATCGAAAATTTACTTTTAAAAAATAAGGTAAATTATTCCAATATTAGCTATATTAGTATCGGGATGGCTGGAGCCAGTACACTCATTCCAGAATTAACATCAGCATTTAAAGAAAAACTTCATTGTAAATTTTCAGTTGAATCAGATTTAAAAATGAGTCATATTGCTACTTTTAAAAATAAAGATGGTAATCTTTTTATAGCAGGAACGGGGTCATCACTTTTATGCAGAAAAAATGATCAATTTATCCAAAAAGGTGGTTGGGGGCACATACTAGGTGATGAAGGAAGTGGTTATTGGATTGGAAAACAAATTCTAAAAACATACATAAACTTCTTAGATTATAACGAAAGCCCTATGGACTTCCTTGATTTACTACCTACTATTCAACAAATTTTCCCAAATCGTCAATCAATTATAAACACAGTATATAATAGTCCTAAAACAGAAGTAGCAAAATTAGCAACATTATATTTACATTACAACAATAATCTATTTCTAACATCTATTGCGCAACAAGCCGGAAAAGATATTGCTAAAGCTTTATTATCTTGTAATCAAGAAGACAATATTATTGTTGCTTTTGAAGGTAGTGTTATTAAAAACAACGCCCATGTATTAAATAGTGTTTTAACTGAAATCAAATTACACAATAAGAGTTTAACAATTATCCCTTCTCGTCCAGCAAACGAGAGTGTCTTCTACTTCTAACAAATAAACCTATTGCAGTTCTTCTACAATAGGTTTATTAATTTTATATAGTTGGATAGGTTATCTGCCCTAAAATGACATTTTTTCTTGCTCCTGTTGCAGAAGGTACATTTGACGGTTTCATATGATAAGTTTGATTACCTAATATCACAAAAGCTATCGCTTCTTTAGCCTCTGAAGAATATCCTAAATCTTCTTGAATCAGTATCTCAATTTCTGGTAATTCTTTTTTTATCAAATTTATAAGACTCTTATTATACGCTCCTCCACCGGCAATTATACATTTATCCAAATGATACTGATGAATAAAATATTTTTTATAATGATAAGCAATAGAATAAGCTGTAAACCATGTTAATGTAAAAATAATATCATTCTTATTATAATCTTGATATTTTTCTAAAAGCGCATATGTGTAATGTTCTCCAAAAAGCTCTCTTCCTGTCGTCTTAGGGATATCTAATGCAAAATAGGGATGGTTTTTCAACTCCTCAGCCAATAATGGTATTAATTTTCCCTTACTTGCATACTCCCCATTTTTATCAAACTTTTCCCCATATAACTTTTGTACTGCACCATCAATCATCATATTCCCTGGTCCAGTATCAAACGCTATTACTTTAGTAAAATCTCCTTTTTTAGGAAGAAATGTAACATTTCCAATTCCACCTATATTTTGTAATGCAACTGTTTGATTTTCATCTGCATATAATAAATACTCACTGTAAGGTACTAAAGGAGCACCTTCTCCACCCACAGCCATATCCATCACTCTAAAATTTGAAATCACTGTAGTTCTACATTCATTAGCAATAATAGCAGCCTCTCCAATTTGTAATGTACTTGGAACATAATCAGAAAATGCTTTTGGGATATGAAATATCGTCTGTCCATGACTAGCTATAAAAGCTATATCTTCTAAACTCACTGAAGATTCTTCACATAATTTTTTTACTGCTTCTGCAAACAACTGCCCTAATTCAAAGTTTAGGGAACAAATTAACTCTACAGGAACCAATTCTCTACTACAACATTTTCTTATTTTATCTCTCAAATATTCAGGAATTTCATATGTTTTAAAGTTCAATTGTTGTACCTGAGTATCTTCATCTTTACCGGTAATATCACAAAGAACTACATCGACACCATCTAAAGAAGTTCCAGACATCAACCCAACTGCTAACACTATAATTCCCCCTTAATGAAATTACGAGTTCGAACAAGCAAATCTTTTGTTGAATTAAAATCAATTTTTGCAATACCATAATACAGTAAGTCCGTAATAATCAGAAGGCTATTTCTAGAAGTGATTGAACCTAATCTAATTTCCTTTTCTTCAATTGGAACAAAAAGTTTAATATCTGACAAATTCGAAAGTGTGGATTTCAAATTAAATTTGGTTACTCCTATAATTTTAGCACCAATTTTTTTCGCATTCTTAACTACAGTATTAACTGATTCGGTTTCTCCACTATAACTAACAACAATCACCACATCATCTTTTTCTAGTTGAGCGATACGTGCCATTAATGTATGTAAATCTTTATCATATATAACATTTTGATGAATTCTAGTCATTTTATGATAAAAATCTAAACAAACAACACTACTTCCCCCAACTCCTAATAAATAAATTGTTTTAGCGCTATTAATTACTTCTATTGCTTTTTCTAATTCATGATAATCTATTAAATTAAAAGTTTCCTTTATATTTTGAGTTACCATATTTTCAGTTTTTTTCAATAACAATCGTAAAGAATCATTGGGATTTAAAAAAGTTTCAAGTTCATCTTCAACACTAGCCACTTCAGTCTCTTTAGCCAACTCTACTTTGAATGCTGGTAATCCTTTATACCCCATTTTTTTAGCAAATCTAACCCAAGCAGATGCAGAAGTCTTCGTAACATCCCCTAATTCTTTTGCATTGGAATCCAATACTAGTTGTCTATTTTTTAAAATAAAATCTGCAATCACATATTCTGTATCTGTAAAAGCATTTATTGAACTTTTAATTTTATATAATACACTCATTCTACACTCTCTCTTTATAGTTGAAGTTTTTCAATTGCTCCTAGTAAAACATTTTCTCCATTCATCATACCATAATCTTGTACATTTATGGATTCCACAACAATACCTGGTTCATACTTTTCTTTAAGTTCTTTCAACTTAAATCTAACTTGAGGACCAACTAATATAATATCAACATTTTTAGATTCTATTTCATTTTTCACACTACTTAAAGGAACTGCGAAAATATCAAAAATATCGATATCAATCTTTTCTGCAGCTGCTTTCATTTTATTTACAAGTAAACTTGTCGACATCCCTGCATTACAAACCAACATAATTGTTTTCATCATTCTTCAACTCCTACAAATTTAAATTTTGTACCTTCCTTAATAAACTCCAACAAATTTATTGAATTTTCTGATACCTTTCCTATTACATTTACTCGCTCATCAGATAATAAAGGTTTCTTTACAATTTGCAATTCCCCTTGATATCTTCCATACAATTCATTATCTATGGTAATAACACCTACTTCTCTGGCAACAGTATTAAAAGGAACAATGTTCTCTTTTTTTAATACTGTTCTTGATTCTACACAACGTACTACATTCATAGCTACATCTTTTCTATTAGATAATACTATATTTGCAAAATCTGAATCTATTAAATAACTTACTTCTAAAAGTAAAATATGGAGGTTTTTATAAAAATCAATTTTCTCTAATTCCTTTTCAGATATTCTAACATCTCCAACAATTACTTCATCAATAGATAATTTTTCTACACATTCAATATAATTTAACAGAGGTAATTGATTTCTATGATTTTCTATCGTTGGTAACCCTTCAAAGACCGGCCCTCTTTTCACTTCATCTCCAGGAATAAACATCATTGTTTTTAATCCATATGATTTTAATCTTTTATTTTTTTCAACAAGCCAATCCTTATCCAGTCCTGTATCTTTTCTAGGATAAAAATTGTGACATGCAATCAATGATGAAAAATCAACGCCTACTTCAATACCTTTATCATAAAATTGTTCATCTATTGTGCTTGCATTCAATATCACTTCAAAATTTTCGGAAAATATTTTAATTTCCTCCATTGAAAATCCATAATCTATTCTAACGCATTTGGCATCTAGTTCTTTTAAAAATTTTATCCATTTCTCTTCTTTAATCCCAAACTTTTCAAATGTATGCGGGGAAATATCAATCATTAATTTCATCTTTAACCGGTTGGTTAAATCTATAAATTTTTTCAATAAATTTAGTTGATCCACCTGATTTTCTTCTGGAATTTGTAAAGAAGTAAAAACATATTTAACATTATATTTACTAACTCGATTTAAATACTCTTCATTTTCTTCAAAAGGAGTTGAAAAATATATCGAAACACCTAGCATATTTATCCTCCTACTAAAAGAAGACCAATGCGGAAATCCACATTGGTCTTCGCATCATTTATCTACGAATATAATAGTTCTCCATTTTCAGATTTTTCAGATAAATCTTTTTTCTCAATTGCTTTTACAAACGGGTAAAAAATAATTGCCATCAAAATCCATCCTAAAATCACATAAATAGCTGGCCAAATAGATGCATTTGTTGCTAAAAACGTCTTAATTGGAGCCGGCATAATCCATGGTACAGAAAGAACTGGAGTAGGTAAAACTCCAAAACTTGTCAACATAACAGAAACAACTGCTAACATTACATAACTCAAAACAAATGGAATCATTAATACTGGATTCATCATGATTGGAATACCAAAAATTAGAGGTTCTCCAATATTGAACAATGTTGCTGGTAAAGCAAGTACTCCTAACGCTTTTAGACGTGGTGATTTTGAGAATGTCATAATCAACGCTAACGGAAATAATCCTGTCCAAATATAATTATCCATATAAAGTGATGTAAAGGTATATGGTAAATCTTTAAATGACTGAGTAGCTGCAAATGCTTCTTGATTTGCTGCTACCATTTGTTGCCAAATTGTTCCACCAACACTACTTACAATATTTCCTCCATGAATACCTACAGACCATAATACGCGGTTGAGCAACGATGCTAAAACTACAGCTACTGAAGTATCTCCAATCGACACTAAAGGTTCAAATACTTTCTGAATCACTTTTGGAATTTCTACCCCTAAAACATGACCTACTAACCACCAAAATAGGACTACAACAAAACTTGGAATTAAAGCAATAAACGCTTGAGAAACCATAGGTGGCACATTTTCTGGTAATTTAATAACTATTTTCTTTTGAATAATAAGTCTGTAAATTTCAACGGATACAATCCCTACAACAATAGCTGTAAACACACCTAACGCTCCTAAATACTGTGTAGGAACTCCAGTAAATTTAGAAGGATTAGCTCCTGCTTCAACAACAACATTCACAGTTTTAGCTGGATTTAAAAGTAAATAGCTAGCTGTAGATAAAACCACTGGTTGAATGATATCCATTTTCATCCCTTTATTTTCATTGTACCATTCAGCAAGCCCATACGAAACAGTCATAACCGTAAAAATCCCAATAAATGCTGTCCCAATCCCCGCTCCTGCAGCAAGCGTTTTTCTAAAATCACCTAAAAATTCTAAATAAGGTTTGTACGGAAAAGATGCTAAAATTAAAAATAATGACCCTATAATTAATAAACTCATTATCCCTAAACCCATACGTTGCATCACTTGAACATATCTAATTTGAGAAAATCTAATTAAAGGTGGCGCAATTTTTTCTTCTACAAATTTTGTTAAACTATCCATTTGAATTCATCTCCCTATATATATTCCTTTGTTAATACTTTAAACATTAATGCCTTACTTATAGAATTTGATTTCAATGCACTTTTAATAATTTTGGCAGCATCTTCCTCCAACATAGATCCTATTTCAAAATATAAATTTATTCCCTCCTTTTTTATAAATTTATAGTTAGTATTTGGTATTCCTTCAACAATTTCGATGATTTTACCGTGCATTAAAGGACATACAACAATGACCATTCATTTTCCCCCTTTTTTATATTTTTGAATAAATTCCTTATACCAATAAAAACTATCTTTTTTATATCGTTTATAACTACCGTTACCATAAT
>CAUSWE010000013.1:0-36074 GCA_963535215.1 uncultured Granulicatella sp. | reverse complement strand
TGGAAGCAGAAATCAGACACACAAGAGTACTTGAAATTTCAGAAATGAAACAATCCGTTTATGACAGTTTAAACATTTAACGTCAAAAAGCCCAGCCATGAAAAATATGGCTGGGCTGCTTGTTGTAGTTATCATTCACTTACCCCCAATAATTTGAAAAGAAAAATGCGCCAAAAATTTAGCGCGCTTCCTCTAGAGATAGTATATTTATTAGAAATCAATCTATAACCAAAGTCTATTTTAAATGACAGAATCGTTTAGTATTTGTCGCACTTAACTTAATAATTCACAGATAAATCCACTTTCCTTCATACTATACACTTCAATCACCATTTCTTGCTCAACAGTTTGCTGAACCACAAAGTCTAATGCCTCTTCTTCCGTAAAGAATCGAAGCGTGAATACTTCTTCTCCCTCATTGACAAATAATTCCAAACTAGAATAATCCATCCATGCATTCAATTGTTTCAATGGTGATTGTAACGTTCTTTCTCTTGTTTCTCTTTCCCCTGTTTCCCAATCTGTACGACTTACGGATAACACTTGAGTTTCTGCATCATATTGAATGAAAATTTCATGACGTAATTGAATCATAATTTTATCCTGAACAGCTTTTTTCCAATTCACTGTCCACACTTGTGCAGGTGAAGAAAAGACCGATTCAAAACGAGTCGCATTCCATTGAATTTTTTGTACATCTGTTGTTAAATTCCATAATTCACGTGCAGGTTTTTGAAGATATTTTCCATTTTGAATGGATACTTCACGTGGAATTGTTAAGGCATGAATCCATCCATCTTGAATGGTTGGCATCAGTCCTTCTTTTCGTTCTGGAATTCCCATCCAACCATATTGAAGAATACGTCCATCTTCTACTTGGAAACTTTGCGGAGCATAATAATCAAATCCTGCATCAACTTCTGTTACAGTGTCTTCATCTGCAATGAATTTTCCATCAATTGTAAACTTCCCTAATTGCACCACTGTTTGATATAAATTATTGAATCGTTCTCCAGTAGCTTCAATACCTTGTGGCGAATAAATAAATGCATCCTTTTCTTCAAATGGAATCACGTCTGGACATTCCCACATATAACCAAAGTCTTTTTCTTCAAGATTAATCGAACCATTTAGTACCCAGTGAAGTAAATCTTCTGAACGATACACTAATGTATCGCCTTTTAAATCTTCTGTTTGAGCTCCTACAACCATCCAGTAATGATCCACACGTGCATCATACCAAACTTTTGGATCACGAACATGTCTTGTATAACCTTTTGGATGTTCAAATAATGGACCTTTCTTTTCAAAATGAATGCCATCATCTGACACTGCTAAACATTGATAACTAGAAGCATTTCCTTCTTCATCTTTTACATTCCCTGTATAAAATAACCATAATTGATCCTGATGAACATATGCACTACCTGAATAAACGCCGCTTTTATCGAACCATTGGTCTGGAGCTAATGCTAGTTCTACTCTTTTCCATTGAATCATATCATCAGAAACAAGATGTCCCCAATGTTTATTCGCATGCTTTGTATCCGTTGGATTCCATTGGAAAAATACGTGATATTGCCCTTTGAAATAAATTAATCCATTCGGATCATTCATTAATCCATAAGGAGGAACAATATGATAGACTAAGCCATATTTTCCAGTATTACTCTTTCTTATTAAACTCATTGATACTCCTCATCTACATAAAAGTCGAAGCTATCGTGTGATGCTTCGACTTTCTTTTTTATTTTATTTTTTCAACATATCATCGCTATAACCAATTGTATATGTTAAAGCAAAACTTACTGCAAAGGCTACTGCGATTGCTAGTACATATAATGGGAATTGGCTATTTAAGAATAATAACATCCCTGGTAATACTGTTACAGACATACCTGTTGCTTTTAATTGGAATAAAGCTGCTAAGAAACCTCCTGTAGCTCCTCCGATTAATCCCATTACAAATGGTTTACCAAAACGTAAGTTAACCCCGAAAATCGCTGGCTCTGTAATTCCTAATGCAGCAGAGAAAGCTGATGGTAATGCTAGAGCTTTTAATTTTGTATCTGTTGTTTTGAAGGCAACTGCTAGTGTTGCTCCTACTTGTGCAGCCATTGCTGCTGAGATAATTGGGTTAAATGGATTTAATTCCACACCTGTAGCAATTTTTGAAGATTGTAATAATTGTGTTTCTAAGAAATTAAAGATGTGGTGAACTCCAGTTACTACGATAACTTGTTGTAATCCACCAATAATAATTCCTGCTAGACCAAATGGTAATTGTAAAACAAATTCAGTTGCATTTAATACGACTGTTTCAACTGAGTGGAAGAATGGTCCAATGATGAATAATCCAAGAACACTCATTACTAAAAATGTTAAGAATGGTGTTACTAATAAATCTAATGCATCTGGAACTTTTGTACGTAACCATTTTTCTAATTTAGCACCAATCATCCCAACGAAGAATGCAGGTAATACTGTTCCTTGGTAACCTACTACTTTAATGAAACCAAAGAAAACGATTGGCTCTGCCCCACCGGCAGCTACTACATAAGCGTTTGGTAATGCGCTGTTTACTAACATTAATCCTAAAACAATTCCAAGTACTGGTGAACCGCCGAATACTTTAAAGGTTGACCATGCTACTAAGGCTGGTAAGAAAGCAAAGGCTGTATCTGTTAATACTTGTGTGTATAATAAGAAGTTTTTGTCGATGACGTCAGGTGTCATTCCGAATAATCCTAGGAAAATTGGGTTTGTTAATAATCCACGTAATCCCATGAATAATCCTGTTGCTACTAAGACTGGGATAATTGGAACGAATACGTCTCCGAATGTTCTACTCATTCTTTGGAACAAGTTTCCTTGTTTTTTCGCTTCTTCTTTCATTTGTGCTGTTGAAGTTTCTGCTACTCCTAAGCGGGCAACAGCTTCATAGACTTTATTCACTGTTCCTGTTCCGAAGATAATTTGGTATTGACCTGAGTTAAAGAATGCTCCTTTTACTCCTTCTAATTGGTCAATCGCTTCTTTATTGATTTTTGATTCGTCTAGAACCATAATTCTCAAGCGTGTAGCACAGTGTGCGACAGATTGAACATTTTCACGTCCTCCGATATTTTCAAGGACTTCTTTTGCAATTACATCATAATTCATGTTGAACTATCCTTTCTTTTTTCAATTGGGAACCATATTGTGGAACCGGTTTGCATACATAAGATAAAGGAAAAAGCGATACTTGTCAACTACTTCTAACAATGTAAATGATGTAAATTCCATGAAAAGGTTGTTTTCAGCTTTTACAAAATTAAAATACAACGGACTTTTTGGGCTGTAGCAATGGACGCCAGTAGCTTCGCTTTGCGAATCTCTTGGCTAAAATTTGAGCCTTGGTCTCAAATTTCCCAGTAATAGAAACTGATACAACAGTTTCCATTACCAATGCTACTTTAAAAGTCCGTTGTATTTTCATTTTTTAGCGTTTAAAAGTTTATAGGATGGCATTAACAGGGAACCGGAAAACTCTACAACATAAGAAAGTCCACCTCTTATTGGTACTCTAATATATACACGTCCAGAAGAAAAGACTTTGCATAGTAGCATAAGTAATATAATCTGCACAGTCAGATTATATTACCGGAAAATTCGAGACCGAGGCTCGAATTTTAGGCATGAAACAGCAAAGCTGTTTGCTGCCGTCCGTTGCTACTATCACGCAAAGTCTATTTCGAATTTATCAGCGTTTGTCGATCCTCTTCACCGCATAGTCTCCGACAAACTGAATCAAGAACACAAGAATTAAAATCGCAACCGTAGCCACAAAAATAATATCCTGCTTATTACGAGTAAAACCAATCATATAAGCCAAGTTCCCTAATCCCCCAGCACCAATAACACCCGCAACAGCAGTTGAACCCACTAAAGCAATCGTCGTTACCGTAATACCAGACACTAACGCAGGAAGAGATTCAGGAATTAACACCTTCGTAATAATCTGACGAGTCGTAGCACCCATCGATTCAGCCGCTTCTACAACCCCAGAAGGAATCTCATTAAGCGAAATAGACACTAAACGAGCATAGAAAGGAGCCGCACTAATCACTAACGTTGGAATCGCACCCTTAGGCCCTAAAATAGTCCCCATCAACGCTTTCGTAAAAGGCATTAATAAAGCCAGTAAAATAATAAATGGAACTGACCTAAAAATATTAATAATTCCAGAAAGGAATAAATTCACCCATTTATTTTCTAAACTTCTACCCGGACTTGTTAAATATAAAAACAAACCGAGCGCTAAACCAATAATAAACACGTAGAAAGTAGATAGAAAACTCATATAAACTGTTTCATTAGTCGCTTTAATGACCTCATTCCAATCTACATTTTTAAAACTAAGCATTTCATGGAATAATTCTGAAAAACTCGTTTGAGCTAAAAACACATTAAACATTTTCTAGTACCTCCACAATAATTTCTGCTTTTCTTAAGTAATCAATCACTTCTTCAGCTTTAGCAGATTCTTCTTCAATTAAAATAATCATACTACCAAGCACACCTTTCTGCGTCACATTTACATGCGCTTGTAAAATCGAAATTGAAACGTCTAGTTTACGAATGACTTCTGATAAAATTCCTTCCGCTGTAGTATCTCCTAAATATTGAATACGAACAGCTACTCCAGGACGAAGTGAAGTTGATAAATGTTCAAAAACATCATGTAAATCTTGTTCAGAACGTTCTTCCCCCACAAATTGTTTTGTAATCGTTTGTTGAGGATTTTTGAACACGTCCAATACTTCCCCAATTTCGACCACTCTACCTTGTTCCATTACAGCAACACGATGGCAAATTTGACGAACAACATGCATTTCATGTGTGATTAACACAATTGTTAATCCTAAACGTTTATTAATTTCTACTAATAAATTTAAAATATCTTTTGTGGTTTTTGGATCTAATGCACTTGTTGCTTCATCACATAATAATACTTCTGGATCATTAGCTAATGCACGGGCAATCCCTACTCTTTGTTTTTGTCCACCAGATAATTGAGATGGATAAGATTTTTCTCTTCCAGTTAAGCCGACTATTTCAATTAATTCAGCTACTTTCTTTTGACGAACATCTTTTGCAACTCCAGCAATTTCTAATGAAAAAGCAATATTTTCTTCTACTGTACGTGACCATAATAAATTGAAATGTTGGAAAATCATCGCAATTTTACGACGTTCTTGTAATAATTCTTTTTTCTTTAACGTAGTAATATCTTTATCATTGACAAAAATATGACCAGTTGTAACAGATTCAAGGCCATTTAATAAACGAATTAATGTACTTTTACCTGCTCCTGAAAAACCGATAATTCCAAAAATTTCACCTTTTTTAATGTCTAATGAAACATCTTTTACCGCTTCAACGATTCCTTGTTTACCATGATAAATTTTAGAAACTTCTTGTATTTTAATCATCATTCTTCTCCTTATACTCTAAAAAGGTGTGGCAAAATAGCGCATGCCACACCTTTTATTCTATATATTATTTTGCAGGAATTACAGACCCATCTGAATATTTATCAGAGATAAATTTACGGATTTCATCACTTTGTAATGCTTTGATTAAAGCTTTAACTTTATCTGAATCTTTATCTTTTGGTTTAACTGCAACTAAGTTTGCATATGGTGAGCTTTCATCTTCTAAAGCAATTGAATCTTTTTTAGGAGATAATTTTGCATCGATAGCGAAGTTTGAGTTGATGATTACTGCATCACCTTCATTAGCTTCAAATGTTGATACTAATAATTCAGGAGCGATTTCATTTTTGATTTGAATGTTCTTTTTGTTTTCAACGATATCGCTTAATTGAGCGTCAACTGGTTTAACACCATCTTTTAATTTGATTAAACCTGCTTTAGTAAAGAATGCTAAGAAACGTCCAACTTCAGCTGGGTTTGTTGAAGCATATACTGTTGCGTTTTCTGGTAAATCTGTTAAAGATTTATATTTTTTAGAGTAGATAGCCATTGGTTCAATGTGAACATTCCCAACGCTTACTAAGTCTTCATTATGTTCTTTGTTGAATTTTTCTAAGTAAGGTGTGTGTTGGAAGTAGTTCGCATCTGCATCTCCTCCGAATACGATTTGGTTAGGTGTTACGTAGTCGTTTACGATATTGATTTGTAAATCATATCCATCTTTTTTAAGAATTGATTTAGCTGCTTCTAAAATTTCACCGTGTGGTGCTGGTGAAGCTACTACTGTAATCTTTTTATCTTCTACTTTTGGAGCTGCTGTTGTTGCTGAATCTTTTGATTGAGATGCTCCGTTTCCACATGCTACTAATGTTGTAGCTACTAATCCTAACGCTGCTGTTTTAATTAATTTTGAAATGTTCATAAATAAATTCCCCTTTTCTTTTTACATTGTTAAATGATGATTAACGGGCGCGCATTCCGTCAATCGTCGAATCAGATAATTGATGTTACAAGTATTTAAGCCATAAAAAAACTCCACCTTAGTTTTTGACTAGAGGCGAAGGATCGCGTTACCACTCTATTTTTAACAAACTTCACAGCTTGTTACTCTATAAGTACACATTTATACTCTAGTACGGTATCGGGCACCATTCGCAGAAGCTTTATCACTCCTGTTGCTCCCAGACCATTTTCAATAAAGTTCCTGCATCCTTTTTCACCAACCGGACTCTCTTTTTACGTTCGCTTTTATTTACTTATCTGTTCATTGCATCAGTTATTTATCTGTTGTAGATAATATAATATATATTCAAGTTATTGTCAACGACTTTAGATAAATATTCAATATAGTTTTTAACTATTACACTCCATAGTTTTTCTGCATGGTAGGAAGAAATAATATATAGTCTAGTTTCCCTACGAAAAACGGAGAAAGACTTCCTCATAGTAGCATACGTGAAAGCAGCCGAAACTCGGCTACTTTCACAAGGGAAAATCAAGACCCTAGGCTTGATTTTTTGGCATGAGACTCGTTTTAACGAGGCTACTGCCGTCCTATGCTACTATTTTGGAAGTCACTATCCTAAACATCCTCTCATCTCCTCACGTAAAACGGAGAAAGACTGTTCGCCGTTGCAAAAGTAATAGTAGCCATATCGGCTACTATTACACGGGAAATTTCGAGACTAAGGCTCGAAATTTAGCCATGAGACAGCATTAGCTGGCTGCTGGCGACCTTGCAACAAAAGAACAGTCTTTCGTAGTTAACGATAGTTTTTTAACTCTCTCTGTACATCTCGTTTAATATCTTTTTGTTTTAACGCTTCACGCTTATCATAGTTTTTCTTACCTTTAGCAATCCCAATCAAAAGCTTGGCAACCCCATTTTTAATATAAACCTTCAATGGAACAACCGTATTCCCCGCTTGCCTTACCTCTTGCTCAAGCATCTGAATTTGCTTCTTATGCAATAACAATTTTCTCGTACGAAGCGGATCATGATTGAAAATATTCCCCTGCTCAAACGGACTAATGTGAACCCCTACTAAAAAGGCTTCCCCATTTTTAAAACTACAATAACCATCTTTCAAATTCATTCTAGCTTGACGAACCGATTTAATCTCCGTTCCCGTTAACACTAAACCTGCTTCAATCGTATCTAAAATCGTATAATCATGATTCGCCTTACGATTTTGTGCTAAAACTTTATTATCTGTTCCTTTTGGCATCCGAATTCTCCTTACGAATGTTTTTTTCTACGCTTTTGCTTTGCTTGCGCTTTAAAATGTTGTCTTCCTTTATTTTTAGAAGACTTCTTCGATTTTTTACTTCTGCTTTCTTTTTTCGCAGTCTTCTTAGGCCCTTCTTTTCCTTTAGAAGGACGTTTGTTTTGAGTAATCAAATCTGCATTATCCGCTGCTAAAATAAAATCAATTTCATGCGCTTCTACATCGACTTTTATTAATTTTACTTTAACACGATCCCCGATTCGATAAGTCACTCCTGTTCTCTCTCCAATTAAGACCATATGACTTTCAATAAAGTTAAAGTAATCTTGATTCATATGCGTAATATGCACTAAACCTTCTACAGTATTTGGCAATTCCACAAACATTCCGAACTTAGTAACAGAACTAACAATTCCTTCAAACTCTTGTCCAATCTTATCAGCCATAAATTCAGCTTTTTTCATCGCATCTACTTCACGTTCTGCTTGAACTGCTAAACGTTCCATTTTGCTCGATTGATCCGCAATTCTTTCTAATTTAGAAGCATTTAATTCTTCTTGTTGCTTCGATAAGAAACTTCCACTTCCTTCGTATTGACGAATCATACGGTGAACAATTAAGTCTGGATAACGACGAATCGGTGAAGTAAAGTGTGTATAATCTTCTGCTGCTAATCCATAATGTCCAGAAGGTGTAATATCATATTTAGCTTGTTTCATCGAACGTAGCATCATAGTCGATACCACTGCTTCATATGTTTCCCCTTTGACTTCATCTAAGGCTTTTTGCAGTTTTTTCGGACTAATGGTGTCGCTCGTTCCTTTAATATTAATGCCAAATGCTGTGACAAATTCTAAGAAACGTTGCATTTTTTCTTGTTGTGGTTGTTCATGGACACGGTAAATAAACGGAACATTTTTTCGTTGATAATGCATCGCAACTGTTTCATTAGCTGCTAACATAAAGGATTCAATTAATCGTTCTGCAACTCCACGTTCACGAATTTGAATGTCAATTGGGGCGCCTTGTTCATCCACAATAATTTTTGCTTCATGTGTTTCAAAATCAATCGCGCCACGTTCTTTTCTTCGTCTTTCTAAAATATGATGTAATTCTTTCATATTCAACAACATTTGCTGAATTTCTTCTGGAATTTCAACTTCTTTTTTCTCATACAATTCATTGACTAAACTGTATGTTAATCGCATGTCTGAACGAATGACACTTGGGAAAATCTCATATTGATAAATTGTTCCACTTCGGTCAATTTCCATACGACAAGACATCGTTAGTCGTTCTTCATGTGGATGTAATGAACAAATTCCATTTGATAATCGTTGTGGTAACATTGGAACAACACGATCTGTTAAATACACGCTTGTTCCACGTTCAAATGCTTCCCTATCAATCGCTGAATTTTCAGTCACATAATACGATACATCTGCAATCGAAACGGTTAATTCAAAGGTTCCATCTTCACGTTTTGTAAGTGCAACAGCATCATCCAAATCTTTGGCATCTGCTCCATCAATTGTAACGGTTAATTGTTCACGTAAATCTTTACGTCCTTGTCGATCTTCTTCTGTAATGACTTCAGGAACAAGATTAGCCTGGTCTATCACTTCTTGTGGAAATTCTGTTGGAATATGTAATTGTTGTAAAACCATTAAAATATCCATTCCAACAGCATCTTTATAACCAATTTCTTTGACAACAATTCCTTCTAATGAAGAACGATTTTTTTCATTCGTGTATTTTGTTAATTCTACAATGACTACAGTACCATCTACTGGATGCAATCCATTTGGACGAATTAAGCAACGAGTACCTGCTAATTTTTTGTCTTTAACGACTACTTCACCGCAATACCCTGTATCTTCTGCAGTTTCTGAACTAAAGCGAGTATAAATTCCTACCACTTGAGTCGTATTGCGCTGAATAATTTGGACAATTTTCCCTGTAGCAGATCGTTGACGATAGCTATCGGCTGGTTCCGTAATCACTAGTTCTACTTCATCCCCATCCATCGCACTCATTGTATCTCCACGAGGAATGAAAATATCTGGTTCCCCTTCGACTACAGTGACAAAGCCAAAACCTTTGTCATTCGCACGATACGTTCCTTTTAATGTTTGATTCAAAGGATTCAATCCAACCTTTCCATTGCGATTTAATTCTAAAATGCCTTCTTCTTCTAAAGCGGCTAATTCTTTGACTAATATTTTAAAATCTTGAGATTGATTCATCCCAAAATGCTCACTAATTTCTTTTACATAAAAACTTTCTGGTGCATATTCCTCAAAAAAGGACACCAAAACTGTTCTCAATGATTCTCTCATTTCTTACCTCCATTCTTGTTGGTTTAAAAATTCTAATACAGATTCTTGAAATTCTACTTTTTCTTTTCCGACTGTAATGACATGCCCTGATTGTTCAAACCAATGGAAATCAACAGCTGCATTCACTAATGCTTCTTTCATCTCAATCGATACTTCTGGATCAACTAATCGATCTAATTCCCCTTGCGCAATATAAAAAGGACCTGTCACCTGTTCTAACTTCTCAGCAACTTTAGCTGAAAAATGATGTAACTCTAATAATTGTTGTTTTGCTTTTTTTCCTAATGAAAACATTTCCTCTTCACACATCCCGGAATGAGTAGCAAAAGCCATAAAACTCTTGAATAAATCAGGTAATTGCGCATTTCTTTTTGAAACAGGAGAACAAAAAGTACCCGCAATTTCTACTAATTGATCGGTTGCTAGAGCCGCTGCCATCATACCTCCCATAGATAATCCTAGTGCAGCAATCATTGAATACCCTTGACTTCGAACAAATTGTACCGCTTGTTTTGCATCTTCATACCATTTTTCTGGTGTTTCTTTTAAAATTTCACATGCGTTTGAATGTTCATGCCCACTAAAAGCTGGAACATAGACCGCATAATCATGACGATGCAAAAATGAAGCTAACATTCTTAAATCTGTTGGTTTCCCAGTATATGCATGAAATAATATAACCGCCCGTTTATTTGTTGTTTTTTCTAACCAAATTGCTTCCAAGTTGTTCACTCCTACCTTTCATGAATAGTTACCATAATAGAAAAACACAATGTCTTAGAAATACTCCTTCAACATTGTGCTTAATCATTTTTATTTTGATGAAATGTACGCTAAGGCTACTGCTAAAATCATAAAGATTGCTCCTAATCCAACAGTTACTCGAATTAAGAATGCTTCAAATCCACGTGCTTTTGTTTTCCCAAATAATTGCTCAGCACCGCCTGATAATGAATTTGCTGCATTTGTTTTCGATGGTTGCATAGCTACAATAATAATTAGTAACACACTAATAATAATCATCAATGTTAAAATTGTTTGATACAAAGGATCTTCCTCCTCTATTAATATTCTTTCCAATTCTACCATAAATATAGTGTAATTACTACCAATTGCCCTTAATTTCTTTAGACTAACACGATTTTTTTAAGCATCCATCCCCTATTCTTTCCACTTTCGTGATATAATGAACGTAATATAAAAAGGAGGTTTTTATGAAAGGTTTAGTATTTTTTGACTTGGATGGAACTCTTTTAAACAAAAAAGGCCAAGTCGACCTTAAAGTCATAGAAGCGATTCAACAATTAAAAGAAAACGGGTATGAACCACTTCTTGCAACAGGAAGATCTCCTATCGAAGTTTCGGAAGTCATTCGATCTACGAATATTCATTCTGGAATTTTTATGAATGGACAAGTCGTTATTTTCAAAGGTGAAATATTAATCCATCATGAAATTCCAAAAGAAACAATTGAAAGACTGCTACAATTTGCAAAAGCTAATCATCATGGAATTACATGTTATAATGTTGATGCCTTTAAAATCATCGAAACAGTCCCATTTGCCAAAGAAGCCTATGAATATATTCATACACCAACCCCAGATGTTGTTCCAGCATTTTATAAAGAACAAGTGGTGAATATGATGCTCTTACTTTCAAGAGACAATAATGATGAAGTATATCAACAAGCTTTTCCAGAATTAAGATTTATTCGGAATTTTCCTTATGCATTAGATGTCATTACCGCTGGAAATTCTAAAGCAACAGGCATTCGAGCATTAATTCGCACCTTAAAAACGGATTCTATCACGACATACGCTTTTGGAGATGGCGCCAACGATTTAGAAATGTTCCAAGAAGTTGATATTGCTATCGCCATGGGAAATGCTATTCCCTTGATAAAAGAAAAAGCAAACTATGTCAGTGCAGACAACAATAAAGGTGGCGTAATTCAAGGGTTAAAACATTATCATTTAATATAGGAGGCAGTCATGTTACTTTATGAAATAGAAGTTCCTACAATAGATGGAACAAGTACATTAGAAGCCTATAAAGGGCAAGTATTACTAATCGTAAATACCGCTAGTGGATGTGGATTGGCTCCACAGTTTGCCCAATTACAAAACTTGTATGAAACATATCACGAACAAGGATTTAGCATTTTAGGATTCCCATGTAATCAATTTGGGAACCAAGAGCCTTTAAGCGCTGAAGAAGCTGCTTCAAGTTGTCAATTCAATTATCAAGTCACTTTCCCAATGTTTGGCAAAGTACTCGTTAATGGGCCAGAAACACATCCATTATTCCAGCTATTAAAAGAAGAAACAAAAGGATTATTGGGTCGTTCGATTAAATGGAATTTTACAAAATTCCTTGTAGATGCATCCGGAGAAGTTATCGCCAGATTTGCCCCAACTACTCCTCCATTATCAATCGAGAAACAAATAAAACAATTATTAAATAAGGAGTGTTAATATGAATACAGAAGAAATTTTAAGCATTTTAGAGGACTTAGAAGTAGCCATTTTTGCTACCGTGGATAAAGATGGAAAACCTCATTCTCGTCCAATCCACATTGGTGTTGCTAATGAACATGGAGTGTTCTTTATGACAAGTCCAGAAACTCATTTCTACAAACAATTACAAGAAAATCCAAATGTCGCAATTGCAGCATTTTCGCACGATGACTACTTAATTCAAGTCATTCGTATCGAAGGAAAAGTACGTGAAATCGGAAAAGAAGGATTAGAAGAATTATTAGCCGGAAATCCATTTGTTAAAAATGTGTATCCAAATGATTCACAACGTGCTAGCGTACAAGTATTCCAATTATATGAAGGAAAAGGCTTCTACCACAGCTTGACTCAAGGTCATAAATATACATTCAGCATTCAAGGGTAAGCATCTTGCAAAGAGGAATCTCCAATGGTTCCTTTTTTTATTCCCCTTAATGTGATACAATGAACGTATCGTATTAAAGGAGAGATGTTTTATGAAAAATTCAAAAAAAATACTATCTTGTTCTATCTTATTCGGAAGTATGCTCGTACTTGCTGCAGGATGCCAATCCCCTTCAACATCAAGTACAACTACAAGCACTACTACAACTACAGCAACTACGACAACCGCAAAAGAAAAAAAAGCTACAGACTTAATCGGAGAAGCTATGCCAAACGTTACGATTGTCACTGCTGATTCAACAGAAAAAACTTCCGCTGACTTCAAAGGTAAGAAAACTGTTTATGTCGCATGGGCTAGTTGGTGTCCAGATTGCCAACAAGAATTACCGATTCTCAACGAATTAAGACAAACTTATCAAGATTCAATCGAATTCGTTCCAGTAAACTTACTCGTTAAAGGAGAAACTCCTGAAAAAGGACAATCTTACTTAAAAGATAACCAATTAGAATTCAATTACTACTCTGATAAAGAAAAAAACTTCCAACAGACTATGGAAATTCATAACATCCCAACCATGATTTTTGTAGATCAAGAAGGAAAAATCAAAAACGTGATTGATGATGTAAAAGATAAAGCAACCATTGAAGAGGCATTGAAAGGATTATAACAATAGAAAAAGGATGACGGGCATTGCCTGTCATCCTTTTTGATTAAAGATTTAATTCATTATTGTGAAAATGATTATTTATCTTCTTTTTTACATTTTGGTGCTACTAATCCTAGACCTGCTAAGATTGATAATACAGCTTAACACATTTTTTCTAGCCTGTAACTTCATTTCTGAATACTTTCATCTCACTAGATAGTATTTTTATTGTAAGTTTTCCATCAACTTCTATTTTCTACCTCAGATTGATTTCTTCACCATTATCCTACTCGTGATTGTACATACTCAATAATCTTATTCGGTGTATCAATCTCCTCATAACTCACTTCAGTAGGAGCAACTTCAAGTCCAAATTCTTCTAACCTTACCAGTAATTCTACAAACGCTAATGAATCCATCAATCCTTCTTCTTTTAAATTGATGTCCTTATCTTCATAGACAACTTCATCTTCACAGATTTCTTCTAAAATGCTTAAAATTCTCTCTTCCATATTATTCTCCATTATTCTCCGTTCTAATTTTCTAATCGACTTAAAATATAGCTTACTTCTAGTTCTACTCCAATCGGCAAGACTGCTTCATCAATATCAAATTTTTCATGATGATGTCCATATGCCGTTTCTTCTCCAGATTGACTTCCTAATAATCCATAAACTCCTGGCTTATCGACTAAATAATCTGCAAAGTCATCTGCTCCCATCGACATTTCATAGGATGTGATAATGTTATCGATAGCATCTACCGATTGAGCAACTGTTTGGAATTTTTCTGCTAATTCAGGGGTATTAATAACTGGAGCAGCTGCATCATACCAATCTAGCTCCGCCTCACAACGGTGAGTTGCAGCAATTCCTTTCGCAATACGTGTTACTGCTTCTTTTAAGTGAGCTCTTGTTTCATGACTAAATGCACGAATTGTCCCTTCTAATAAAGCATCATTTGCGACAATATTATAACGTGTACCTGCATGTAGTTTTCCAACACCTACTACCGCTCTATCTCCTGGATTTACTTCACGGCTGACAATGGTTTGTAAAGCAACCACAATTTCACCTGCAGTCACTAATGCATCCTGACCTAAATGTGGGCGACCAACGTGAGAGCTTTTTCCTGTTACTTTAATTTTGAAAATATCGCAAGAAGCATTTACTGGCCCACCTTGAACCGCAAATGTTCCTACTGGTAATCCTGAATTTACATGGATGGCGAAACTTTCATCAATCGTATCAATTTTTCCAGAAGCTACAAATTGTTTTGCACCTGCTCCAATTTCTTCAGCTGGTTGGAAAGCAATATATACTGTTCCAGCAAATGTATCTTTTAATTGATTTAGCACTTTTGCAGCCCCTAATCCCATTGCTGTATGAGCATCATGACCACATGCATGATTTAATCCTTCTTTTTTTGAAGAATATGGTTTATTCGTGCAGTCTGGTAATTCTAAGGCATCAATGTCTGCACGAAGGAGAATGGTTTTCCCTTCTCCTTTTTCCCCTTTAATAATGGCTAGTGTGCCTGTATCTGCAATTTTTTCAAATGGAATATTTAGTTTCGTTAATTCTTCTTGAATTTTTTCTGCTGTCTTATATTCTTTCAAGCTTGATTCTGGATTTTCATGAAAATGTCTTCTTAATGTCACTAACTCTTCTGTTAAAGCTTGTGCTTTCTCTTTAATTTGACTCATTATATTCCCTTCTTTCTATTGTAATAAAGAGGCATGACTAGCATGCCTCTTTGGAGATGAATGATGATTAAAATGATTGATTCTTAGAAATTATTTTAAAGAAGCTTTTTCCCAAACTGGTACTGCTGCACCTTTTGTAACTTCTTCGATTTTCTTAGCTGTTTCTGGTGATTGGTAGTATTTAACGATAGTTTTGTAAACTTCATTGTTTTCGTTACCTTCTTTAGCAGCAATTACATTGTAGTATGGTTGTGAAGAATCTGTAATTTCTTCGATAAAGATTGAATCTTTAGTTGGTTGGAATCCTGCTTCAACTGCGAAACCATTGTTAATTAATGAAGCTGCTACATCGTCTAAAGCACGAGCTGTTTGTCCAGCTGGTAATTCTTTAATATCAATTTTCTTAGGATTTTCTACGATGTCATCTTTAGTTGCTAATGTGTTGTTTACATCTTTTAATTTAATAACGCCAGCTGCGTGTAATAAGCGTAATGCACGAGAGTTGTTAGAAGTATCTTCTGGAATTGCAATAGTATCTCCATCTTTTAACTCACTAACATTTTTAATTTTTTTAGAGTACACACCCATTGGAGCAATTACAGTATAGCCAATTGGTTTGATGTGAGTGTTTTGTTCTTTGTTGAAACGTTCTAAGTAAATAATTGTTTGGAATGAGTTTAAGTCAACATCGCCATTTTCTAATGCTTGGTTTGGTTGAACATAGTCTGTAAATTCTACTAATTCAACATTGATGTTTTCTTTTTCTTTTAAGCGTTTAATAACGTCATTCCATACATCTTGATTTCCTGCGTTAACCCCTACTTTAACTGTTTTTGCTTCTTTTTTAGCATCTGCTGCTTGGTTTGAGTTTGAAGATGTTTGAGAAGCTTGTCCACATGCTGCTAATGTTAATCCTGCTAATGCTGTTACAAATAATTTTTTAATGTTCATAAATAAATTCCTCTTTCTTGTTTCAAAATTTTATTCCCATCGAGTCGCTCCAGTGATTCGTTTCAGAGCGTTCGACCTCATATCCTTTTTTAGTTGAACTCGATTTCGCTGAAACGACGTCCACTTTACGCAGTGATTTGTTTTAGAGCGTTCGACCTCGTATCTTATTATTTCGTAGCTCTTTTTTCTAGGAAATCACCGACTGCTTGGCTGATAAATACGATGATCAACATAATAATAGTTGCAACTACGATTACATCCCCTTGGAATCGATTATATCCTCTTGAAATCGCTAAGTTTCCGATACCGCCAGCTCCAAACGCTCCAGCCATTGTTGTTAAACCAATTAAGCTAATAATTGTTAGAGAAGAAGCACGAATTAAACTTGGCAATCCTTCTTTTAAATACACTCGGAAAATAATTTCCAATGGTGTACATCCCATGGCAATTGAAGCTTCAATCACTCCTTTATCCACTTCTAACAAAGCTAACTGTACTTGTCGTGAGAAGAATGGAACAGTCGCAATGACTAGTGGCACAATCGCACCAGGAATTCCAATGGTAGTTCCAACAATGAATCTTGTTAATGGGATTAATAACATCGCCAAAATGATAAACGGAATCGAACGGAATAAGTTCACCACTTTATCTAAACTAGCGTATAAAATTTTATTTTCTAAAATATTGCCTTCACGAGTAACTACTAAAACAACTCCTAATGCAATTCCTAATACTCCAGCAATCAATCCTGTAAGTCCGACCATGATTAAAGTATCAACTGTACTTTTAATAATTTCTTGAGTTACACGAGCATCAATATTTGGAAATAATTGGTGTAAGTTCATCTTATTCAACCTCCTTTGGTTCATCTAGAATTTCTGTTTGAACACCTAATTGGTGAATATATTCGATTGCTTGTTGGATTTTTTCTTTTTCACCAGATAAACCTACTAGCAAAGTTCCAACTGCTGTTTCTTGAATAACTTCTACATTGGCAAATAAAATATTCGCTGCTACTTGGAATTGAGTCGATAATTTCGTAATCAGTGGTTCGCCTGTTGAAGCACCTACAAATGAAATTTTCGCAAGAACATCTCCAGGATTTAAGTTTAGTAAATGTTCATGTTGTAGAACTGTTTCAATTCCTTTATTAATATGTGTTGCTGTATCAATGAAATCTTTTGTTAATGTTTTTTGTGGATTTGTAAAAATTTCTAATACTGATCCTTGTTCAATAATTAATCCTTGTTCCATTACGGCAACTTTATTACAAATCTCTTTTACAACTTGCATTTCGTGAGTGATAATCACGATTGTAATGCCTAACTGTTCGTTTACTTTTTTCAAAAGTTCTAAAATAGATTCAGTTGTTTTAGGATCTAATGCACTTGTTGCTTCGTCACATAGTAGTACGTCTGGATCATTTGCTAGCGCTCTAGCAATCGCAACCCTTTGTTTTTGTCCCCCAGATAATTGTCTTGGATAACTTGTAATTTTATCTTCCAATCCTACTAAGTGTAGAAGTGCCTCAACTTTTTCCTTAATTTCCGCTTTAGATAGTCCTGAGCGTTTTAATGGAAAAGCTACATTATCAAATACAGATAAAGTATTCATCAAGTTGAAATGTTGGAAAATCATGCCTATTTTTTTACGAGCATCTCTTAATTGAGCTTCTTTTAAACTCGTTAACTCCACTCCTGAAACAGTTACTGTTCCATTTGTTGGACGTTGTAATAAATTAATGGTACGTACTAATGTACTTTTCCCAGCACCACTGTAACCAATAATTCCATAAATATCGCCATCTTCAATCGTAATATTTACTTGCTTTACAGCTTCAACGGTTTTACCTGATTGATGAAATGTCACATCAATATTTTTTAATTCAATCATTTGTTTCTCCTTTCAAGCAAATAAAAAGCCCGCTCTTTGGTCTTACTCACCAACCAAAGGACGAGTTCTCTCGTGTTACCACCTTAATTCATAGAATTCTCACAAATTCTATCTCAATCAGTTATCTTTAACTGATAAGCTATATCGGGCTTTCCCGTAATCGTTTAATGATTCAACGATTAGCACTCAAAGGCCATCTTCAAAGTTTCAACTATTATCTCTTTTCACCAAACCGAGACTCTCTAAAATAGATTCACTTTTACTCTCCTTATCACAGTGCGTTATTTCTATGAAACTAGAATAACAACAAAGTTTGTTACAGTCAATTTCTAGATTACTATCACTTGTTATAAATTTTACCTATACCATTTTTCTTGCATATCTTACTCCTTTTTTCTACAATAATGATACGAGGTGATATACATGAATGATTTAATTTCTTATAAAAAAATGCCACTATGGACAGTTGACACTTTACCTGAACCCTTTAAAAAAATGCATAATACAAAGGTTGGAACTTGGGCGCAACTGCATATTGTAAAAGGCGAAATCACGTTTGAATTTTTAAACGAAGATGGCAGCGTTAGTGATACCGTACTGCTAAATGCTACAACTCCTATTCCACTAGTTGAACCACAACAGTGGCATCGAATTGCAGGAACAAGTGACGATATCGAATGTTATTTAGAGTTTTTCTGTAAAAAAGAAGATTATTTTTCCAAAAAATATGGCTATACAAAAACTCATTCCGAAGTATTAGCTGCTCAACCACTTATTCCAAAAGGTCGTGTACTTGACTTAGGAAGCGGAGAAGGTCGTAATAGTTTATACCTTGCTTCATTAGGGTATGATGTTACTTCACTTGACTGGAATGTTCCAAGCTTGCAAAAATTACAAGAAGTAGCTGCTCAAGAAGGACTTTCACTAGAAGTTGAACCGTACGACATTGAATCTGCCGATATTCCTGGTGGACAATATGATTGGATTATCTCGACTGTTGTATTGATGTTTTTACATGAAGATGTGATTCCAGATGTTATTGAGAATATGCAATCTCACACTGCTCCTGGTGGATACAATTTAATTGTAGCTGCCATGTCTACCGAAGATGCACCTTGTCCTGTGAATTTTCCATTTACATTCAAAGAAGGCGAATTACTAGAATATTATGCCGGTTGGGAAATTTTAAAATATAACGAAGACTTTGGCGAACTCCACAAAATAGACGAAAACGGTAATCGTCTTCGCTTTAGATTTGCGACATTATTAGCGAAGAAAGGGTAAGAAAAGAAGCTATGGTTTTAGAAAACAAACTTCATTTGACCAATTCTGGAGAACTTGCCAGAGTTGAAGAAATGATTAGTAAAAAATGGAAATTTGAGCTTATAGTCTCAAATTTCCATTTTATGTTTTTTACTACTATAAATATCTTATAACATTCTATCTATTAATTCCCAATTGAATTAAGATGGCGGCTTTTTGGATAAACGGAATAAACGAAACGATACGATGCACTAGTTTCCATCGGTTTGGATATTGTGCCATTGTATAATCTAAACTCAATAATTCTGCATGTTTACCAAACAAATCATACAATTCTTCTTTAGAAGAAAGTCCCCAATACATTTTAACCCCTTGATCTTTAAATTCTTTTTGTTTATTTTTAGTAGCAATCATATGCTGTTGTAATGTATCGAAATAACATTCATATTGATGAAATTCTCTCTCTAATTTTTTCGCTAATTCCTTTATATCATTTGAATTAAAATACATTAGCACGCCTTCAATAATGAATAAATAATCTCCTCTTGGATATTGTTCTTTAACAATTTGAATCCATTTATCATCTAATATCGAGTCAGCAATCATCTGTGAAGTAGCTGTTTCTTCAAAAAACTCTTGTCTTAATGTAATAACATCTAAAAAGTCTACACTGAAAAATGGAATATCTTCTGCTCCAATTCTTCCTTGCCTATCATCTAAACCACAGCCTAATTGAATGATGACTGGATGTTCATGTGTCTGTATAAATTTTTTGCAGCAATCATCAAAATATTTCGTTCTTAAACAAACACCGATTTGATCAAAAAAAGAAATATTTACCATTGCTGGAACTTGCTTCATCATTTCTTCGGCTTTTTGATCAATAAATAATCGATTCTTTTGTCCCCCTTCTAACGCTTTTGCTTGAAGTGTCATCAGCATCGTTTTAGAGACTTTATTTTCAAATAGTTCTCCCATTATATCAACTCCTTGTTTTTAGGTTTACCTAAACTTTGTTTTATTCTACTCTTTTCTTTTTCCCTTTTCAATACCTTTATCACACAAAAAGAGGCTGGGCAAAAAATCTCAAAAATAGAATAAAGAACCCTTGATTCATATTATTTCGTGAATTACCAAGTCAAGTGCAACAAACGCTAACTTATTCTATATACCTAATTTAACTTCATATTTACAATGTATTTTGATTCAAAACAAAAAATATACTAATACTCTCTAGAGGATTCCCCATCACACACATAATCAACTATATCAATTAATCCCATTAATAAATTCTATCTACTTAAACAATCAACACAAAAAGGAATTAAGCACGCTAAGTCACTTAATTCCTTCCAAAAACTTATTTAACCAGATACTAACAGCTATTTTTCCCCCTGTTGAGAAATCTCACAATTTATCTATCTCTCTCCACCATCCGTTGTAGTTGGATTCAGAGTTGTAGTTGAAGCCGTATTTGAACCCACTTCTTTTTCTACACGTGGACTACCTACAGCTGTTCCTTGAGAGCCCGAACTTGTAGTAGTCACTTCTTCCACAGAATGTTTTGGATTACTTGATGAATAATCCCCCTCATTCGATTGTTTTTCCAACACTGATGATGTATTCGCAGCTTCTCTACGATGATCACTTTCAGAGTGAGTGTTTCTTTGCGAATTCTCAATCGTTGTTTTCGCTTTTTCAGTCTCTTTTTGAACTTTCTTCACTTCTTGAGGAATATCTTTTAGCCATACACCTTTTGAATCAACCGTATAACCATCTGGAGTTTTTCCATTCTTCACTAATTCCCCATTTGATTTGAAGTAATACCACTTACCATCGATTTCAGTCCATGCTTCTTTTGCTTTCTCTCCTGAAACTCTATAATAGTAGTTTCCATTCCAGCCTGTTATCATATGTCCATCATTGGCTAGTACGTACTCATATTTATCTAACTGTAATTCTCCAGTCTTCATCTTGCCTTCACTATCTAGATAATACCAGTTATCCGAATCTTTCACCCAACCTGTTTTCATCTCACCTGATTCAGCAAAATAATACCAAGCTTTGTCAATCCATTTCCAGCCTTTTTGCATATCGCCATCTTTGGATAAGTAATACCACTGTCCATCAGAACTAGCCCAACCAGTTTCCATCTGACCATAGATATTGAAGAAATACCATGAATCATTCAGGAACTTCCATTTTGTAGCCATCTCTCCTGAATCTTGTAAATAGAACCAACGATTACGCCATTTCTTCCATTGGCTTTCTAACATTGCTCCATTACCTTTGAAGAAATAATAACGACCCGCAATTTCACTCCAACCAATCGCATGTTCTCCACTAGCATATCGATACTTCCAAACATCATCTTCTACATACCACTTCGCAGTAAAACTAGGAATACGAGGATATTGTGTTGAAATATTTACAAAACCATCCGTACGAATATCAAAAACGGTTGCTTCATATTCTGCACTACTTGACTTAATTAATTGAGTCCCATAGGACTTCAATTGATTGATAACATCCGTAGCTAGATGATGATTCTTCCATGGATCATTACTCGATGTTTGTACTACAATAGAAGGATGAAGATTTTGTAGGAAATTAGACGTATTGGAAAATTCCGCATCAAAATGATGATTAAATTTCATCATATCTACTTTCCCAATAATTGGACCATAACGATCTTCATTCAAATAATCTAGATTATTCAAATCCCCCGCTGTAAAAATTCTCTTACCATTCACTGTAATGACACTAATAATCGAATTAGAATTATCATCTACTACTGGAGTCAGTTGTCCATTCGTATACTTATTTTCATAATTATAAAGTTGAATATCCATATCGCCTAAATAAAAATGCGCTTGTTCTTTTGAAATATCCTGAATCACTGGAATTCCCTTTTGACTAGCAACCGCTAATACCTTGTCATAATTATATTGACTATCCCAAAGTCTCTCCTTATCCGTAATTCGACTATCACTATAACGCTTCATATAGACTTTATTGACATTAAAATTCTCCATCAACTCATCTGCATTCCCAATATGGTCCGAATGAGCATGCGTAATTAAAATAAAATCTAATGTTTCCACACCCACATTTTTTAAATGTCTCATCACCCGTTCCGTCATGACATTACGATAATCAGTATTATCACCATCACGATAAGGATAACGAGAGTCACTATCATCTGGGAAATCATAATCTTCTCCCGTATCAATCATGGCATAATGCCCATTACTTTCTAATAGAATCGCATCACTTCCAAGATTCGTCGGAGAAACATTAATAAAATGAATCTTATTTCCGTTTCCTTCTTGTGCATGAATCGGATTGATGACACCTAGAAATCCAAAAACGGATAATAATACTCCTACTTTCCACTTGTTCATTGAGTATACCTCCCTTATATAGATTAGTATATGCTATTGTTACAGAAATCTCAAATATTCTTAAGTACTTAAGCAAAAAAGCGTACTAAAACTCCTTAATACGCCTTTATTACTTTAAGTCATCTGAAATGTTGTTCTATAATTTATCGGGTTGATGGAGAAAATTCACCAACAGAATTTGTCGAACAACCAAAAAAGCTCTCCTTAACAGGAGAGCTGCCAGTAAGTCGCCAAACTTACCATAACTGAATTGATTTCTACCGATTAGCCGCCAAGCTAATCATATCTGTATTTCTATACTACAATTATTTTTTATTATTGTCAATATAATTACTCAAATATTGAATTTTTCCTTTTAACGAAGAAATAATATTATTCTTTTTATTGATCAAATCTCTTAAGCCAAATATATTCAATAACTTTTCATCAATATCATTCATCTCTGTCTTTAGAGTTGCTATTTTAGTTCCTAAAATGCGTTCTTTACCAATTGTTTTTATCTGACCCAAATCAATAGTCCCACACAGCTTTGAGGAATTTCCTTTATAATCAGTATATAAATAATTTGCTGTAATTGGAATTTGAATATCAGGGATTGTCATCGGACTACTTGATATTATAGCACATGTGAAAACAGGAGATTTAAAATTATATGCATTCGATTGTAATACAACAACTGGTCTTATTTTATTTTCCTCACTGCCTATATTTTCATCCAAATCAACAAAGAAAACTTCTCCTCTTTTTACAGTCCATTTTCTTTGAGATTTTTTTGCAACAACATAAAACAACTTTTGCATAAGCCATCGATTATAACGTTGCGATTGTTGAATAACAGTTTTTTCATCATTGTTCATATTATATGCTCCTTCCGTTAAATTTATATTTAATATTCTTTCGTAAATTATCAACTCAAGTACAACAAATGCTAACTTAGTTTATATACATAATTTAACTTTGTACTTACAAAGTAATTAGTTCAAAACAAACAAATATACTAATAACCTCTAAAGGTTCGCACCAAATTTTTGCCGCATTTTTTCTTTCAATTGACTTTCCATTAACTATCATTAGAAAACCAATAATTGTTCCAATAGTTCAGTTACACTAAAAAAGTCTAATAATTTTCATAGTATTCTTAGTCGATGATTGATGGCAGCTACATATACCTATAGTTCCTCATCTGTTAAGGTATTAAAAACCTGACTTTTAGGTAAAAATTCTCTTAGTAGCCCATAAAAGAAAGTCTATTTCTGTTTATATTTCTCCATTTTGAATCCAAAATTTCTAAAAGCTATTAATTAGATTAGCCATCAGGATTTATCAAACAACCCCTTTGATTAAAATTCGATTTTTATACACTCTTGCAAAGCTTTAATCAATATCTAAGTATTGAATCTCTCCAAAGATACTCTCAATATTCTCTATATATTTTTCTTCGATTTCAGAAATATAAACTACAAAAAGTTTTATTTTTGCTCTAGAACAAGCTACATATAGAAGATTACGGACTGCTTTATAACGTGTATCATCGTCAGTTTGATTTCTATAATTTTTAAAAAAATATTTACAGTAATCTTTTACCCCAGCAAAATTATCCTGCAACACAACAACCACATTATCAAATTCTAATCCTTTTGAACCATGTAATGTATAGTAATTGATACCTTCATTTTTCAAATCACCAAATATATATTTATACCACTCCGTAAATTGAGAAAACTGTATTCTAAAAAATTCATCAATAGAATTCATTTCTCTTGCTGTTTCAGTTTCCTCCTCCGTTTGTTGAGAAAAATAAAAATAATCATAGGCACGATTTTGAATACTCAATAAAAGATTTTGGGAGATATCATCTATCGAGAATATTTTTCTTAAAATTTTTTCACCTGAAATTCGTTCGTTTATCTTGCTAACTTCATCGATACACCCAAAAAGTGTCATTTTTGAAAAGTCAAATTTGTTTATACTATCAATAAAATGTTTCATCTCTGCAAATGTTAGTGACGATTTAGAAGATTCTATAAACTGAACAATTTCCTTAACTGTTGAATTACCGTCTGATACCTTTTGAATAAAATCTACAAAATTTAAAACCTCTCTAAAAAACCATCCCATATGCTGTAAATTTTTCTGTAAAAATTCATTACTCATCTTATCATAGTTACTACCACTAAATCGAGGAAACTTTTTCAAAATCGACAATATTTCATCAAATCCTCTCGCTTTGGAAATATCATTATTTTTCATTAGAAGACAAGCAGTATTTTGGTTCAGATCATTTCCCTCTAAAAAATCATCTAAGTTAAAGTCATCTCTAGCTACAAAAAATTTATAACACCCATTATCAAAATCATTATATATAGACTGTTGACCAAAATTGTCATTTCTAATTCTTTCAATTAACTCTACAATCTGCTTAGAAGAACGACGGTTAAATTTTTTTTCAATGATTTTATATTCATGTTTATTTGGAAGATTCCCAATCCCTGAATCATAAATACTTTGTAAAGAATCTCCAAAAAATCCTACCATAAATTTTTTCCTAGTATTTGAATATTCCCTGATACTATCCATTATATCAATAACTTTTCCATCTGTATCTTGGTACTCGTCTACTAAAACATATGGATACCTATCTGAAAATAATCTTTTTAATATATTCTGACCTGTAATAATATTTTTAGAGTAAAGTAATAATGTATCATGACTAATAACATATTTTTCAAGTTTATCTCTATTTTGAACAGGATTATAAATGATTTTATTTGTTTTTTTTGATTCGATTTCATTTAACGTATTTTCAAGTTTAATCTTCTTAATACAATTTTTAACAAATTTACAAAATTTATCAACATTGCTTAAATAATCATTAAAATATTTATTATGAGCAATAATTTTTTCTTTAAAATTTTTAGCTGGACTAGTAGGTACATTATAAAAAATTTCTAAAAACTTTTCATCACTAATCGCAACCAGGAAATCAGCCAGAATAACACTACTAGAAAGAGAATCACTATTTACTTTTTGATTGATTTCATTAAGTTCTTCTATAATTTTTTTCTTATGTTCTATAGTCAGTAACTCTTGCTGAATAGCGATAAATCCCCAAAGAAATTCATGAATTGTAGAAACTATTACCGAAGAATTCCTACCGATTCGTTCAAGAATTTCATCTTTTGCCGCATTGGTATAAGTGATACATAAAATTTTTTGATTGTTTTGTTTTAAATTTTCTCCTTCTGTCCTTAAAATGTGCTCAATTGATTTTTGAAGTGCATAAGTTTTTCCAGCTCCGGCACCAGCATCAAAACAAAAGCTTTCAAAGTTGTTTAAACAATCATTAATCATTTTCTGAATATCTAACTCTACTTGTATATTTTCTGAACTAATTTTATATGTCATTATTTACTCCCCGAAATATCCACAAAGTGAATTTAACCCTGACTCAATATACTTAGGTAATTTAATATTAAAACTATCATCAGTCACAGACAAGAATACTAATCCTGTAGAAAATTTTGATTTCTCATCAGATAATTTTACTTGATACATATAAGACTTCTCTGCAATATTGTCATTTTCATCAATATTTGAAAAATACTTCATGTTCGGATGAACATATTGCAGAAGCTTAATTAAGGATCGCTTGTATAGTTTTTCACCTTCATCCACTGCATTTGTTAAAATAACTGCTTCCTCAAAACTGGTAGCATAATATCCATTAATTTTACCTTGTGAGTACAGAGTAATATTATTATAATTAATACTTAATTCTTCTTTATCACTAAGCTTTTTAATTATCTCATTATTAATTTCATTAAATTTAGAATCATCATTATTTAAACCTTTTTTCAAAAAATATTGAATGGTAGCATTTGTACTTAAAGTTTCTTTTATACTTTTATATTTTTCTCCTAAATCAGAAATGTTTGGAGGAATAACATCATTTTTAATATCAACTTTCTTTTCATCTTCAGTTCTTTTCAAATCTAAATCCGTAAAAATTACAGTTTTTACTCCAAGAAATTCTAATAAATTAATAAACTGATGAGCGTAGGCTCCATCAATTCTATAAACTTTTACATGATGATTTTTCAGTATTGGATGTTTATCAATTTCATATCTTAAATAGGTTTCTTCCGAAAGTCCCTCAACTAAAATGACTGCATCAGCGAAAAATATATCTGAAAACTCTAGTCTTAAATATTTTTTGATATATTCATAAGTTTTTTTATCAATATTTCTACCAGTTATTACCGCTTCATCACTAATGTTCTTTATAATATTATTTCTACTTGCTTGACTTAGATAACTAATATTATTTAAAGTATTTCCTGATTGAATTTTACTGTTTAAGATATGTGTTGAGTGAGTTGTGATGATAATTTGAAAAGTATCTAGTTGCTGTTTTTTACCTAATAAAGTAGCAATTGCTTTTGAAATATTCTTTATAAACAATTCTTGCATCTGTGGATGCATATATGTCTCAGGTTCTTCAATACAGAGAATATTAACTGAACCATTAATATCCTTCTCACTATATAATTCAATATAATCAACAATTTTTGCAATAATAACCATCAAATTTGTATACCCCATCCCGAACTGATTTTCAGGTATATTATTATTCTCCTCTTTGTACTCATAAATAATACTACTTGCAAAAATTTTTTCTAAAGTTACATCAGGATGTAAATTCATCTCTAAATTTTTAGTTGATTCAATACTAGATACTGCACTTTGAAGAATTCCTTTTATATTTTTATCAACCATACTCTTTATTTGATAGTTGATATCATCAACCAATTCACTAATTCTTTTATTATCATTATTATCATTATTATCATTATTATCATTATTTTTTTTATAAGTTGAAACTATTTTATTAAAAGCTTGCGAAAGAGTCTTATCATTTTTAACTGCATTTGCTTCAATCGTTTCTACTTTTAATAGAGAAGAAAGAGAAAACTCTTTTGCTGGTTCATCTCTACTCATTGGATAAAAGTTTAATATAAAATAATTACTGTTAAATAAATCTAAAAATTGTCGATATAGTAGTTCATTCTGATACTCTGATAGTTTTTCTTCTTGTGTTCTACAATCACACTTAAGGTTAACAAGTTCTTCTAAAAAAGACTGAACATCATTAACTTCATATTTAATATTAATTGTTACTTCAGCAACTTCTTGTTCTACTTGAGTTTCTTGAGTATTAACAGTTTTTATTCCGCTTAAAATTAATATATCTGCAAAACTAGTAATTACATCATTTTCATCATCAATTCCAAACACTAACTGAAACTCTAACTTAGGAAAATTAGTTTTATCTATAATTTTTATCTCTTCTTCAGATTTATTAAGAATATTATCCTGATACCATTTTGCTAAGATTTTTAAATTAAAATCTGAATATTTGAAAACATTCCTACTACCTGCCTTAGTATTTTGTAATGTAGTTAATAATTTGACAATTGTACTTTTACCGGAATTATTTTTACCTACAATTAGTGATGAATTTTTTGATATATACTCTTCTGTTTTATTTATCTTAGTTGTCTCATCTTCATCATCTAATATTTCTAACCATTTACTATGGGCAAAGTTAATAGTCTGAGGATTTTTACCATACTTTCTATAATTTTTTATCGATAAACTTTTCAAATACATACCGTATCTCCCTCTATATGTTCTTATCACTAAAAACTCAACAAATCATTCCAATCTGAATTTTAACATAATCTATCGATTTTAGATTATTTTTCAATCCAAACTAGTGATATTAGCTAAATAATCTTTAATCTCATTTTCTAATCTTTTTTTTGAAAAATCATCGCAACCACCAGAAAGCATTCTATTAAAGAAAATTTTAGTTCTATTAGTATCATTCCAGACAGTACTACTTTTAATTGTACCACCACATAACCACTTAGAAACTTTTGAATTATTTATATAAATAAATTTTATTTTCATATTATTTTTTTTGAGTGTATCAATATGAAGATTAAGCATATCTTTACAATAATCACTAAAAGAAATATCTCTTTTAAAAGGTAAGTCATTTGAATTCGTTTCATGAAAATAGAACATATCGCCAACAAATATTGTGTATTTTCTATCTTCATGCTCCTTATATTCCTGTAATATATCATTAGCAACTTCTTTTAATTCAGAATTTTTTAATTCTTCTTCTAAATCCTCATAATTTTTATTACACCAGTGCCACTTTGCATTATTTTCACAGGTTTCATTTATTAAGTCATAAATAGGTTTATAATAATTATTATAGACATATGGATTTTTTGTAACTTTAGTTTCTAAACTATATAAATACGTTCTTGTTGTCTTCTCAAATTCCGCTGTTTTTTCGTCACCTGCTGGATTAAGTCCTATTACTAAAATACATTCTTTATTTGTTTCGGGTAATTCAAACTCAAATCCTCTAACTACAAGTTGAGGATCATCTTTACTAATATCTAAAGCTTTTAAAGTTTGCTCGACAAATTCATTTATTTTCTTATCCATATATATTTCTCCTTTTTCCTCAATTATTTTACTCTAACTAAGTAAACGCTAACGAGAAATCCCTTTCATTTAATATTAATCTTACATTCACTAAATTAGCTTATCTTTATTCTAACGAATAACATTCTATAATACAAGCATAAAGTAAGCGTTTTACAAAAATACACTATCAAAGATTCACTATTATAAATTTAATTAACTAAACTTGTTATCTTATTCTTTAATAACCTATACAAAAAAGGAATTAAGCAATCCTAAGTCACTTAATTCCTTCAAAACTTACTTAAACGAATACTACTAGCTATATTTTCTTCTGGTTGAAAAATCATAATTTTTCTATATCTCTCTACCCACCATTGTAGTTGGAGTTAAATTGTAGTTGAATCCATATTTGAGCTTACTTCTTTTTCTATATTTGAACCACTTTCAGCTTTTTCTGGAACCACTAAAGTTATATAAGTCGCTTCTTCCACGGATTGTTTTAGATTAGTTGATGAATGATTTTCCTTATTTGATTGTTTTTCCAGAACTGATGACCTATGTACTACACCCCAAAAGTTAGATTTTTATGTCTAACTTTTGAGGTACTTCAAAATCCTGTGTTGCAGGACGCCCCTCCTCTAAAGGGAAAGTAGAAACGCAAATGAAACTATTAGATGAGATTCATGCCTATCGTTGATTAGAAAAATCCTATACTTATTATAAATTACTTATCATAGTTAAATTAGGGTATTTACCACTTCATAAGGGAGATGAGCGATTACTATTTCAACTCATCGATAGACGTTATGAGAATAAAAGTACGATTATTACAACGAATCTTCCTTTTGATAAATGGAATGAAAATTTTAATGACTCGTTTATTACGAATGCGATACTAGATCGACTATTACATCATTCTCATGTCATTCAAATTATGGGTGAATCCTACCGATTGAAGGATGTATTAAATGAGTAAAATTGTACATTTTTAAATTCCCATTTTTGTACATTTTTAGATTGACGTTTATATTCAATCCCGTGAAAGCTGTTTTTCAATACACTTGGTTATTAGACGCTTTCCTTACTTTGTAGGGTCGCTTTCTTCAAAATTACTATCATAAGAATTATTACTCTCTGAATTCCAAAAAATAGACAATAAAATAACACCTTCTGGTGGTAACAGACTTAACCATAAGATAGAATGAATATTACTTAATGTCCAAGTTATACAAATATAAATAATAAAGGAGAAAATTATTTGAATAAAATTGGCTATAGAAATTTTTTTATCTTTTACACTAGTAGTAGAGTTTGATTTATATTTTTCAAATGTTGATTTAAAGCATCCAAAATACGTCATAAAACTAAACACTATAGTAATCAATAAAAAAGCTGATGTAATTATCGAAATTCCTAAATTTAAATTAAAAATACCACTCCATATCAAGAGAAAAATAGCAGTGATTAAATACAAAATTAAACCCAGTATAGTTGTAATCAAAATTGCAATTACAAACTGGAGAATTCCTTTTGCTTTTTCATTCAATTTATCAAGCATAGTAGAAAAAATATCATAAATTTCATAAAAATATATACTAGAGCTTTCTCCTAAGGAGGCACTAATAAATTCATCTGTTTTTGATCTTCCAAACTTTAAGTTTACATATACTAATCCAGTTTCCAAATGATTGATATCTGATATTTTTTCTATATCTCGATTCTCTTTATAATTCCACATATTGAGAAGACCATTTAATACAAATAGTCTTTGGCTTTTTTTATGAATCGTATCCAGTGTAGCTAGTTTTATTATCATCCAAATAACAGCGAACAAAAGTACTATTGCTAAGATAATTATCAATGTATTTGTGGCTTGATTAACATTTTCAGAATTAGAAAGATATGTATTAATCTTCCAGACGAAATTATCTTGATTATTTTTTACAAAATCAACTACAAATGATTTTGTAGAACCAAAACTTAATATTCCAATTAATACATCTTTAAAACCAAATTGAACACTTTCTTTATATGACTTAATCATTTCTATGTACGACTTAATATCATTTTCAGAAATACCAACAGCTATTAATTCTTTTTTGAATGAAAATAATAATTTATCAATCTCGTATATAGTTGTATTTTTTCTATTCAATAGATAGGCACTCGTTCTGTACCACTTTGAGTAGATTAAATCAATTTTTTTATTAACTGGAGAATTACCATATTTTCTAAATTTGTTTTTTTCAAAAGTATAATAGATAGAAAAAACAGTAATTAAAATAAACATTGTTATTAACGATTCCAAAATATCCTTCCTCTCATTTATTATAAACAAATTTTTAAGTATTCTACATATTCATGTTATTATATTTTCATTTGTCAAATTAAGCTAGAATTTTTTAATATCTACGATTTTATAAATTTACTTAGCAATAAAAAAGTATGCATTTTTCAAAACAAAAACAAGGCTCATAAAACGTTGATGTAACAACATTTATGAGCCTTTTACTTTTGTAAAATATCAATGAGCAAATCAATAGGATTTGTCAAACTACCTCAATAATCTATTACACCCATTCACCATTAGCGTTAACAGTGTAACCATCTGGTGTTGTTGTGTTTGTTAGTAATGCTCCTGAGTTACTTAAGTAATACCATTTTCCATTTACTTGTTGCCAACCAGTTTGCATTGCACCTGAGTTATTCATGTAGTACCATTCTTTACCTATTTGAATCCAACCAGTTTTCATCGCTCCAGATCCATCTAAGAAATACCATTTATTCCCTTCGAATAACCAACCTGTTTGCATTTCTCCAGATGAATTTAGATAGTACCAACTACCTTTGATGAATTTCCATCCTGTTTGCATTACACCATTATCATCTAAGTAGTACCATTTATTAGTTTGAATCCAACCTGTTAACATTTTACCAGCTGAGTCGAAGTAATACCATTTTCCATCGTAGTTATTCCATCCAGCTTTTGCTTCATAAGTGCTTAACTGAACTTTCTTTCCATTAACTTCAACAAAACCTTGTTTTAAAGTACCATCTTCATTGATAAAATATGCTTTTTCACCTTCAGTAATTAAGCCTTTTTTACTTTCCCCTTCTTTAGTAATGTAGTAATATTTACCATTATCTTTAATTAAACCTGTTTTATTTGTACCATCTGCTGTAAAGAAATACCATTTCCCTTTGACTTCTTTTAATCCTACTTCTTGAATACCGTCATTCAAGTAATAGTTTTTAGTCCCATCAGAAAATACACCTGTTTTTTTTGAACCATCTTGCATTAAGTAGTATACTTTATCATCAATTTTTTGCCAACCAATTAGTTGAACTCCATCTTTATCAAAATAGTATCGACTTATTGAACTATTTAAAAATCCTGTTCTAGCAGCACCATCTTGAAGATCAAAGAAATAACGTTTACCCTTATATGTTTGCCATCCTGTAAGTCTTTTACCATCTAATTTCAAATATCTTTTTCCTAGTACTGTATTTATTTCCCATTCAACATCTTGAATATCTTTTTTTTCAGTTTTATTTCTATTCGATAATAAATCTTGAATTTTTTTTGTTATAATATCATCAATATTTGGTTTATCAGTTTTATTTGATGTTAATTCCTTTCCTGTTGTAGATGTATTTGTACCGCCTGCTGCTGTACCTGTTCCACTTGTTGCAGATTCAGCAAATGTATTTTGTGAGAAAGCTAAAGTTCCTACTAGTGTAACAGTTGCTAATGAAGTAAACATTAATTTTCTTATTTTCATTTTTTCCTCTCCAATCACTTATTATTTTATAAGTTTATATATAGGTTTAAAATCCATCATTGTCAATCCTTTTTATACATCGAGTAGGGGCTAATTCCTAGCCCCTCTCACACCACTCAGATGTAGAATATACCCGTCATACAAAAAAAGAGAGCTCACGCTCTCTTTTCATTAAGTTTATTTAAAATTAAACCCATTCACCGTTTTCGTTTACGTTGTATCCGTCAACAGTTGTGTTTACTGATAATGCACCTGATGGTTCAACGTGGTACCATTTACCATCTACTTCGAACCATTGGTTAGCTTTCATAGCACCTGAAGCTTCTAGGTAGTACCAAGTTCCGTTATCTTGTAACCAACCAGTTTGCATAGCTCCTGTTCCGTTTAAGAAGTACCAAGTTCCTTCTACTTGTACCCACCATTTTTTCATAACGCCATCTTGACCTAAGTAGTACCATGAACCGTTATCGTTAACCCATCCAGTAGCTTTTGTACCTTCTGAATCTTTTAAGTATACCCAGTTTCCATCTTTGTCTTGGTTCCATCCAAACTTAGTTACATAAGTACCAGTTGGTTCAGCAACCGCTAAAACGTCCGCTAATACAAACTCAACACCTTGTTTTTTGTATTCTGCTTGAGCATCTTCTAATGCTTTGTTATATTTTTCTTCAGCTGCTTTTCTTAAGCTTGTTGAGAAAATACGTTGTGATGATGCTTGACCTAATTCATAATATCTTTCATCAGCTTCTTCTTGTAATGTTTGAACTAACACACCGCGTACAACACCACTATTTGGTTTGTCTTCTGCTTCGTCACCTACAACTTTAGCCAATTGATCAATTTTAGTTTTTAATGCATCACGTTTAGCAGTGTTTTTCTTAATTGCATCTTTTAAATCTTTAACTTCTTTTTCAACTTGTTCAACAGCTTTATCAACTAAAACTTTATCTTGTTTTGCTCTTGAAACTTCTAATTCAGCCGCAGTTAATTTTAATTTAAATGATGCAACTTCATCAGCAGGAGCACCACTAACAGGTTTTTGATTTCTTAAACTTTCTAATTTAGCTTCTTGTTTTTCTAATTCATCAGCTTTTTGTTTTTGTAAATCTTTTGTATCTTTTAATTCTTTTTCTTTTGTTGGTAATGCTTTTTCATCATTTTCTAATCTATCTTTGATAGTTACAAGAACTTCATTTAGTCTATCTTTTTCTACTGAAGCATCATATTGAGTATTCATAGCTTCTGTAAGTTTTTCAACTGCTAAGTCATAAGCTTTTTGAGCTTTTTCAAAAACAGATTTTGCATTTGCTTCTTGTTCTTTAGCAGCTTTTAATTCTGTATTTGCTTCGCGAAGAGCAATTGCTTTTTCTTGACGAGCTTTATAATTAGTTGCTTCTTCTAAACGTTCTTTCTCTGTTTGAGCTTTTTCAATTTTAAAAGCATCTAATTCTTTCTCTGCTGGAGCTGGTAATTCTTCACCAAGATTACCATATAATGGTTTAGCTTCTTCAGCATTTGCTGCGTTATAAGCTGCAAATAATGTTAAAGCTGCAACGCTTGATAATAATAATTTTTTCTTCATAATATTATACCTCTCTTTATTTTTTTTGGTTTTTATATTATAAGTATATGCTAACTCACTAAAAGTTCATTGTCAAGTTATTTTACTAAAAAAAGTAGGATAATTCACTTTTTTTGGGTTAATGGTTATGATGGTAATAATTTCACAACTTGACTAACTTCTCGCTTGTTATCACTGTTTATAATATTGTTTTTTCAAACAACAACATGATAACACTTCTATATAGTTTGTGCAAGTATTGTTATATTACGATTTTTTTACAAATGTTTTGTCTATTTGTTACAAATAACAATTGATTTTATTATTCTGTATATGTCATTAATATCTATCTTAGCTTTAAATCTTATTTCGATTATTTAGTAATTTTATCATGAATATCTAATCCATATAATCTCATCTACGATTTTATAACTGAAATTGGGTTGCAAGAACTAAGTATTTCTTTTTGCTTTGATTGCGAGACGTGTGTATATATCTGTGTAACACTAATTGAACTATGTCCTAGCATTTGTTGAATATATCGGATATCTACATTTTTATCCAAGAGCATTGTTGCAAAACTATGTCTAAACATATGAGGTGTAATCGTTATAGAAATATCGTTAGCTTCTACAACTTTTTTTAACAACAGACGCACGCTTTGTTCTGACAATCCTTTAACAGAATCTTTACCCAAGAATAAGTACTCCATCTTTTGATTACAATTATTACATATATATTCCTCTAATAAATTAACTGTTTTTAGATCTCCTAAAAATATTATACGCTCTTTTTTCCCTTTCCCTAAAATATGAAGTGTTCTATCGGAAAGATGAATATGAGCAAGTTTAATGTGGCAAAGTTCAGATATTCTAATCCCTGTTGAAAGTAATAAGGAAATTATCAAAAGATTTCTCTTGTTTTTCTTTATTTGATATTCGGTTTTTGATTCTAAAACTTTCTGTTCTAAATAGGAATAGATACTTCTTAACACTTCAATAGGAATTGTTTTTGGCAATATTTTTTCTTTACGAAATTGAAAACGCATTTGAGTAAGAGGATTTTCATCAATTATATTTTCATTTCTCAAATAATTATAAAATACTTTTAAGCTCGCTATTTTCCTTCGTAACGTATTACTCCTAATTTCACTCTTCGTTAAATATTCAATATAACTTTCTACTCTTTCATAATCAGAATTATAAAATTGTGAAAGATCATTTTTATAAGCGCGAAGTGTATGTGGACTCAAACGTTTATGTGTCTCACAATAACTTAAAAAACTTGAAATAATTGTTTCATTCATAAATATCTCCTTTATCGATAATTATGACATTATAAACTTAATCTAAGGATTTTGTATAGCGATAATAAATAGTTATCGTTAGGAGAGATTCAATTGAATCTAGACATTTTT
>CAUSWE010000012.1:0-37293 GCA_963535215.1 uncultured Granulicatella sp. | reverse complement strand
CTTTATAAAGTTCAGATTTCATTCGTGTGCCTTTTCCAGCTGCTAAAATAATTCCATATTTTTGATTCATATTATCCCTCACAAGTTCGTTTTTTACTTCTTTATAATAGTAAACAATGCTATTTTTTGCAAGAAAGTATCTTGAATATGGATGAATTTGCTTTTATTTTTTTCAATCTTCTAAATATGCTATACTGTAGTCGATAAAATCATAAAGGAGTCACAACATGCAACCTATCTTTTTAAAACCCGTCCTACAAGAAAAAATTTGGGGTGGTAAAAAATTACAAACAGAATTTAACTTAATCTTGCCAAGTGATAAAGTTGGTGAATCTTGGTCGATTAGCGCTCATCCAAATGGACATTCAACTATTATTTCTCCTTCTGAATTTCAAGGAATGACATTAGCAGATTTATATGCTGGGCATGCTGAATTATTTCATCAACAAACATTGCCAACTTTCCCTTTATTAATCAAAATTTTAGATGCCAGTGATGACTTATCTATTCAAGTACACCCAGATGATGCTTATGGGTTAGAACATGAGCACGAATTAGGGAAAAACGAATGTTGGTATGTTATTTCTGCTGAACCGGGTGCCAAAATTATTTACGGACATACCGCACAAACAAAAGAAGAATTTGTTCAATTAATTCAAGAAGAAAAATGGAATGAATTATTTACAGAAGTTCCTGTTAAAGCAGGAGATTTCTTCAATGTTCCAAGTGGAACCATTCACGCTATCGGAAAAGGGATTGTCATTTTAGAAACACAACAAAACTCTGATACTACTTACCGTGTCTATGACTATGACCGAAAAGATGATGCAGGAAATCCTCGTCCATTACATATTCCACAAACGATTGATGTCACTACAATTCCGCATCAATTACCAAGTTTTGAACAAACAATTGAAAAAACGGATGATGCAACGATTACTCATTTCATTACAAATCACTATTTCTCTGTTTGGAAATGGGAAATTGATGGAATTTACGCTACTACATTAGATGACAATTACTACTTAGCAACTGTTATCGAGGGGGAAGGAACACTAGAAGTAAATGGCGAATCATTTGCACTAAAAAAAGCAGATTCATTTATTTTACCAACACCTATTCATGATGTAACTGTAAAAGGAAATCTAACACTAATCGTTTCTCGTTCAGAAGAGTAAAAAGTAAAAACAGCATTCTGGTTATGGAATGCTGTTTTTACAGATTTCAATTACTCTAAAATATTAAATCCTAAACTTGTACTGTCTCTTAAAAACATTTGAACAGTTTCTAAAGAATATTGTGTTAAATCTTTATCTTTTAACGATAATTTCTTTATCAAATCGGAAGTACATGTAATGATGTCTACTCCTAGCTCATCTGCTTGATAAATATTAAATGTTTCTCTAGGACTTGCCCATAATAATTCAGCCGACTCTTTCTTACGACAAATTTCTAAAGCCTCTTTCATAATCGGCATCGGATCTACACCTGTATCTGCAATTCTTCCCGCAAAAACTGAAACAATGGATGGAGTATTATTTTTTAACACTGCTACAACTTCTTCCACTTGTTTTATTGTGAAAATTGCAGTTACATTAACTTTAATACCATCTGAAGTTAAACGGTCAATTAATGGTACAGTACTCTCTCCTTTTGAATTAGTAACAGGAATTTTCACATAGACATTTTCCGCTAACGTTGCAATTCTACGGGCTTCTTTTTCCATTTGCTCAATTTCATCTGCAAATACTTCAAAAGAAACTGGGTAAGTTTTAATCTCTTTTAAGACTTCCTTAGCAAATCCAATATAACTTGTAATACCAGCTTTTTTCATTAAACTTGGATTAGTAGTAAAACCCGTTACAATACCTGAATTTAAATCATTTAACATGTTATCTAAATTCGCTCCATCAGAAAATACTTTAACTGTTAATTCTTTAACCATATGATTCACTCCTCTTCTTCAACAATATTATTCAAAGCTTCTTTTGATTTTGTAAGAACTGAAGGTAAAACTAATACGACAGCTAAAATAGCGGCAATAATATAAATACCAATAGCTCCCGCTGATTCACCAGTACGTCCTAATAGAATACCAATTAAACCAAAATCAAAATCACCAAATGTTGTATTAGCAAATCCTAATTTTCCTAATACAGGAAGTAATGTAGCTGGTAAAAATGCTAAGAATAATCCATTTACAAATGATCCTAAAATCGCACCTTTTCTACCTCCTGTGGCATTACCAAAAATTCCGGCTGTAGCTCCACAGAAGAAATGTGGTACCATACCAGGAATGATTAACACTCCGCCTAATGCGCCGAGAACAAACATACCTACAAGTCCACCTAAAAAACTAAATGCAAATCCAATAATTACAGCAGTTGGAGCATAAGGGAAGAATACAGCACAGTCTACTGCAGGTACAGCATTTGGAATTAATTTTGTAGCAATACCTTGGAAAGCAGGAATTAAATCTGCTAAAATCATACGAACCCCTGCATACACTACTGATACACCTACAGCAAATGTCAAACCACTAATAATGGCAAAAATCAAAGGGTTCTTTCCGTTAGCCAATTCTTCTACAGCTTGAGGATTTCTAATCAAACAAGCTACAACACCAATAATATAGAATATTACCATTACAATTCCTGTTGAAATTGTTGTGTTTCTTAAAAAACTCCATTTATCAGAAATTTGTAATTCTTCCGTACTTCTACTGTCTTTACCAACTTTAGTGCCTATCCAAGCTGCTAAATAATAACCTAAACTTCCAAAGTGACCCATAGCAATTTCATCACCATCTGTTACTTTCAAAGTACATTTTTGACCAATTGCTGGTGAAATAGCTGACCATGCACCTAAGAAAAATCCTCCTAACAGAACTAATGCAACTCCTTCAAATCCAATTGCTCCTAAAACTGCTGAAAGTAAGCATGCCATGAAGAAACTATGATGCCCTGTTAAGAAAATATATTTAAAACGAGTAAATCTAGCAAAAAACAAATTCAATAACAATCCTACAATCAAAATTGACATTGTTTCTACACCTAAAATTTTTTGCGCTACACTTGTAACAGCCTCATTATTTGGAACTACTCCAGTAATACCAAATCCTTGTTCAATTAATGTTGCTAGAGGAGCTAAATTAGCTTGAATAACACCTGCTCCTGCAGCTAACATTAAATATCCTAAAATAGGTCCTAATGTTCCAGTTAAAACCTTATGTCCTGGTGTTTTTAAAGCAAGTAAGCCGAAAAATGCAATTAATCCCATTAAAAATGCTGGCTCACTTAAAATATTTTGAAAAAATATTAATACCCCATTCATGTTACTTCCTCCTTATTTATCACATTAATTATTATTCATTTCTTGTAAAACTGGTGCTAATACGGGTTCAATTTTCTTTCTATTTGTATAACTTTCTACAATACAAACATTTGCCGTTTCTGGGAAAATATCTTTAAACTCTTTCACAGTTACATATAAATCAGCATTTTTTCCAACTGCTGCATTAGAATCACATGATTCTGCTTCAACTTCAATTCCTAAGTCCTTAGCTATAGCTTCTACTTTCAATCTCAATAGCAAGCTACTACCAATTCCATTTCCACAAACTGTTACTACTTTAATCATCCCACTCACCTCCTTCTTCAATTATTCTCTCAATCAAACCTAAAATTTCTTCAGGCGTTTCAGCTTTAATCAGATTTTCTATAACAACATCATCATCTAAAATTAATGCCAACTGCTGTAAAGCTTTTAAATGTGCAGTAGAATCAACTGTCGCTAACACAAAGATTAACTGTACATTTTTATCTTCATCGTCTCCTGAACCAAAATCAACAGGTTCCTTTAATTGCAATAAACTAATTCCTAAGCGATGCACACCAGCATCTGGTGATGCATGAGGAACTGCTACTTTTGGTGCTAACACTATATAAGGTCCAATTTCATTAACACTTGAAATAATAGCCTCAATATAACTTTTTTCTATATAACCTTGTTCTAACAATGGTTTAGATGCAATTTCGACTGCAGATTGCCAATCATTTACTTTATCTAATTGTTGAATCAATTCTTTTTTAACTAGATCTTTCAAGGAATCACCTCCTAACACTACTTCTTCATTAGCAAATAAATATTTTGTTAAATCTTTTCTCAACTCCTTTTCATTTTTTATTAATACGTGTTTAGCAATAATATTAAGTATTTCCTCAACTGAAATAAAATCTTCTTTTTTCAAATGAAAAGTTTCAAAAACCTTTTTCTTTAATAACATCTTTTCAGTAGAATTCATGATTGTTTTAACAATAAAAAGCGGTTTATCTACCTCAATACTCATTGTTGAAAAAATCATATCAACTTCTTGAATTCCAATATTCTTTTTATAATCATTAAAAGACATTGTATAAAATTCTATCATGGGAAATATCTGTTTTAATTCAGCTCGTAAAATTAATGAAGAGCTAATTCCATTTGGACATATAACCATAGCAACAATTTTTTCAGTTATACTTTCTTTCTGAATATTTTCTAAATATCCACCAAAATGAATAGTAAAATAGGCAATTTCATCATCAGATATCTTTTTACTTGTTGCTTCTTCTAAAGGCTTAAGGCTTCTTTTAATTAAAGCAAACAAATAATTATATTCTTCAATAATTTGACTTGTAAGAAGATTTTTTAAAGAAACATCAAACATTTGTCTATAAAATGCAGGATATAAATGTGCGTATAAATTTTTTCTAAATTGAAATGTTTCAGGAAATTCTAAACCTGTATTTACTTTTACTTGTAAAATAATTTCGTCCATTATTTTTATAATTTCAGGTTCAGGATTAATATTTAAATCTCCTTGAACACATCCAGCCAATCTTGATAAAAGAAATTCTCTCTCCTGTGATAAATTCGGGAATTTTTCTTCGATATCCATTAGCAGTCTTAATAATGGTGTTTCAATTATTTTTTCAAAATTCTTTGTATTTTTGATATACGTTTCTTTCAAACTATATTCGTTAAATACTGCCATCAATATGGCTACCGTATCAATTTTCTCTGCAATAAATATTAGTTGATATTTATCACTGTATTGTTTCAACAAATTAAAAAATAATTCTTCCTGATATATTAAATTACATTCATTAAAAATATAGCGTAAAATATTTCTTCCACACTCTAAGGTAATTAAATTTCCAATTGTTCTCTCAAGTAATTCTCTAATTTTATTACTATTTCCATCTATATAATATCCTTTATCACGAGAGTAAATTAACTGAAGAGCATATGGTTTCAAACTAGCTTTAACTTCTTTTAAATCTGCTAAGATTGAATTTTTACTCATTCTTAAGAAATCTTGCAAATGTAAATTAGAAATATAGTCTGAACATAATATAATATAAAAAATCAACATATCTATACGTTCTTCTTGAAACACAAACTCTTGTGATTCTATATCAATATTCTTCAATATAGTAGTTATTGAGATATCTGGTGTAATAATAAAATCATTTTGAACTGTAATGATAGGTAAATCTAAATTTAGTAACATTTCATTAACTTTTTGTATATCTGTCATTACTGTTCTTTTGTTACATTGAAGTACACCCTCCATTTCTTCTATAGAGGTATGATTATAATTAAGAAAAAATTGGTATTTTTTTATGAGCTCATTTGTTAACACTTTCTTCCTCCTATAACCAAATTATATAAAGCGCTGTCATTTTCATCAATAATATTTGGGCACAACTTTATGTTTGTTACCTCTACATAAATTGTGCCCAAATTTACTTTACCCTAACAAATACAAAATCACTGCAACAATAGTACTTGTCAAACCTACCAATACTTCGTAAGGAATTAATTTCATACGATCTTCAATACTCATAAAGACTGAGCCTCCTGTAGCATGGAAAAATGAACCATGAGGAAGAGAATCTAACACTGTTGCCCCAGCATGAATCATTGCCGCTGCAGCTACTGCAGGAACTCCAGAAGAAACTAGAGGTGCTGCAAATGTTTGAGAAGCAATCGTAGAACCAGCTGTTGTAGAAGCTGTAGCTGCTCCCATTAAAACTCCTGACAATGGAGCTAAAACAAAGGATGGCATATTCAAAGCTTCCAACACATGAATCATATCCACTTGTAGAGAAGAAGCTTTAATAATTCCTGCAATCGTTCCTGTTCCAATTAATAAAATCGATACACCGATTACTTTACTCAATCCAAATTCAGTATATTCCACGGTATGTTTTGAATGTCCTGTTACTAAAATGGTTACTAATCCACCAATTGGTAACGCAATTAAAGGATCCACGCTTACTCCGACTAATGAACGTAAAGCTAATAACGCAATGACCACAACAGGTCCAAGAATCGCTTTGAAAAATGGTACAGAAGTGTGATGTTCTGCGTCTTCTTCCATATCGTCAAACGCATGATCGACTTTTTTGGCTAGAAATCCTGCTAATACAATACTCACAACTAATGCTACTAATGCTGGAATAATATTTTTAGCCATTAATGCTGTTAAATCTAATTGAAACGCTTCTGAAGCAGCAATCGTATTTGGATTTGGAGAAATAATATTTCCTGCTTTCCCTCCACCAATCATTGCTAATAAAATACCTGCTTTTGATAAATCAGCTTTTTTTGCAATCGCAATAGCAATTGGTGCTACTGTAATAACAGCAATATCAATAAATACACCCACTGCACAAATAATCATTGTAGCAATCGCAATCGCCGCAATAGCTCTTTTCTCCCCTAACTTCTTCACAATTGTTTCGGCAATCGTTTCAGCAGAACCTGTTTTAATTAAAGCTCCTGCTAAAATACCTGAAGTCATAATTCTTAATACTGGAGACATCATTCCTTGTGCTCCTGTTACCATCGCACTAACGGAACCTGCTAAACCAGCTCCACCAATTACGCCTCCTACCAAAGCACCTAAAATTAAACTATAAGCTGGATGAACTTTTTTAATAATCAGTATAATTGCGAGAATCAATCCAACTAAAGCTCCTAATGTACTAATTTGACTAACCATTTTATTTTCCTTCTTTCATCATTTCTACTACTCTAAAAACTTGTTCTACTGTATCAACCATATTTTGATGAGCGACTTCTTTATTCATCGCTTCTTTAAGTGTTACAACTTCTCTTAAAATTGGGAAAAATGCATCAATTCCATGTTGATTACATTCTTTTGCATCTGGTGTAACAGCTCCTGCAAAAGCTAACACTTTCTTTTGATGCTTTTTAGCTAAGGATGCTACTCCAATTGGAGCTTTTCCTAATGCTGTCTGTCCGTCAAGTCTTCCCTCACCTGTTACAACAAAATCAGCAGTTGTTATGAATTCTTCTAATTTCGTTTCTGTTAATACGATTTGAATACCTGATTCTAATGTGGCATTGGTATAGGTTAAAAATGCAAATCCCATACCACCTGCTGCCCCTGTTCCGGGATAAATGCGATCTGCATTAGAATGAATTTTTTTAGACAATTCAGCATAATGTAATAATAATTGATCCAATTCTTGAACCATTTCAGGAGTTGCCCCTTTTTGTGGACCAAAAATAGCACTAGAACCATTTTCGCCACATAATGGATTTGTTACATCACAAGCTACTTTGAAGGTACATTCTTTTAATTTTGGATGTACATTGGTATTTTTAATACTCACTAATTCTCTGAGTCCATTTCCTCCATAAGAGATAGCCTTTCCTTCTCGTGTTACGAAATCATATCCTAATGCTTGTAACATCCCAACTCCACCATCATTTGTCGCACTTCCACCAATTCCAACAATAAAATGTCGACAACCTCTTTCGATTGCATCTAGAATTAATTCACCAACTCCATAAGTAGTCGTATTCATCGGATTGCGGCTTTCCTCAGGAACTAATGTAATTCCTGCTGCTGCTGACATTTCAATAATGGCTGTCTTACTCAAATCATCCTTCGATTCAATAATTCCGTAGATTGCTTCTACTTTTTCTCCTAATGGTCCAGTTACTTCTTTAGTAACAAAGATTCCTCCCATTCCTTCGACTAATGCTTCAACGGTTCCTTCTCCACCATCTGCTAACGGACGAACTACTACCTCTGCATTTTGATAAACACGTTTTACGCCTTCTGCTATCGCTTGACCAGCCTCCATAGACGATAAACTTCCTTTGAACGAGTCAATGGCAACAACGACTTTCATATTTGAACCTCCCTTTCCATAGATTAATACACCATTTTAGCAAACGTTTACAGTTTTTCATAGTGTTTTTAGAATATTGCTTAAAAACAAATAAAAAAGGATGAGGTTTCTCATCCTTTTTTATTTGTTTGCTAATAAGTCACGGATTTCACGTAAGTAATCTTCAGCTTTTGGTTCTGAAGCTACTTCTTTAGCAGTTTCTTCTTGTCCACGTTTCGCTAAGTCTTGAACAGCATTCATACCTTTAACAACCATGAAAAGAACAAAACCAACGATTACAAAGTTAATCACTGCTGCTGCAAATGCACCTACACCAAGTGTAGCTGAACCGATTTGAACAGATACTCCTGCAATTGAGTCTGCTTTGAATACCATTGCAATAACTGGTTCGAAAATGTCTTTTACTAATGAATCAACGATTGCTTTAAAAGCTGCCCCGACAATTACCGCAACTGCTAAATCAACAACATTCCCACGCATTAAAAACTCTTTAAATTCTTTTAACATTATAATTCCTCCTATATTTAAAATATTGACTTCGAACATAGTACAAGAATTTTTCAGAAAATACAACAAATATGAATTCTGTTATATTAATTTTTTAATATAATTTTTAGGGGTATAAGAATCAACGTCAAATAAAGGTGTATCACCTACTGATAACTGTGCTAATAATGCTCCGATCCATACTCCAGAAGTTAAGCCTGAAGAACCTAGACCGCTAGCGACAAATAGTGTTTCTTCACCAGGAACGCTACCGAAAAATGGTAAGAAATCAGAAGTATACGCTCTTGTTCCGATTCGGCTCCCTACCCATTTTGCATTTTTTAACGGTGGGAATACTTCGCACGCTTCTTCATACATTTTCTGTTGTAACTCTTGACTATCCGTTAAATCAAACCCTTGATCATTTTCATGTGTTGCGCCTACAATAATTTTGCCGTCTGCAAATGGTAAAATATCAATTTCTCCATGTAACATACAAACAGGCCATTTTCCTGTTTTTTCAGTTGTCTCTAATTCTAATTCAATTAATTGTCCCTTTTGTGGGCGAACGTCTACATAATAGCCTAGTGGTTCAATTAATTCTTTCACCCAAGCTCCACTTGCTACTATAATTTTGTCAAACTGTTCTAAGCCGCTATTTGTCTTAACAAATACTTTTCCTTCTTCATCTCGGATTAAGCTCACTTTTTCTTGTTGAATCGTAGCTCCATTTTGCTGTGCTAAATATAATTGTTGTTCTACTAAAAGTTTTCCATCAACTTTTCCACCACCAGAACAATGAATCGCCCCATGCGTTCCTTCCCATCCTGGAACATAAGAGGAGATATTTTCTGCTTCAATTTTTGTTAAAGTTCCAATTCTTTCCTCTTCTTTTCTTCTTTCAGCTGCAATTTTTTCTAACTTTTCCAGTAATTCAGGAGTCTTTTTAAACACTAACGCTCCTACTTGCTCATACGGTAATTGTGACACACCATCTTCTTCTAATTGTGCCATTAATTCTGGATAATAAGAAGCTCCTCTTGCCGTCAATCGATACCAATCTTTATTTCTTCTTTGAGATAACCACGGACAAATAATTCCTGCTGCTGCTTTTGTAGCTTGACCAACTCCATCATCATAGACGACTAATTCTACTTCTTTATTTTTCGATAATTGATAAGCAGCCGTAGCTCCTACTATTCCTGCTCCAATAATTGCAATTTTCATCCTAACGCCTCCTTAATCTTTCCTATTCCAATGATGTTCTTGTTCAAAAATTTCTGCAATTTGTAATAATAAATCTTCTCGCCCTTTGGCAGCCATCACTTGGACCCCAACTGGTAGCCCTTCTTGTGTACAATAAATTGGAAGGCTAATTGCTGGTTGTCCAGTAATATTGGCCAATTGAGTAAAAGGCGTTAACTCCAATGTTTTCTCAAACATTTTCCAAATAATTTCTTGCTGTTCATTTACGGAATATTGTTCGATAGATTCTAGTGCTACTCGAATAGATTCTTTCATTGGATACTGATCATGTTTTGGAGCGACATCATTCACACATGGTGTTAGAATCACATCATATGTTTGATGACAATCTTGCATTTGTTTTGTCCAATAATCCCACTGGTTCAATGCAGCACTATAATCTTTTGCTAATATATGTTGTCCTGATTGGTAAATTCCCCATGTCATTAGTTCCATATCCTCTTTTGTAAGTGAACGTTGTAGCATTTTTTCAATTCCATCCATCATCGCAGCTGTTTCGACACTATTCATCACATAGTAATTTTTCATGACTTCGATACCATCTACTGGCCATTGAATGTTTTCAATAGAATGTCCTTTTTCTTGTAAAAAGTTTACTGCTCGTTTCAAAGCATTTTTTGCGGAATCTGCAACCTTGTTTCCAATCGGTGAATCTTCTATGACAGCAATTTTTAACGGTCGTTCAATGGTAGCATAGAGTTGATGTTTCGATAATTTTGGAAGTATAAACGGACTTTCCATTTGTTCTACTTGCAAGACTTCTAGTAATTTTCTTGTATCACGAACCGTTTTAGTTAAGGCAAAATTTACTGAAGCTCCTTGCCAGCCACGATAGCCATTTGGACCAACAGGAATTCTCCCACGACTTGGTTTTAACCCAATTAATCCTGTAAAACTAGCTGGAATTCGAATCGATCCTCCACCATCACTTGCCATAGCAATAGGAACCATTCCACTAGCTACTGCACTTGCAGCACCACCACTCGATCCCCCTGCATTACGACTGATATCATAAGGATTTGAAGTAACTCCCCATAAACTTGGTTCTGTCATATTTTTAAATCCAAATTCAGGTGTATTAGTTCGTCCAATAATGACAAATCCTACTTCTTCTAATTTAGTGACTAATGTATCTTGATGCTGCTGAAGGAGATTTTTGAATAAACGTGAACCAGCCGTAGAAGGTTCGCCCTTTTGACACTGTCCTAAATCTTTTAATAATAAAGGAACACCTGCAAATGGCTGATCCCTAAATTTGCGTGATTGAGCTTCTTTTAATGCTCTTTCTTCTTGCAAATGCACGACTGCATTTAAAGTTGGATTCAATTGTTTTACTTTAAACAGGGCATCTTGAACTAATTCAACTGAAGAAACTTCTCCATTTCGAACTGCTTGCGCCATTGCTGTTGCATCTTTAAACTCTTGCAAATTTATTCCCCCTTCCATTCACTCTTCTTTATTTTACACGCCTGTTTTCTATTCGTAAACCTTATAATGGTAGTGTTTTAGATATCTTTTGAAAATTTGTTCACTCATTTATTATACTACCTTTAAACTAAGAAAAAAGGAGTTTAATTCATGAAAAAATCTCATTTGCTACTAGGGCTTGGAATCTCTATTAGTTTATTAACAGCTTGTCAAAACTCAAGTTCTAGTTCTAACTCTGCTACAAAAGAAGCAGAAGCAACTACTCAAACAACCGTTGCACCAAAACCTGTGACGGATTATACATTGTATAATTCTGTTCTTAAGGATTATAAGGAAGTCGTTGAGAATGTAACTAATAGTAACGGTCAAAAAAATCAACTACCAACAATCAAAATGTTAATTCAACTGCTTATTCCGTAAAAAGAGTTTATGACGCTCCTGGTATTAGCTATACCTTAGAGGATTTTGATAAAAATGGAGTGGATGAATTAGTAATCTCTATGGGCCCCACCAGAGAGGATCATGCCACTTTAGGTATTTATACTATCTCAGACGGTAAAGTCATTCGCCTTATCAATAAAGATAATAAATTAGATAAAATTGGCGATAAATCAAATTTATATCCATTAGAAGATGGTAGTTTCACTTATATTAGTACGTATACAGCAAGTTATGCACACTATCGCCTTAATAAAAAAGGAGATGCATTTGAAGTTGTAACATAAGGTACAACTGAGGATACAATTAAAAATCTCCCAAAAAAATTAGATTTAAAACAAATAGAATGGAAGCCAACACAATGGTACATAACTTCTCCTGAAAAACAAAAAGAAATCGCTAAGAAAAAATTAGATATTCAAGCGATTCAAAATGGAGATTATTCTAGTCTTAAGGGCACGTGGATAGACGGTACTAGTCACACATTATTTTTTGATGAAAAAGGTCTTGTAGATGACGAGTTAACAATGAAATTATCTTATTTCAAAGAATTAAATGGAACATTAATTGGAGGATATGGTCCCAAGAATTTACCTGTTGGCGGGGCAGCTGTTTCTATTATTCCCGGTGGAGTTCCAATGGTTTTAGATAAAAATGATGATTTTGTAGATCCTGCTCCAACAGATAAAGACCGTATTTGGACCGGTCAACAACTTCCACGATTCGCAAGTGAATTCCATTATCGAATTGATGACTAACTCCAATTTTAACAAAAATCATGCCCACCCGTTTAACGGTTAGTCATGATTTTTTGCTATTATTCTATAATCTGAATCTAGGATTAACACTAATTTTTTAATTCACTAGTATTGTCGGAAATAACTATAAAAGTCTTTTTTAGACTATTATTTTTTGGAACAATCGCTGTACTATATTCCAATGCTTTATAATTCTTAAGAATAATTGTGGGATTAATTTTTAATATATCACTCTTTTCTAGAACAATCTTTTTATCAGCTTTAAATTTGCTACTATTCTTTTGACTATTTATAACACCCTCTTTTAATTGATGATTCGTTTTTCTTACAGCTGTAGCGTTCGATTCTTGGCTATTACTTTTCTTCGTAACAATCCTTAAAACATCTTTTGCCACACTTTTACTTTCTGATTTTTAACTATTTTTAATTCATAAGTCATATATCTTACTCTATCTTTTGAGGATGGTTCAATCTCTTGTTTTAACACATATTGATTAAACTTTAATTTATTCAATGGAGCATTACTATTAGTCGGATTAAAAAATGCTACTTTGATTTTGTTTAATTCTTTTTGGATTGTATATATTCCTTTCTCTTTTAGAACAAGATTATCTTCTAATATCAAATCAGTGTCATCATATTTGACAATCCCATAAATCTTATTTGTTTTATCAAACACAACTTGATTATTTTCCGAATTCTCGATTACTACAATATCTTTTCTGCTTACTTCTTCTGCAAATTCTTTTTCATCTCTATTAGGATAAAGAACGTACGCATAATTATTTCTAACCATATCATGTGGTTGTAGAATTGTTAAAAATGTATTTTCTACCTTTTCATTACTTTGAGTTTCATTAATCTCTTTCCAACTACCCCTTCTTGTTTCTTTTTTTAAATCTAAGAACGTAGGTTGTAAGAATTGATACCCAATATTCATTTCTTTATTAGATGATTCTAAAAAAATCTCATTCGCTTGTAATTCCATTTCATTACTATCTATTGTTTTTTCTTTACCATCAACAATTACCTTATAATCTTCTTGATTCATAGTATGCTTTCTAGAATTACGTTTGATTTTTCTATTTTCAATAACGGTATAACCATTTGTACCACTAGTATCCTTCACTCCTGCCCCTAAGAATACTACTCGATTTCCTAATATAAACCAAGATTTTCTAGCACTCATTGTATTATCTAAGTTTGAAAAATCCATTGCAACTGTTCCAAATTTTTGATTTAAAGATGTAGCACCAACAAATGAATTTTTCATTTTTGTCATACCTACTCCTTTTTCGCGTACTTTTCTATTTTCTGTTATCCCTGGCAAGTAATATGGATCAACTGTAGCCCAATAATCATCACTAAAATGGCTTAAGTCATCATTATATAAATAAGAAACCCCGTCACTCGTATACCAACCTTTAGCATTTTCCTTATTCATAAACTCATAATTTTGAACTTTATCAGAATACATACTAATTCCAAATGCAAAGTTACGATCTTTATTGTAGTAGGCAATTTTATTCATATCATTATATAATTTTAAATACGTATCTCTCGAAGATTCCTCCACCATGTTATTGGATAAAATATTTTCGAAAAGATAAACGTCGTAGAATGACCTTAATGATAAAAATGCATCATAATAGTTATCTGATTGAATAATATTTTTTACAATTCCTTGCAACTTATTTTTTTCAGACGTTTCACTTGTTTCGGCAATTCTCAATATACCTCTTAATACTTCTGCTGCAGCAGTATGATCATTTTGAACCTTTCTACTGAGCGATCGTCCTCTTGTCATATCCATCAGTTCACCCCTATAGATTAGAGGAAGAAATCCATCATAAATCCAGTTATATAAAATTTTCAATTTTTCTTGTTTAATTTTATAAGGGCTTAATTGAATAACAGGAAGCAACTGAGAAAATCCATCTATTAAAACACTCCCATAAGCTCCAGTATACGCTATATCTGCATGATCTAAATAAGAACCATCATAATGAAAGCCTTCTCCTTCAGAAACTACCTCTAATACATTACTCACTGTATTTATCGCTAGTTCTAATTTTTCTTCATCCTCTAATAAAACCCCTTCAATCACTTTAACTTTCCCTATATCTGATAGATTTCCGCCAAATGCTTTTTTCCCTCGATTTTGGCTAACCATTATTTTCGAAGGGTCAGGTACCATTTTTGAAATTGGAAGTAATATTTCCTCAATCTCCTCTTTACTAAAATATTCATTCATAAGCGTCAAAATATTATTAATAGATCTTGGAGCACCAATTTCATAATCCCACCAATTTCCTTTTGATTCAGTGTTTTCATTATAATAATTTTCTTCCATCAGCTTCATACTACGTTTTACTATGCTAATAACTTTTCTATCATTGTAGTATTTAGATTTTGGATTTGTAACTGATTTTGCGATTTGTTCAATACGGCGATATGTCTTCGTTAAATTAGCTGAATTTGAATAATCAGATACATCGTCCCAAATTTTCCTATCCTCATTCTGAATTTTTTCAAGATATATTGTTACCTCTTGCTCATTTTGTTCATAAATTTTATTCATACGATTATTCTCAGTGTTGAAATATTCTACACCTACCATGATCGAATTCCATTTTTGTAAAAGAGACATAAAAGTTTCATTAGGTTCCTTCACAACTAATGAAACAACCTTATCTTTTTTGCCAGGCGAACTGACTATCAACTCTGTTGTTCCTATATTTTTAGGAACTACAAAACCATCCTCCAATGAAGCAATACGTTCGTCTCTTACTTTGTATGTATAGTCTGAGTCTAATAACCATCGCTTATTACTATTTAATGTAATGGATTTATCAAACTGAATACCTTTTGCAGAATCATTCTTCTCTTCGTTTTCTATTAAATTTTCAGCATTCATTGCCGTCATATAAAAAAAACTCTCACACTCTTCGGGAGTAATGAATCCTTCCAATCTGTTATAATTTTCCCAATCCAACCATCTTCATGACTTTCTTCTGAGTTAAAAGTACTATTTGTAACAAAACTAATAGATTGTTTATTTATATTGTCAACAAACACTTGCTTATAACCAGCAAAAGCTAGCATAAATATCACTAAAAGAAAACATATTAACAAATACACTCTACTTCTTTTCATTATAGTTACCCTTTCAAGTTTTAAACTTAATCTATTAACCTTACAAAAATATTATACAAAAATTATTCTATTATAAAAAGTTAATTTCTCAAATTGATTATAGACATTTTTTCGTCTACACTTAGGGGTGAACACCTTTATCGTATTGCAATTGGAGTTTTTGTGCAATCTTCAATGTGTACCCGCATAGCGGGTGGTTTATTTGTCACGCACCTACGGAGCGTGACGGACTGAAAGTCACATAATAAAATAAGCTAGGCTTTCGCCTAGCTTATTTCATTGAACTAGCCCCAGAATTTAACTCCTAGAACATGTCCTACAAATGCACATCCAATACCTAAAACTAATAATAGTCCGATACAGAATAATGGAGTACGTTTTTTCTTAGCTAATAAATAGTATAAGAATAAAGTAATTGCTAATGGAATTAATTTTGGTAATACACCATCTAAGATTGTTTGAATTACAATTGGTTTTTCACCATTTGCGATTTCAATACCTAATTTTGTTCCACCGTATAAGCTTGTTAATGCCCCTACAACGAATACCCCTAAAATAGAAGCTGCACGTGTAAATTCTTTTGCATTTGCTGTAAAGATACCAATAGCATCAGTTCCTAAATCATAAGACCAGTGCATTAACCAATAACGAATAGCAAATTGAGCTGCATTAAATACTGCTAGGAATAATAATGGTCCTGCAATACTACCTTTTAATGCAAAGTCAGAAGAGATACCTGCAACAATTGGTACTAAAGTGAACCAGAATAATGCATCCCCGATACCACCTAAAGGTCCCATTGCAGCAACACGTACTGCACGAATTGTTTGAATATCTGCTTTATTTTGTTCTAGTGATAATACAATCCCCATAACAAATGTTACTAAGAATGGGTGAGTATTAAAGAATTCTAAGTTATGTGACATAGATGCTGCTAAGTCATCTTTATCAGTATGGATTTTTTCTAAACCTGGTAAAATACCATATAACCAACCCGCTGCTTGCATACGTTCATAGTTGAAAGAAGATTGTAAAAAGATTGAACGCCATGCCATTTTATTTAATGTTGCTTTATCTAATTTAGGAGCAGGTGTTTGAACTTTATAAGAATCTGGAATATTATATGCCATCTTCTTCACCTCCATCATAATTTACAACTGTTGCACCAGCAGATTTGAATTTTGTTTGGATTTGGAAATCCCAGTACGCAATTGCAAAACCGATGAATGCTAATAATACTAATGCAGAACCTGCTAAGCTTGCACTTGCAGAAACAATGTTTGCTAATGCAAAACCTAAGAAATAGAATCCCCATAATTCTTTAGAAACCATTACTTTAAGTAAAATTGCAAACCCTACAAAACGCATCATTCCACCAGCAGCACTTAAACCGCCCATGAACCATTCAGGAATTGATTTTGTAACTGCATCCCCTACACTTTGTCCACCAATAAAGAATAATACAACTACAAGACCAAATACAGCCCCTAAAGCTGCCATTGCTAAATAGTTTAATCGTTCAATCCCTTTTGGATTTGCTTCATGTGCATATCCATCTGCAACTGCCATCATAGGTGACATTAATGCAAAGATTAATGTTACTCCATATTGACCTAATAAAGCGAATGGTACAGCAGCAGCTACTGCAGCTGTTGGTTCTAATTTCAAGCTTACTGCTAATACAGTAGCCATAATTCCTCCGATAACAGCATTAGGTGGTTGAGCTCCCCCAACTGGCATGTTACCGATTGTCATTAATTGATAAGTACCCCCAACGATCAAACCCGTTTGCAAATCACCTAAAATAGCTCCGATAACAGGTCCCATTACGATTGGTTGGTAAAGAGATTCTAAAAAGCTAAATTGGTCAATTGCAGCCACAAACGTTACTAGGAATACTAATAAAATTTGAATAAAACTTGCTTGCATGTTCATTGACTCCTTTTTAATAAATTAATAAATTATTGGAATAATTTCGAAATATCTTCTTTGCCTTCGGTTGGAACTTTTTGAATTTCAAGTTCAACTCCCAGTTCTTGCAATTTCTTAAATGCCGCTACATCCGCATCATCCACTGCAACCACACCAGCAACTTGACGTTTACCTTCTGCCATATGCATGTTACCGATGTTCACTTTTTTTATAGGTACTCCTCCTTCCACTAGTTTTAATACGTCTTGTGGATTTTCACAAATAATGAAAATCAACTGACGATCAGCTGCTTTACCGATGACATTAATCGTTTTTTCAATAGTGAAGTAACGAGTTTGAGCACCAGATGGAGCAGCCATATCCATTAGACCTTGACGCATCGGATCTGCTGCAACTTTATCATTAGCTACTAATAATAAATTTGCCCCAATAAAAGATGTCCATTGTGTTGCCACTTGGCCATGAATCATCCGATTGTCAATTCTAGTTAATAAAATATTTGGCATTCTTCTTTCTCCTTTCATTTTATTACAGTGTCATTATAACCGATATCCGAACCTTTTGAAAGAGCTTTCTTCGATATTTTAAAAGAATTTTGATATTTTTGTGAAAAATATCTTATTTTTTATCATTTATCTGTTTTCCTCCGAAAAAAGTATATATTTTATGTTGCAATTTACCCCAAAATAAAAAATTCAAGCAGATTTTTTTCTAACTTGAATTTTTTATCTTTATTTATGTTTAAGATTTATTTCCGAATAAAGAATATGTCCCACTAATTGTAACAACTATCCCAAATAAAATAACAATCATTCGATTTAAACTATCCTGCCCAATGAAAAAACTACAAATAATAATTCCAATCCCAATGGTACTAATTGATAAAAACTTTTGAATTGAAACCGTCTTTGACACAGAAACTTTCCCTTCAAATTCCTCCATCGAAACTTGTTTTTTTACAAGATATTTTGGTAAAACACTTTTAAAATAAGCTATCGTAGATAACGCATAAAATAAAATTGCAGACAAACAACTTAATAAAATATTTTCTGGGAAAAAGCTATAAATCATAGCACCTATTGCAACAGCAATCACTAATCGTTGTCTAAATGCATTGAAACGTGCTAAATCCTGTTTTGGAATATGATAAATAGATTTTAACATCGGAAGATAAAAATATTCTTTATCATCTAAACCTTTATAAAATTCTCCTAAAAACTTCTTCATCTTCTCACCGCTTATAAAATCTCAGAAACACTATATCGAGAAACCGTAATCACTAATCCTTTAGCAATTTCTAATTCGATTTGATCATTCTCAATTTTTTTCACTGTGCCATAAATTCCATTTGCTGCCAATACACGTTTTCCAACTTTTAATTCTGAATGTAGTTTTTCAAAATATTGTTGCTGGTGTTTCATATTTTTTCTCGAAAAGAAATAATAAATACCTAAAATAACTGCTATAAAAACAAGAAATGTTATTGAACTTCCAAAAATAATTTGAGCTGTTTGCATCCTTAAATCCCATCCTCATCTTCATCAATTGTTTGTTCTACGTTCATTGGTAACACTACATGTTGAATTCCTTCTTTACCTGCACCTAAGCTTTGTATTACTACCGCTTTTGCGTCACTCGCAAATTCACGGAACATTGCAATTTCGATTAACATTGGTAAATTAGTCCCCACTACGACTTCAACATTTTTAAAATCTACAGAAGCCATCATAGCTGCTTTAAAAGGACTTCCTCCTAATAAATCTGCATAAACCACAATCCCATCTGTTGTTTCTTGTAATTCTTCCATTGCATTTCGCATATTTTGTTCTAATGTTTCCATCGGTTCACTTTCACGAAATGGTACTACTTTAAACGCTTCTTGCTTTCCTGCAATCATTTCTAATGCATGTGCTACACCAACTGCATATTCTCCATGTCCTGTTAAAATTAATCCAATCATTGTATTACCTCCCTATATATTATACTTATATACTAGTCCAGGTTTTAACAAAATACAAGTAAAATTTAAACGTTTTCAAATATTCTTTTATACTAAAAAATGCCCCTTTAAAAGGGACATTACAATTTGAAAGTTTCAATCCATTAGAATAATTCTTTATAGAAAGCAATTGTTTCTTCTAATGTTGGCATGAATGGGTTACCAGGTGCACAAGCATCGATTAACGCATTCTTAGATAGATATTCGAAATCAAAGTCTTTTTCTTCAATTCCTAATTCAGTTAATTTCTTAGGAATACCTACAGTTTCAGATAATGTTTCAATTTCTTTAATAGCATAAGCTGCACATTCTTCATCTGATTTACCTGCTGGATCTAATCCTAAAGCTTTAGCTACATCACGGAATGCTGCAGGAACACGTTTTGCATTTTCACGTTCAATAACTGGTAATAACATTGCACAACATACACCGTGTGGCAATTTGTAAACAGCTCCTAATTGGTGAGCCATTGAGTGAACGTAACCTAAACCTGCGTTGTTGAATGACATACCACCTAAGAAGATAGCATTTACCATTCCTTCACGAGCTTCGATATCGTGACCGTCTTTTACAGCACGTGGTAAGTATTCTTTAATTAATTCAATTGCACCAATTGATAATTTTTTAGTTACTCCATAAGCACCTGGTGTTACTAATGCTTCAACAGCGTGAGTTAAAGCATCCATACCTGTTGCTGCAGTTAATGGAGCTGGTTTAGAAACCATTAATTCTGGGTCATTAACTGAGATTAATGCTAAACTATTTTTATCAACCATTACCATTTTAACTTTACGTTCTTCGTCAGTGATAACGTAGTTAATTGTAATTTCTGCTGAAGTACCTGCTGTAGTGTTGATAGCTACTACTGGTAAACCTTTTTTAGCTGATTTGTGTAATCCTTCATAGTCTTGAGGTTTTCCACCATTTGTTGCAATAACTGAAATACAGCTTGCAGCATCTTGTGGAGATCCACCCCCTAAACTAATAATGAAGTCACAGTTGTTTTCTTTTAATGCGCTAACACCATCTGTTACGTTTTTACAAGTTGGGTTTGGTTCTACATCAGAAAATACAACATAATCAATTCCTGCTTCATCTAAAGGTTTTGTAACTTTAGGAAGAATTTCACTTGATTGGATAAATTTATCCGTTACTAATAAAGCTTTATTATAACCTAGGTCTTTTACATAAGAACCAATTTCGTTTACTACTCCTCTTCCGATTAAGTTAATTGCTGGTACATAAAATGTTGACATAATGTTTCTCCCCTTAAATTTGTTTCATTAATTTTTTGTGATTTTTGGTGTTTATAAAACACCTTTTTTAAGAATGATATTGCCATACAAGGCACTTTCTCCCGTTTGAATGACTAGATAAGCTTTTTCAGCTTGATCGTAAAATTCAAAACGTTCAAATTCTTTAATCGCTGCACCTGGATGACTTTCTTCTAATATTTTTTTATATTCGTCCCAAATAACTGGAACTGTTGTATCTCCCGGTACTACTTGCATTAGTCCTGCTTGGTAAGAACTATAAGTATCTAATGGTAATAATTGTAGGATTGCTTCTAGTACTACTGGTACTCCGTGTCCGTCCATACGAACAACACGTTGCCCAATGCGGTGAGCTGGAAAATTCGCATCCGCGATTACCAGCTCATCACCATGACCCATTTCCATTAAATATGCCACTAAATCAGGACTCAAAATTTTAGGAATTTGTTTTAACATGATGAAATTCCTTTCTTAATTTGTTTGAATTTTTGTTGAATATCAGTAAATCCTTCAACAGGTTGAGGCTCATAACGAGTCACAACTTCTGAAGCTTTAATTAGATTTTGTGCTTCTTGACGTGAATGAATCACTTCTAGTGTCAATAATTGAGAAAGGATATTTCCTAACGCACTTGCTTCTACTGGCCCTGTAATAACAAGACGATTTGTGAAGTTAGCAGTAATTTGACACAATAGTTTATTTTGGATTCCTCCACCTACCATTTGTACGGTTGTCATTTCTTGTTTTGTTAAGTCTTCTAATTGTTCAATTGTTTCTAAATAAGTTAATGCTAAACTTTCAATTACAATTCGAACAATATGTCCTTTTGTTTGAGGAACAGCTTGTCCTGTTACTTTACAAAACTCTTTAATTTTACTTTCCATATCTCCTGGTGAAGCAAATACTGGATCGTTTGGATAAATCCATGTTTGATTATCCGTCACTTTTTCAGCTAATTGCACCATTTCAGCAAAGCTTACTTCTTCACCTTGACTTCTCCAGTCACGTTGTAATTCTTGGATAATCCACATGCCAGTTGTATTTTGAAGTAATCTATATTTACCATCGAAGCATCCTTCATTTGTTAAACCTGATTCAAATGCTTCATCCGTAATTACTGGCTTATCTGATTCAATTCCTACTAATGACCAAGTACCACATGAAATAAATACAGTACCTTTTTCATATTCATAAGGAATTGCTAAAACTGCTGCTGCTGTATCATGTCCAGCTCCTGCAATTACTTTAAACGGTTCAACTTTTAACTCTTGAACAATTCTTGGCGATAAATCTCTTAATACAGATCCATTTTTAACTGGTGATGAGAACCATTTGGTTGGAATTCCAAGCTTTTCAAAAATTTCTTCTGAAAAATCTTGTGTGAATACATCGAGTAACCCACTCGTACTTGCAATTGTATATTCGTTTGCAAGAACACCCGCTAATAAGTAATTAATTAAATCTGGGATAAACAAAACTCTTTGTACGACTTCTTTTAGCTGTGGTTTTTCTTGTAAATCTGAATAAACTTGCAAGATTGTATTATACGTTGCAGGTTGAACTCCTGTTTTCTTAAATAATTCATTTTTTGAAATTAATTGATAGAACGATTCCTCATAACGCCCCATTCGATTATCTCTGTAGCAATGCGGTTGATAGAGCAAATCTCCATTGTGATCTAAGTATGCATAGTCCACTCCCCATGTATCAACAGAAATGGAACGAATCGGAATAGAATCATTTGAAGCTTTTTTAATTCCTTGTTTGATTTCACCAAATAGGTGTAACAAATTCCAATACAATCCATCGTTAAGATTCACCGGCTCATTTTTGAACCGATGAACCTCTGATAACTGGAGGGAGCTGCCATTGTAAACGGCTTGCATGACACGACCTGAACTTGCTCCTAAATCAATAGCTAACACTTTCATTAAGCTCATGCTTTTTCCTCCAAATTCTTTAAATTTTATTCATATAATAATGCTTTGATATCTTCTTTGTCGATGTTTGAAGCATCATACCATTTAGAACCTGTATCTACGTCTTTAACTGTTTCACCTTTAGCTGAAGCAATTGCTAATTTAACAGCTTGGTAACCAATTTGAACTGGGTCTTGAGTTACTGAACCTACAAATACACCTTTACGGATAGCGTCTTGTTGTAAAGCACCTGAGTCAAAACCAACAGCTAAGATTTTATCTTTGCCTAATTTAGATTCTTTGAAACCACCGTTTGCGTTGATGATTGCTTTAGCAGCAAATTCATTTGAACCATAAATTGCAACAGTATCTTCTTTTTCTAACACTGTTGAAGCTTCTGTTTTACCAGCAGCATCGTCTACTTGTGCAGGAACACGAACTTCGATAACAACTTTAGCGTCTGCTTCTGAAACATTATTTTTGAATTTGTCATGTCCAACTACAGCTGTTTTAATACCTTTTTTCTCTAATAATTCAACCATTTTATCAATGAAACCACTTGTTCTTTGAGTGATTGATAGAGAGTTTACTTCTTGAGAAACAACCCCAATACGAGCTTTTTTATCTCCAACTTTGCTTTCTAATAATTTGAATAAGTTTTCTGCAGCATTTCCCCCAGCAGCGTGGTTGTCAGTTGAAGCTGTTGCTTTAATAGCTCCTTCTGGTGCACCAGGTACCCCTGAGTCAAACCCGATAATTGGAATATTTTTGCTTTGAGCTTGTTTAATTGCATCTAATTCAGCTTCTGTATCTAAAGCTGCTAATGCAATAGCTTTTGGATTTTTGTTGATTGCGTTATTTAATTGTTCTAATTGTTCAGCAATCGCTGTTTCATTTTGTGGTCCTACGAATGTAATTTTAGCACCTAATTCATCTGCTGCTTTTGAAGCACCTTTATTAACTGCTTTCCAAAAGTCATGTTGGAAACCTTTCGCAATTACTTCAACTTTAAAATCTCCACCTTTTGAACCTGATGCTGATCCACCACCTGATTTAGATGAACAGCCTGCTAAGATTGCAGAAGCACAAGCAAAAGTGGCAATTGCAAATTTCAATGATTTTTTCATAAGATTTCTCTCCTTTTATTTATCCATTTTGGATGTATACTAAAATTTTGAAACACTCAATACTTTTTAACGCTTATTTTTTCTTGTTTTGACGGATTAAGATATCAGAGTAAACCGCTACAATTACTACAAATCCTGTGATGAATAATTGATAGTGTGGTTGTAAGTCGATATATGGTAAACCAATTTTCAATACTGACATGATGAATACCCCAATAATTGTACCAATTACTGAACCAACACCACCGGCTAATGAAGTACCACCGACTACTACCCCTGCGATTGCATCAAGTTCCATACCGTTACCAGTACCAGGAAGAATTGTTGAGTAAGTTGCTGCATATGCGATACCAGCTAAACCAGCTAATAATCCACTAATAACATACGCTGTACCTTCCCATTTGATAACATTAACCCCAGAAAGTCTTGTAGCTTCTTTGTTTGAACCAATTGCGAAAATGTAACGACCAACTTTTGTTTTATTTAATACAACTGCTGCTAAAAGTGCTACAACAATCAGTACAATCAACCCTGTTGGAAGATTATCTTGCGTTCTGAATAAATCTTTATACCAACCTTCACCAGTTCCACGTAATGGGAAAGTGATACTTTGTACATTAGATACGATTGAACTTAAACCACGTGAAATCATCATTGTACCAAGTGTTGCAATGAATGGTGGTAAACCAAATTTCGCAATTAATACTCCGTTGAATAATCCGAATACACCTCCAATCACTAAAATTGCTAAAAGCGCTAACCATAAAGGCCAACCCATTTTTGTATGGAGCACACCACCAGTAATAGCAGCACACATCATTACAGTACCGATAGATAAGTCAATCCCACCAGTAATAATAACGAATGTTACTCCAATAGCTAAAAACCCAATGTAATAAGATGCATCTAAGATGCTGACTGCTGTATCAAATGAACGGAATGATTCACTTGAAATTGCAAAAAATCCGAAAATAACAATCAATGCGATTATTGCGATTAATTTTTGTAGCCCAACTGTTTTTACTAGTTTAGTCCAGATGGAGTTTCTCTCTTCCATATTTATACCCCTCTTCAATTATCGATCTGTAGCTAAAGCTAAGATACGTTCTTGTGTTGCTTGACTAATGTCAAGTTCTCCTGTTTTACGACCTTCACACATAACAACAATACGGTCACTCATACGTAGTATTTCTGTTAATTCTGAAGAAATCATAATGATTGATTTTCCTTGAGCAACTAGCTCGTTCATTAATGTATAAATCTCACTTTTTGCTCCAACGTCAATTCCTCGAGTTGGTTCATCAAAGATTAAGATATCACTATCTTGTTCTAACCATTTTGCGATAACAACTTTTTGTTGGTTACCACCTGATAAGTTACGAACTAATTGTTTTGAGGATGGTGTTTTTGTTCTTAATGATTTAACAAATTTATCACTTGCTGTAACAATTTCTGCATCATTAATTAAACCACCATGTACATACTTATCTAAGTTTGTCATTACTGTATTATTAGCAATTGTCATATCCACGATACATCCATAACGTTTACGGTCTTCAGACAAGTATCCAATACCTTCACGAATAGCATCTTGAGGTGATTTAATATCCACTTCTTTTCCGTTAATCTTAATGGTACCGCTGTCTTTTTTATCCGCACCGAATAATAATCGAGCTACTTCTGTACGACCAGCACCCATTAAACCAGAGAAGCCTAAGATTTCGCCTTTTCTTAATACAAAGCTTACATCTTTTACAGAACTTCCTGCATTTAAATGTTCAACTTCTAAGACTACTGGTGCATCTTCTGGCACTGCTGATGCTGCTTTTGGATCTTCATAAATTGTACGTCCAACCATCATCGCAATAATTTCGTCTTTAGTTGTATCTTTTGTATTTACTGTACCTACATATTCACCGTCACGCATAACCGTTACTCGGTCAGTAATACGAGCAATTTCGTCCATACGGTGAGAAATATAAGTGATTCCTACACCTTTTTGACGTAAATCATCAATAATTGCGAACAATTCATTGATTTCTGATTCTGTTAAAGCTGCAGTTGGCTCATCGAATACGATTACTTTAGCATCCATCGATAACGCTTTTGCAATTTCAACCATTTGTTGTTTCCCAACTGTTAAATGACCCACTTTTTCTTGTGGATTAATATCCAGTTTTAACAAATTGAATAATTCTTTCGCCTTTTTATTCGCAGCATTATCATCAATAAAGAAACCTTGATTTATTTCTTCACGACCGATGAAAATATTTTGTGCTACTGTTAAATCATTCATCATATTTAATTCTTGGTGAACAATAACAATACCATCATCCATTGCTTCTTTTGGTTTTGAATATTCCACTTGTTTTCCGTTATAGTGAATCGTTCCTTCATTTGGTTTATGAATTCCTGTTAAAACCTTCATTAATGTGGATTTTCCTGCACCATTTTCACCCATTAGGGCGTGTACTTCTCCAGTTCTTAAGTCGAAATCTACACCTTTTAAGGCTTTTACTGGTCCAAAGCTTTTTACGATTCCCTTCATTTCAAGAATAACTGGATTACTCATGCGTTTCACCTACCTGTTCCAGTTTGATAACGCGCTCTTGGAGCGCTTTCATTTGCACTTGTTGTTCAACGATGATACCAACCATCTCTACGAGTAAGTGGCTATTCATAAAATGATCCTGTGCATGTACAGCTAATAATGTCGGAGCACTTGCTTCTCCTTTAATTTCTAGTTGAATCATTTCTGTTTGAATATTGTGAGCTTCTACTCCTTTAACTTTCGCTTCATCGAGTAATTCTCTTGCAGATGATATATCACCTGCAAGAGCACTCTTCATGGATTGCATTGCTAAAGTTGTCACTTTACTACTTTTTACTATGAGTTGCATCAATCGTCCTGTTTCTGCTTTTTTAGTATCACTCATAAGTTTATCCTAATAATTCAATACCTTGTTTAAGAACTTCTTCTCCACGCATATTTTCAAAATCTTCATCTGAAATAACTGCAACTGGAATTTCAAGGTTTGCTTTTGCTTTTTCTTCAAGATAAGCTAATTGAGGTGATAATAGTAGAACATCTACATTTTTTAAATTATCAACACCTGTAATTCCTACTGAGTAGAAAGAATAATCTAATTTATCACGATAAATTACTTCATGAATTCTTTCTACTAACATACTTGTTGTTAATCCGCCAACGCAGGCTAAAATAATTGTTTTTGTCATTCTAGTTACCTCTTTTATTTATGAATTGGACCTAATAATTGACAAGCACGGTAATCAGCTGATTCTAAATCTTCTGTTCCGAATAGTGACCAATTTTTCGGTCTGAAAATATCTTCTTCATCCACATTGTGCATATTTACTGGAATACGTAGCATAGAAGCTAATGTAATTAAATCTGCTCCAATATGTCCATAAGAGATTGCACCGTGGTTAGCACCCCAGTTGTTCATTACATCGTATACTGACTTGAATGCGCCTTTTCCTGTTAAGCGAGGAGCAAACCATGTTGTTGGCCAACCTGGGTCTGTACGATTGTCTAATGTATGGTGAACTTCTTCTGGTAATTCTAATGTGTAACCTTCAGCAATTTGTAATACTGGTCCTACACCTTTTAATAAGTTTAAGCGAACCATTGTTACAGGCATATTTCCTTTTGTTAAGAAGCGAGTTGAGTAACCGCCACCACGGAAGTATTCTCTGTTTGCTGCTGGGAAATCTGTATTTTCAAGCATTGCATCTACTTCATCTTGAGATAATTCCCAGAATGGTTTCATAACAGCTTCTCCATCACGAGTAGCTTGACCTGTACCATCTAAAGTACAAGAACCTGAGTTAATTAAGTGTAAGAATCCATTTTCTGCATGGCCTTCTAATTTATGACCTGTTACACGTTCAACTGCATCTGGACTCCAGTAAGTACGAACGTCTGCGAAAATTTGTGGTGTATTTGTTAATAAGTAGTTGAATAACATTGATACACCATTTAATGCATCATTTTCTGTAGCGAAAATGTAAGGACGACGGATACCATTCCAGTCAAATTGAGTATTTAAGAATGTTTCCATAAAGTCCCCATTAGGGAAGTGGTCTGTCCATTGACGTTGACCTTGGAATCCACCTACTAAAGCATAGTGACCAACAGCTTCTTCTTCAAAACCAAGTTCAGCTAAGCGAGGGTTACCAACCATCAAGTCACGACCAATCATGAACATTTTAATAACAAATTCCCATTGTTTATCTTTTTCTTCACGACTTAATACTAAATCTTCACGGTTACGATCGAAACCTTCTTTAACATTTTCTTTTACCCAAGCTAGAGCACGTTCAAATTCTTCATGGTCATAAATACCACGGTCAATACGACGAGTAAATTCTGTCATATCCACTGATTCATTACGCATTCCTAAATATTCTTGGAAGAAATCAGGATCTACGATTGAACCACCGATACCCATTGAAACGCTACCCATTGATAAGTAAGCAGTGTCTCTCATTAATCCAGTTGCTAATGCTGCTCGAGCATAACGTAAAAGTTTTTCTTTTACATCTTCTGGAATTTCTGTTGTAGATGCTTCTTGAACATCTTTACCATAAATACCAAATGCTGGAATTCCTTTTTGAGCATGAGAAGCAAGAACGGCTGCTAAATATACAGCTCCTGGTCTTTCTGTTCCATTGAATCCCCAAATAGCATGTGGAATATCAGGTGACATGTCCATTGTTTCACTACCATAACACCAACATGGAGTTACTGTGATTGTTGCACAAACGTTTGATTTTTTGAACAATTCATGTGAAGCCGCAGCTTCTGGCACACGTCCAATTGTTGATGGTGAAATCACACATTCAACAGGTTGTCCGTCTGGATATTTCAATGTTGACTCTAGCAAAGCTGCCACACTTTTGGCCATATTCATTGTTTGTACTTCTAAAGATTCGCGAACCCCTTGACGACGGCCATCGATCGTAGGACGAATCCCGATACGTGGATGTTGTATCATTTTTTCCTTCCTCCTTGTTTTACCTTTTGTCAGTATCATTCAATCCATATTTTGAACGCCTGACTTTTTAACTTTCTATCTTTTAAAACTTTTGTTTTAAATGTTTCCCCCTTCTTATTTTTATTGATACTTGTTGGCGTTAAGATGAAGGTATGATCATCAAATGTCATAATAGTACCATCTATTTCTTGATTTCATCATACCAATATTAGAAAGCGGATACAATACATGAAAGCGCTATTGGAATTTCTCCAAAATTTGTGCTATAATTTGTTCAAAAGTGTTCAAAATTATTCAATATGTATTATATCAGGAGGGGTTAATATGGTTTCTTACGAACGAATGTCAAAAATATTAGATATTTTATCGAAAAGAAAAATGATTTCTACAATACAATTGGAATCACTCATGTTCTGTTCTACTTCAACTTTAAGAAGAGACTTAATTCAATTAGAAAAAGATGGAAAAATCATTCGAACTCATGGAGAAGTAAGACTAGTAACAACAAACAATGTTGAATATACTTATGAGAGTCGTAAACAAGAAGAAACTTCAGGGAAAAAATATATCGCTGAAACAGCTTCAACATTTTTAACGGATAATCAATCGATTTTTATTGATAGTTCATCAACAGCCGCGATGCTCGTTCCATATTTAGCAAATTTACAAAATTTACGTGTGATAACAAACGGACTAGAAATCGCACGGCAACTGAATAATTATGACAATATCACTTTATTTTTCTGCGGTGGCCACATTGATTACGGGACAAATTCAGCATTGGGAGATTTCGCCAACCATTTTATCAATAATTTTCATGCAGACATTTGTTTCATGAGTTGTAGAGGTCTCGATCGATTTGGTTCTTATGAAGCAAACTATAATCAAGCTTTACTAAAACAACAAATGATTGCTAATTCTGATTTGACGGTATTATTAGCAGATTCTTCTAAATTCCATACAAGTCACTATTTTAAATTAGCCAATTACAATGTAATTGATTATATTATTACAAACGAAGCACCTGTAGAATCATTCCAAGACACAGTTAATAAACAATGCGAGATTCTTTGGTAATATTTCATAAATAGTTATAAAATTTTAGACCTTTTTTGTATTTGGTTTTCTATCCATGCAAAAAAGGATTTTTTAGTTATGAAGAAGAAAACACAAAAAAGGTAGTTAGAATTTCCTCTAATCACCTTTTAACCCCAATTATAATCTATCCTTAGAAAGTATTAGTCTTTGGCGTTTTATTCTTTTGGATAGTAAAAATCATCTAAAAAGAGATAGGAGAGAAAATATGGCTTTTTAGAGCGACCAGTTTGTTTTTTATAAAAATTAGGGGTACAATGAAATCGCTATCGGAAAACCGATTGCTACTTGTAGGTAGTGAGAGGAGGTGATAGTCGTGAGTTACTTATTCGAGCTCTTCCTCAACGTTATGGCAAATGTACTGGCATATTTCATTTGCAAATGGCTGGACGATGAGGATAAACGATAGTCAGCCTATAAGCACCCGTTAATCTGAAAAAGAACGTCAAAAAAGCCCTAAGGGACTGGCATCCTTTAGGGCTTTGGTGTAGCCTTGAGCTACTTATTCGATAAACTCATTTTAGCATGGTTAAATAGCCATGTCAAAAATATACGAATCATTTACGCTATGATCTTTTTTGAGCAAAAATAGCATTTCGTTTTTGATTTTCATTTGATTTATTTTTTTGTCGACTTAGTCATAACCTGGATTTGTCGAACAACCCAAACACAAAAGACTTCCCATAGTAGCATTAGTCCAATAAGCCGCATCAGCTGCTTATTGGACAAGAAACTTCGAGACCTAGGCTCGAAGTTTAGCAATGAGACTCGCTTTCGCGAGGCTGCTTGCGTCCTCCTGCTACTATACAAGGGAAGTCTATTTGTAATTTTTAACAGCATTACAGCTCTCTTCGTCCTTCAATTGCTTTGAATAAAGTCATTTCATCTGCATATTCAATATCACTACCAACTGCAAGACCATGCGCTAAACGCGTCACTTTAATTCCAGCTGGTTTAATTAAACGAGATAAATACATCGCAGTTGCTTCTCCTTCTGCAGTTGCATTAGTGGCAATAATCACTTCTTCTACAGTAGGATCTTGAAGACGCTGAATAAGAGAAGCCACATTAATATCATCAGGCCCCGTTCCTTCCATTGGTGAAAGAACACCATGAAGAACATGGTATAAACCTTTATATTCCTTCATTCTCTCTAAACTCATCACATCTCGGCTATCTTCAACAACTAGTATTTTTGTTCTATCTCTAGAAGCATCTTGGCAAATCTCACAAGGATCTTCTTGCGTAATATTCCCACAAACAGAACACATCGTTAAATCTCGTTTACAACTAATGAGTGCATTCGCAAAATTCATCACTTCTTCTTCCGGCATTTCCATACTGAAAAAAGCCAGACGAGCTGCTGTTTTTGCCCCGATTCCAGGCAGTTTCATATAACTATCCATTAATCGAGCAATTGGTTCTGGATATTGCATCCTCTCACCTCAACTCATTAAAATCCAGGGATATTTAACCCTCTAGTAAATTGTCCCATTGTTTGTTCATTTGCTTTTTCAGCTTGCTCTAAAGCACGATTTGTTGCCATTAATACTAAATCTTGTAATAATTCAACATCATCTCCATCAACTGCTTCTGGTTTAATTGATACAGAAAGTACTTGACGTTTTCCATTCACTGTCACTTGTACTAAGTCACTTTGAGAGCTTCCTACATATTCTGTTTGGTTTAACTCCTCTTGAGCTTGTGCCATTTGTTTTTGTAATTTTTGCATTTGTTTCATCATGCCTTGCATATTTCCCATTCCACGCATGTTGATTCCTCCTTAATTGTTTTCTGTTTCTTCTGAAATATGAACAATTTCTTCTCCAAACAAATCAATCGTATTTTGAACTAATTGTTCTACTTCATTTTTTTCTTCTTCATCAGTCGGTTGCTCTTCCATTTCTGTTACATGAATCACACCTTCTGCTTCTTGCTTTTCTTTCTTATCTCGTAAATAATCTTGTCGAATTTGTACCCATTGTTCTCCTGTCACACTGACAAAATTCCCCGGATACTGCGCTAATGTTTGACAATGACGAGCAATATCTTCATGAAGTTCTACACTTTCCTGCGCTCTTTGGCATAAAATTTCATAATCGAATTTTAAGACAAATCCATTTGGACTAGCTGCTACAGGTTCACTTGCTTTCAATAACGCTCTTTGAGTGGTCGAAAGCATTTGTAATAAATCGCCCCACAATTCTCGAATAAAAATTAAATCTTTACGAGTTGCAGCATCTAACACTTTATATACTTCACCAATATTTGGCTTATACGTACTTGCTTTTGCTTGTGGAGTTGATGTCGCTTTTTTAGGAGTTACTACTCCTTGTCCTTGTAATAATTGAGACATTTGCTGTTGCAAACTTTGTAGTTGTTGTTCTAATTGTGAGACATATTCCTGATTAGTTGGGGCTGCTTGCTGAGTTACCGCTACTACTGGTTGTGCCATTTTAATCGTAAAGACTTCTAAACTAATGGTTGGTTTTGTCGTAAATCGCATTTCTTGTTGCGTTTGATTTAAAGCATCCATAAAGCGATATAAAAAAGCTTCTTCAACCTCTTTTGCAAACTCCACAAAAGCTTCACTTCTACCAATCATATCTCCTGTTTGCTTAGCAACTAATAAATCTCTAGAAAATTCTAGCCATTCTTCAATTAAACGAGATGCTTCTTTCCCTAGCAATAATAAGTCTTGCAATTGTAATAATGCTGCTTGCGCTTGTTGCTGAGTCAATAATCGAACAAATTCAATCATTAAATCATCCGTTAAACTTCCAGAAACTTGAATGGCTTGTTCGAAACTCACTTTATCATCACTAAATGAAATAACTTGATCTAATAAACTTAATGCATCACGCATTCCACCATTAGCACAACGAGCAATGACACTTAGCGCTTCTTCTTCATATGCAATCTCTTCTTGTTCTAAAATATAACGAAGTCTTTGAATAATTTCATCATTTGTTATTCTTCTAAAATCAAATCGCTGTGTTCGTGAAATTATCGTTGCTGGAATTTTATGCGGTTCAGTCGTTGCTAGTATAAAGATGACATTTTTGGGAGGTTCTTCCAATGTTTTTAATAAAGCATTGAATGCTCCTGTCGATAACATATGCACTTCATCGATAATATAAACTTTATACGTTGCTTGAGTTGGCGCATAACGAGCTTTATCTCGAATATCACGAATTTCTTCTACCCCATTATTACTCGCCGCATCGATTTCAATAACGTCCCCAATCGTTCCTTCTGTAATGCCTTTACATAATAAACATTCATTACAAGGTTCTCCATCTTGAGGATTTAAACAGTTAATTGCTTTAGCAAAAATTTTCGCAGCACTTGTCTTCCCAGTTCCTCTTGGACCTGTAAATAAATACGCATGACTTGTTTTATGATGGATAATCGCATTTTTCAATGTTTTCGTAACTGCAGTTTGTCCCACCATATCTTCAAATTTTTGCGGTCGCCATTTTCGGTATAACGCTTGATAAGCCATCGGTCTTCTCCTTTTGACTTTATACTAAGAAAACACAACGCTACGATTGTAGGTTATGTTTTCTATCCTTTACTATTTTACATTTTTTTATGAGATTTGACTACCGGAATGTTCCAAAAACAGACATTTGTGCTTTAGAGTTTGCAATAAAATTTGTCACCTCTGGAGTCGTTAAAATATTCAAGCGATGTTTTGCACGAGTACAAGTTGTATAGAACATAAAGCGTTCTTTCATCGTTGCATAACGATCTTTTGTAGCTTGCCAAATAAATACTTGGTCAAACTCCAGTCCTTTAGCAACTTCAATCGTTGTCACTACTAATCGACTACCTAATGATTCACTTGTATCTTCTAATAATTCAGCATCATACTCGACTAACTCTTTTTGTAAAGCTTTTGCTTCATCCATCGTACGACAGAAAATAGCATTTGTATGATAACATTCAGGTGTATCTTCAACTAATTTCTTCAATCGTTCAATTGAAGGTTCTTCATCGACTAATACTCCTACTTCTTCACCTGTACGTGGGAAGACATTTTTATCTAATTCCCAACCTAAAATACCATTGGCAAAACGAGTAATTTGCGCAGTACAACGGTAACTAATTTCTAATGAACGATGTTCTAATACACGTTCTTTGAAAAAGGCTGCTACTAATTCTGGATGACGTTCTTCTAAAGAGAAAATAGTTGTAGCTGTTGAGAATGATTGGAATGTATCTCCTACTACTGTAAATTTTGCACGGAAATAATAATTGGATAATGCTGCCATGAATAATAATGACACATCTTGAACTTCATCGATAAATAAGTGAGTATAGCCTTGATAATCACGAATTGGAGCAATCATTGTTGCTACGTAAAGTAACACTCTTACTCCTTCTGCTGTTACTTGAAGACGTCCTTCACCTGTATCTTTTAAAGGTAATTGAGCATTATCTACCTTTCCTAATTCTTCTCTACGCTGTTTAGCTAGTGGCATCCAGTCTTGTAGATGTTTAGCAAAATTGACAAAAGCAAACATTTCTACTTGTTGCTCTGCTTCTAATGATTGTTTTTCAAATACTCGTTGTCCTAGCATTTGATAATATTCTGTCTCACTATTAAATTCTTGATTTTTCATCAATACTTCAATTTGCATAGGAGACATTTCTTCATATACACTTTTAGCGACTTCAGAAACATAAAAACGATTTAAACGACGTTTTAAGTTCTTTTCTAACACTTCCTGAATTTGTACCAATTGTTGATATAATGTTAATTTAGGATTTACTTGTTCAATAATTTTTTGATAATCTTTTTCACCAAAAATTCTAAATCCTTTAATTGAAATTGGACGGAAATATAAATTCGCTACCGATAAAGCTGGCAATTGTTCAGCAATAAGAGCCGCCCATTCGCTATCTGTTAAATACGCTCTTCTCGTTTTAGTTGGTACTAACATAGTTGTTTTATTTAAGAAAAACTTTTTAAATAATTCTACTGTATGTTGTGCTAATGTTTGTTGATATAGTTCACTACCTGTCAAATTCGGAATAACATGTGAAATATACTTAGCAAATAATTGGTTACGTGATAACAATAACATATCATTATGCGTTTGATCTTTTGATTGATACATCAAATACGCAATTCGTTGTAATAAAATCGTTGTTTTTCCACTACCTGCACAACCATTAACGATTAACCAATCTTTTTGTTTATGGCGAATAATTTCATTTTGTTCCTTTTGAATTGTTGCTGTAATCCCTTCTAAATGTCCATCACGATTCGTAGGTGCACTTAATGTTTCCATTAATAATGATTCTTCATTTTCAACATCATAAACAGATTGAATTTTCCCTTTTTTAATCACAATATCACGCTTTAAAAAGGCTTGACCATGTTGAATTCCTGAAGGTGTTTGATACGTTAAATCGCCCAAAGTTCCTTCATAAAATAAACTTGCAATCGGCGCTCGCCAATCATAAACTTGCACTTGTTTTTCTTCATCAAAAAATGTAGACGAACCAATATACATTTTTTCAACTTCTGGTTCACCTTCAAATTGCACATCAATTCTTCCAAAATAAGGAGATTCTTTTTGTTCTTCTAATTGATGAATTGAAAAGTCAATGAAATCTTGACGTTGTTGATCTAAGTGTTCCTCTGTTAATCTTTGTTTTTCAGATTGTATTTTTGCATCAAATTTCGATTGAACTTCTACTAAGTGCTTTTCTTCTTCTTTGAACCCTTTATTTTTCACTAGAGAGCTCCTCCATCTATTCCAAAATACTTACTTATAAAAACAGGCTGGAACACTAGCCCCAGCCTGTAATTTCTTCTATGTACATACAGCACATAACGAACGATACTTATAGCTGCTTCCTTCCGGACCTGACTCGATTCATATGTTCGCTATTGCCATATGGCCTAACGGCAGATATTATTATACTCTACTTTTCTGAAAATTGCAACAGTGCAAAGAAAATAGTTTTCACGCGTGTCAAACTGATAGAAATTAAGACAAAAAAATAACACCGCTCTAACTTTGGTAGAGTGAGCGATGTTATATACACTATAAACAAGCCACCGTCTTTTTAAAGGGCTACATTAGAGTCGAGTTACAGCTCGGCTCTTTTTGCATCTTCATTACACCAAAAACAAAACGAATTGCAAATTTCGGAGATCCAAGTTTCCTCTTGTTTGTCAAACACAAGTAAAAATGTCCCATTAAATTCAACATTCTATTTAATGTACTATAAACAACTAACCTTCATACCCAATCTCAAAAAATGCTAATTCTAAAGCTACCGCACGATTCCAACGTTCTTGCAGTGCTGAAATAGTAACTTTATCCTTACAAATTCGATTCAATTCATCAACAAGAAATTGAACCCATTTTCCAAAAAAATCTCCTCTATGAAGATGAATCCACTCCAGATGAACATACTTCTCTGGAAGAGTCAGTTCCTTAGATCCCCAATCTAAATATAAACCTTCTGCAATAACTAACATCACTAAAAGCTGAGCATAATCGGATGAATCTACCGCAGAATACATTAGTTTTTGAAACTCTATCGTCACAGGATGTAACATTACTTCTACATATTCTTTTTCTGATACCCCTAATTCTTTAAATGCTTTTTGAAAATAGCCATCTTCATCTGCTTCCAGAAAGCCTAATTGTTTCGCAAATCGTAGTTTAGCTTCAAGTGTGTCAGCATGTGCCACACAAGCACCTAGCATCGATAAAAATGCATCAAAAAAATGATAATCTTGAATTAAATATTTTGTTAAGACTTCATCCTCCATTGTTCCTTCAAAAAGCTCCTGTACAAAACGATGATTGACTGCTGCTTGCCAATCATGCTGGCTGTTTTTAAGTAATTCCCCCACCGCATCTCCCGTTCTAAAAGCATATTTGACCATATATAACCATTCCTTTCCTTTTCCATATTTTGAAAGAACAAAAAATCCTCTTCCATTTGCTAAATGATAAGACAAACAAAAGAGGATATTAGATGATTATTCAAATATAAGTCTTTTCCCTTAATTTTATTTGAAACAAAGTACCAAAAAAAGACAAAAAGATACTACCTATGCTATAATATAAGTGGAAAATTTTTTAAATTGTCAAAGATAAAGCGTTAGTCTGTTGTCGCAGACCTAACGCTTTTTGACTATTATAAGGTTGGTG
>CAUSWE010000011.1:0-37802 GCA_963535215.1 uncultured Granulicatella sp. | reverse complement strand
TTTGCTATTTTTTCTTTAAATTGTTCGATTGAATACATGCCCTTCGGCTCCTTATCATTTCTCTATCTCCTTATTATAAAAGGTTTACCATCACATTACAAACGATTTTAGAAAAATGGGCGTATTCTAACACGAAAAGTTTTAAAGTAACTTCTAGTTAAGTATCAAAAATAGAAGTTAATCTGGGACTAAAATTTATGTTAGAATTAAGTATGAGACAAATGATGGTATGGAACGATGAAACATTAACATTTAACGTTATCTGATCGTATTGAAATTGAATTAGATATTATAAAAGGTTCGAGACTATTTTCCAAAAGGAACTTATTTTGAAGAATATACACAAGAAAATATTTACCACTTTTTCAAACTGTCTTTAAAACCTTTCTAAAGGACAAAGAGAAAATCGCCAACGCCCTTCAACTACCCTATTCCAACGAAAATTAGAAGCAATGAATAATCTCATCAAGCTTATCAAACGAAATACCTTTGTATTTCGGAACTTTGAAAACTTCAAAAAAAGGATTTTTATCACTTTGAATATCAAAAAAGAAAGGACGAAATTTGTCCTTTCTCGATTTTAGCTTTTCTTCAACCCACTACAGTTAACTATATTATGTGTTTTGTCTCACCTTTATTGTATTTTTTCAAGCAATTCTTGTATCATTCTATTTAGTTCATCTATCTTCTCAGATTGTTTCTCTAGTAATAATTTTTGACTAGATAATTCGTCTTGGAGTTTATCAAGTTTTATCTGTTCATCTGGATTATCTTTTACAAAAAAGTTCGTCAAGGTACTTGTTAACATTCCTATTGTACCAATCCCTACCAACATTAATAAAACAGATATCCATTTCCCAAAAATGGAAACTGGAACAATATCACCATAACCAACAGTGGTTACTGTCACAAGAGCCCACCAAATGCTATCCGAGAAGGTTTTCTCTTCAACTACAGATAAAATTGAACTTCCTACTAGTACGATAAAGATATTAACATACAAGATATAAATCAGGCCATTTGTCCGTAAGAATCTACTAATTTTTCTTTCTAATTTACCTGTAAGTCCAATTATTCTAAGTAAACGAGTCAGTTTCAGTAATTTTGTCAGCCTTGCTAAGCGGAATATACGCCCTAACCGAAATACTGTAAAAATAGCATTTAAAGGGAGAATAGCCAATAAATCAAAAATATTTTCTAGAATAAAATGCCATTTTCTTTTAGTAGCAAAAAAGCGCCAACTATAATCAACTACAAAAACACCCCAGATTACTAAGTCAATAATACTATAAGGCGGATTATCCAAATCAATCAAATCAGCAAATCCAAGTAATACCAGAATAACAGAGATTAACGCAAGTATGATAATCGTTGTATCATAGTAATCCTTAAATAACCATTTTCTTTTCAAATTTTTACTATCCTGGCTTTCTATAATGTTATTACTCAGCTTTAATTCAATAAATATCTCTCCGATGACCAACTTCTAAAGTAGCAACGACTAATTCATCATCTACAATTTGTACAATAACTCGATAATTACCAATTCTATAGCGCCATTGACCAACGCGATTACCAACCAAAGACTTTCCGTGTCGTCTTGGATCTTCCAAAACATTGGTTTGTAAATAGTTTGTAATTAGCTTCTGCGTATAACGGTCCAATTTTTTCAATTGCTTGATGAAACGTCTTGTTGGAACTAATTTATACAAATTATTCTTCCTCCAAGCCTAAATCATGCATCATTTCTTCCCAAGTAATAGGTTCAACTCCTTTTTCCAAGTCGTCTAAATACTCTTGATAAGCTAAATCTGCCACACGAGCGTCGTATTCGTCTTCTAAAGCTTCAAGAGTTTTGGTGCGGATAAGTTCCGATAGGGAAACTCCTTCAAACTTAGCCATTGCTTTCATAAATCTTTTATCAGCTTCAGAAACTTTTAATGTGATAGTAGTCATCTTTTATACTCCCTTTTCTAAGGGTAACACCATTGTATTACTTTTTAGGTATTCAATCAATTTAAAAAGAACATCTTCTCTTGTTTGTTTTTTATATTGAATGTTTAACTTCCATTTTTTACGTAACAAATTTAAAGCAAAAAGAACTTTTCTCCGTAGCCAAAGTAAAATTAGCTTCTCTAGCTAATTTTACAGGAAATTTTGAGACTAAGGCTCAAAATTTAGGCATGAGACCGCAGGGCTGCTGCCGTCCTGGATACTTTTAGAAAAGTTCTTTTTACTTTAAATGCCATTAATGATGTCTAAACAAACGTACACATTGATTATCCTTCAAAAATAAATATGATTTAATTCATTCAAGAATATCTATCGCATCATACTCAAGATCTTCTAATTCTTGCTTACGATGTGTTATCATAATAACCATTGTATTTTCTAATTTAGATAAACTATTTAAAATCACTTTCGAACTGGCAATATCGATATTTGAAAAACTTTCATCTAATAAAATGATAGGATTTGGATTAACTAATAACCTTGCAATCGCAATTTTTTGCTTTTCTCCACCTGACAAATCATTTATATTTTTCGTTAAATCAATATTTAATTGCTCAATTATCTCCTTAAAATTATCTGACTCATCTTTTCCTAATAAAATATTCTCCTTGATACTTGTATCAAACATATAACCTTGTTGTCTTAAATAACTAAATAAGTTATCTGTATTGTATTTTGTAATATTATATCCATCAATCAAAATGGAACCTTTTTTCGGTTCTAATTGCTGTAATAATAACTTGAATAGTGTGGACTTCCCTTTACCAGAAGCTCCATTCAATACGTACCATTTTCCTTTATCCAATCGTAAATTAACATTGCTAAATAATACTTGATCTGGTGTATAGCCAAATTCTAAATCTGAAATAGTAATATTATCCCATGATAATATAAGTGGTTTTTCAATAGTTTTATCATCACTTGCTTCAAACTTATCAATTTTATCTAACAGTTGAACTGAAGAATGGATAATAGTCATATATTGATTAATCGCAGAAATTGAATCAAATAATTTCATTGCTAAATCAGTTGTAGAAAGGATTGCACCAACTAATATTAACTGATTTATTATTAACCATCCTGTTACAAATATAACTGATAATTGACTGATTACATTCAATAGAAAAATAATAAATGTAACTTTACTCGTTTCTTTAGCAAGTAATACTCTACTATTCTTAATTTTAAATAACTCTTGACTAAAGGAATTTTGATAAAAATTTAATGCCCCAAATTCTTTTAGAACATCAATTCCTGTTATCATATTATTAATTTTATTCAAGTAACTTTTATTTGCCTCAGCAACATGATTTCCTGCATTAGACACCATTTTTTTGGTCATTAACGGAATAAAATATAATACAATTGATAATGCAAGACTGACAATGAATAATAAATAATGAACGTAAAATAAAGCAATTAAAGATAAAATAGCACGCAACATAAATTTTATCATACCAAAAATACTTCTTAGTACTTTATTTTCAATCATATTTACATCATTTTGAAGAAATGACTCAATTTCCTTTTGTTCTTGACCGTCAATATAATTAGCTTTAATATTCCAAGAAGCATCTGACATATCACTTCGCATCTTATTACATATGTTTTGAATAACAATTTCTTGATAAATTGTCTGATAATATGAAATGATTAAACTAATAATCCATAACCCCAAAATAATCAACACTTCAACCATGAATACCTTTACATTTTGTTGAATGAGATATTCGGCTACCTTTGTCATTCGTAAGGCAGCATACACTTGTAAGCCCGATACAGTAAATAAACCTGCTATGTTTAAAAGAAATCCCAACATCTCTTTTCTTAAATATTTAACCATTTCTATCCTCCTTAAAAAAACTAAAACAACTAAAAATATTTAACTTCCATTTCTTACGCAACAAATTTAAAGTAAAAAGAATTTTTCTCCGTATCCAAAGTAAGGCATGAGACCGCAGAGCTGCTGCCGTCCTGGCTACTTTTAGAAAAGTTTCTTTTTACTTTAAATGCCATTAATGATATCTAAAGAATTCTACATTCCTTTTTTACGATAGCCTTTTACATAGTATTGGTTTTTCTCTTCATTAAACTCCAAAATCTCTACTAATGTATTTTGTTGAAGTTGTGAAAGTTTTTGCGCTTCGTAAACTTCTACCCATTCTTCATAATGGTCCATTTCTGCTTTCATTTGAGCTCCAAGAAATTCTCTCAATCGCTCAATATCTGTTGCATTTTCAGCAGACATCACTAACGAAGGATAAGCATTTGGTTGAAACTCTCCATCAATTAAATCTGATTTATTATAAATCGTCACCATCGGAATAGTTTCCATCTCTAATTCCTCAACTAATTCATGAACCGTTTTTTCATGCATTAAGAAATTCGGAGACGATGCATCTACGACATGCACTAGTAAATCAACATCCGCACTCTCCTCTAAAGTTGACTCAAATGCGTGAATTAAAGTGGTTGGTAAATCTTGAATAAATCCAACTGTATCCGTTAATGTCACATCATATTGATCGGCTAAATCAACTTTTCTTGTTAATGGATCTAATGTTGCGAATAATTGATCCATCTGATACGTTCCAGCATCTGTTAATTGATTTAGAATTGTGGATTTTCCAGCATTTGTATAGCCAATTAATCCCATTCTAAAACCATTCGAACGATTTCTCTTCATTCTTGAACGTTGACGATGTAACTTCGTTTGTTCTAATTGCGCTTCAATATCTGAAATTTGTTTACGAATATGACGTTTATCCGTTTCTAATTGAGTTTCCCCTGGTCCTCTTGTTCCAATTCCCCCACCTTGTCTAGATAAGGCTGTACCTTGTCCTGACAAACGTGGTAATAAATAATTTAATTGAGCCAGTTGTACTTGAAGTTTTCCTTCTTTTGAACGAGCACGCATCGCGAAAATATCTAAAATTAATTGTACACGGTCAATAATACGTGCCTTAATCGTTTCATTTAGATTTTTCGTTTGAGAACCCGTTAGAGATTGGTAGAATACAATTAAATCAATTTCTAATTCATCGACTAAATGACTAATTTCTTCTACTTTTCCTTTTCCAATCATTGTACGACCACTATAGGTTTCTCTTTTTTGAGTAACAGTTACGACAACTTCTCCTTGAGCAGTATCGACTAATTGCTTCATTTCTTCTAAAGCATATTGAAATTGCTCATCTGATTGTGTTGTTTGAACAGCAACAATCATTACTCTTTCTTTTGTGTTTTCCATTTATTCACTTCCCAGTAAAAACTGCTGACAATCTAAAACAACTTGCGCAATTGTATTAGGATTTTCTACTAAATCATACCAATGTACAGCTTCGAATCGGTTTCTAAACCATGTTAATTGTCGTTTGGCATATCGTCTAGAGTTTTGTTGAATTTTTTGAATGGTGGCTTCTTTTGATAATTGGCCTTCAAAATAATCTACCCATTCTTTATACCCAATTCCTCGAATCGATTGAACATCTAATCCTTTTACAGCATCATATAATTGTCTAGCTTCTTCTTCTAAACCATTTTGCATCATCATTTCTACTCTTGTATCAATTCTTTCATAAAGGACTGCTCTATCCGTTGATAATCCGATTATATAGGCATCAAAAATAGCTTCTTTTTGTTGTTGGTCATTAGCTGAAAATGGTTTCCCACTTGCATGAGTGACCTCTAATGCTCGAATGACTCTTCTTGTATTATTTGGATGAATAGTTTCAGCACTGACCGGATCGACTGCTTTTAATTGCTCCCACATAGCCTGAGGTCCAATTTCTTCCAACTCTTTTTCCTTTTTTAGTCGATACGTTGGATCGTTGGAATCTTCACCACTAAAATGAAAATCAAATAATAAGCCTTCAATATACAGTCCAGTTCCTCCAACAATAATAGGAATTTTTCCACGACTTGCAACATCTTGAATTGCTTCTCTTGCCATTTGTTTGAAATCACTAGCAGTATACTCTTCTTTCACATCACAGATGTCTAATAAGTAGTGAGGAATTCCTAGTGATTCTTCAGGAGTCACTTTAGCTGTTCCAATATCCAATGTGTTATAAACTTGCATCGAGTCTCCATTAATGATTTCTCCATTTAATTGTTGTGCTAATTCGATACTAAGAGCTGTTTTCCCAACACCAGTTGGGCCAACAATAACAATGATTTTTTGTTTTTCTACCATATTACTCCTTTATTTTACCTCGAAGCTCTAGTGCTTTTTGTGGATAATCTGTAAAAATTGCTTCTACATGAAGATCAAAACAATGATTCATCTCTTCTTCTTGATTGACTGTCCATACACGTTTTGGATACTGTGAATGAATCTCAAAAGCTTCTTTTAATAAGCGATAGTCCGGATGAATAGCTTCAAACTTCACTTCTTCAAATACAAAATTTGCCATTTCTACCGATTCATATAAAAAGGCAATTTCTTGATTTGGTCGTAATTGTTTCATTTGAATAATGCTTCTCGGATTAAAACTAGAATAAATAATCGCAAAATTTGGTTGCATTTTTTCTTGTAATGTCACACATTTTTCAACAATTCCTGCATATTCAATTTGATCCGTTTTTAATTCAATATTTAATTCACCTTTGAAATTCAATTCCTTTAACAACTGAAAAACTTCTTCCAATGTCGGAATTTTTTCTCCAGTAAATGATTCATGAAACCAACTTCCAGCATCTAATGCTTGAATTTCTTCTACTGTTAAATCTTGAATTGAACCACTACCATTAGTTGTACGATCCACTGTTTCATCATGAATCACGACTAATTCTCCATCTTTTGAAACATGAACATCTAATTCAATCCCATCACTACTAACACGAACTGCCTCTTGAAAAGCAGCTAATGTATTTTCTGGATGAGTTCCTCTACTTCCTCTATGTGCAAAAATTTTAGTCATTTGCAATCACCTGTTTCTTTTGTACTTTATTTTGTTGACGAATCTTCCCAGACAATGCAATCAATTCTGCTGCATGTTGTTTGGTTAATGCTGTCATTTCTTCTCCGGACAACATACGACCAATTTCTTCGATACGTTTCTCTTCTTCTAATGTTGTGAGAGTTGTGCGTGTACGCTCATCTTTTTCCATTTTTTCAATAAAAATATGAACTCCCGCAATACTTGCCACCTGTGGTAAATGAGTAATACATAATACTTGAGCAAATTCAGAAATATAATGCATTTTATTCGCAATTGCTTGAGCTACTCGTCCACTAACTCCTGTATCTACCTCATCAAATACAATCGTTCCAACTCCATGCTTACGCACGAAGATTGTTTTCATGGCAAGGGTAATTCTAGATAATTCCCCACCAGATACAATCTTTTGTAATGGTTTAACAGGTTCACCTTTGTTTGTTGAAATATAGAAGTATACTTCATCCATCCCTGTTTCAAGTAATTGTTCACTTGGTAAGACACGAATTTCAAAAATAGCTTGTTCCATATATAATTCATGTAACTGTGTTTCTATTTTTTCCGCTAATTCAAGGGCGATTTCTTGTCTTTGTTTTGTCAATTCATGTGCCACTTGTTTTGCTTTTTGTTCGATTTGTGCTTTTTCTTGAATTAAAGTTTCGATAATACTTTCTTTATTTTCAATTTGATTTAATTGAGCTTGTGCTTGTGCTTGGAATTCTAATATTTCCTCTGCATTATCACCATATTTACGTTTTAACTGATAATAAACATCTAGTCGTTCTTCAATATAGGCTAATCTTTCTTCATCATATTCTGCATGATCTAATTCATGACTCATATGAGAAACAGCATCTTGTAATTGATAATAAGATTCTTGTAATTGCTGATACAATTGTTGATAATTTTCACCAATTCCTTGTAAAAATCCTATTTCTTGAGAAGCTTGACTAATGGCATCTACTGCAGAATATTCTTCTGTTTGTAAAACTGATAAAGCAGACATTAAGTGCTCTTGAATTTTTTGGAAATGAGTAAAATATTCCTTTTCTTGGACTAATTCTTCTTCTTCTCCAATATAAATATTTGATAATTCAATTTCTTCCACTTGGAATTTTAATAAATCAATTTTTTGTGCATCTTCTTTTTCAGCAGTTTGCAACTTTCTTAATTGCTCTTGAACACTACAAAAATGTTCATAATACGTACGATAGTCATCTTTTAAAGGTTGCAATTTTTGTCCTGCATAGGCATCTAAAAGACTTAAATGATGCTCTTCGTTTAATAATAAGAAATGTTCATTTTGCCCATGAATATCAATCAAATACGGTCCAACTTGTTTTAATAATGAAACGGTAACCATTTGTCCATTAATTCGACATGTAGATTTACCTGTTTGATATAATTCACGTTGAATCATCATTTCATCATTTTCGATTTCAATGCCTAATGCTTCTATTTTTCTTTTTGTCTCTTCTGAGTCAATGGTAAAAACTGCCTGAATTGTTGCTTTTTCACTGCCATATCGAATCATTTCTAAACTAGCACGTTCTCCAGCGAGTAATCCGACTGCATCAATAATAATTGATTTACCTGCACCTGTTTCCCCAGTTAATACCGTCATGCCTTTTTCAAATTGACAGCGAACTTCTTCAATAATTGCAAAATTTTTAATAAACAATTCTTGAATCATCGTTCCACCTCTATTTTAAATTTTTTAATTGCTGATGAGCTTCTTTCACAACTGAATGAATACCAGTCTTCCAATCATAAGAAGAAGTAACGGTTTCATGTAATTGTAAATGTGCTAAAAACTCGATATTGCCACTTCCTCCTGTAATTGGAGAGAAAGTAAGCTGATTTACAGAAAAACCAATTTGTTCGCAATATTCTAAAATTTCTTCTAATACATCTTGATGAACTTTTGGATCACTAACAATCCCTTTTTTCCCGATACGTTCTCTTCCAGCTTCAAACTGTGGTTTGATGAGGACAAGAACATCACCATCCATCTCTAAAATATCTTTTAAAGGTGGCAGAATTAATTTTAACGAAATAAACGAAACATCAATCGATGCTACTTGAGGTTTTCCTTTTGTAAAATCTTCAGGCTTACTAAAGCGGAAATTCACTCTTTCCATAACTTCCACTCGTTCATCTTGTCTTAGTTTATAATCTAATTGATTATATCCAACATCTAATGCATAGCTTAATACAGCACCATGTTGTAGTGCCGCATCCGTAAAGCCTCCTGTTGAAGCACCAATATCCAATAAGATTTTTCCTTCTACACTGACATCAAAAGTTGCGAGTGCTTTTTCTAATTTCAATCCACCTCTTGAAACATAGCGAAGTGTTTCTCCTTTAATATATAGTTCAGTGGTAATCGGAATTTTTTCACCTGGTTTATCATAGCGAATATGTTTCACAGCATCGACAATTTGTCCTGCCATGACAAGTCTTTTCGCTTTTTCCCTAGAATCCGTCAATCCTTGTTGTACGACTAGAAGGTCTACTCGTTCTTTTTCCATTCTTTCTCCTTTAAATCTCTACATATGAGAGAATTTTCATAAATATTTCTTGTACTTGTCTTTGCACTGTTGTTTCATTTGGAATAGATAGAATCGCTTCTTTTGCCTGGTTGATTTCCTCTTCTAAAGCATGTTTTGCTCCATCAATTCCTAAAATACTAGGATACGTATTTTTTTCTAATGCTGCATCTTGTCCAGTTACTTTACCCGTTTTTTCAGAATCCCAGCAAACATCTTGTAAGTCATTTTGAATTTGAAAGGCTAATCCAAAATGCACTCCAAATTTTAAAAGGGCTTCTTCATAAGGAGTCGCATTCTCTAATACAAGTAATCCTAAACGAATCGCAGCTAATAATAATTGTCCTGTTTTATCTGCATGAATTTGTTTTAGTTGCTCTAATGTAATTTCTTGATGTTCACTAGCAATATCTCTCATTTGACCTGTAATCATACCACTAGCTCCAGAGGCTGATCCTAATAATTGGATAGCACGAACTTTTTTTGCATCAGATAATTGACAGTGAGCTAATTCTTCAAATGCAAGGTTTAATAAAGCATCGCCTGCTAAAATGGCAGTTGCTTCATCAAATTGCTTATGAACTGTCAACTTACCACGACGATAATCGTCATTATCCATTCCAGGTAAGTCATCATGAATTAATGAATACGTATGAATCATTTCTAGAGAAGCTGCAACTGGTAATACTTTTTGAAGTTCGATTTCTTCTAAATGACTGATTAAAAGTACTAATAATGGACGGATTCTCTTTCCTCCACTACTACAAGCATACAGCATAGCTTCTTTCAATCTTGTTGAAATATTTGGAATTTCATCTATTCGAGTTAATAAATAGTTTTCTACTTCTTGTTGCCAATATGAAATCATTTCACTCATGAGTTACACCATTAATTTTCTTTTACAACAATCATTTTGCTGACTGTTTCTTCTGCTTTTGTTAATGTTTCATTACAATATTGACTTAGAGCCATTCCTTCTTGAAATTTAGCAATAGCTTCATCCAAAGGCACATCTCCTCTTTCCAATTGCTGTACAATTTGTTCTAATTCACTCATTGCTTCTTCAAATTTCTTTTCTTTCTTTACCATAATTGATTTCCTTTCTCTACAGAAGTAACTTTAGAACGAACCGTTCCATCGACTAATTGAATCGTTAATTCTTGATCTACTTCTAACTGGTCAACACTTTTAATAATCGTTTCTTCTTGTTGTAAAATTCCATATCCTCGATTCATAATTTTTAATGGACTTAATAAGTCTAATTGCTGAATCGCTCTTTGGAATTGTTGTTTTTTATCTTTCATCAATTGACCTTGTGCTTGTTCCAATCGTTTTGCTAAATATTGAAGTGCTTGTTTTTCCGTTTGCACTCTTCTACTTGGCGAACCTAATTCTAAACGATGTTGGCTTTTTACTAATTGTTGACGTTTTTGTTGAACAGTTTGCTGCATCATTTGCTGCAATCGCATTTCTAATTGATCCACTCGCTGTTGATAGACTTGATAAATTCGCTCTGGATTTTGGAATATACTTGCGTTTGCTAATGCTTGCACTCTTTCTCGTTTAATTTGTAATTGACGAGTTAATGCTTGTTCCAGACGTGTTTGTAAATTTCTCAATTGTTGATGAATTTCCATTAAAACAGGCGTTGCAATTTCTGCAGCAGCCGTCGGAGTGGCAGCTCTCATATCCGATACAAAATCAATCAAAGTCGTATCTGTTTCATGCCCTACACTTGAAATTACTGGAATTGACAGCTGAGCGACTCTTCTTACTACTGGTTCTTCATTAAATGCCCATAAGTCCTCAATCGATCCACCACCACGTCCAATAATGACAACATCATAATCTTCTTGTTCCACTAAGTCTAAATTTTTCAAAATACTATTAACAGCATGAACCCCTTGGACAACAGTAGGATATAAGACTAATTGAACAATAGGAAATCTTCGCGCCACAGTTGTTTGAATATCTTGAATGACCGCACCAGATTCACTTGTTAAAATTGCAATCTTTTTAGGAAATTGAGGGATTGGCTTTTTAGGAAGAGAAAATAAACCTTCTGCTTCTAATTTCTTTTTCAATTGTTCATAGGCTAGAAAAAGAGCACCAACACCATCCGGTTCCATATGTTCAATATTAATTTGATATTGTCCTGTTTTTTCAAAAACGGAAACTTTACCAATCACTAATACTTTCATCCCTTCTTCAGGACGGAATTGAATCTTTTTAAAGGCAGATTGAAACATTGTTGCTGAAATAATCGCCTGTTCATCTTTTAAACTAAAATATTGGTGAGTTGGACGTAAACGAAAATTTGAAATTTCCCCTGTTAGATAAACTCTTCCAAGATGAGGGTCTTTGTCAAACTTATATTTAATATATTTTGTTAATGCCGAGACTGTTACATATTCTTCACTCATGAATGTTTACCCTCTTACATGCATTAAGATACGTCTGTTCTAATAACATGGCAATCGTCATTGGACCAACTCCTCCTGGTACTGGAGTAATGGCACTTGCTTGATCTTTAACACCATCAAAATCTACATCTCCAACGAGTTTACCAGATTCTAATCGGTTAATGCCCACATCAATAATGACCGCATCTTTTTTTACATGTTCTTTCAAAACTAAATTTGGTTTTCCAACCGCACTAATAATAATATCGGCACGAGCGATTTGTTTCTCTAAATCTTTTGTTCGACTATGACAAACAGTTACCGTTGCTCCAAGATTTAAGCCTAATAATGCCATTGGACGACCAACAATCGTACTTTGTCCAATGACAACCATTTCTTTTCCAGTAAGATCAATTTCATACTCTTCTAATAATCGAATAATTCCTTTTGGGGTACACGGGACAATACTTTCATCTTTTTGAAGTAATTTTCCTAAATTCACAGGATGGAATCCATCCACATCTTTTTCTGGAACAATGGCTTCTAATACTGCCTGGCTATTAATCTGTTTGGGTAACGGTAATTGGACTAAAATTCCATGAATAGCATCATCATTATTTAATTCTTCAATTTTATGTAATAACTCTTCTTGAGAAATGGTTTCAGGTAATCTTTCTACAACTGAATGAAAGCCTACTTCATTTGCAGCACGTTCTTTATTTCGTACATAGATTTGACTAGCAGGATCTTCTCCTACTAATAATACGACTAAACCGGGTTTCACTGCCTGCTCTTCTACTTTTTGTTTCAATTCTTGACGGATTTTTAAGGCTAAACTTTTACCATCTAATACTATCGCCATTTACTCACTCCTTTAAATAAAAAATTGAGCAAAAAGTGTTCCTGGAAGCAAATCATTGCTTCGGAGCGCCTTCTTGCTCAACCTCCTATACTGACTTACCCTTCAACAAAGTTTGATAAGACACCATTAATAAATTTCGCTGATTTTTCATCACTATATAATTTTGCAATTTCAATTGCTTCATTCAATGCAACTGTTTGAGGAACTTCCAATTCAGGTGAACGCATTTCGCAAACTGCTACACGCATAATCATTAAATCTAAGCGAACGATTCGATTTAATTCCCATCCTTTTAAATGTGAGGAAATTAATGCATCAATCTCTTCTAACTGGTTTTGAACCCCTTGGATTAAATCTAATGAATAATGAATTTCTGGAAACTCATCTAATAACGCTTCATTAGAATATACTTCTTCATCAAATGATTGTTCATCATGCAATACATCTAACGCTAAGCGAACGGCATCAAATTCTGATAAATCTTTACAAATATCCATTTGATACAAAGCTTGAATAGCAATAATACGTAGTGCACGTCTTTTTAATGGGTTACGACTCACTCTTCATCCCCCAATTCGAAAAATTCTGAATCAACATTTTTTGCTGGAATAATTGTTTGAACATGAATATTTACTTGAGAAATTTCTAATTCACAACTAAATAATAATTGTTCTTTAATTTTGTTTTGTAATAATAATGCTAATTTTGGAATAGACACACCATAATCTACATTACCATATACATCAAGAATAAATTCACCTTGTTCTTGTGTTAAATAAGCACCTTTAGCTAGTTCTTCACGTCTAAAAAGTGTATTCACACTTGTTTTAATAATTCCTGATAAAGGATGGAATCCTTCCACTTTAGAAGCAACAATTCCTGCAATGCTCTCAATCACTTCAGGGGCAATTTCAATAGCACCTAAAACGGCTGTTTGATTTGAATATTTTTCCATAATGAACCTCCTTTTACAAAGATTCTGAATCGCTATCTGTCTCAATGAGCATCACGAATCATGATCTTCACTCTCTTCTACAGTTTACCATGATTTTTGTTCTATCACAACTCACAAGGTAGTATCTTATAAAATAATCAATTCACGTGGAACTTGTTGAATCACTTCCCCACCAGTTGGTGTAATAATAATATCATCTTCAATACGAACGCCACCAACACCTGGAATATAAATTCCTGGTTCATTTGTAATGACATTTCCTGGAACGAATGCTTGAGTCGCTAAACGACTAACATTTGGAGCTTCATGAATTTCTAATCCAATTCCGTGTCCAGTTGAATGCGTGAAGTATTCCCCATATGCTTTACTTGCTATATAGTCACGAGCAATTTTATCTAATTCTACGCCAGTTTTACCTGGTCCTGCTGCTGCACTTACTAATAATTGAGCTTGTAACACAACATCATGAATTTCTTTTAATTGATCCGTTGGTTCCCCTACAGCAATTGTACGAGTCATATCAGAAACATAACCTTGATAGTAACATCCAAAGTCTAATGTTACTAAATCTCCAGTTTCAATTAATTTTTCACTAGCAACACCATGTGGCATTGAAGAACGTACACCACTAGCAATAATCGTATCAAATGAAACACCCGATGCTCCTTGTCTTCTCATGAAGAAATCTAATTCATTAGCTACTTCAATTTCACTCATACCGGCTTTTAGCACATTTAAAATATGTAAAAAGGCTGCATCAGAAATCGAACATGCTTTACGAATCGTTTGAATTTCTGCTTCATCTTTAATTTCACGAATTTTTTCTACTAATCCTTGAGTTGGAACTAAATCTGTATCAAATTCATCTTCAAAAACTTCTAACATTGAAACAGATAAGTGATCTGCTTCAAAACCTACATGTTTTAATCCATGTTTTTCAATTAATTCACGGAATACACCTAGCCAACCTGTTTTATGTTCAATTACTGTAAATCCTTGTGCTTGTTTTTGAGCTTGTTGAGTATATCGAGCATCTGTTACAAAATATGCTTCATTTAATGTAATTAATGAAAAACCAGTTGTACCTGTAAAATTCGCTAAATAACGTAAATTATATGGACTATAAACAATCAATCCATCAATTTCTAAATCTTTCATCGCATTTCTTACTTTTTCAACTCTGATCATATAATCACCTTCCAAAATCTTTTTGTGTAACCTAGTATAACAAAAAAAGACAAAAATATATATGATTTTCAAGAAAAAACTCAAAAAGTTAGGCGTGCCGAAAATGACTAGTTGTTTTTTGAAACATTTTCTAGATAAGTATTTAAGAAATAATTCTACTTACACTTTTTTCAGGACAATTTTGATAAAAAAAACGTAACAACCGTATTACAGTGTTGTTACGTTTCACAATTTATCATTATTTATTAGAAAAATTTTTTACCGATAATCCATTCATTTTCTCTAATACTAAAATACAAATGAATAAAATTATTATCAAAATAGGAATAATGGTTAACCCCATACTCCCACTTAATTGAGCATTTTGAATATTTTGAGGCAATCTTCCCGTTAAAATCTCAACTGAACGTAAATAAGTAAAAGGAATAATATGTGCTACTTTTTGGAAAGGTTCAATTGCATTTATACCAAAGACAAATCCCACGATTGAAATTAATGAGATAAATAAAGAAACTGTCTTTTGTTTGAAAAAGAAACTAATCAAATAGACTACTTCAGCAATAACGATAAATACTAGAAATTCTAACGCTAAACTCCTAAATAATATATCCTGTATTTTAACAATAACTATCTCTTGCTTCACCAAATCAAAAATTGGAAAAGGATATTCTAAAGTTCCTACCCCTTGATTAAAAACGCCTAAAATTAATGAAATTCCACAAATTGCTAAAAATACACCCATTACATACACAACACCTACTCCAAGAGAGCTAATAGCAAACTTCACTTTTGAAAAAGGAAGTAACTTAGCGGTATCCAAATTCCCTTTAAATCGATCTGTAAATAGTTGTGTTAACATAAAAATTATTGAAATTAAAAATAAAGTTGGAATAATAGTAACCAGCGTCCATACTACTTGATCAATGCCATAAGTTGGAAAATCTAAATGATGAGCCTTAATATTTAATGGGGATAAAGCTTCATACACCTTCCATTCACGATATGCTGCCTGTTTTAATTCTGAACTAGAATAAGACTCTTTTGAAATGATTCCGAAAATCTTTTCTTCATATTTTGCTTGTAAAGCATAAGCCTCTTTCCACTTTTGTTGTTCTAATAAAGATAGAATTTGTTTTCTTTCCTCTAATTGATTCTGTTTCAATTCTAAATTATTCTTTGTAACCTGATATTTTTCTGATTCACTGTCCGTCTCTTTAGATAAAGTATCTTCATTTTCTTTAATCATTTGTTCATTTTCTACAATTCTACTTTGTAGTTGATTTTCCAAACTAAGACTGTGTGCCGTTCTACTATTTAAATAAAATGCAATACTGATTACAATTGCTAGCATTGCAACTATAATGACATTCAATCGACTTTTAAAAACTTTTTTCACTAAAAATAAACTAAAATGTTTCATCATTGTACCTCTTCTATGCGACAATTTTCAATTTTTACAATTTTGTCACAAACATTCATCAATTCTTCTTTGTAGTGAGAACTTATAATAATCAGTTGTTGTGAATGGATTTCTGTTAATCGATTGAAGAACTTAGTACGATAATACTCGTCTAAACCATTTGTAATTTCATCCATTAACCAACACTCTGCTTGACTCATAAAGTACATTGCTATTAATAATCTTTGTTTCATACCTAGTGAATACTTCCGAATAGGTAAATGAATATAGTCAGACATTTCCCAATACTCAATTTCATGTTCTAAATTTTGAGAAGATTTCCAAACATTTTTGATATAAAGTAAATAATCGATTCCACTCAGATTTCCGTCGAACCATTCAATCGTTTCATAATAAAATAGCGAAGAAGGAGCTATAATCTTTCCACTATTTACTGAAATTAACTGACTGATTGCACGAAATAATGTAGTTTTTCCAGAACCATTAATCGCAACCATTCCATATATATTTCCCTTTTCAAAGATAAAATCTATATCTTTTAAAATCATTTCTCTTGTTTTTAGACGAACTTGATTCAGTGTAATCATAAAAATCCCCACTTTTAACTAATTTACATTATGTATTGATATCGGTTTCATTTTATCATTTGATATCATTTTTTACAAGAAGGAAATAATCAGCCTCTTATGTCTTCGAAAATACAAATTCGACACTCTTGTTTCAATTTAGAGTGTCGAATTTGTTTCATACTATTTTTACTTAAGCCATAATATAAGCAGGTAAAGCTTCTAATAATTCTTGCGTACTTGAGAAGACTTCCCCTCTTAATTTAATTAGACCAACTGTATATAAATTTGCATATGGGAATTGAGATTCAGCAACTTCTTGTAATGCTACTAATTTTTCTGCATTTTCAGCCCCATATTGACGACTATCACTATATAAAGCCAAAATTGGAATACCAGCTTGATACGCAATTCCAATCTCACTAGCAACACCTGCATCAATAATTGCCCCATCTAAAATGGCAATGACTAAATCTGCATCTAGTAAAGCATCCGTATCATATCTAGCAATCATCGTTGAATCTGCGAAAGAATTTTTATCATTAATCGCCATTTGTTCTTGTGGAAGATAAACCTCCAATTGAGGATATTCTTCTCGAATTCGTTTCACAAAACTTTCGTTAAAAGCTAATTCCATTTCTGAAAATAATGGACTGGCAAAATAAATTTTTTTCATAGCGCTTCTCTCCTATAGCAAATTAAAGTCTATCTTATTGATATAAAGCATCTACACGAGCTTGAACTTCATCATTTTCTAAGAATTCATCATAAGTAGATTCTAGACGATCCACAATACCTTTAGGTCCGATTTCAATAATCCGGTTAGCAGTTGTTTGAATAAACTCATGGTCATGACTTGAGAATAATAATGAACCTTTGAACGCAATTAACCCATCATTTAATGCTGTAATAGATTCTAAGTCTAAGTGGTTTGTTGGGTCATCTAATAATAAGACATTTGCTTTTGATAGCATTAATTTAGATAACATACAACGTACTTTTTCTCCCCCTGAAAGAACTGTTACTTGTTTCATAACATCATCTCCAGAGAATAACATACGACCTAAGAAGCTACGTAAGAATGTATTATCTTGTTCTTCAACCGGTGCGTATTGACGTAACCATTCTAAAATATTTAATTGAGGATTTGAGAATTCTTCTGTCATATCTTTTGGTAAGTATGCTTGACTAGTTGTTACTCCCCATTTAAATGTACCACTATCTGCTTCCATTTCCCCTGTTAAAATTTTGAATAATGTTGTAATCGCAATATCTGAACGACTTAAGAAAGCAACTTTATCATCTTTTTTCAATTGGAAACTTACATTTTCGAAAATCACTTCGCCATCAATTGTTTTTGATAATCCTTCAACAATTAATAAATCATTCCCAATTTCTCTTGCAGGAGTAAATCCAACGAATGGATATTTACGACTTGATGGTTGAATATCGTCTAGTGTAATTTTATCTAACATTTTTTTACGAGATGTCGCTTGTTTTGATTTAGAAGCGTTCGCAGAAAATCGAGCGATAAATTCTTGTAATTCTTTAATTTTTTCTTCTTTTTTAGCATTTTGATCTGCCATTAATTTAGCAGCTAATTGACTTGAATGTAACCAGAAATCATAGTTCCCTACGAATAATTTAATTTTACCAAAGTCAACGTCAGCCATATGCGTACATACTTTGTTTAAGAAGTGACGGTCATGGGAAACAACGATAACTGTATTTTCGAAATTAATTAAAAATTCTTCTAACCATGCGATTGATTTAGCATCTAAACCGTTTGTAGGCTCGTCTAGTAATAGTACATCAGGTTTACCAAATAATGCTTGAGCTAATAATACCTTAACTTTTTCAGCTTCCACTAATTCACTCATTAATTTGTAGTGTAAGTCTTCTGTAATTCCTAAACCTTGTAATAATTGTGAAGCATCACTTTCTGCTTCCCAACCATTTAATTCTGCGAACTCACCTTCAAGTTCTGCAGCACGAATTCCATCTTCATCAGAAAAATCTTCTTTCATATAGATGGCATCTTTTTCTTTCATAATATCAAATAATTGTTTATGCCCCATAATAACAGTATCAATAACACGTTCATCTTCAAAAGCGAAGTGATCTTGTTTTAAGACAGTTAAACGTTCATGAGGATCTAAAATAACTTCTCCTGTTGTTGGTTGTAATTCACCAGACAAGATTTTTAAAAATGTAGATTTACCCGCACCATTTGCTCCAATAACTCCATAACAGTTACCAGGTGTGAATGTAATATTTACTTCATCAAATAATTTACGATCTGAAAATAATAAACTTACGTTTGAAACTTTTAACATGAAATTCTCCTTTAATAACATTTTTATCCTTATTGATTGTACTATAATTGTCTATAAATAACAAATAATCACTAAAAAAGATGACACCAAATGGCATCATCTTCTTATCCGTTTATTCTGTTACGACCACTGGACGACCTAATCTTTGAACAGTCTCTCCAATATTTCTAAAGTGGTCACTAATACGTTCTAAATTACTTAATAAATCCATGACGAAAATACCTGAATCGGCACTCGCAATTCCCTTGTTCATACGTTTCATATATTTATCACGAATTTCAATTTTTAATCGGTCAATTTCTCGCTCAATAGTAATGACTTCTTTTACTTTTTCAATATTACCAGTCGATAAAGTATCAATCGACATCGCAAATCCTTTTTGAACTAATTCAAATACATGTTCTAATTCTGATAAAGTCTTTTCATCTAATACAATATCACGTTCCAATACAGCTTTCGCAAAGTCTGCAATATTTTCAGCATGGTCACTAATACGTTCCACGTCATTAGCTGTACTAAATAATTCATCAATCGTTTCTTGGTCAGTTATTGAAACATTTTGTTGAGAAATTTCTACTAAATATTCCACAATTGCTTTTTGGAATTGATTCACTTTTTGCTCTGAAGCAAATGCTTTTTCAATTTTTTCTTGACTACGTAAACGAATGGCATCAATCGCATATGTTAAAGTTTTATCTGCCGCATGAGACATCGCTGCAAATTCATACATTGTATTTTGTAACGCAATCGATGGTGTTACTAAAATACGTTTGTCTAAATAAGATACTAGTTTTTCTTCTTCTTCCATTGTTTCAGCTTGTGGTTCTGGAATAATGAAGTCCGCTAATTTTACTAAAAGATTTGCAAATGGGAATAATACAATCACATTTACAATATTAAAAATAGTATGAGCATTTGCAATTTGTCTTGCTATATCAGTAGCATTCATAGAAGTAACAATATTTGTTAAAATTCCCGTTAAAAACAACATGAAATAGATAGTACCAATAATGTTAATACTTAAATGAATCACAGCGACTTGTTTTCCACGTCTTGAAGTTCCTAAACTACTAATTAACGCTGTTGTACATGTACCGATGTTGTCTCCAAAAATAATATATAGAGCTGTAGCAAATGGTAATACTCCTTGAGAAGCTAAGGCAATTAATACCCCAATTGTAGCAGAGGAACTTTGAAGCGCTAATGTCATAATAAATCCAAGAGCTACCCCAAATAGTGGATTATGTCCATAATTAACAATCCATTCTGTAAAGGCTGGTAGATCTTTTAGTGGCGCTAAAGCGTCTTTTAAATAGTTCATACCAATGAACAAAATTCCAAACCCTACTAATATTTCAGCAAATTCTTTTACTTTAGGATTCTTCACAATTGCTCCCATTAAAATTCCTGTACCAATTGCAATAGGTGCCCATTGAGAAAGATTAAAGGAAACCATTTGACCTGTAATTGTCGTACCAATATTGGCACCAAAAATTACACCAACTGCTTGTTCAATCGTCATAATACTAGCATTCACAAATCCGACTACCATTACTGATGTAGCACTTGAACTTTGAATCACCATTGTGACGAACATCCCAACTAAAACAGCCATCAAACGATTTTTTGTTAATGTACGAACGATACTTTTTAGCTTATCTCCTGCAAATTTTTGCAATCCATCTGCCATTAATTTCATTCCGTACAAGAACAAACTTAAACCTGCAACTGCACCTAAAAACATCTCTAAATACATGGTGTTTTTAACTCCTTTGTTGTCTATTAAATTTTAAACAGTTTATGTTCTATAAACAACACGATTGTAACATAGCCACTAACACTTGAAAAGAGAATTTTGTGCAAAACATACAAATAACTCCAATCTCTAAATAGACAGAATCTATCCAGAAATTGGAGTTGTTCAATTGAATCGTTACTATAAATCTTTTATCAGTTTTTCTAAATTGCTTGAAGCATGAAACACTCTAAGAATAGTAACTATATGATTCTCATATTTATAAAATATAGCATGGTTATTGACATTAAGACGTCTAATTTTAATTCCTAGTTTAATAAATTCTTTAACTATTGGACATCTCTCAGGAAATAAATTTAAACTATTTATTGATGATGCTAATTGATTGAAATATTTTAATGCAGTTTGTGGAGATTTCAAGTCATTTAAAATATATTCATAAATTAACATCATATCTTTTTCAGCATTTTTAGTAATTTTTACTTCTATTTTAGTCATCAATTTTCATCCTAAACTCATTAAAAAATTCATTAACTGGACGAACATGTTCCCCTTCAGCATTATGATATTCTTGAACCATCATTTTACCGAATTCTTCAGAAGTCATATTTTCAATACTTTCTGAATAAGGAGTCACAGGTAAAGAAATATTAAATGGTATGCTCTTCGTTAGCGAAACTTGTTTTAAAAGTAAAGTAACTAGCGTAGACATTGGCATTCCTAGTTGATTTAACACAAATTCAGCTGATTTTTTATCATCTTCATCAACTCTTACATTAATGGTAGCAGTTTTTCCCATTATCACACCTCCTTAAAATGTAATGCAATTGTATTGTAAATTACTACAAATGTCAAATTATAACTGTATTTTTTCAGTGCATCATTCTTCCATCAACTTTACCTTATATCTAAAAATTTTATGAATAGATAATTCGTAACATAAAAAGTCAACAGCATACACATAATCAACACTAAAAATCCTATAGTAAGAGACTGATTATTTTGAATCATTGGTAACACTATCATCATCCCAAACGGGGTGTTAAATAGACAAAAAATAGTACAAGTACCAATTAATGTAAGAAGGCAAATAATCGACAATATTTCGTCTTTAAAAAGGAACACAAACATTTTTTCTAAAATAAAACAAATATAAGTTGACACCACTGGATAAAAAATTGAAATCACTAACATATGATAAGCTGAATAGATCCTACTACCTTCTAACGTTGCAATAAGAAATGGATAATTATAAAAATTAACACCAAAAGCTATACAATATAAAGAAATTCCAATCAAAACGATTATTAGTGGTAAGAAATAAAACAAGCCAAGCGTATAAAACCACTCCTCTTTATTTAGACGTACCATTGAAATAGGTAATGCTTTGAGTAAACTTTTATGAGATAACTTTCGCTTATGAAAATTAGTCACCATAAAAATATAAAGAAATAAAAACCCACCTAAAGCAAGAAAATAAAGAATAAATTTTATCACTGCATAACTAGTTTTATAATGTAAATAATCTTGATTAGTTTCACTTAAATATTCTAAAATAAGCTTTTCATCTTCCAATTTACTAATATCAGGCAACTTATCAATATAATTAGGTAACAAAGTTGTAAGAGTATTTAATAACTGAATGCGTTCTGTATAAATGGACAATAGTTTTTTTGAACTAACAGGCTTTTTATAACTAAAATTTTCTTCAGACAAGTTTTGATAGATTTGAGCAATTTGTATTTCCGACTCTTCTCGAACATTACTTGGCATACTGTAGTCTTTAGCAATTAATGCCTTTAAGTCATCCATCATCATAAATTGAGTATTTATTATTTCTTGTGGAGTTTCTGTAGGAACCCATTTGTTATAACCTATCAATAATATAAAAAGAACAAAAATAATGACAGGAAGTTTTATAAAGTAACTCGTTGAAACTAAATAGTTATAATCTAATTTAATGGAGGAAAATTTTTTCATAACGCTCCCTCTTCTCCTTCAAAGTCATAATCCCAATAGAAACTATAAAACAAATTACACTAGTAATTACAAGTACTAACACTCCTCGAACCATTGAAAAGTGTCCATTTAAATAGAATTCATTTTTAACACCATATATTACTGGTCCAAAACTAAAATAAGACGAAGGAATAAAACCAATATACGGCATTTCAACATTTAAAACTTTCATGACCGTTTCTAAAAATATAACGATTATTCCAAAAAGAAATGTTAAGATTTGATTACTAAATAGTTGGTTTAATAAACTACATAAGCTTACGATCAATAAATTCAATAACAGTACAAAGCATAGGATAATGAAAAACAGACTGAAATAAGAAATAGCTATAGGCGTATCATTTTCAAATATGACCGTTTTTTCAGTAAAATCTCCTATTCCATTTTTGATAGAAATCACACCAAAATAGAACAGAAATGCGACAAATTGAACAAAACTTATAACAATCCATTTACTACTCATTTTTTGAATACTGTATCTAAAATTACTAATTGGTTTTGCATTCAATAAACTTCTATGTTTAGAATCTGATAAAAATATAGCATTAGACATCACTAGCGTAAATAAGAAAAGGAATGGTAAGAAAAAAATATTTGGAATTTTATAATCCAATAATGGTAAGAAAGACTGAACAGCAGTTATACCTATCAATTCATTCATTACATTCTTATCATCAAAATTTTTACTTTCCAATTGTTGATAATGCATCATTGACTGTTGTATTTTCTTTTTAAATAAAATTCCATTTTTAGATGGGTTAGCTCCTAAAGTATTTTCATTTGTAAATATAATCTCATACTTTTCACGCACTAACTCTTCTAATTCCCATGTTTTAATCATTAATTGAATATATTTTTTATAATCTCTATTCTGAAAAGCATTTCCAGCATCTATAAATGCATCATCAATCTCAACGAATAATTTTTCATCTTCATGTAACTCTCGTTGTGACATTTTGCTATCCATTAACAGACTATTTTTAGATTGTTCATGAATTTTTATATTTGTAAGAGTATATTCATTCATTAATTGGTACTGATGATTTAACTCATAGAGACGAAAAATTGAAAATATTAAGACAATAGAGAGGAAAATAATTACCTGAATTCTTACCAATCGATTCGTCAATACCATGATAATCTGGCTTTTCATATTACTCTCTCCCTTCGTCATTTGAATGGAACAGTTCTTGATAAATGATTTCACACCCTTTTATTCCATAAGTCAAACTGTATATTTCCATCAAATTGGATTGAATCCACGAAAATATAGAATCTAGCTCATTCGAATCTTTCATACTGATGGTCAATTCTGATGGATTAGATAGTATATTCATATTCATAAATTGTTCAGTAAACTCTTTATAACTATCCACTGATGAAAATTGTATTTCGATTGATTGATTACACTGATCTTCAAGTTGATATTTTAAAGCAATCCTCTTATCTTTTAAGAAATACACCTCATCAGCAATACTATTTAGATTATTCAACAAATGTGATGCAATGATAATTATTTTACCTTCATTTTTTAAACTCCGAAGTACCTTAGAAATTAATTGCACGTTATCTGGATCCAGTCCATTCATCACTTCATCTAATAGCATCACTTCACAATTTGTTACAACAACTAACGCAAAACAAAGTCTCTGTTTCATTCCTAACGAGTAACTAGAAACTTTATTGGAGATATATTCAGTCATTTGTAATTTTGAGACAACTTCATTAACAAATGATGGTTTAATATTCCACATTTCAGCGTAAAATTGTAAATGTTGTAACCCTGTCAAGTCAGAATACAAATCATCTTGATTACACATTCTCACGATTTGTCGTTTCATTTCCAAATAATGATTCTTATAATCTTTATCATCCAACAAAACACTGACATCTCTATTATTGAGATTACCGGCGATGATTTCTATTAGTGTAGATTTACCTGTTCCATTTGGAGCTACTAATCCAATAATTCTAGGCTTGTCAATTTGAATATGAATATCTTTTAGAACTTCTTTTTTCCCATATGAAAACTTAGATATACTAATCTTTAACATTTTAACCCTCCTCATTATATAATTGATCCACACTTTTTTGCTCAACGCTTCGAAAAAATTCCCAAATCTTTTAATGTTATTTTAATTATATTCTTCCTACCAATTAATGTAAAGGCTTTATTTATAAAATAAAGAGCCTTCCGACTCTGTACTGCCCCCTATTTAGCATGTTTTTTAATGAAATTAACTTATAAAAATATAATAGAAATCTAGCAAATAAGGAAACCAGGTTTTAGGTTAACGAATCTTTTAAATGGGACGTAAGCCAAAGAAAAACGCGCCAAAAAATTTGGCGCGAATCCCTAGGTTTTATAAAAAATAAACTTTATCTAATTTAGAACTTATCTTATCATCTAAATGATGTGAAATAATAATGACCGTTTTCTCAGAATCTTCTACAATTTGCTCTTCTATGGCAACCGCCGTTTTAGCATCAATAGCTGAAGTTGCTTCATCTAAAATAATACATGGTGTATTACGTATTAATGCTCGAGCTAATGTAAGACGCTGTTTTTCTCCACCTGATAAATTATTTCCATCTAAAGAAATAATCGTATCTAATTTTTCAGGTAAGTTATTTACTAAATCATACAGTTTAACCTTTTTCAAAATATCAAAAATTTCTTCATCAGTTTTCTTCATACCAAGTAGGATATTTTCTCTAATTGACATATTAAAAATTGCACCTTCTTGACTCACATATGCAATCTCTTTTGAAAAAAGAACATCCTTATTCTTTTCTTTAACAATGCCATTTACTTTTAATTCTCCATCAAAATTATTTATTCTACCTAAAAGAATATTGAGCAAAGTAGACTTTCCACTTCCACTAGGACCTAAAATTGCGTATTTTTTACCTTTTTCAAATTTAAAAGATAAATTATCAAAAATCTTTTTCTCGTCAATAGAATATGTTATATTGTTCCCTTCTATTAAGGATAAATTGTCATATTCTATTGTTTCTGCTATCATTTTAGTTTCTAACTTCTCAATAATATCATTCATACCTTGCATTTGTATAACTATTTCTAGGAACATACCAGTAGAATTTAAAAATAATGCTAGAATTGCTGGAACTGATAGTAACATTCCAATACTGATTTCCTTTTGTAATACTAAATAAAGAACAAACATAAACATAATACCTTCAAATATTCTTTGTGAACCATAAAATGCTAAGGTAGCAAAAGAAGTATATTTCTTAGCTACAACTCTCTGATTCTCAAGATCTGTTTGAGCTTGTTTGATTTTTTCTTTTAATATAGAAAGTGCATTAAAATTTTTTAAAACATCATAAGCAGAAGTATATTCCTGCAATGTATTTGTATATATACCACTTAATTGAGAAAACCTCTGATATGCCATACCTATTTTCTTTCCAAACCGAGTTCCTACTATCATTAAAATTATTAGTAATAAAAGTGACACAGATCCTATCTTCCAATTAATAGAAAATAATATAATTAGAGATACAGTTGATAATACTACATTACTAAACAGATTTAAAAACGGTTCAAAATAACTTGTTGAAATACGCTCTAAGTCAGTTGTGTACCAAGATATGTACTCTCCATGTTTTATCTTATGATAGTTATCGTATCCCATTTTTTCAATATTTTCACTAACGCCACTGCCAATTGAAACAATCCAATCTTTAATCAACTTTGCATTATTTATTGATAGACAAGACTTTAAAACTTCAGTAATTGCCATTACTAGAATTAATACAATACCATATAAAAAATAATTATGATTATTTGCTAAAAAATTATCTAGTATCAGAGTTCTTCCATAACTACTAAAGATTGTTCCTAATGCAATTAAGATAGTAAGAATTATTGTTCCAAACCACCGATATAAATTTATTGTAATATATTTTTTCATAAGTTCTCCTTTTTCAAAATCTTTTATTTTGTTATTTTCATTTATGCTCCTTCCTATAATCATATATTAACATATCTTTTGTTTTTTTCATCATTTTTTAATCTAAAAATTTTTTTATTGTTTTATCTTGTTTTTAACAAAGATAATTTATAACTAAAATTTAATGTTTATACTATCATAAAAATAATCTTTTAATAACAAAAAACTCTCCGAATCACTCGGAGAGTCCGTTTTTATTATTTTCAAATTCATTGTTAGAAGTTACTGATAATTTAAAACTCATTTAAGCTTCTCAGGTTAAGACAACTCTCGCTTAAGAGGTTGACTTTCAAAATTCTTCACGTATGGTGCAATATTTTGGACATATTCTAATACGCCCATATACTCTCCTTGAGCATTTCGTACCGCATGATACGTGACATGAATCATTTTATCTTCTTTTTTAAACCACATTTCTTCTTTTTCTTTTTGTCCAAATCGTAATTGTTCAAATAATTGTGTCACAATAGCATGGCTTTTTGGTGGATGGCAATTAATGACATCTCGACCAATTGCACTCTTTGTGCGTTGGAAGATTTTTTCTTCTCCGTTGCCTTCGTTGTAATATTTAACAATATTGTCCTTATCCACAAATGACAGTTCCATTGGAAGTAAGTTTAATAATAAGTCTAATTGCTCTAAGGATAAGGAGCCAGTTGATAATGGGATATCTCCTGTTTCTTGAATTTCTTCTTTAGATTGAATTGGAGATGGTTTCTTTTCTACTTTCCATTCTGCTTCAGGAGTGACAATGCAATAGCCGTATTGTGGGGTATCTTGTGCCATCTTCTCCCAATCATCCACATGAAAAGCTTGCGCAACCATTGGAATCAAAATATTTTCCTCTTTAAAAATCATTTCTAGCAATTCTTCTTTAGCTACTAGAAACTGTTCCATGACATCATCCGTTTGGTTATGAAAAGCTTGTTTAAAATTTTTATAAATTTCCCGTATTTCATCATGAACTCCCCACATCACTTTCGGCGGAGCTGTAATTCCTTTTGATTCCATAATCGGAAATAGGGCATATTCTTTTCTTAAATAATGATTTTCAAACTGATCGAGTAAGCCAATTTGTCGTTTTAGTCCTTTTAACAGTTCTTCATCTTTTGAAGATAGATAAACCTGTAACAATCGTTCAATACGGTCAATCGCTCCTCTAAGTGCTAAATTTTCCTTTTTTAGCACCATTACTGGATGCCCTTCTTTTTCAAAATCAGGCATTCCTTCTCCAGCTTCTACTTTTGCACTCATTAATGAAGCATGAATTTTACAAAGACGCATAATTTCTTCATAAGTAATTCCTTCTTGCATCAAGTTTCGTTCCATCACTTGAATTTCATAAGGAGAAACAGAATCAAAATGTTTGTTAAATTCTTCTTGAATAATTTCTTCTTTTTCCCCTTGATGTAATCGGAGCATTAATTCTTTTAATTTTTCTTGCCTTTCTAATGGTGACATTGCATCATTACTCATTGCTCTCCCTACTTTCTTTTACAATGTATCCATTCAATTCTAATTGACGAATAATTGTATCCAGTGGGATTTTAGCAATTTTAGATCCTTTTTTTAAGCTTGTAATTCTTCCAACTGTTTGAACCATCTGAGGCTGAGATAAAGGCGTGAATCCTAACTCAATGAGTAACTCTTTTACCTCCGGATGATTTTGTAAAGTTGTGTAAACTGAATCTTCTAAATAAATCGTATTCATCAAAATCTCTCCCATCTTATAATCGTTGCAACCCTAATAACCCAACTAATAAACAAATTACAATATAAATCCATACAACCATTGTTGTAAACACAACACCATAGGTTCCTTTTGGAGTTCTGTTCGCTTTGATATATGAACTGATTTCTTTACGGTAAAGGAATAAGAAAATCACCGATACACAACTAGTAATGATTAACAGCATATTTGTTACAGTATCTGCTAATTCTGCTCCTAAAAGTGCAGGTAAACCACTTTCTACTAATAAACTAAATCCAAAATTATTTAGTATATGGAAAAATACTGCCCATAAAAAACTATATTCCAGAGCAATATACGCAAACAATATCCCAACAAAGAAAGCAAAAACTCCTTGAATTAAATTCATATGGAATAACCCAAAAGCCATTGCTGAAATAAGAATACTAAAAATTTTTCCATAATGTTTTAAACGATAAACAACTCCACCACGAATCAATAATTCTTCAACAAATGGACCCACAAACGCTGCATAAATCACTAACATAAAGGAATCATCAGCACTTGTGGCTGATTCAATCGCACCTTTAGTACTTAAACCAATTTGATTTAAGAAAAATTCGAATAATTGAGCACTTTGAGTAAAAATAAATTGGCAGCCAAACAGTATAATCGCAAACACTGCAAAATACTCCAATGTCATCTTCTTTTGACGATAAAAAATTGTATCTTTCATATTGATCTGTTGTTTTTTGTAAAAAATAGTAATGCCAACAATCACTGCAACAATATAACCAAAGTCAGATAAATTTTGCAGATAAGTCTCTGTTACCATTGGTAAAAAGTCTGGTCTCACAGTTTTTACCATTTTAATTAGTTCACTACTAAGAATAAATAGAGAAAGAATTCCCATAAAAATAGCTGTATACACTAATAAATGTTTAAACAGTTGTTTCATTAACTGTTTTAAAGGTGACTCCAATTTTTTCACTACAATTTCTTCCTGAACTTCGACTACTTCAATTGATTCATTTTCCATGTACTAATCCCCTTTTATCATATTTTTTTGGACACTTCTTAATCGCAACATTAATAAGAAACAGTTTGACATTAACCCTGCAATTAATGCAATCCAATAAGCATACGGTCCTAAATCGGTCATCCAATCTAAAATAATACCAACCGGAAGACCAATGAGCCAAAATCCTAATAAGCATAAAATAAATGGCATTTTTGCATCTTTATAACCACGTAATATCCCTTGAATCGGAGCTGCAACGGCATCAAACATTTGGAATAATAAACTATAGGATAAAAATACCATTGTTAATTGAATAAAACTTTCTGAACTTCCATATAAACCAGCAATCATTGGGCGGTTAAAATATAACCATACTAATGTTAGAAAAGCAATGATAACAGAAGTAGAAATCCCTAATCGAATATATTCTTTTACGGACTTTTGATCTTTTTGTCCAATCTCATACGATACAATAATCGTCAATGCATTAGAAATACTCATTGGGAAGGCATACGCCAAATATGAAAAATTCATAGCAGCTTGGTGTGACGCAATGACTTGTGATCCGAATTTAGCCATTAATAAACCAACCAGTGCAAAAATCGCTACTTCACCAAAAACATTAAATCCAATGGGTAACCCTAATGCAAACGGCTCTTTCCACAATGGTAAATGCGGTCTTTCAAAACTTAATACATGATAAGGTTTCAATTTTGGATGTTTTTTAAGAACAACAATCGCCACGATTAATAACACCCAATAAGCCATCGCCGTTCCAAGACCTGCCCCTGGACCACCTAGTTCGGGTAGTCCAAATTTTCCATAAATTAATGAGTAATTAAAGAACATATTTAATGGAACAAGTAAAATCATTAGAAACATAGAAACTCTTGTTAACCCTAATGCATCAATGAAGGATCGAATGACACTAAAGAGTAAAAATGGAATAAATCCAATCGATAAGAGTAATAAATATTCTCTAGCAATCGTGGATACTTCTGTTTCTAAATGCATTTGATTTAATGCAGGATTTAATCCAATTAAGCCAATGCAAAATAAAAGAACCGCTAATAAAATCCCAATATACATAAATTGAAATACAATTTTTTGAATGCCATTTTTATCGTTCTTTCCAAGTAATTGCCCTACAATTGGAATAAGTGCTGCTACAATCCCATTTAACAGTGTGAAAAATGGATTATATAAACTTCCTGCAATGGAAACTCCTGCTAAGTGCATTTCATGATATTGTCCTGTCATAACCGTATCAATAAATTGCGCTGAAAAATTCGCTAATTGATATATTAGGACAGGAATTAAAATTTTAAATAATAATTTCAAACGTTCACTTGTATGATTTGTTTCGTACATAGTCACTCTCCTATTACAAAATCTAGTAATTGTTCTACAGAATCTAATACTAACACGGATTGTTCTTTCATGATTTGAACATCACTCCCGCTCGTTAAAACAGCAATTCCTCCACCACAATGTTTGGCATATGCCATATCTAAAAAGGAATCACCTACATAAAAGATTTCATTCAATGGTACTCCTAATTGCTTACTCGCACCAATAAGTGAATCTGCGACCGGTTTAGCAGGATATTCATCAGGTGTTGCAACAAAATCAAATAAATGCCAAACTTTTAATATTTCAAAAATCGTTTTTGTAGGAATATAACTATCATTTGTGACAACTCCTACTTTAATTCCTTTATGTTTTAATTCAGAAATTAAAAAAGCTACATCGCCAATTGGAACAATCATATCTGGATGTGCTAATAAATAATTTCTAAAATCTTGCAATACTTCATCATATAAAGCCATTTTATCAATTGAAAAATATTTTCCAATCTCGTCTAACATATCTTCAACTGTTCCTGAAGCAATCACACTATTTGGAACAATTTCACCTCGAACAATGCCTAATAACTCTAGCATTTGTTCAATCGTTATGGGTGAATCTTCTTTGATATGCAGCTTTAAAATTTTACGGATGACCATTTCTGTTGGCTCGACCCACAGATTGTCTATATTAGTTAAAGTGCCATCCTTATCAAAAAGAATGGCCTTTACTTCGAGATTTCCTTTATTCGTTTGTAATTTCATTTGAATTCCTACTCTACATTTTGTAATTCAACACCGATAATATTATCCATCGCTTCGATTTGCTTTAAAATCACAGATAAATCAGTCGTTGATTCAGAAATATCTAACATTAATTGAACAATTGCTACACTATGGATTGCTAATCCTTGGAATATCGTTAATACATTCATATTATAACTAGCAAATAAATCTAATGTTTTAGACAATGTTCCTTTTTCATTTTTCATATGAATATTCAACGAAGCTTTTCTTCCATAAGTCACTGACGAAAATCCTTGAACTTTTCGATAATACTTATAATACACACTACGTGAAATTCCTACTAATTTTACTGCTTCTGTAACGTCCTTTGCTTGGTTAGTTGCTAATAATTCTTTTGCTTTTAGTACTTTAGAAAACACAGGAGGCACAGCATCTGCTGACACTAAAAAATGTTTTTGGTTTTCCATAACTTTCACCTCGGTCTTATTGTATACGATACGAGGACAAAATACTATAATTTTTTATATAAAATCATAAGGAGTTAACCCTTCCATTCCAATCATTGGATCAATTTCACAAGAATCGATTAATGCCATTGTTAAAATAAAGGATTTCTTATCTGCTACAACAACTTTTTCGGAAGTTACAGAGTACGTTTCGGTTTCTTCTGCGACGGTACTCTTTTCAATAACCCTTTGTTGTTTAGGTTGTAGATCCGTAATCAATTCTTTCGTATTTTCTAACGATTCTACTGTATGAATCTCATGACTCTCTTCCTCAATCGTAAAACTTTCAAAACTATTTCCTACTAATAAATCTTTTAAGCACGTTTGACGACTTGCACTTTGACGATTTGCTGCTTCTTGGAATGCTTCGTATTGCCCACACATAATTAAGAATTTCTTACTTCTTGTCACTGCGGTATACAGCAAATTCCGCTGCAACATCCGTTGATATTGACCTACCATTGGTAAAATCACCATTTGAAATTCACTACCTTGTGCTTTATGAATCGAACAACAATAAGCATGCGTCAATTGAATAAAGTCATTGCGTTTATATTCTACTTCTACATGATCAAAAGAGACATAGATTTTATCGACTTGATCTTCATTTTCTTTGGCAAATATAATCGCAGTAATTTCTCCAATATCCCCATTATAAATATTTTCTTCAGCAACATTAACTAACTGCAATACTTTATCCCCTACACGGAACACTCGGTCAAATGATTCAATTTCACGAACAGAATTTCCGATTTTTGGATTTAAAATATTTTGCATCATTTTATTAATTTCGTGAATACCAGCTTCCCCTTTATACATTGGAGCAAGTACTTGAATATCCTTTTTCTGATATCCTTTTTTAATCGCCTTCACTACAATTTGTTCAATCACATCTAGAATTTGAGTCGAACGGCATGGAATAAAGGTACGGTCTGGTTGATTTTGAGTAAAATCTATTGGTAAATGCCCATCTTTAATGGAGTGTGCTAATGGAACAATACTTGAGGAATCTTTTTGTCGATGAATATGCGTTAATTCAATCGATGGAATTTGATTCGATAATAGAAAATCCGTTAACACTTGTCCCGGTCCTACAGAAGGCAATTGATTTTTATCTCCTACAAATAAAATCTTCGTTTTAGCAGGAGTCGCACGAAGCAAGCGATTCATTAGCCAAGTATCGACCATCGACATCTCATCAATAATTAAAAAGTCACAACTTAACGAACGAGAATCATCGGAATCCTCACTCTCTAATTCAGAATTTTCCTCTGCAGAAATTCCTAACATCCGGTGAATGGTTGAAGCAGAAATTCCCGTTAACTCATTCATACGCTTCGCTGCTCTTCCAGTTGGAGCCGCCAATTGAATGGCATCAGAATCAAAAGTTATCTCTTCTAAATAGCGATACATTTCTACAACACCATTAATAATCGTTGTTTTCCCCGTTCCTGGTCCTCCAGTTAAAATAAACAAGGATTCTTGCATAATTTTAATGAGTGCTTGTTTTTGAGACTCATCATAAATGATACCAAATTTCTTTTGAACATGCTGAATGGCTTCTTCTATCTGTTCCTCAGTATACTGAGATTTTTTTGACAATTCCATACGATGATGAATTGCATTCACAATACCAATTTCCGCATAATATAAAGAAGCTAATGATAAATGATTTTCTTCAGAAATAATAATTCCTTCACGAATTAATTCATTTAATGCATTCACGATTTGATCTGGTTCAATTAAAAATGAACGAGTTTGCTCCAATAATTTTTGAGCTGCAAGGACAACTTCTTTATCGATTAAATACGTATGCCCTTCTTGATAAGACAAATCCCTTACCACTACATAAACGGCACCTTTAATTCGATATAAACTATCTGCTGCAATCTCTAATTGTTGCGCAATGGCATCAATTCGTCTAAACCCAAGTCCTTCAATGGACTGTAATAACACATATGGATCTTCTTTAATAATATCCATTGTTTTCTCTTTATAGAGCATCATAATTTTCTGCGCAAATAATGGAGTAAATCCCATATTGGTTAATTCAAATAAAATACGTTCTGTTCCTTGATTTTCGATAATAATGCTACGAATACTTTCACATTTCTTTGTCGATAATCCTGGAACATTTTTTAAACAATCCTCGTCTTGAATAATTTGCTCAATCGCATTTTCACCTAAACAGTCTACAATTTTTTCAGCAGTTTTTTCTCCAATTCCTGGAAATCGTCCGCTAGAAAAATATGCAATAAGACCTTTTTTTCCAGTAGGTTGATGTTGTTGATAACTTAAGACAGAAAACTGTTGCCCGTATTTTGGATGCGAAACAATTTTCCCATTAAAACGATAGGGGGAATTATCATGAATTGTGCCAATAATTCCTGTTACAACAATCTCATCTGAGTTTAGTTGTAAACTACTTTCTTGCACTCGAATTAATAATACTTTGTAAAAATTTTGCGGATTTTCAAAAAATGTCGCTAAAACTTCTCCTACAATGTATTCTTCACTCATGACTTCCCCTCTTTTCTATCTATGATTAAACGTACTGACGTTCGTTTCCTTCCATATAAGCTTTATCAATAATGCCTCCACCTAAGCAGATGTCTCCATCATAAAATACAACTGCTTGTCCAGGTGTAATCGCACGTACTGGCTCCTCAAAGTATACCATAGCTTTTGTCTTGTCGTCTTCTTGGAATACAACTCGAACTTTTGTATCTTGTTGACGATATCTGAATTTCGCCGTACATTCAAATTCATTTGGTTTTTCTTCATCTGTATTAAATTGCAAATCTGTCGCAAATAATGAATCAGAATACAGATTTGGATGATGGAATCCTTGTCCAACATAAAGTGTATTGGTGCTTAAATCTTTCCCTACTACAAACCATGGATCATTGGTTTTACCACCACCACCGATTCCTAATCCTTGACGTTGACCAATCGTATAATACATTAAACCAGCATGGTCTCCTTTAACCTCGCCATCTAATGTTACCATTTTACCAGGTTTAGCTGGTAAATAATGAGACAAGAATTCATTGAAGTTTCTCTCTCCAATAAAACATACACCTGTTGAATCTTTTTTCTTAGCAGTGGCTAAGTCGAATTCTTCTGCAATTTTACGCACTTCTTTTTTCTCTAAATGTCCAATTGGAAACATTGCTTTTGATAATTGTTGCTGATTTAATTGACTTAAGAAATACGTTTGATCTTTATTATTATCCACTCCACGTAATAAACGAACTACTCCATTTTCATCTTTTTCAACACGAGCATAATGTCCCATTGCTACATAGTCTGCTCCTAATTGTAGCGCATATTCTAAGAATGCTTGGAATTTTACTTCCTTATTACACATCACATCCGGATTAGGAGTTCTACCTAATCGATATTCTTTTAAGAAATATTCAAAAACACGATCCCAATATTCCTTTTCAAAATTCACAGAATAATACGGAATCCCAATTTGTTCAGCTACTGCTGCCACATCTTTATAATCTTCTGTTGCTGTACATACACCATTTTCATCTGTATCATCCCAGTTCTTCATAAAGATCCCGATGACATCATAGCCAGCTTGTTTTAATAAAAGAGCAGTTACGGAAGAATCAACTCCACCACTCATTCCGACAATTACTCGGATATTTTCCTTATTCATTCATTCACCATCATTTCTATTTTTTCTCTGTTTTAACGATTTGAAGGTCGCTGTATCATTTTTATAACACTTTCTAAAAATTTTTTCAAAAAAATTTACTCAAAATCTTCTTAAAGGCGATAACGATAGGATTTTTTGCCTTTCATCCATTTGACAAATAATTTTATTTTCACTACAATTAATATTGGTAAAAGGGGGGCATAAGTGTATGATAATATCTTTACGAGCAGCGCGGGTTAATCGTAATTTGACACTCTTAGAAGCCGCCAAATACCTAAAAATTAATAAAGATACTTTAACGAAGTATGAAAAAGATTCTACGAATCTTCCATACTCTTTAAGTAAACGCATGCAGGAACTCTATGAGATTCCAGGCGAAAATCTTTATTTTGGCGATACTTTAAGCTTCGTGGCGCAGTTTAAGCCACTCCCTCACGAAGAAGATCAACAATAGTGATCGGAATACCTTCCCGTGCTATCTATAGAAACGAGACAGAGTAAACTCTGTCTCGTTTTTTATATTTCTTCTAATACACCACGTTCTACTAAACCTTCAAGAATAAATTCTAATTTTTCGATTGCATATGCATTTTTTTCATTTCCATATAATTGAACAGTTTGTAGTCCATCTTTTGTTGTTGTTGAAATTTTTAATTGTTTCATTGCTTTATCCACTGAAACTTTTAATTTTAATCCACGATGTCCGACTACTAAATCATCTAAACTGCGAATTAATTGAAAGTTCCCTGATTTTGTTTCGACAAATCCGTTATCTCTTAATGTATATCCTTTTACCGTTGGAGATACTTGATAAACATGATTTGAATTTTTTAATGTTGCTGTTTGAGTAAATGCCATATGAACACTTCCTTTCATCACTTTCTTCTAGTTTAGCATACTATGGTCGTTTAATCGAGGATATTGAGGAAATAAATGCATCAATATCTTCCGTAGTCGTTTCTCCTCCAAAGGATAAACGAACAGATTCTACTACTCTATTTTTATTCTGAGGATACATGAGTGATAATACTGGACTAGGTTCTAAACTTCCTGCTGAACAAGCAGAACCCGCAGAAACAGCTACTTGATGTAAATCACAGATAATTAATGTTTGACTGGCAGGAATGCCTTTTAACCATACATTACAAATATGAGGACTCTTTTTTGACGCATCTCCATTGATTTCAAAAGGAATTTGACGAGCTGTTAATTGTCCTTGTAAATACTCTGATAATTCAATATATCTATTCTTCTTCTCATTTCTAGTTTGAATCGCTAGTGCAAGAGCTTTTTGGAAACCAACAATATAAGGAACATTTTCGGTTCCTGCTCTCCATCCTTGTTCTTGTCCACCACCCTTAATAAGTGCATGTATCGGAGTTTCTTTCTTCTTATATAAAAATCCAATGCCTTTTGGTGCATGAATTTTATGCCCTGAAGCAGATAAATAATCAATATGAGAAGCCGCTACATCCATTTCTTCTTGGGCAAATGCCTGAACTGCATCTGTATGGAAATAAGCAGGATGTTCGACTAATAACTCGCCGATTTTATGAATTGGTTGATACGCTCCAGTTTCATTATTAACCGTCATAATCGAAACTAAACGTGTCTTATCTGTTAAAGCTTCTTCCACTTGTTTAACAGATATACAACCAGACTCATCAGGAACTAACGCAATAATGGTGAATCCTAATTTTTCAGCATAAGCAGCAGATTTTTTAACCGAAGGATGCTCGATTCCTGAAATAATTATTTCCCCTTTTTCTTCTGCAAAATGCTGACAAATGGATTCAAACACTAAATTATTCGCTTCTGAACCTGAACCTGTAAAAATAA
>CAUSWE010000010.1:0-38651 GCA_963535215.1 uncultured Granulicatella sp. | reverse complement strand
GAGAGTTTTCACTAAAGACAAATTGACATAAAATTTCACTTGTACTACTTGCAGTGGTATCAACATAAGAAATTTTTCCATATACATCTCTATCAGGATGATGATCAATTTTAATCACTTCTGAAGGATTTACTTCATAAGGAGAATCAATACGGGGAGTATTCGCAGTATCATTCACAATAATTAATGAAGCATCAAATACTTCTTGAGAAATAGTATCCATTGTACCAATATACGCTAGATCATCATTCATTTCTCCTAAAGCATACACTGTTTTGCTAGGATAAGTTGCTTCGATGATTTTTTTCAAAGCAATTTGAGAACCAATCGCATCTGGATCTGGCAACTCATGGCGTAAAATAACGATTGAGTCTGCTTTTTGGATTTCTTGATCAATGGCTACTAAATATTCTTGTTTATTCATTCTAATAATTAATTCCTTTCCATTAACTGACTAGACATGACAGCTTTTGCAACAATGGTATTTTCTAAATACACTGAAATATCTAATTTTGTTATTTTTCTTCCATTATCTAATGATTGAATTTGTAAAACAATTTCACTATCAATTGGAATCATTTTTAAATAATGCAAATCTAATTGCTCAATAACTGCATTTCTTCTTTGACTACGAGATATAAATTCTTTCGATGCTACACTGACAACTTCGCAAAGAACACCAAATGATAACATCCCTAAATTATTCGTCATTTGTGGAGTTACCGTAAATTGGAATTTGGCTTGTTGTGTATCCATTTCTAACACATTTAAACTTTCAGCTACATCATCTTCAAAAGTATTTCCAACTTGAGGTTGACGTTGCGCTAATTGCATAGCCTTCATTACATCCTGTCTAGAAATAATGCCTAATAATTCCATATTATCTTGAACAACAGGAAGCATTTCTAACCCATTCCAAATCATAGAATGTGCAACACTGGCAACACTGGCATGCAATTTAGTCACACTTGGATTTTTTGTCATCACTCTTTCAATAACAAGATGATCACTTTTTCCAATGACATCTTTTGCTGTTACAACTCCTACAAGACGATTGGAATGATTAATAACTGGGAATCTAGAATTTCCAGTTTTATGATTCATTTTTCTATAATCTTCCACTGTATCATCAATCATTAAATAATGTGTGTGTGAATAATCTGTATAAATATCTGATACAATCATGATTTTTTTCTTAATCAATTGATCCGTCATTGCACGGTTAATCAGTGACGCAACCGTAAATGTATCATAAGTTGTTCCAATTACCGGTATCGCTAATTCATCAGATCTACGAATTAATTCATCAGATGCAGTAAATCCCCCTGTAATTAATACAGCTGCCCCTTGTTCAAGTGCTAATAATTGCGCTTCTTTACGATTCCCAATAATCACTAATGATTCTGGATGAATATAACGAGTCATCGCATCTTCTGTCATCGCACCGATTACAAATCGATTTAAAATTTTATCTAAACCTTCAGAACCTCCATATACTTCCCCTTCGATAATTTTTACAATTTCACCAAAAGAAAGTTTTTCAAAATTCTCTTTAGATTTACGTTCAATTCGGATTGTCCCAACACGTTCAATCGTTGAGACTACCCCTAAATTTTCAGCTGCTTTAATCGCACGATAAGCAGTACCTTCGCTTAGTTGCATATTTTTAGCAATACTACGGACAGATATTTTTTCACCAACAGGCAAAGATTCAATGTATTCAATAATTCGTTGATGTTTGGTTGACATATTTTCCCCTCCAAATCAGTATTTATTTCATGCATTGCTTAACTTTCATGTATTGTAGGAATAATTTCTCCATGAGGGCAATGAGTCGGATCATCAAGAAAGTCTACTAATCGATTAATCAATTCAGGTGTAGAGGCATGTTCTAAAACTTCTGCCTGTGCATGAACTTCATCTGGTGAAAAACCTAATGACTGTACTAAAAATACTTCCCATATTTTATGAGTACGAATTAATCGTTCAGCAAATAAAATCCCCTTTTCTGTCAGTCTAGCTCCTTTATATCGTACATAATCTACATATTCTTCTGTAACTAATTTATTCAACATTTCTGTTGTAGATGCTGCTGATATTTGAAGCATATTGGTGATTGACTTATTAGAAACGATTTCATGATTACCACCTAATTTATAAATTGCTTTGATATAATCCTCTTTATTAGGGGTCATATTGTTTCCTCCTTTAATCCTCACTGACAACTTATTTAAAAGATTGAATAACCTTTTATTCCTTCAATAGTATACCACAAAACTGTATTAAAATAAACTGAACATCTGTATTAGTATTGATTCAAATTAGTAAAATTTTATATAAAGAAAAAGCGTAATAGTCCGAAAACTATTACGCTTGATATTTGTTTAATGGATTATTTTAAACGTCCTGGGCGAGCTGCGTATCCATAGTATGCATCTGCAAGAATTTCTTCCATGTGAGCAACCATTGGTAAACGAGGGTTCGCTGGTGAACATTGATCTTCATATGCTAATAATGCGATTTCGTGGATTGTTTCTTTCCATTCTTTTTCATCTACACCTTGAGCTTTGAAGTTCATTTCAATTCCTACACGTTCTCCTAATTCATAAACAGCTTTTGCTAAGGCATCTACTGCTTCTTCAGGAGTTGATGAAGGTAATCCTAACATTCTTGCAATGTCTTGGAATTTTTCATCTGCACGGTAGTAATTATATTTAGGCCATGTAGAAGTTTTAGCTGGGCGAGTACCATTATAACGGATAACATATGGAAGTAAGATTGCATTTGTACGTCCGTGTACTGTATGGAAGAATCCACCAACTTTGTGAGCCATTGAGTGAGACATTCCAAGGAATGCATTGGCAAATGCCATACCAGCCATTGTAGAAGCATTATGCATTTTTTCTCTTGATACGAAGTCTCCATTTTTAACTGAACTTTCTAAGTTTTCAAATACTAATTTGATTGCTTGTAAAGCTAAACCATCAGTGTAGTCATTAGCTAATGTTGAAGTATAAGCTTCAACTGCGTGTGTTAATACGTCCATACCTGTATCTGCTGTAACAAATCCTGGAACTGTCATAACTAATGCTGGGTCAACAATCGCAATTGTTGGAGTTAATGAGTAGTCCGCTAATGGATATTTACGGTTATTTGCTTTATCAGAAATAACGGCAAATGGAGTTACTTCAGAACCTGTACCTGAAGTTGTTGGAATACCAACATATTTAGCTTTTTCACCTAATTCAGGGAATTTGAATGCACGTTTACGGATATCCATGAATTTTTGTACTAAATCACGGAAGTCAATTTGAGGTTGTTCGTAGAACATCCACATTACTTTAGCAGCATCCATTACAGAACCACCACCAAGAGCTACGATTGTATCTGGTTCGAATGATTTCATAATTTCAGCACCACGGTTAACTGTTGTGATATCTGGATCTGGTTCAACATCTGAGAATACTTCATAAATAACTTTGTTAGGGCGTAATTCTAATTGTTCAATCACACGTTGTAAGAATCCTAAGTTAACCATTTGTTGGTCAGTTACGATCATTACACGTTCTACATTTTTCATTTTTTGTAAGTATTGAATTGAATCACGTTCGAAATAGATTTTCGAAGGAACTTTAAACCATTGCATATTATTTCTACGTCTCCCTACTTTTTTGATATTTAATAGATTCACAACGCTTACGTTATCACCAACTGAGTTACGTCCATAAGAACCGCAACCTAATGTTAGAGATGGAATGAAGGCATTGTAAACATCCCCGATACCACCAAATGTAGATGGAGCGTTCCAGATTACACGAATTGCACGAACAATACGTCCGAATTCTTTTGCTAATTCAGCATCATCTGTATGAATAGCTGCAGAGTGTCCTAAACCATTAAATTCAACCATTTGTCTTGCTTTCTCAACACCATCTTCACGAGATTCAGATTTTAAGATTGCAATGACTGGAGATAATTTTTCACGAGTTAAAGGTTCTTTTTCCCCTACTTCGCTACATTCAGCTGCTAAAATGTTTGTTCCTTCTGGAACTGAGAATCCTGCTTGTTCTGCAATCCATGCAGCAGGTTTACCTACGATATTAGCATTTAATTTAGCACCAGCACAGTTTTTGCTATTTGCTTTTACGCCAAAGCAGAACTCTTCAAGTAATGCTTTTTCTTTTTTAGATACAAAATAAGTATGGTAGCTCTTTAATTCTGCTACAAACTCATCATAAATTTCTTTATCAATAATAGCTGCTTGTTCTGAAGCACAAACCATTCCGTTATCGAATGATTTACTCATTACGATATCGTGAGCAGCTTGACGAATGTTTGCTGATTTTTCAACATATGCAGGTACGTTACCAGCACCTACCCCTAAAGCAGGTTTTCCGCATGAATAAGCGGCTTTAACCATTGCGTTACCACCTGTTGCTAAGATAGTTGCAATGCCATCATGATTCATTAAAGCATTTGTAGCTTCGATTGATGGATGTTCAATCCATTGAATACAGTTTTCAGGTGCTCCAGCTGCAATCGCTGCATCACGAACGATTTGAGCTGCATGAGCTGAACTCTTTTGAGCTGATGGATGGAATGCAAATACGATTGGGTTACGTGTTTTCAATGCAATTAATGATTTGAAAATCGCTGTTGATGTTGGGTTAGTTGTTGGTGTAATACCACATACAACCCCAACTGGTTCTGCGATTAATGTTAAACCTGTTACTTCGTCATCTTCAATAACTCCAACGGTTTTCGTATGACGCATATTATGAACTACGTGTTCACATGCAAATAAATTTTTAGTCGCTTTATCTTCAAATACTCCACGACCAGTTTCTTCTACAGCGTGTAAAGCTAACACACCATGTTGATCAAGAGCTGCTACTGATGCTTTAGCTACGATATAGTCAACTTGTTCTTGGTTGAGCAATCTAAATTGTTCTAAAGCTACTAGCCCTTTCTCTACTAATTCATTCACTTCTTTTTGAGAGTCTACTACTTTTTTCTCTTCAGTCACTGTGATTTCCTCCGTTGCTTGTTATTTTTATCACATAGTTATAATAACAAATTTTCTTCATTTTGTAAATAGCAGAAAACAATTTTTTTGAAAGAAAATTTTTTCATCAAAATTGAAAATCAATTTTCATAACTATTGTTATATACGTAAAAGTGAATATAAAGAGGAGAAATTTCTCCTCCTTATATGAAATTTTATAATTGAATGGTTACTCCATTTTCTTCAATCGTAAATTCTTTTGTTGCTAAATTTGCTACTAGAAGAGCTTTTGTTTGTTGATCAGCACTTGTACGAACAATTTCAATCGTTGATTCATCTGGAGTTGAAATTTCAATTTCTCCTTCCAAATCAAATGCTTTTGAAGTATTTCTAAAGCGTAATAATGATAGTAATTGTTTGACAACTGGTCGCTCAACTTCTTTTTCAATTTCTTCTAATGTATAGTAATGACGATTAATATTACGTCCTTCTTTTGTTGCTTCAAGAAGTTCAATATCATTTTCACCTGCTAATAATCCTACATAATAAATTTGAGGAATCCCTGGAGCAAAACATTGTAAAACTCTTGAAAGTAAGTAACTCGCATCATTATTTCCAAGTGCACTATAATAAGTACTATTAATTTGATAAATATCTAAATTATTATATTTCTCACTAGAATAAACTTTCTTAACATTTGCTCCAACTTTATACAATTGTTCTGAAGTATAGTCTAATTCTTCATCTGTTAATAAATCTCTTGCATCTACAACACCAATCCCATCATGTGTATCTAATGTTGTAAATTGTTTCATTGGACTCATTTTTAACCAATTTGCTAATCGATTTGATTTTCCACTATAAAGTGAATATAACACAACCATTGGTAATGCAAAATCATATACAAAATAATCATGATTGGCAATTTTCATTTGAATCGAATAATGTTCATGAATTTCAGGTAATAATTCTACTTGATATTTCGCAGCTTCTGCTCTTACTTCATCTAATAAATCCCAAATTTCAGGCTCTACAAAAAAATCATTTGTATCTAATTTTTTCACAGCATAGGCAAAAGCATCTAAACGAATTAATGAACATCCATGACTTGCCATATCTTTAATGGTTTCACGAATAAATTCTTTTACAATAGCCTTATTCACATCTAAATCAATTTGTTCTTCACCAAATGTATTCCACACTTCTTCTGTTGTACCATCTTCAAAATGAACTGTTTGGAAAGGTGCTTTATCTTTTCTCTTATAGATTAAATCGATATCTTCTTGTGTTGGACGTCCAGGAGGGAAAAATTCATGCACACGAATAAACATGTCTTTATAAGGAGAATTTTCATGATTCTTTTTAAAATCTTGGAAAAATTTTGATTCACGAGAAATATGATTAATCATAAAATCAAACATTAAGTAATATTGCTCTCCTAATGCATCGACATCTTCCCAGCTACCTAAGTCTGGATCAACGGTCGTATAATCACTTGGTGCAAATCCTCTATCACCTGTTGAAGGGAAAAATGGAAGTAAGTGTACTCCTCCAATTGATTCTTTAAAGTAAGTTTCTAAAACAAATTTTAGATCCTTCATGTTTTTTCCTAAGCTATCTGAATAAGTTATCAGCATAGCTTCGTTTTTTATTTGCACATCTATCAACTCCTATTCATACCATTATTAAACCGTTTGCATAAGTTTATTTTACCAAAAATTAAAACGTTTGCATACTAGTATGCTTAAATTTTTTTTGCAAGTTTTATATCCCTCCTGTATACTAGATAAAAACTATTTTTGAAAGGATGTTATTATGCCTAATATATACGAACATGAACCTTTACACTTATACAAAAATTATGAAAAAGCTAGCATTGATTTCCCAGAGAAAAAAATTTATGTTGATCAAGTGTTATCTGCTTTCCCTGAATTTGGATTAGAAACTACGTATCAAGAAAGTTTGAAATTTATTCAAAAACGTGCCTTTCAATTAGCTAGTTTAGGAATTAAATCAACAGAAAAAGTAATGGTATACAAATCTTCTGCTGTCGATACTTATTGGTTAGCTTGTTCCATTTCCTATTTAGGAGCTATTCCTGTCATGACTTCTGCTCATCTTCCTACTACCATTATAGATACATTTTTTGAGCGATTAGAAGATGCTTGGTTAATTTACGATGATGAAACAGCAGAGAAAGTGATGCTTTTACAAGAAAAAAATAAAGCAAAGGCTCTTTCGATACAAGAAATCCAAGAACAAATTGAAACCATAACCCCTTTTGTTTCTCTTAATCCAAATGAAATTAGTTATATGACACACACTTCAGGTACTACCGGTATTCCTAAACTAATCGCACACTCTGCTAACAGCATGGGATGGAGAACTGCCTTTCAAAAAAGTATTTTTTCAAAAATGGAAGAAAAAGGATTGCTAGCATTTCATATTTCTCCAGTCCATTCTCGTTTTAATATTGGAATGTCTTCATTAATGAGTTTAGGATTTCCTTATTTAGCGATTAAAGATCCTAGTATTAAAAATATTGAAACCTTACTTCAACAATTCAAACCAATTGGAATTGAAACACATCCGAATAATTTTGTTCAATGGGCTTCTCTTGCTAAATTACATCCAGAATTATTTGAAAATACTCGCTATTATCACTCGACATTTGATGCGATTAATAAGGAAACTATGGCTACATTTTTAAAAACGAATCGCAAGAAAAATGGTATCTATTTACAAATTTATGGACAAAGTGAATGCGGACCTGCAATCGTTCGTAAACACACATTAGAATCATTACCAGGAATCAATATCCGTAATTTGGGGATTGGTTTTGAACATTTTACAAAAGCAAGAATTGCAACAAATGACGGAACACTTCTACCAACGAATACACCAGGAAACATTCAATTATATTCTAAAGGACGAGCGTTAACATACTTTCAAGAAGCTGCTCGATTCCAAGAAAATGTATACGATGAATGGTGGGATACTGGTGATTACGGGCTTATCAATGATAAAGGGGAATTACTTCTACACGATCGTCAAGTAGACTTAGTTGAAACTCTGAATAGTACACTTATCATCGAAGATTATTTATTAGACCATCTTCCATTCCTTGAAGAAGTTGTTATTATTCGTGATAATCAAGGTTATCCTCAGCCAATTGTAGCTATTACAGATGGCGAACGTTTTAAAGATGAATTATGGTTTAAAGCCATTGAAAACTTACCTCATTTAAATGAGCCAATTATAATGGATTATGATAAAATCCCAAGAACGGCAACAATGAAAGTACAACGACGTGCATTAGAACAATTATTATTTAACAATTAAAATAACGCTTCACAACAAGCAAACTAACTTGTTGTGAAGCGTCTATTATTTTAAGAAACTGACTTAAACAGCTTCTTCAAATTCTCTGGCAAATCTCATTAATTCTTTGACTGTTGATGGTTCCATTTGCGCATGTCCTGCAGCAGTAGAAAAGACTAATTCAGCATGTGGTAACTTTTGTTTTAAATCATATGCCCCACTTGGACGACAATCAACATCATATCTACCATGAACAATTTTAATTGGAATAGCTTTTAATCTATCTGCATGATTAAGAATATAATTATCATCTTCTACAAAGCAATGATGGTAGAAATAATGACATTCCATAATCGCAATCGCGAGCATATCTTCATCGGACTCTTCACCAATAATTTCCCTAGGTAATAAGGTAATAATGCCACCTTCCCATCTAGCCAATTGACGAGCAGCTTCTAAACGGATAGAGGCATCAACGCTTGTCAACCGTTTATAATAAGCCGTTACTAAATCATCTTGTTCTTCTACTGGAATATGGTGCAAATAAGGTGCAAATTGATCTGGGAAGAAATCACTAGCTCCTTTTTGGTATAACCAATCGGTATCTTCTTGTCTACCTAGGAAAATTCCTCGTAAAATTAATCCCATTACTCTTTCAGGATATTGAATAGCATAATGAAGGGATAAAGTTGTTCCCCAACTTCCACCGAAAACAACCCATTTTTCAATTTCTAGCTTCTCACGGATTTTCTCCATATCAGAAACTAAATGTTGCGTTGTATTTTCCTCCAATGAAAGAAATGGCAAACTCTTTCCACAACCACGTTGGTCAAATTGAATCATACGGTAAACATCCGGATTAAACAATTGACGGGTTACTGGACTCGAACCTCCACCTGGTCCACCATGAACAATAATCACTGGCTTTCCATTTGGATTTCCTGATTCCATCACAAAGAGTTGATGTGTCGAAGAAACTTCTAAATAAAACTCATTATAAGGCTCAATCGCTGGAAATAAACTAATGTTTTCCATAATTCTCCCCCTTTTATAAATGAGTTAAAGCTACTCGAATGGCTTCATCATAATTTGGTTCATCTGTCATTTCTTGAACAATTTCTTGATAGACAATTGTTCCATTTTGATCCAATACAAAAATCGAACGTTGGTCTACGCTTAATTCAGGCACATAAATGCCATATGCTTCTCCAAATGTAAAATCAACATCGCATAACATTTCCATTGCAACATCATTTGCAGAACACCAATTTTTAAATTCATCTTTGTTATTTTTACTAATCGTCACTAATTGAATACTTGGATGTTCTTTCATTTTTTTATGGAATGCTTTCGTTTGAATATCGCAAACTCGAGTATTAATATCTGGAACAACACTAATTAATGTTACTTTTCCAGCAAATGATTCTGGAGTTTTCATTTCTCCATGAATACATTCTAATGAAAAGTGAGGAGCTTTTTCTCCTACTGTTGGTAATTCTCCTTTTAATTCATATGGGTTATTGTGTCGAGTAATAAACATCATTCATTCTCCTTTATAATTATATTTTTTACAATGATTTTTAATTCTGGTAATACTTCTTCTTCAAACCATGGATTTTTCTTCATCCACCTTATATTTAAAGGGGAAGGATGTACCAATGGAAAATACTTTGGCAAGTATTCAGTGTAATTTCTTACAGTTTCAGTTACATTTTCTTTTTTTGTATCTTTTAGATAATAATTTTGTGCGTATGATCCAACTAGCAAGATACACTCAACCTGTTTCAATAATGGTAAAACTAATGGATGCCATTTTGGGGCAAACCCTTTTCTAGGTGGTTTATCTCCACTTTTACCTTTTCCTGGATAGTAAAAATCCATTGGAACGACTGCAAATAATCCTGATTCGTAAAATAGCGTTGTGTCAATTCCTAGCCATTCTCTTAAACGATCTCCACTTTTATCCCAGAAAAATTTACGACTTTCTTGAGCTTTCAATCCTGGTGCTTGACCAATAATTAAAATTTTAGCTGTTTCCGGAATCCAAAATAATGGTTCAATTCCTTGTTCTGTATAAACAAGATTTTCTTCATCCTTCATGATTTGTTCTTTTAACTGTTCAAAAGACAATTTTCTCATCTCCATTTCAGCATAGATTTAACGATGGACAAACATAGCATCTCCAAAACTAAAGAAACGATAACGTTCACGAATAGCATGATGATAAGCTTCTAATGTAAAGTCACGTCCTAAATAAGCACTTACTAACATCACTAATGTAGATTTTGGAAGATGGAAATTCGTAATAAAGGCATCCACTACTTTAAATTCATATCCTGGAGAAATAAAAATATCTGTCCATCCACTACTTGGAACAATTTCTCCATGATTAGCAAAACCTACTGTTTCTAATGTACGAATCGAAGTAGTTCCAACCGCAATAACTCGTTTTCCATTTTTCTTCGTTTCTGCAATGATTTCTGCTGTTTCTTTTGAAATATGATAATATTCCGAATGCATTTTATGATCTTCTAAGTGATCTACAGAAACAGGTCTAAATGTCCCCAAGCCTACATGTAATGTAATTGGAACAATTTGAATCCCTTTTTGTTGAATTTTTTCCATTAATTCTTTTGTAAAATGTAAGCCTGCTGTTGGTGCAGCTGCAGAACCATTTTCCTTTGCATAAACCGTTTGATAACGTTCTTGGTCTTCTAATCGTTCTTTGATATATGGTGGCAATGGCATTTCACCTAATGATTCTAAAATTTCTAAAAATACTCCTTCGTATTGAAATTCAATGATTCTTCCACCTTGTTCTAATTCTTCTGTCACAGTTGCCTTTAATCGTCCATCACCAAACGATACAACTGTTCCAACTTTTATTCTTTTAGCTGGTTTTACAAGAGTTTCCCAACAATCTCCATGCGTATTGTGCAGTAGTAACACTTCAATATGAGCGCCTGTTCCTTCTTTTTCTCCGTATAATCTCGCTGGTAATACTCTCGTATTATTGACAACTAATGTATCACCTTCTTCTAAATAATCAATAATTTCAGAAAAATGTTTATCTGTTACACTATGTTCTGTTTTATTAACGACTAATAAACGTGATGAAGTTCGATCTTTCAAAGGTGTTTGAGCAATCAGTTCTTCTGGTAAATCAAAATCAAAATCTTGAGTTGTATAATTCATTCTTATTCCATCTTTCTATTCTAATATCTTCTGTTCAAATGAACATAAGCTTCGGGTGTGACCATTCTGCCTCTTGAAGTTCGCTTCATAAACCCAATTTGTAATAAATAAGGCTCATACATATCTTCGATTGTTTCAGCATCTTCAGAAATATTAGCAGCAATAGCACCTAATCCTACTGGCCCACCATCATATAAATCAATCATCGCATTTAGTAATTTACGGTCAATTGCATCTAATCCTTTTTCATCTACTTGAAGGACTTTGAGCGCTTTTTGCGTAATTTCTTTTGAAATAGCACCCTCTTCATAAACTTGTGAGAAATCTCTTACTCGTTTTAATAAACGATTGGCAATACGAGGGGTTCCTCTTGAACGAAGGGCTACCTCTCTAGCTGCTTCTTCATGTATTTCACTTTCAAATACACTAGCTGTTCTCTTCACAATTTCTGTTAAGGATTGTTCGTCATAATATTCCATATGAGACACAATTCCAAAACGATCTCTTAACGGAGCAGATAAAGCACCCGCACGAGTTGTTGCTCCCACTAAAGTGAAAGGAGGTAATGGAAAATGAACGGGATGAGCTGTTGGTCCTTGACCTACTACAATATCCACAAAGAAATCTTCCATTGCAGAATAAAGCATTTCTTCTACGACACGAGGTAAGCGATGAATTTCATCAATAAACAATACATCTCCAGCATTTAAATCATTTAATAAAGCAACTAAATCTCCAGGTCGTTCAATGGCTGGACCACTCGTTGTTTTAATTCCTACTTCTAGTTCATTCGCAATGACCATTGCTAGAGTCGTTTTCCCTAATCCAGGAGGTCCATATAATAAGACATGATCCAAAGCTTCTTGCCTGCTGCGAGCAGCTTGAATATAAATGGATAACTCTTCTTTTACTTTTTGCTGACCAATATATTGTTGTAAATTTTGCGGTCGTAATGATAATTCCGTTGAAACTTCTTGTTCATCTAAGGGACTACCATCTACAAATCGATGTTCTTCCACACAATTCTTCCTTTCTATTTCATCAATAATTTAAAGGCAATGGATAATGCTTCTTGAGTTGTTTGAGGAGCCGCTGTCTCTAAATCTTTCCAAACTTTTGTAATTTCTTTTGCAGAATATCCTAATCCTAATAAAGCTTCTCTTGCTTCTTCTAACTGTTTCACTCCAGTTGTCGTCTCTACTTCTGGAGTCGCTACTTCTTCCACTACAATATTTGTGAATTTTCCTTTTAAATCTAATACAATTTGTTGAGCAGTTTTTTTACCCACTCCAGGAAATTTTGTTAAGTACGTAATATTACCTGATTCTACTGCTTGGATAAAACCATTTACATCATCATTTGCTAAAATCGATACAGCACTTTTGGGTCCGATACCAGAAACACTAATTAGTTTTTGGAATAATTCTTTTTCCTCATCACTTAAAAAACCATACAATGTAATCGAATCTTCTCGAACAATTTGTTGAAGCTCTACTCGAATGACTTCATTCAATTTTGATTGGATGCGATAAGGATTGGCAAACATAATTTGATATCCAATCCCATAATTTTCTACAACAATATAGGTTGGCTGAATAGCCACTAATTCTCCTTTAAGATATTCGTACATCTCATACCTCCGTTTTATTTCGTCCTAATTAGTGTATCACGAAAACGGTATAAATTCTAATAATCTACTGAGGAAACAAAATTAATTGTATACAAAAAAGACGATAGATTTTTATTCTATCGCCCATATTCTTTGTTAGTCGTTTCATTTTTCTTCTGGTTTATTTCGACGAATTTGTAATTTCTGTTGCCAATCTTCCATTTGATCAATAAACTTTTTACCTTTTAATCGAATTCCTACATATTCATCCATTAATGAGTCACAAAGCCTTTTTAAATCAGCTTTTGTTTCTGAAGATAAATTCAATGATTGAATTTGTAAAGGAGATTTCATTGCAACAAGAAGTCTAGCTATGTGCACTGCTTTTGGACTTAATTGTAATCTCTTCTCATCTTTTTCAAAATGTCTTGAACATAACAATCCATGGTGTTTCAACGAAATATCAAATGGTCCAACTGACTCATCACAAAAACAACACTGTTGCCATTGGAAAGCTACCCCAAAATATTTTAACATTTTTAATTCAAAATAATGCATTAAAACAAATGAATCTAAGTCATTTTCCACCGCACGAATGCAATTTTCTAATAAATCATACAACTCTGTATTCACGATTCGATCTTCCATTACTGCATCTACCAATTGCATCATATACGTCATGACTGCTTGAACTTCAATTTGTTCATAAACACGTCGATGATTTTGGACTTCAAGGCATTCCCTAATAAAACTAAATCCATTTTGATGAATTGTTCCGATGAAAACAGCTCTTGTAAATGGTAGTGTTGCTGCAGATAAAGGATGGCTCGAACGTTGTAAATTTCTTACAAAAAACATTTGCTTGCCAAATTCTCGAGAGAAAATCTTAACAATCATATCATGTTCTTTATATTCTTGTCGGAATAAAACAATGCCGGTAAACTTTTGAAAGTATTCCATAAAGCCACCTTAATCTTTATAGTCTGTTGTACGATAGCCAAAGTCTTGTAAATGGCTCTTTTTCTTACGCCAATCTTTTTCAACTTTAACCCATAATTCTAAATATACTTTATTTCCTAGTAATTGTTCGATATCTTTTCTTGCTCTGACGCCAATTTCTTTCAGTAATTTACCACCTTTACCGATGATAATTCCTTTTTGAGTTGGTCGCTCAACGATAATATTGGCATAAACATGCACTTTATCAAACTCATCTTTTTGCATTTTATCTACAGTAACTGCAACTGAATGAGGAATTTCTTCTTTTGTTAAATGTAAGATTTTCTCACGAATTAACTCAGATACAACGAAATATTCTGGATGGTCTGTAATTTGATCACTTGGATAATATTGAGGCCCCTCTGGTAAATGATTCGTTAAAGTTGTCATTAATTCTTGAACATTATTTCCTTGTAAAACTGAAATTGGAATAATTCCAGCAAATGGAATCGTTTCTTGATACGATTCAACTCGGTCTAATAATTCATCTGGAGAAATTAAATCAATTTTATTCAACACTAGAAAGACAGGTATTTTAATTTTCTTTAATTTTTCAATAATAAAGTCATCACCAGGACCTCTTTTTTCTGCAGCATTTACCATAAATAATACAGCATCCACTTCTTTTAATGCAGAATATGCACTTTCTACCATGAAGTTCCCTAATTCATGCTTTGGTTTATGAATTCCTGGAGTATCTAAAAAGACAATTTGACAATCTTGATTCGTATATACCCCTTGAATTTTATTACGTGTTGTTTGAGCTTTATCCGACATAATGGCAATTTTTTGCCCTAGAACATAATTCATAAAGGTAGATTTTCCTACATTCGGTCTACCTACAATAGCTACAAAACCTGATTTAAATTGTTTTGACATATTTCTCTCCTTATAAAAACATTTGTACAATCTTTGGAACAAAAATTCCAGAAGCCATCAAAAGCACAAAGATTGCTCCCATTAATACGACGCCCGCTGCCACATCTTTTGCTTTTTTAGCGGCTAAATGATAATTGTGTTCTACCATTAAATCCACCAATTGTTCTACAACGGTATTTAACATTTCTAAAATAAACATTAAAAAGATACAAAATATAATCCAGTACCATTCTACTCTTTCAATTTTTAAAAGAAATCCAAGGATTACTACTACTATTGCAGCAACAACATCGAATCTGAAATTTCTCTCATCTTGAAATACAGTTTGAATGCCATTCACAGCATGCTGCATAGATTGTTTGAAATGATGATTTTTCTCAACTTGTTTATGCATTTCTCGTTAAACCATAGGCTGTTAAAATTTCTGTTTGCAAGCCTGTCATTTCTTTTTCTTCTTCTTCTGTTTGATGATCATAACCATTTAAATGTAAAAAACCATGTAAAGCTAAGAATCCTAATTCACGTTCTAAACTATGTCCATATTCTTCTGCTTGTTCTTTTGCACGATCTACTGAGATAATGATATCCCCAATCGAAGTTACAAAATTTTCATCTGAAGCCATAAAATTTTTAATTGGATCCATATCTTCGTCTTCATCATCTAAAGCAAAACTAATGACATCTGTTACTTTATCAATATTTCTAAAGTCACGATTAATCTCACGAATTCTTTCACTTGATACAAATGAAATACAGCATTCACGATTTTCTGGATAATGTAAATAGTCACTCGCAAATGATACAACATCTTCTACTAATTTTTGATATTCTTCTTTAACTACTTCTGTTTCGTCTATTAATTCAATAAACATAATATTTCCTTTCTACTTCACTTCTTGTTTTTTAATTGTTGGATATTCAATTCTTGAATGGAAGGTACCATTTAAAGAAGTCACAATCATTTTTTCTACAATCGCTATTTCTTTCATTGTAATATCACATTCTACAAACTGTTCATCTTCTAGTCGGTTCATAATAATGGAATGGACTAATGCTTCAACCTTTTCTAATGTCGGTTCTTTCATCGCACGAGTTGCTGCTTCTGCACTATCCACGATATTAATAATGGCTGCCTCTTTTGTTTGAGGTTTTGGTCCCGGATAACGAAAATCTTCTTCTTTTACATCCGGATTATTTTTTAACGCTTCTGCATAGAAATATTTCATCAATGTTGTGCCATGATGTTGTGCACAAATATCAATGACTGCTTGAGGTAATTGGTGTTGTTTTAAAATTTCTACCCCTTTAGTTACATGGTTAAAAATAATATGAACCGATTCTTCAGCGCTTAACATTTTATGAGGCGATTCCATATGTCCAGGTAAGTTCTCAATAAAGAATAATGGATGCTCTAATTTTCCAATATCATGATAATAGCAGGCTACTCTAGCTAGTTGAGAGTCTCCACCAATCGCTTCTACACAGTTTGCAGAAATATTTGCCACCATTAGACTATGATGATACGTTCCAGGTGCTTGTGTAATCAAATCTTTTAACAATGGTTGATTCGGATTTGATAATTCCGCCCATAACAATACTGAACTATCTTCAAATACATATGCTAAATACGGCATTAAAATGACTGGTATTAAAAATGATAAAAATCCACTTAATCCTAAAAATAGAAAGACGAACATCGTTTGTTGCGTTTGAAATTCATAATTACTATAAAATACAAATGGAATTCCTAACAACACAGGATAAAACAAATATTTCATAAATCGTTTCATCCATAATTGATTCTGCCAAAGTTTTTCGTTTAATATTCCAATCCATGCAATCATTGAAAGAAATACTGTTGTTAAAATTAAGTGCAAACTATTCGTTGTCTGAGAAAAGTAATACCATGAGAAAATTGGCATTAACACAATTGAAGCAATCGTTAATCTTAAACTCTTTGTTAAACGATACAATAGATAAATAAAACCAGCAATTGGGTATACTAATCCAATATGTTCTACACCTCTTTGTTGCACCGAAGCAAGAATTTTTAAGAGAAATACCCCGGCAACAAATATCAAACTAAAAACAGTTAAAGCTGTGGCTGTATCACTAGAATTTTGTTTATCTGATGCCGTAGGTTTATAAAAATATACAGCTAAGAAAACGATGATTCCAGTTAAAAACATCAAATAACTCAATAATTCATGATAGTTTGGTTGTCCATTCCTTAAACCAAATAACTCAATAAGGCGAATTTCTTGATTTGAGATAACGTGCCCTTCTTGAATCAATACCTGACCTTGTAAAATTTTCACAGGAGTTACAGCTGCTTTAGCGGCATCTTTTGCTTTTTGAGTTGCTTCCTTATCTACAACATTATTGACAATGACTGAAACAGTAACTAATTGTCCTAATAAATCTCTTTCTGTATCAGAGTAATCACTATAAAACAATGTCTTCTTCGCTTCTTCTTGAGCTTTTGTAACGGTACTTTCACTTATTGGATTTTTCATTTGTGTTTCTACAACTGATTTTAACGTTTTCTCATAAGAAGCCAACTGTTCATTATTCGCTTGTAATAATTGCGAAATATATTTATCCGGGATAAAAATTGCAAACTCTCTGATAGACTGATTCTCTTTTTCAAGTGATTTCTTAAAATATTGAACTCTTTCTTGAGTCGTTGCTACTCTTGTTACAGATTCTTCAGAGGAATTACTTTGATCTGTTTTAATAATTTCTGCGGACGCTTTGGATGCAACAGACTTAATTGCTTGGAAAAATTGCTGAATATTCGTCAATTGTTTCGTCAAACGCTCTTGGTCAAAGACTAATACATCACTAACTGCATCCATTGCTATTTGTTGATTCTTTTCTGTTTGTGTTTTGTCTTCCAAGGTTCTAGGCGCTCGAATTGTTTCTTTAGCAACTTGATTTAATTCAACAGTGTATGTTGTTGGTTTAACACTACTATATCCAATCGCTAATAATGCAATGAATGTTAAAAAAAGAAGCAAGGGCAAATAGAAAATGCCCAAAACTTCCTGAAATTTTCGCAGTTTCTGTCTCATTTTTCATTTACTCCTTACTTATTCACCTTGTTCTGAATAGGCATCAATAATACTTGATACTAATGGATGACGAACGACATCGAATGCATCAAATTCTACAAAAGAAATACCACTAATGCCTTTTAATTTATTTTCAGCATCTACTAAACCACTCATATGACTTCCTTTTGGTAAGTCTACTTGTGTCTTATCTCCATTAATAATCATTTTTGAACCAAATCCTAAACGAGTTAGGAACATTTTCATTTGAGCTCTTGTTGTATTTTGTGCTTCATCTAAAATAATAAATGCTTCTTCTAATGTACGTCCACGCATATAAGCAAGTGGAGCTACTTCGATAACGCCTCTTTCCAACAAACGATTCGTATGTTCTACTCCATAAATGGCATATAATGCATCATAAATTGGACGTAAATATGGATCAACCTTTTCTTTTAAATCCCCTGGTAAAAATCCTAAGTTTTCCCCTGCTTCAACAGCTGGTCGTGTTAAAATAATTTTCTTCACTTGACCTTTTTTCAAAGCTTGAACTGCCATTACAACTGCTACAAAAGTTTTACCAGTTCCTGCAGGCCCAATCCCAAACACCATATCTGTTTTCTTAATCGCATGTATATACTGTTGTTGTCCAAATGTCTTAGCTCGAATGGGTTTACCAGAAAATGTACGACCAATTTCCTCATTATATAAATTTAAAAAATAATCTAATGTGCCTCTTTTAGCCATTTTAATCGCTGTGACAATATCTGTTTGAGAGATTGAAATGCCACGAGCTATTAATTCTTGTAGTTGTTCTAATAACATTACAGTTTGTTTTACAGACTCTTCTTCACCGGAAATTAACAATTGTTCTTCACGATGAGTAATGAGTGTTTCAAACGTTTCTTCCAATAATCTCAAATGTTGATCCTGTGAACCAAATAATTGAACGAGTTGTGGATGATCTTGGATTTCTAACGCTTGTTTATAGTTTTCTTCTGCCACACTGTTAACCTCCATTTACTGTATGTAACACTATTATAGCATATTTTAGCAGGTTCTTTCTATGAATTTAGTGTGATTTGATAATTATATGATAGAACAAAAAAGAGCCACAAAAAAATTGTGACTCCTTGCAGGCTGAACCTCGGATCTTCATTAAATTTTTGTAAACCTAGCATGATACATTGGCTTTGTCCATGAATAATGCTTCATACTCATTTACTTAGTGAAGCTTTTTTTAGCTTAATTATTAAATGGCACATCTCTTATTGTACAGTCTCTCAAATTCATTTGATTGTTGTGATAATTAATGATTCATTCTAAAAATCCAATTTTCATTATATTGGGATGAAATCTGTTACGCAATGCATCCATAACCTTTGAAATAATTCAATCAATAGGTACTGCTAAGCCTAATTCTACTAAGTGAGTAAAGACTTCTAATTCTTAATAATTATTTTCTAAACTATATCCATACTAAATCTATATACTAATTTTCTTTCAAATCATTTTCCTGCGTATAATAAATTAATTCTTTTCCATTATAAAAATCTACTGCATATATTTTTATAACAGATTCACCTTTAGGAAATTCTCTCTTCTTTTTTAAATTAAGTAACGATTGAGGAACAATTTTTTTACTCGTATCTATTAATGTTAATGCCAAAATTTGTTTTTTAGTTCTTAATGCATAATCAAATTCTAAATATAAATACCTGCCCGAACCAGTTAAACGAACATGAGGACTTGTTAATTCTGTAATAGAGTTCAAAATTGCTAATTTTTGAAACGTTGTACCATCTTTCTTTACTAGTACAGAAGAAACTTCTAACTTTTTATCCAAACAATCTAAAAAGAAGTTTTTTGCTCCTCTTGAATAATATAAGCCACATAAATGCATAAAATCACTTTCTGAAAAATATACTGCAACTTTTTGATTAGAAGTGCAATATACAACTTTTTTACCGAAAAAATAATCTTTAAAATAATTCGCAATTTTATTAAGTAGCGGAATACTTTGTACGATTTTATTATATTCAAGAGTATTTATCCTTCTATATTGTTCTTCTTTCTTCATAATATTCTCCCCCAAAAAAACGTCCCAAAACTTTGGGACGTTCTCTAGTCGGTTTATTTTGGTGTCTGCCACCCACTTGACCCTTATGTTCAAGTTTAATTTCGGATTTTTTGGTGTCCGCCACCCGCTTGACCCTTATGTTCAAGTTTAATATCAGATTGACCATGAGCCGACTACTCATCTTTGATTCAATTATAGCGTTCTAATCATTATTTTTCAAGCATATTATCTTGGATTCATATACGCTGTGACCTTTTTAGACAAAAATTTATTCCGAAAATGAAATCTTCTTCTCGTTCATTCTGAAGTTAATAGATGACAGTTTGAATCATCATTACCCTAAATGAGCTTTTACTTGTTCTTTAATCACATTGCCGTCTGCTTTTCCTTTTAATTCTTGCATAACAGCACCCATTAATTTACCAAATTCTTTTTGAGTTGTTGCACCAATTTTTTCAGCTACAGTTGCAATGACTTCTTTTACTTCTTCTACTGATAATTGTTTTGGTAAGTAACGTTCTACAATTTCAATTTCAGCTTCTGTTTTAGCAACTAATTCATCACGTCCTGCCTTCACAAATTCTGCTAATGATTCACGACGTTGTTTTGCTTCACGTGCTAAAATTGTTAATTCTTCTTCAGCATTTAATTCTTCTTTTTTATCGATTTCTGCCGCTTGAACAGCTGTTTTAATCATTCTTAATACTGCTAAAGTTTCTTTATCTTTAGCTTTCATAGCTGTTTTAATATCATTATTTAATGTTTCTTTTAAACTCATCATTTTCACTCCTTAAAAATACGAAAAAGACTGAGACGTAAAATCCCAGCCTTTACTTAGTCATATGATACACAGAGTTGACTAGAACTTACGTTTACGAGCTGCCTCTGATTTTTTCTTACGTCTTACACTTGGTTTTTCATAAAACTCACGTTTACGAGCCTCTTGTAAAGTACCAGTTTTTGAAACAGTACGTTTGAAGCGACGAAGAGCATCATCAAGTGATTCGTTTTTACGAACAACTGTTTTTGACATATCCTATTCCCTCCCTCCGAGCATTAAAAGTAACTGTTTTCTTTTGAATAGAATAACCAAACAAAACGAAATGTCCTTTTTTTATTATAGAAAAGGTTTGCTCAATTGTCAATTAGATACACCAAAATTTTAGATAAAAAAATGCAATCTTGACTCTAACTTAAGAAGCTGTATGAGCACATTTTTCACATAATCCAAAAATTTCAAAACGATGCGAATGTACTTCACACCCCTCTAATTGTGTTTCAAAATAAGTCATTGGACAAAACTCAATTTCTTTCGTGCGTCCACATTTTTCACAAATAAAATGATGATGATGTCCCTCATGACTACATCCAAAACGGAATAATTTTTCACCATTCCACTCCGTTGTTTCTAAAATACCTAAATCAGTAAAATCATATAAATTACGATAAATGGTATCATAACTCATATTTGGAAAATCTGCTTCCAATAATTGTTGTACTTGTTTAGCAGATAAATAACGATCTTCGTGGCTAAAAATTTCAATAATTTTCTCACGTTTACTCGTATATTTAAATCCTGCCTGTTTTAATAAGTGAATGGCTTGCTCAATTTGTCCATGATGACAATGGCAGTGTTGGTGCTGTTTTTCATTTTTATTTGAGTGATGGTGTGCTTCATCATGGTGATGACAACATTCATGCTTATGAGGTGTATGTTCTTCTCCATGATGATGGCAACATTCTTTTTTATGATTATCGTTATGGTGACAACATTCGTGTTCGTGATTGTGTGGCATAAAACTTCCTCCTATTACTAACTAATAATTTTTGAAAGTAAATCTGGGTCAAATTGATTTTGACGAATCATTTGTATTTCAAATAAATATGGAGCTTTTTGATTTTTCTTATCTTCTCCAACATAGGGAGTTTCTAATATTTTAGGAATATTTTTAAATTTTTCTTCTAAGACTACTTGCATTAAAGCATCGAAACCAATTTCGCCAAATCCAAAGTTTGCATGTCGGTCTTTGTGTGCTCCACAAACATTTTTAGAATCATTGATATGCAATACTTTTAAGCGATCTAATCCGATTACTTTATCAAATTCTGTCATTACACCAGAAAAATCTTCCTTTAAGTTGTATCCTGCATCATGAATATGACAAGTATCCAATGTCACAGATAAACGATCATTATGAGTAACACCGTCAATCATACGAGCAATTTCTTCAAAAGTACGACCTAATTCAGTCCCCTTCCCAGCCATTGTTTCAAGTGCAATTTGAACTTTTTGATTTTTATCAAGTACTTCATTTAATCCTTTTACAATTTGTGCAATTCCTACATCGACTCCTGCTCCTACGTGAGAACCTGGATGAAGTACCACTTGTTTTGCACCAATAGCTTCTGCACGACGAATTTCTTCTCTTAAAAATTCAATCGCAAAATCTAAATAGCCTTCTTTTGTTGTATTGGCTAAATTAATAATATAAGGAGCATGCACCACTACTTCTTCAATTCCATTTGCTTGCATAAATGCTTGTCCTTGAGAAATCATTAATTCTTCAATCGGTTTTCTTCGTGTATTTTGTGGTGCTCCTGTATACACCATCATCGTATTAGCTTTATAACCTGCTGCTTCTTTTGCAGATAATAACATCATTTCTTTTCCACTCATGGAAACATGAGATCCTAATAACATCTATCTTCCTCCTTGTTAAAATCACTTTTATTTTACGTGACAAATGATGATTCATCAAGCATTAACCCTTTTTAACAAATTTACATCAAATCCAAAACTGGTAAGGCTTATCTTTTACTTTTCAAACACTTTCATAATTGGTATAATAAGGTTTATACAAGATTAAAATAGGATTATAAAAGGAGCGCCTATGGAAAACGTTAAAAAAATTATGCGTAATAAAAACGTTCAATATTTCATGAGTTTTAGTGCTTTCCTTCTTGCTTTTGGTTTTTCAATTATTCCATTAATCGATTCTAATCCATCTCCATTTTCTACTCGAAATGAAACAACTGTAGTTGCCAATCATCAAGAAGAAGATGAAAATGAAAATAATGAAAAACTTGACAAGTCTCAAGTTGCTCAAGTAGCAGCTGTAGAAAGTGATACTTCAGTTAAATTGTATCAAGAACCCAATTCTCAACAATTTCCTATTGCTGAAGTAAAAAAAGGTGAATACGTACTCGTCCTACATAAAGTAAATGATGAGTGGCTACAAGTTCAATTTCATCAACAAGTTGCATGGATGCCTACAAAAGATGTCTTATTAACTCATTTAATGATTGGACATTCAAGTGGTCCCGTATCACTTTATAAAGAAGCTAGTAGCTCATCACAAGTTGTGACAACAATCCCATTCGGACAACCATTCTATTTATTAAATGATCAACAATCAAACTTTTCTAAAGTATCCTATAATGGACAAGAAGGTTATGTTGACAATAATCAATTAAACTATGCTGTTGACCATATGAATGAGTTATACAAATTACAAGCCGTATTACCACAAACTCTAGATGCTAAAAAGATGATTTCAACAAAATTAAAAGAAACACCTTTATATGAATCTGCTGATTCATTCTCTAAGAGAGTAAGTACTGTTAATGCAGGTACTATTTTCAATTATGAAGATCGTGAAAATGATTTTTATAAAGTATCCATTGGAAATGGTAAAAAAGCCTATGTACCCTATTGGTTAGTGAATGCAAACTTTGCTGCAGTAGAAACTGATTCTCAAATTCCACAAGGAATTGAACATGCTAAGATTGTGATTGACCCAGGTCATGGTGGAGATGATCCAGGTGCTGTTGTTACTTTTAGTGAGAAACATGAAGCTGATCATACTCTAACAACTGCTCTTCTATTGAAAAAAGAATTAGAAAATTTAGGAGCAACTGTTATTCTAACTCGTGAATCTGATAAGAGTGTTAGCTTAGAAAATCGTGCTCAGTTAAGTAATCGAGAACAAGCCAATGCCTTTATTAGTTTACACTTCGATTCTGGTCCAAATGCAAATGCATCTGGTACAACTGGTTATTATTTTGCATCAACTAGTGAAAACTTAGCACAAACGGTTAATAAATATATTTCACGTAATTTAACATTGAAGAGCCAAGGAACAAAATTCCAAAACTTCTTAGTGTTACGTGATAATAAACAACCTTCTATTCTTTTTGAATTAGGTTATTTAAACAATCCGGATGATAATAAATTAATTGAGTCAACGGAATATCAAGAAAATATTGCTAAAAGTATTGCAAGTGCATTGAAAGAATATTTCCAATAGTAGAATTAATAAAAAAGACTTTTCTTTAAATAGCAAGGACGGCAGCAGCTTCGCAAAGCGAATCTCATGCCTAATGCTATGGAAAAGTCTTTTGTTTTTATAGAATTAATTCAAAAAAGGACAGACGAAAAATTGCCTGTCTCCTTTTTTTCTATTAGAACAAATCATCCATCTCTACAGAGTTTGCTACATCTTCTGCTACATAGTTTGGAGTAATTTCTTCTACTACTGTATTTTCTACTGCTCTACGCACTAATTCTTCCACATTCAATCTTGCTTCGTATTCTCTTGCTTTTTCTAATTTTGGTTTTGTTTTTGGACTTGGTGGTGCAAAAACAGTACAGCAATCTTCAAATGGTTGAATGGATAATTCAAATGTATTGATTTCTTGTGCAATGGCAATAATATCTAATTTATCCATTGTAGCAACTGGGCGAATAATTGGTGTATTGGTTACATCATTAATCGCAATCATGCTTTCTAATGTTTGAGAAGCTACTTGTCCTACTGATTCACCATTTGCAATCGCTAATCCATGGTTTTTCTCACGTAATTGATCTGTAATTCGTAGCATCATTCTACGCATGACCGTCATTAAATAATTTTCTGGAACAGCCTTTTTAATTTCTTCTTGAATTTCTGTAAAAGGAACCGTGAAGAATTGTAAACTTCCCCCATAAATAGCTACTTTTGCTGCTAATTGTTTTGTTTTTACTAATGCTTGAGGACTTGTGTAAGGAGGACTAGCAAAATGAACGCATTGTACTTCCATTCCTCTCTTCATTGCTAGATAAGCGGCAACTGGAGAATCAATTCCTCCTGATAACATTAAGGAGACTCTACCACTTGTTCCAACTGGTAACCCACCAGCACCTTGAATTGTTTGTAAACTCACCATAATATGTTGACGTCGAACATCTACACGAACCGTAATATCTGGTTGTTTCAATTGAACACGAATTTCTGGATAAGCTTCTAATACTGCATCTCCTAAAAATAAATTAATCTCATTTGTATCCATTACAAATTCATGGTCACTACGTTTAGTGGCAATTTTAAAAGTTTTTCCGTTTGGATTTTCTTTTCCAACTAAGTCCAATACGACTTCTTTCACTTTCTCCATCTCTTTTTCTAAAATATAGACAGGAGAAAATGACTGAATACCAAAGATTGGTTTTAGTAATGGAATAATTTCTTCTTGAGGAACTCCATTTAAATCTAAGTACATAAAATCATAATCTGGGAACACTCGAACTTGAGGGTAATTCATCAATGCTTTTTTAATATTATTGGCTAACTTTTGCGTAAACATTTTTTTATTACGTCCCTTAGTCGATAATTCCCCATATCTTACTAATAATCTAACTTTCACTTTTTCACTCCTTTATTTTAAAAATTCAAATTTTTTCATTAATTTTTCTAATACTTCTACAAATTGTTTTGCTTCATCCATTGTGTTCAAATAAGAAAAACTTGCTCGAACAGCACTTGTTGCCCAATAATCAGGAATATTCATAGCAGCTAATGTACTAGAACTATCAGATTTTTTACTTGAACAAGCAGAAGTTGTTGAAATATAAATGTCTTCCTCTTCAAATGCGTGGACAAGCACTTCTCCACGAACTCCTTTTAAGGCAAAACAAAGAATATGATCCACTCCCTCTTTTGGAGAGAAAATTTTAATTTGAGGTTGTTTTTCTAAAAAACTCCACAAATAGTCTCTTATTTCCTTCATTGGATGAGGATCTTCTAAATACATACGCATTGCTTTAGCCGTAGCCACAATTCCTGGCAAATTCTCAGTTGTACTTCGTTCGGTCTTTTCCTGACCCCCACCTGTTAATAACGATTGAATTTTTCTTCCTGCTTTTTTATAAAGGATTCCAACTCCACGTGGTCCATGGAATTTATGAGCCGATAAACTTAATAAGTCAATTCGCCCAAGAGCTAATAACTCTGGAACTTGTTCTAAAGCTTGAACCGCATCAACATGAAAATGAACCCATGGAAACTGGTCCAAAACATGAGAAATCTCTTCGATATTTTGACTCACACCAATTTCATTATTGACTGCCATTACAGAAACTAAAATGGTTTCTTTCTTCAGCATAGATTCTAATTGTTCCAGTGAAATTTCACCTTTGTCATTGACATCTAAATAACTGATTTCAAATCCTAATTGAGCTAATTGTTTTACCGTATTTAAAACAGAGGGATGTTCAATTTTGGTCGTAATAATATGATTCCCAAATACTTTTTTTTCAAGTGCAGTACCTTTAATGGCCCAGTTATTGCTTTCAGTTCCACCAGAGGTAAAATAAATTTCTTCTGTTTTAGCCCCTAGAAGAACGGCAATATGTTCTCTTGCTTTTTCTAATACTTGAAAGGCTTGTCCTCCAAGTCGATGTAAGCTTGAAGGATTTCCCCAAAAACGCTCGCTTGTTTGAACATATGATTGTAATGCTTCTGGAGCAATTTTTGTTGTTGCTGAATTATCAAAATAAATCATGATTTCTCCTTTTCTACATCTCATAACGGCAAAAGGAGCGAGTTCTTTTTTAAAAGAACCCCTCCCGCTATAATTTTATATAAACAATCTAATTAGTTGGCTACAATGTTTACCAATTTTCCTGGAACTGCAATGACTTTACGAACTGTTTTACCTTCAATAGCTGATTTTACAGATTCATGATTTCTTGCAATTTCTTCCATTGCAGCTGCATCACTATTTGCTGGAACCATCACACGAGCTTTAATTTTTCCATTTACTTGGAAGATCACTTCTACTTCATCTTCTACTAAGAAAGCTTCATCATAAGTTGGCCATGCAACATAGCTAATCGATTCAGTTGCACCTAGTTTAGACCATAATTCTTCTCCTAAGTGTGGAGCAATTGGTGCTAATAATTGAACTAAGCCTTTCATATACTGAACTGGAAGTGCATCTGTTTTATACGCTTCATTCACAAAAATCATCATTTGAGAAATTGCTGTATTAAAACGTAATGCTTCGTAATCTTCTGTAACTTTCTTAACTGTTTGGTGATAAATTTTATCTAGTGAACCATCATTGAAAGTTGTAATACGATCACGTAATTTACCTTCTTCATCGACTAATAATCTCCAAACACGTTCTAAGAATTTACGGCTTCCTTCAAGACCTTTTTCACTCCAAGCAATCGAAGCATCCAATGGTCCCATAAACATTTCATATAGACGTAATGTATCTGCACCATATTGGCGAACAACATCATCCGGATTGACTACATTTCCTTTTGATTTAGACATTTTTTCATTACCTTCACCAAGAATCATCCCTTGGTTAAATAATTTTTGGAATGGTTCTTTATTAGGAACAACTCCTAAATCGTATAACACTTTATACCAGAAACGAGCATATAATAAGTGTAATACCGCATGTTCTGCTCCACCGATATATAAATCGACTGGCAACCATTCTTTTAATTTTTCAGGATCTGCAATTTGTTCTTGATTATGTGGATCAATATAACGAACAAAATACCATGAACTTCCTGCCCATTGTGGCATTGTATTTGTTTCACGACGTCCTTTTAATCCAGTCTTTTCATCTGTGACATATAACCATTCTTCAATAGCTGCTAATGGTGATTCACCTGTACCACTTGGTTTAATTTTATCTGTTTTTGGTAAGACTAATGGTAACTCTTCTTCAGGAACAGTTGTCATTGTACCATCTTCCCAATGAATCACAGGAATTGGTTCCCCCCAATAACGTTGACGAGAGAATAACCAGTCACGTAGACGGTAACTTACTTTCGCTTCTCCAACGCCTTGTTCTTTTAACCATTCATTCATTTTTTCAATGGCATCTGCTTTATTTAAGCCATCTAAAAATTCAGAATGAATATGCACGCCATCTCCAGTATAAGCTTCTTGGCTAACATCTCCACCTTCAATAACTGGAATAATGTCTAGCCCAAATACTTTTGCAAATTCATAGTCTCGTTCATCATGAGCAGGCACTGCCATAATGGCTCCTGTTCCATAACTAACTAATACATAGTCTGCAATCCAAATTGGAATTTCTTTTCCGTTAACAGGGTTAATTGCATAAGCTCCTGTAAATACCCCTGTTTTTTCTTTTGCTAATTCTGTACGTTCTAAATCTGATTTAGTAGCAACTGAAGCAATATAAGCATCCACTGCCTCTTTTTGTTCTGGAGTTACAATTTTTTGAACAAGTTCATGCTCAGGTGCTAAAACATTATAAGTTGCTCCAAATAATGTATCAGGACGAGTTGTAAATACTTCAAAACTTTCTTCTGAATCTTTGACTTTAAATGTTACTTGTGCCCCTTTAGAACGACCAATCCAGTTTCTTTGCATATCTTTGATGCTTTCTGGCCAATCTAAGTCATCTAAATCTTCTAATAGACGATCAGCATAAGCTGTAATTTTTAACATCCATTGTTTCATTGGTTTACGATAAACAGGATGTCCACCACGTTCTGATTTACCATCAATGACTTCTTCATTAGCTAATACTGTACCTAAAGCAGGACACCAGTTAACCGGTACTTCTGCTTCATATGCTAAACCTTTTTCTACTAATTTTGTAAAAATCCATTGAGTCCATTTATAGTAATTTGGATCTGTTGTATTAATTTCTCGATCCCAGTCATAACTAAATCCTAGTTCTTGAATTTGACGTTTGAAAGTAGCAATATTTTTCAATGTAAATTCAGCTGGGTCATTACCTGTATCTAAAGCATATTGTTCTGCTGGTAATCCAAACGCATCCCATCCCATTGGATGTAATACATTATACCCTTGGGCACGTTTCATACGTGAAACAACGTCAGTAGCTGTATATCCTTCTGGATGCCCTACGTGCAAGCCTTGTCCTGAAGGATACGGGAACATATCTAGTGCATAGAAATTTTTCTTTCCTTTATCTTCCGTAGTTTTAAATGTATGATTGTCTAACCAAAACTTTTGCCATTTTGGTTCGATTTCATGATGATTAAATGACATAATTTTCCCCTCTTTTCCGGAAATACCTAAAAAAACGCCCTAATGTCTCTAAAGACAATAGGACGTTTCCACGTGGTACCACCTAATTTTATACTTAACTTACTCTTAACGCGAGTGAAACGGAATTTCTTACTAAAATTCAGAAATTCAGCTAAAAGGCGAGTTCAAAACTTTTCAGGATGCATTTTCACCAACCATGCACTCTCTACTACAATCCAAATTTCTACTATTCCTTTGTCTGCTAATATTTACTAGCATTATATCAATTTATTTTGAAACAATCAAGACTTGTCCTGGTTGGATAATATTAGTTGTTAATTGATTCATTGATTTTAATTCATCTAATGTTAATCCATGATTTTTTGCAATTCTCCATAAGCCATCACCTGCTTTTACAGTATATGTGCTTTCAGAGCTTTGACTTGTACTATTAGATTCTACTGATGAACTACTTGTACCATAAGAAACAATTAATCCTTGTCCCGGATGAATTGGACTATCTACGCTTAATTGATTCCATTCTAATAATGTTGATAATGAGATACCATTGTTACGAGCGATACGATATAAAGTATCCCCTTGATGAACATAATACATTTGGGCATTTCCAGATGTCGTAGTTTCTTCAGTTGAAGAAGTTTCCTCTGTAGTTGTCACCGTTTCTTCAGTTGAAGTTGATTCATAAGAAGTACTTAATTGTAATACTTGCCCTGGATGAATGACTGAATTTAAGTTTAATCCATTTAAACTTAATAAATCTTGAATGCTTGTTCCTGTTTTACGTGCGATAGCATATAGACTATCTCCACTTACTACTGTATAAGAACCAGCACTTGAAGCTGTTTGATTTTCATTAGAAGGTGTTTCTTCACTACTTGTTTCTTCTACACCTGTTGTTGCTTCTTCAGATGTTGAAACTTCACTATTTGAAGATAATTTTAGTACTTGTCCAGGATAAATAGTTGATGTTAAAGATAAACCATTTAAACTTAATAAATCTTGGATATTTGTTCCTGTTTTACGAGCAATGGCATATAATCCATCTCCACTTACAACTGTATAGCTACCCGCAGAAGTAGATGAATCTTGTTCTGAACTAGTGGATGTTTCTTCACTACTTGTTTCTTCTGTACTTGTTGCTGATTCTTCAGATTCAGAAGTTTCAGTACTTGAAGATAATTTTAATACTTGCCCTGGATAAATAGTTGAGTTTAAAGTTAATCCATTTAAACTTAATAAATCTTGAATACTTGTTCCTGTTTTACGAGCAATAGCATATAATCCATCTCCACTTACTACTGTATAACTTCCAGTAGAAGTTGCTGTAGATGTCTCAGTAGATTTTGTTTCTACTGCAGGAGCACTTTCTTCTTGTTTTGTTTCAGTAGATGATGAATTTGAAGATAATGATAACACTTGTCCAGGATGAATAATAGAGTTTAAATTCAATCCATTTAAGCTTAATAAATCTTGGATACTTGTTCCTGTTTTACGAGCAATAGCATATAAGCTATCTCCACTTACAACTGTATAGCCATCTCCACTAGCTGTCATAGTTTGCTGATTCGCAATTTCTTCCGCCATATTTACAGCTGTTTCTGTATCATATTTTGTTAATCCAAATTGTTCAATAATACGATTTAATTTAGAAGCATAAGCAGTATCGGTTGCATAACGACCAGTTAAATAAGCTGTAGCATCTTGATAACTATTTGTCTTACTCTTCCAAGCACCAGAATAAAATAATGGCGCTCCAGAAATACCATTAACAATTTTATCTGCATAATCTTCTAAAGATTCTTGATAAGATGGATATTTTCTAAAGTTTGCTTGAATACTATAGTAATTTTGTCCACCACTATCTTCTAATGTTTGCATATTGACAGATTGTCCATTATAACTTCCTTTTACACCAAATAAATTATGGTTTGGCGCTTTTGATAAAACACTTGTTCCCCACCCTGATTCAAGAGCAGCTTGAGCAATCATAACAGAAGTATAAATATCTTTTCCTCTCGCAACATTTTGAGCTGCAGGAATAATATTACGTAAAAATTGAGTAGCAGCTGTTGAAGCTTCTACTACACTAAAATTAGCGGATAATAATTGGTCTACAGGAGAAACATATAAGCCCACACAGGCAGTAGTTCCTACTACGATCAATGATCTTTTTAATGATTGATTCATCATTTGTACTTTTTGTGATTGTTTTTCTTTTTTTATTCTTAAAATTCGTTCGTTTCTAGTCTCTAACATTTCTCAATCCTCCTACTTCATTCATTATCCATTATAGGAGAAACTTTTTTGATTCATAGGGGAACGTTGCACGAACACATCAAACGTTGTATACTCTTAACAACCGTAAACCTTTTGTAATAAATGTTAAAGATTTGGTAAAGGAGTACTAAATATGATTCAAAATGCCCAAAAATTCAGCCATTCCATATTACAAGAATGTATCAAACCTGGAGACTGTGTGATAGATGCAACAATGGGGAATGGAAATGACACCATTTTTCTTTCAAAACTTGTTCAATCAGAAGGAAAAGTCTTCGCTTTTGATGTTCAAGAAGCAGCACTAATTCGTACAAATGAAAAAATTCAATCATTAGACACAAAAGAAAATATTCAGCTCATTTGTGACTCCCATGCAAATCTCTCTACTTATATTCAACAACCGATTCAAGCTGCTATCTTTAATCTTGGATATTTACCTGGAAGTGATAAATCGATTATTACGACTCCAGACTCTACCATTCGTGCCATTAAGTCCATGATGGAACTATTAACAATCGGTGGTCGTATCGTATTAGTGTGTTATTGGGGACATGTTGGTGGAGATACGGAATTATCTCAATTACAAAATTTCCTTCCGACATTAGATCAACATGAATGGACAGTATTACAATATCAATTTATCAACCAACAAAACCAACCACCTATTTGTTTTGTTATTGAAAGAAAACGTTAAAAAAGCCTAGTGCAGATGTAATAGCATCACCATTTGCACTAGACTTATATTTTGCTCGTTATTGATGAATCATTTGTTTTTTTACAAATTCTTGATAGTGAGGATGTGATTCTAATAATTCAGAGTGAGTTCCTACTCCAGTAATCTTTCCATCTTCTAGGAAATAAATTTGAGTGGCATCTTGAACCGTTGATAGTCGATGAGCAATCATCACTTTCGTTAAATGACGATATTCCTGTTCTAATGTTTGAATAATCTTATGTTCTAAAATACTATCCAATGAAGAAGTTGCCTCATCTAAGAAAATTAATTTTGGATTTCTTAACAAAATACGAGCAAATGCTAATCGTTGCTGTTGTCCCCCTGAAAAATTATCCCCTAATTCTGAAACATTCGTATGAATCCCTTGTGGTAATGCAGTTACAAAATCATAGATTTCCGCATCTTTCAAAGCTTGATTAATCGCATCTTGGCTAACCGTTTCCTTTAATCCCCACGTTAAATTATCTAAAATCGTTCCTGCTAATAATGTTTCATTTTGTGCAAGATAGCCAATTTGATTTCTATATTCTAGGATATTTACTCCGGTTAAATCGACAGAATCAATAGAAATTTGTCCATTAGTTGGTTGTATCATGCCTAATAAAAGACTTAATAGTGTACTCTTTCCTGCTCCGGATGGGCCAACAATCGCTACAGTCGAACCAGCATTAATTTCCATTGAAATATGTGTTAATACTTCTGTTTCTTCATAACTAAATGAAACATCTGACAATTGAATGGTTGAATCTGATAAATCAACCACTTCTCCAGTATTTTGTTGAACTGAAATTGGTTTACGAATCAATTCTAATAAATCACTCATTGATCCTTGTAATTTAGATAATTCACCTAAAAAACTACCGACAGAACTTGCAGGCGTTAATAACATGAAAATGTAAATTAAGAATGAGATAAATATTCCAATCGTCATCTCACCACTAGAGAGCAATAAACCACCAAATAAGAAAATAAAACTTAATACAATCGTTACAAAAAATAATGAAAAAGGCTGCATTAACGCTTCAAAGAATCCTAATTTTACAGATTGTTGATACAATTCTAAATATGACTCTTTCATCTTTTGTTTACTTTGTTCTGTAGCATTATTCGCTAAAAAGAATGTACGATTTCTAAAATACTCTCCTAATTGTCCAATCACTTTGATGGTTACTTTTTGTTCAGACTGACTAATATTAGAAACCAATTTACTCATTGGATTTAAGATTATAAAGATTGAAGGAATTCCTAATAAAATAACTCCAGATAATTTCCAATTTAAAATAAATAAGAAAATTAAAATACCTACAATTGTCACAATACTTTGAATAAAAGTTGGTAATTGGAAAACGATAAAGTTTTTTAATTTTTTACTCACTTCAATAATTTCACCAGCAGATTCTCCACTTCTTTTTTGAGCTTCTTGTTCGTTATAAAGAACACTCTCATAAGCTTTCATACGAAAATCGAGCACAATATTTTCTCCAATTTTTAATAACCCATAATGAGCACTGAAGGATAATAATAACTGTACAAACAGAAGTGCAACAATGAGCATAACATTTTGAAAAATATTTTTCCCATCTCCATTATCTAATAATGATTGTACTAAATAGGGAATTCCTAATGTTAATAAGCTTCCTACAATACCAATCAACAACCATGGTATCATCTTTAATTTAACTTCTTTTGTTATCAAATTTTGCATAGAATTTCCTCCATTGTTTCGTAATCTTCTAATATGTAATATACTAATAAAGAAAATAATGTATTAGGGATATAAAATTTCTCGAGTAAAAATTCTTCAGAATACATAGATAAATTAAAATCTATCGGATTAATATAGCCCATATATCCATCAACTCTTTTTTGATAATTTAAAAATATTAACCCATCTATATAATCTTCTTCATCACATCCAGATACTTTTAATAAAATAATTAAAATACAAGCTTCTCTTAACAAATATTGTTGACAACAAAATGATAGCATAGCACTATAGAATAAATTATTTTCTTTTATATATTCATACTTTTGATTAATTAACAAATAAACAAAATAATCGAACAATTGATTATTTTCTAATTGAATTACCTCTAAAATATCTAAAGCTTTATCATAATTATTTTCTCTATAATAATCTTTTAAAACAACTTGAATCATTTTAATTTTTTCAGAAAAATCAAGATGTAGATTTTCATTTAATAAGGAAATATGTTTTAATTTATTAACCATAAAAACTCTCCAATACATATAATTTAAAAACTTCTGAAACACCAAATAAATTGATTTTATTATCAATTAAATTTCTAAACATTTTAAAGTTACCTAGCAAAAAAGAATCTAGTAAAAAACTATAATTACGATTTATTAGAAAGTAATACTGTATTTTTTTTAATTCTTTCTGAGAAATTACATCATCATTTTTAATTAAATTTTCAATCTTAATATTAAATTTCTCTTTAGAATACAAATATAAGGGATAATTAAAATTCTTTTCAATAGAAATTTTATTTTTAACATTCATTTGTTGTAAAAAATAATTTAATTTAATTTTAGCAATTCCATTGTATTCTCTATCTAAAATTTCATTACTCTCAAGTGTTTTTATAAATATTTTTTTATATTTAATAATATCAGCTGAACTGTATCCCAACTTATTACCAAATTTTATAATTGTTAAATACAAATAACCTAATTGAAAAAAATAATGGATATTACATCTTAAAATGGCATTTAGTTCATAACTTTCAGTAATTTTTCTCAAGGCTCTAGAATATATTTGTAAAGCATTTTCTATTTTCTCATCTTCTAGTATATTTAACAAAAATCGTGCCATTTCAGATAATTCAAAAATATATGTGTCAAATTCATATTCCATAGCTAATAAATTTTCTAATTTATTGATTACTTCCATATTCTACACACCGCCATTTTCAACAACATAGTATGGTAACACTCAAAAAAATACTCTTCGCTACCTTCTTCACTTAAGTTTAAAGATTTTAATGGTGCAATTACCTTATTAGAATTATAATAAATTTCTTGTTCAGTTAAAGTATATTCAATTATAGAATTAATTTCATCTGAAACATTAATCTTTAAATATTTAATACATAAAAGTAGTTCCAAAAACATATCATAATTACCATTTTTAGTAGTAATTACAATTAATTTTTGTATAACATTACTAATACGCTTAACTTCAGTTTTTGAAATTACCTTTTCTGCATTTTGTAAACCAAGTAAAGTTAAATAAAATATAGTATGTGTTATACTATACATTTCCATAAAATTTAATGAGTACAATGGAAACTCTTTAGAAAGTAGAACTCTTTCATAATCTAACCTTAACAATTTTTTTGGAGGCATATTTTCTTTAAAGTTAATTAATTCAACAGTTGCATCTATATCCATATCTCTAAACGGTATTCTTTCCTCTAAGTGTAATAATTTGAATTGTGAATTTAAAATAATAGTCTCTATATTCAATCTATACTTTTTATAACATTCTATAATTAACAATGCATTCATTAAAAAATAGTCAAATCTAACAAAAGCTTCCAAATCAAATTTCTTACATAAATCATCTAAAAAATTCAAGATTTCAACATCTAAGTTATCTGGAACAAAATTAATATCATCAATAATATTAGGTAAGTATAAATAAATCAATTCTACAAAAGCCTTAAAATAACGTTCATCATAAATTTCATTTTTAGTCCAATCAAAATAATTCAAATTATTTAAAATCCATTTCTTTACACTCTGGTTTAAACTCACTATTAATGACTTCCCTTTTAAATTAAATTATATCTATCGAAAGAATAAGAAATATTAATTACAAAAAACTAATTGAACGTCCGGGAATTTCTTCTTTATTTTCAAAAGTTTTAATTATCGCACAATAGTTTGACCATGCAACTACCATACCTCTTTGAATAACGCCTTCTTGATCTTTTAACTCAGTTTGATTATTTGTAGGTAAAGTTAAGTACCATCCTTGATATTCTTTCGTATTATCCATTATAATTCCTCCTTTTAAAAATCTATTCTTCCGATAGATATTATGTATATAATAGCATTTTTCTAATCATTGTCAATCTTTTTTCTAATTTTAAAATAACCTTTATAATGTTTTTTTAATTTTACGGTTAATTTTTAATTAAAAAAGACTTTTGCACTCGCAAAAGTCTTCGTTTCATCATTAATCATGAATCTTTTTATTCTTCTCCATATTCGCCAGCATCAATTTTCGATAAAGATGAATATTCATTTTCAGTGCTAAGGCAGCAATTCTTCTTCCTTTTTGGAAAATAGTATTTTTCGCAATTTCAAAAGCATGTTGTTTCAAGTACTGACGCACTCTTGGATAATCTTCTAAAGTTTCAAAATCATCTTCCATTAACATCTTATCTAAAATATAAAAATGGGCGTACGATAATCGAAAGAAAGCTTCTTCTTCTAATTTAGGAAATTGCTGTTTTACTAAATCATAGAATTGTTGATAAATCGTAATATACACTAAATCACGTTCACGATAAGGATTTGTCGTAATACTTTGTTGTCGATGATAGTAATAATAATACGGTTTTGTATTCACGACATATTTCTCAGCAATTTGAACTAATTGATAGTGATAAAATGCATCTTCATAAATTTTTCCGACTGGAAATTCTATCTTGTCAGCAATTTCTTTTCGAATTAATTTATTACAAATCGTTCCGGGAACTTTTTTTCCAATTAGATATTCTCTTAAAAACTCTTCCTGATTTAATACTAAATACAAATCTTCTCGATCACATTGAGGGGTTTGTTTTATAGTATAAACATTCATGACATTACAACTTGAAACATCTGCATTTTCAGCAATAAGTTGCTGATAAAGAGACTTAATCATTTCTCCATGAATGTAATCGTCTGAATCTACGAATAATACATACTTACCTTGAGCTACTTTTTGCCCTTCATTTCTTGCAGAAGATAAGCCCCCATTTTCTTTATGAATAACTGTTATTCGCTCATCTGTTGTAGCTAATTCATCACAAAGTTGACCACTTGAATCGGTCGCACCATCATCGACTAATAAAATTTCTAAATTTGAATAAGTTTGTGCTTGAATCGATTGAACACATTTTTCTAAATATTGTTCGACATTGTATACAGGTACAATGACACTAATTAATTCACTCATAGCTTATCCTCTCTTCAATACTTTATTTTTTACAGCATTAATGACATCATAGAAAATTTCATCTTTGACAAGTGCTAATACAACTACATAATAAATGACACAGCTAACAATTGTTACAAAAATATTGATCAGCAATGCCCCATTCACGACCATTTCAATTGGGCGAATCCAAGAAATGAACCCATAAATAATGAAAAATCCTGATGAATAGAGAACATATTTACCCGCATGAATAAACAGTCTTCTTAAATCGATTAACTGATTCTTATTAATTAATAAGATGTCCAATGCAATCACTAATAATTCAGCAACAATCGTTGTTAAAATATACCATTCTGGTTTTGTAATCCCAACAGCAGCTATAATAGAGTTTAACACTAAGTTTAATCCTCCACCGATAAAGTAGAACATCGTTAATTTATTTTCATAACCTTGGACAAATATAATTTGATTTTCTAAAATTAACGCCATTGCCCATGGAATGGAACGAAGAGCAAATAGGAACACACTAAAGCTAGCATCTAAATATTGCTCCCCTGCATATAATACAGTTGCATGACTTGCTAAAATGGCTAATCCAAAATTTAACGGCGTAATACAGAACATAAAAATTCTTCCGCCCTTATTGACTAAATCATCATAAGCTTTCTTATCATTAATTCCTAAATAATAGCCAAGTCTTGGAATACTAACACTTACGGCTCCACTAATGACTCCAGAAATAGAAAATACTAATGTTTGAGCAATCGTGTAATATGATACATATTCTGGTAAAGCAATGGAAGACAAGAACATTCGATCTAAATATGTATAAAGCATCCCAGCATTTGCTAATAAAAGGATAGCAATTAGCGGTTGAATGACTGCTTTAACATCTTTCCATTGAACACCAACAAAGTGGACTTCTTTTTTTATCCAGAAGAAACTTGCTAAATAATTTAACAGTGTCGCAATGGACATTAAAAAGGCATACGGTACAATAT
>CAUSWE010000009.1:0-45221 GCA_963535215.1 uncultured Granulicatella sp. | reverse complement strand
GTTCAATTTGTAAAGCTAATAATATTTCTTGAATTTTACGTTTATAAGTTTGGTCCTCTTTTTTAGTTGAGAAAACAGATAATTTAATTAATTGTTGAGTAATTGTACTACCACCTTGAGTAATGTGTCCTGCACGTAGGTTACGAACAAAAGAACCAACAATACGAATTGGATCTATTCCTAAGTGGGAATAATAACGCTTATCTTCAATAGAAGTAATGGCATCTTTTAATCCTTGAGGAACTTCTTCAGGTTCAATTAAATCTCGGTTTTCTCCACCAAGTTTTGTAATCAAATCTTGATTCATATCAAGAATCTGAGTTTCAGTTGCTCCTTGTAAGTCTGCAGCTGAAATTTCAGGTGCAGTAAAACCATAGTAGAAGAATAATCCCGTTAAAATAGTGAATCCAATTACAAAAATTGAAAATAAAGTAATTAGTATTCTCTTTAAAATAGATTTCTTCTTTCCTTTTGTAGTCTTTTTAGTTGTTTGACTACGTCTTGTTTGGCGTGTTTCTGGCATAGAAAACCTCCTAAATTTTATCAATAAGTTTATCAACTATTGGAATATAATCTAAAATAGACTGTACCGTTAGAGGGATTTGCATTCCATTCTCTCGTATATAAGTTAATGGGATTGATTTTTTCCCGTCTTTGTTTTTCTTTATAAATGAAATTAAGTATTGACTTTCTAATAAATAATATTCATTTAATGAAGAAAAGTAAAAAATAACAAACACAATTCCACCTTGGTATATACATTCTTCCATATGTTGTAATTGATGTTCATGTATATTTATAAAAGGAAACGAAGTTTTATTTTTCGTTTCTTTTGCTTCGAAATCAATATAGCATCCACGATAAACTCCATTATAGTCTGTAGTAGATGCATGACGATAATAAGCTTCTTTGATAACTGCTGCGCTTCGTTTTGGATAATCTACTTTTACGACTTGAATAGGAGTTGGCTTTTTATGGATAACAGCTATTTTTCTTAATCGATAATAATCGTTTGTTTGATTCAATAAAGTTTCTAAGAACATTCCACGACTACCATATGAAACAGTAGAAGTTTGAGTAGAAGAGACTCTTTGTTGTCCTTTTGGGTATTGAATCATAATATCACCTCAAATCTATGCATATTATACCATTGATTGAACACTAAAAGCTAAAATTATTGTTAAGAATGACAACAACTAGATTACAATTTTATTTCTAAACAAAATTTTAGAGAATTATTTTAAAAAATAATCAGAAATATTTTACAATTTTACAAAGGTGTTGTAAAATAAATGAGTATGTAAAACCCTCATCAAGTTATTTGATGAAGTAAGAATTTTTTGGAGGAAAGCTATGACAGCAAAATTTGAAAAAACAAACACAAATGAAGTTGTGTTAACATTTGAAATTTCAGAAGAATCAATTAAACAAGGTTTAGAAGTTGCTTTTAACCGTGTGAAAAAGAACTTAAACGTTCCTGGTTTCCGTAAAGGTAAAGTAAGTCGCCAAGTCTTTAACAAAATGTATGGTGAAGAAGCATTATATCAAGATGCATTAAACTACTTATTACCAGATGCATACGACAATGCAGTAGAAGAAACTGGTATTTTCCCAGTAACTCAACCAAAAATTGATATCGAATCATTAGAAAAAGGTCAACCATGGGTAATCAAAGCAACTGTAATTGTAAAACCTGAAGTTAAATTAGGTGAATACAAAGGATTAACTGTTGAAAAACAAGATCGTACAGTTTCTGAACAAGATGTAGAAGATCGTTTATTACAAGAACAAGCTAAATCAGCTGAATTAGTTGTTAAAGAAGGTGCTGCTGAATTAGCAGATACAGTTGTAATCGACTTTGAAGGTTTCTTAGGTGAAGAACCTTTTGAAGGTGGAAAAGGTGAAAACTACTCATTAGAATTAGGTTCAGGTTCTTTCATTCCTGGATTTGAAGATCAATTAGTAGGCGCTAAAGAAGGCGACAACGTTGAAGTTAAAGTTACATTCCCAGAAGAATATCATGCAGAAAACTTAAAAGGTCAAGATGCTGTATTCAAAGTAACAGTTCACGAAGTTAAAACAAAAGAATTACCAGAATTAACAGATGAATTTGCTAAAGACGTTGATGATTCAGTTGAAACATTAGCTGAATTAAAAGAAAAATTCCGTAAAGAATTAGAAGAAGTTAAAGCTGAAGCAGCTGACGAAGCTGTTGCTGACTTAGCATTACGTCAAGCAGTTGAAAATGCTGAAATCGTTGAATTACCAGCTGAAATGGTTCACGAAGAAGTACACCGTCAAATGCAACACTACTTAAATGATATGCGTCGTAATGGTATTACACCAGAAATGTACTATCAAATTACAGGTACAACTGAAGCAGACTTACACCAAATGATGGAAAAAGATGCTGACGTTCGTACAAAAACTAACTTAGTATTAGAACAAATCGTTAAAGATGAAAACATTGAAGTAACTGATGCTGATGTTGATGCAGAAGTGAAAGAATTAGCTGCTCAATATGGTATGGAAGAAGGAGCTGTTCGTGCAGCTGTTTCAGTTGAAATGTTGAAAAACGATATTTCAATGAAAAAAGCATTAGCTTTAATTACTGATTCTGCAGTAGAAGCTTAATATTACAATAATCAGGGAACAATCTTGGAAACAGGATTGTTCTTTTTTATGGAAAATTTTCAATCTAGGATGGACTTTTCTTGTTCAAACTACTCAGATATGCTAATCTACTATTATAGTGTCAAAAAATGAAATGGAGGGTTCTTAGTTGTATAAAGATGAACCAAAACATGTCTGTTGTTCATTTTGTGGGAAGTCACAAGATCAAGTGAAGAAAATTATCGCTGGACCAGATGTTTTTATTTGTAATGAATGTGTAGATTTATGTAAAGAAATTATTGATGAAGAATTATTAACACAATTTTTTGAAGGGGAAATTACAGTACCAAAACCACAAGAAATTCGTGAAATTTTAAATGAATATGTCATTGGACAAGAGAATGCTAAGAAAGCATTAGCGGTTGCAGTTTATAATCACTATAAACGAATTAATCATTTAGTAGAGGAAGATGGAGTAGAATTACAAAAGAGTAATATTTGTTTAATCGGTCCAACAGGTTCAGGGAAAACTTATTTAGCTCAATCATTAGCGCGTCTATTAAACGTACCATTTGCAATTGCAGATGCAACAACATTAACCGAGGCTGGATATGTTGGAGAAGATGTGGAAAATATTTTACTAAAACTTCTTCAAGCAACTGACTATGATGTTGAACGTGCACAAAAAGGAATCATTTATATTGATGAAATTGATAAAATTGCACGTAAGAGCGAAAATGTATCCATTACTCGTGATGTAAGTGGTGAAGGGGTTCAACAAGCTTTATTAAAAATTTTAGAAGGAACAATTGCATCTGTTCCTCCTCAGGGTGGACGTAAACATCCACAACAAGAATTAATTCAAATCGATACTACAGATATTTTATTTATTGTAGGTGGAGCGTTTGATGGCATTGAAACGATTGTTAAGGAAAGACTTGGAGCAAAAGTCATTGGATTCGGTTCTTCAAATAAAAACATTTCTGAACATGAAAGTTTAATGCAAATGATTATTCCTGAAGATTTACAAAAATTTGGATTAATTCCAGAATTTATTGGACGTTTACCAATTATTGCAGCATTAGAAAAATTAGAACAAAAAGATTTAGTATCTATTTTAACAGAACCTAAAAATGCATTAGTGAAACAATATCAAAAACTATTCTTAATGGATGAAGTTGAATTAGAGTTTGATCAAGAAGCGTTAGATGCAATTGCAGCTAAAGCCATTGAACGTAAAACAGGAGCTCGTGGACTTCGCTCAATTATTGAATCTGTGATGATGGATTTAATGTTTGAAATTCCAAGTAGAGAAGAAGTCTCTAAAGTTGTTGTAACAAAAGCGGTTGTAGATAATGAAGGGCAACCAGAATTATACAATAAAAAAGGTAAATTATTGAAAGCTTAATTTTTAGGAGGAATTTTATGTCTGCAATTCGTAAGTTTTTTGCAAGTCGATATACGAAAGAAGAATTTTCGTGGATTTTACAAGATTGGGCTAATTCAGTGTATTCATTAATGATTACTACCGCTATTTTTCCAATTTTCTTTAAAACAGTTACAACTAATGCGGGAGTGACTGCTGCTAATTCAACAGCTTATTTAAGTTATGCAAACTCAATTGCTACATTTGTCGTTGCAGTGATGGCACCAGTATTAGGAGCATTAGCAGATTATCGAGGATATCGAAATCCTATGTTTACCATTTCAACGATGGTAGGGGTATTTTCTGTGTTAGGGATGATGTTTGCTGGTAGTGATCAGTGGATGTTTTTATTAATTTTATATACGATTTCTGCTATTGGATTTTCTGCATCGAATATTTTTTATGATAGTTCAATTATGGATGTAACTACGTACGAACGAATGGATCGTATTTCTGCTGCAGGATTTGGATATGGTTATATTGGAAGTGTTATTCCGTTTGTATTATTTATGATGATTATGCAATTCTCTCAATTGTCTGGAGACGTCATTGTTAAAATTGGATTTTTCATCACTGCTGTTTGGTGGTTTGTCTTTACCATTCCATTTTGGAAACATGTTAAACAAAAACACTTTATGGAACATGATAAACATCCTGTATATGATAGTTTTGCTCGTTTATTTGAAACGATTAAACATATTCGTGAACATAAACATGTATTTTTATTCTTAATTGCTTATTTCTTCTACATTGATGGAATTGGTACAATTATTAAAATGGCAACAGCTGTAGGTAGTGATGTGGGATTAGATGGAAATAGTTTGATCGTAATATTACTAATTGTACAAATTGTAGCATTCCCATTCAGTATTATTTATGGCTATCTTGCTAAGAAAATTGGGTCAAAAAATACTGTCTTTTTAGGAATTGCTACTTATGTGATTATTTGTATTTTAGCAACTGGATTAAAAACTTATACGGATTTCTTATTATTAGCAATTTGTATTGGTACCGCTCAAGGTGGAGTACAATCGATTAGTCGTTCTATTTTTGGGCAAATTATACCCGCAAACCGTGCGAATGAATTTTTTGGATTTTATAATATTTTTGGAAAATTCTCATCTATTTTAGGAACAACATTATTAGGAATTACAGCCCAAATGACGGGTAATTCACTACATGGAGTCTTTTCTCTTATTCTTCTATTCTTAATTGGAGGAGGATTACTATTCTTTGTTAAAATTAATCCTCAAACAACAGAGGAAGGAGCATAAATATGAAAGTGACAAATGCTGAATTTACGATTAGTGCGGTTGGTCCTAATCAATATCCAACGGATCAAAAAGTTGAAATTGCTTTATCGGGCCGTTCGAATGTAGGAAAGTCATCGTTTATTAATCGTTTAATTCAACGTAAGAGTTTAGCTAGAACCTCTAGTAAACCAGGTAAAACTCAGACATTAAATTTCTATCATATTAATGATTTGTTTTACTTTGTCGATGTTCCTGGTTATGGATACGCAAAAGTCTCAAAAAAAGAACGTGAAAAATGGGGAAAAATGATTGAAGAGTATATTACAACTCGTGAAAATCTTGAACTAGTTTTAATCCTTGTTGATTTCCGTCATGAACCAAGTACAGAAGATGTTCAAATGCGTGAATTTTTAGAGTATTATGAAATTCCATATCGAATTATTATGACGAAGTGTGACAAAATTCCTCGTGGTAAATGGAATAAACATGTGAGTCAAATTCGAAAAGCTTTTGGAAAACCACTGGAAGAATTATTTTTAACATTTTCTTCTGAAACAGGAGAAGGTGTTGAAAAAGCTTGGGAATGGATTGAATCAATTGTATTAGATGAGGAGTCAATAGGATGATTGGGTATAAGAAAAATGATGTAGTTTCTTTTGAAAAAATATTTCCATTATACGAAGCAGTAGGATGGACAAATTATACGACTAATCCAACAATGCTACAAAATGCATTAGAACATAGTTTGTTTATTCTTACAGCTAGAGACGAAGAAGGAAAATTAATTGGATTTTTAAGAGCTGTAGGAGATGGTTATTCTATTCTCTATATCCAAGATATTATTGTACTACCCGACTATCAAAGACAGGGGATTGGTACTCAATTACTTCGTCAAACACTCGAGTATTTTAATGAGGTATATCAAATTATTTTAACAACAGATAGTGAATTAAAAACAATCGCATTTTATGAAGCAAATGGATTTACAGCTTTGTCTAAATATGGATGTACTTCTTTTATGGCTAATCCGATTCTACAAGCAAAGTAAAAGCATGATTTTTATAATTATGGTAAACTTGAATTAAGAAATGATGAGTCAAAGGATGGGGCATATGAAATTAACAATTGATGAAAAATCACAAGCATGGTTTGAAGAAGAAATGGGAGTTTCTAAAGATCGAGGAGTTCGTTTTTTAGGAAAAGTTTATGGATGTAGTCCAATTCATGAAGGCTTTTCTTTAGCCGTAGAAGTAGATTCACCAAACAATCCATTTGTTAGCGTAGAAAAAAATGGGATTACTTATTTTATTGAAACAGGTGATGAATGGTTTTTCCAAGGTCACGATTTAGATGTTGTATTCGATGAAAAATTAAAAGAACCATCCTATAGCTACCGTGCTATTCAAACTGCATAATGAAAAATTTAACTTCAAAAGTTAGAAACAGAATCTGACTTTTGAAGTTTTTTCGTTTATTTGCTCAAAATCTTATAAAATATTGGACAAATAGAACATAGTAAGATACAGTTATATAGTTGAATGTATAAAGAAAGGAATGTAGAAATGACACAACCAGCTGTAACTTATCGTTTAATTAAAACAGAAAAACATACAGGTGCTCGCCTTGGAGAAATTATTACACCACATGGAACTTTTCCAACTCCAATGTTTATGCCTGTAGGTACATTAGCAACTGTAAAATCAATGTCTCCTGAAGAATTAGATGAAATGGGAGCTAATATTATTTTAAGTAACACGTATCACTTATGGTTACGTCCAGGTGCGGATATTGTAGATGAAGCAGGGAAATTACATAATTTTATGAATTGGAAAAAAGGAATCTTAACGGATTCAGGTGGTTTCCAAGTATTTTCTTTAAGTGATATGAGAAGAATAGAAGAAGAAGGAGTCCATTTCAGAAATCATTTAAATGGTTCTAAATTATTTTTATCTCCGGAAATTTCAATTGATGTTCAAAATAAACTTGGAGCAGATATTATTATGAGTTTTGACGAGTGCCCAGATTTCCATCATTCTCATGATTACGTGAAAAATTCCATTGCTCGTACAACTAGATGGGCAGAACGTGGATTGAAAGCTCATAAATCTCCAGAAACGCAAGCTTTATTTGGAATTTTACAAGGAGCTGGATACAAAGATTTGCGAATGGATCATGCTAAAGATATGATTTCTCTAGACTTCCCAGGATATTCTATTGGTGGATTATCTGTAGGGGAAACAAAACAAGAAATGAATGAAGTATTAGACTATGTAACGCCACTGATTCCATCTCATAAACCACGTTACTTAATGGGAGTAGGTTCTCCTGATTCATTAATTGATGGAGTCATTCGTGGAGTCGATATGTTTGACTGTGTACTTCCAACTCGTATAGCCAGAAATGGGACTTGTATGACGAGTGCAGGACGTCTTGTTGTTAAAAATGCGAAATATGAACGTGATTTCCGTCCAATCGATGAAAAATGTAATTGCTACACATGTCGTAATTATTCTCGTGCGTATATTCGTCATTTGTTTAAAGCAGATGAAACATTTGGGTTGCGTTTAACAAGTTATCATAATTTATACTTCTTATTAAACTTAATGAAACAAGTTCGTCAAGCGATTATGGATGATAATTTATTAGAATTTAGAGAAGCATTTTTCGAAGAATATGGATTTAATAAAGAAAATGCTCATAATTTCTAGTATTCTTAGGAAAAATTTGATACAGTAGTAATACATTAAATGAAGGAGTGTTGAAAATGAGTCAATTAGCATTAATGTTACTTTATATTGTAGGTTTAGGAGCCCTTTGGTGGTTTATTGGTCGTAAAAATCGTGAGCGTACTAAAAAATTACAAGAGCAAATGAATGCTTTGAAAGCAGGAGACCACATTGTTACGATTGGTGGTTTACATGGAATTGTTCATTATATTGATACGGATGCACAAACTGTTGAAATCGATTGTGATGGTGTTTACTTAACTTTTGAACGTCGTGCGATTCATCATGTTGTTCCAACTGTAGGCGATAGTGGTTTAGCTGTTGCTGATGGGGAATAGTGTTTTTGTGTTGGTATGATGAATAAGCAAGAAGAATTTTTAGAACAATTTCGTCCTTGGTTAAGTTATAAAATTATTGAATTTATTACTCAAGGATATGAATCAATTTCTAGTTATGATATTGCGACTTATTTTGTGACGTATCGTTGGAAGAAGCAGAAGCCTGAAAATTTGTTTGAACAAATTTATCAGTTAAATCAATTAACGATTAATGATTATTTTGATTATGAATCGATTATGGCTCAAACTTCAACGGAAATGACATTAGATACCATTGATTTGAGTGCTTTGTTAGATTAATATTTTATGAAAATTTCTCGAAATTGACTTTTTTAAGTAGTAAAGGGCGCCAGCAGCTTCGCTATGCGAATCTCATGGCTAAACTTCGAGCCTCGGTCTCGAAGTTTCCTGCAATATAAGCCAAAGTGGCTTATATTGCTTATACTACTAGAAAAAGTCATTTTTTTGTACGGCGAGTTAGAAATATACGTATAAATATGAGTTATTGCTATTATGATAAGTCATTTTTTTTATTACCATGAATATGAATAAACGATTGAGATATGGTTTTTGGCTAAACTACTACTAGAAAAAGTCATTTCTTTTGTACGGTAAGTTATGAATGCACGTATAAGACTTGACTTATAGATATAATAGTAGACGGACGCCAGCAGCTTTGCAAGTGAATCTCCTGCTATTATGGTAAGTCATTTCTTTTCAGTTGACATATGAATATTTATTCATGTATACTAATTTCATTAAGAAAGGGTGTGGGGTATGAAACAGCAATTTAAAGCCTTAGAGGAATTTATAGAAGTTTTTAAACTAAAATGGAATGAAAGAACAAATGAAGAAATGCATTATCATGAAGAACACTCTCATGAACACGGAGAACATCACCACCATCATTCACACGAACACTGCGACCAACACCATCATGATCATTGTGGCCATTGTTCCGGTCACCATCATCATGAAATTTCTTGGCAGCGTTGGGTTCTTGCAATTGGTATGTTTGTATTAGCATTGTTTTTAGAAAGTAGTGTAGCTTGGATAGCAAATGCCTTATTCCTTTTAACAATTGCTTGTATTGGGAAAGAAATCATTGCTGAAGGCATTATGGATACAATAGAGGAAACAAAACAATTTAAAAAGTTTCGTCCTAATATTCATTTATTAATGACTCTTGCAGCTCTTGGTGCGATTTTTATTGGGAAATTTGAAGAGGCAGCAATGCTAATTGTTATTTTTACGATTGCTCATTCCCTTGAAGAATATGTAGAAAAGAAAAGTCGTAAAGATATCACTCAATTATTACAATTGCAACCAAAAGTTGCGTTGAAAAAAATGAATAATGGACACTTTGAAAAAGTAGATGCTTCTTCTTTAGATATTGGAGATATTATCCAAGTGTTGAATGGAAGTCAAATTTCAGCAGATGGAATGATTATTGAAGGGATGTCCTCTGTTAATCAAGCTTCTGTAACAGGCGAATCCATTCCAGTTGAAAAAGAAGTCGGAAGCGAAGTATTTGCTGGAACTTTAAATTTAACACAAACATTATTAATTAAAGTTACTAAAAAACAACAAGACAGTATACTTGGAAAAATTATTACTTTAGTTCAAGAAGCGGGTCAATCATTAACTCGTACAGGTAGTTTCTTAAAGAAATGGGAACCTGTCTATGTCACAATTGTATTGGCTTTATTCCCAGTTGTTTTAGCAATCGGAATTCTATTTTTAAACTGGGATTTCTTAACAGCTTTTTATCGTGGAATGGTGTATTTAATTGCCGTATCTCCATGTGCATTAGCTGCTAGTGCCACACCAGTAACGGTAGCAGCCATTTCAACTTTATCTAGAAAAGGAATCTTAATTAAATCTGGAGCTGCTTTAGAAAAAATGTCTGAAGTTGAAGCGATTGCTTTTGATAAAACTGGTACACTAACAAATGGTACACCGAAAGTTGTGGCCAAAGTGATGGATAAAGATCGTGAATTTGAATTATATTCCATTCTTGTATCGATGGAGAGAAAAGTCAATCATCCATTAGCCTTTGCAATCGTAGAATCCGGATTAGCTTATCGTACTTATTCATTATCTGTTAGACCAAAAGTTGGAATTGGGTTAGAAGCTAATTATAGAAATCATACGTATCGGATTGGAAAGCCCTCTAGTTTTGCTACATTAGGAAAATATGAATCCATTGTTGAGCAGTGGATGAATGAAGGGAAAACTGTTGTCGTATTAAGTGAAGATCATTTAGTAGTCGGAGTAGTAGCCTTATTAGATACTCCAAAAGAAGAAGCAAAACAAGTGATTGATTATTTTAAACAAGAACATATTCAAACGATGCTTTTAACGGGGGATTCTATTCAAACGGCTGGGGCAATTGCTAACGAATTAGAAGTGGATGAAGTAAGAGCTAATGTATTACCAGAAGAAAAAGCAAATACTTTAAAAGAATGGTCAACTAAATATTCGACAATTGCAATGGTAGGAGACGGTATTAATGATGCACCAGCATTAGTGAATGCAGCAGTTGGAATTGCAATGGGAAAAGGAACAGATGTTGCAATGGAATCAAGTGATATTGTATTAATGAATAGTCAATTGGATTCTTTAAAAACATTACATAAAGTTTCAAAATTAATGATGACTGTTACAAAGCAAAATTTAATTTTTTCTGTATTCATTGTAATATTATTAGTGATTTTAAATTTTCTTGGATGGAGTGATTTAACTCTTGGAGTTATCCTTCATGAAGGAAGTACTGTAGTAGTATTATTACATGCATTAAGATTAATAGTTACACCAATTGAATAATGATGAAAATTTCTCTTTCGAATTCATAGATATGAAAGAGAAATTTTTTTTGCAAAAAATGTTTGACAATCAAAGTATTATTTAGTATAGTTTGAATATCAAATGATTTGATATTCAAACTAATTAGGAGAAAGAAATGGAAACACCTCTAGAGAAAATTAATGAGTATTTGGTAGACGTCTTTAACCAAATGCTAGATATTGAAGAATCTTCATTGGCACAAAGTCAATTTAAAGATTTATCCATTAAAGAAATGCATGCAATTGAAGCAATCGGCATGTACCGAGAACTCACGACAACAGAAGTTGCCAATACATTGAATGTAACAGTTGGGACGCTAACAGTAGCAGTTAATGCATTAGTGAAGAAAGGATATGTTGAACGTTTAAAAGATACAAAAGATCGACGGATTGTTAGATTAGGATTAACAAGTAAAGGACGTCTTTTGTATCGATTACATCGTAAGTTTCATGAAAAATTAGTGAAGCGAACGATTCAAGGAATGAACGAGGAAGAAATGGCTATCTTAGTAAAAGGTCTTCATAATTTATATAACTTTTTACATGAAGCTAAAGCTGAAGTTCAAAAAGGAGAGATTTGATGTCCACTGTAAAAGTGATTCATACAAGTTCTTACCTACCAAATCATGAAATAAAAAATGCTGATTGGGAGCTTCGATTAGATACTACAGATGAATGGATTCGAAAAAGAACTGGCATTCAAACTAGACGCTACGCTAAAGAATTAACAACAAGTGATTTAGCGATAAAAGCTGCTCAAAAGCTTTTAGAAGAGTCTGCGATAAATCCAGAAGAAATTGAATTTGTCATCGTAGCAACAATGACTCCTGATTCTATGAGTCCTTCTTGTGCAGCAAAAGTTCAAGGAGCAATTGGAGCGAATCATGCATTTGCATTTGATATAAGTGCTGCTTGTGCAGGATTTGTATTTGCTTTATCTACAGGAATAAAGATGCTTTCAGCTGGAAATCAAAAATATGGTATTGTGATTGGTGCTGAAACAATGTTATCTGTTTTAGATTGGAAAGATCGTTCTACAGCTATTCTATTTGGCGATGGAGCAGGTGCTGTTCTACTAGAACAAACAGATGATGCAACATTATTTGTAGAAACTTTGCGTTCTGATGGTCAAAAAGGAGATGCATTAGTTTGTGGAGAAAGATTGGAGCAACATACAATTTCCACAATGAGAATGGATGGTAGAGGAGTTTTTGAACTCGTTTCAAGGGAAGTTCCTAAAAATATTTCAGAAACTCTAGAAAAAGCTCATATGAGCGCAGATGAGGTAGATTTGTATATTCTTCATCAAGCAAATGTTCGTTTAATCGAACAAGTTGCAAAAAAATTAAAACAACCAATTGAAAAATTCCCTACAAATCTAGCTAGTGTAGGAAATACTTCAGCAGCAAGTATTCCAATTCTTCTAGATGAATTAGTTCGAAATCAATTGATTACGATTGGTAGTGGTCAAAAACTACTTCTAAGTGGCTTTGGTGGCGGATTATCTTGGGGAAGTATGATTATAACAATTTAATTATTTGGAGGAAACAAACATGACATTCGAAAAAATTCAAGAAATTATTACAGAGCAATTAGGAAAAGAAAAAGAAGAAGTACAATTATCAACTAGCTTAAAAGATGAATTAGAAGCAGATAGCTTAGATTTATTCCAAATCATTAATGATATTGAAGATGAATTTGATGTAAAAATCGATACAGAAGATGGATTAGAAACAGTAGAAGATTTAGTAAAATATGTTGATAACCAATTAGCAGAAAAATAATAAGGGATGAGTTATATGGAATCAAAAATTTGTCAATTACTTGGTATCCAATATCCTATCATTCAAGGTGGAATGGCGTGGGTTGCAAATCCATCTTTAGCGAGTGCAGTATCCAATGCAGGTGGGCTAGGAATTATTGCCTGTGGTCATGCTCCTGGTCCAGTTGTACAAGGATTTATTGATGAAATGAAGCAATTAACGGATAAACCATATGGGGTTAATATTATGTTATTAAGTCCATTTGTTGATGAAGTTGTTGATGTAGTTTGCCAAGCAGGTGTAAAAGTTGTTTGTACTGGAGCTGGAAATCCTGGAAAATATATGGATAAATTTAAAGCGGCAGGTATTACTGTAATTCCAGTAGTGGCTTCTGTGGCTTTAGCAAAACGTATGGAAAAAGCTGGAGCTGATGCGATCGTTATTGAAGGAATGGAAGCAGGTGGACATATCGGTAAAACAACAACTATCGCATTATTACCTCAAGTGGTCGATGCTGTAAATATTCCAGTTATCGCTGCTGGTGGTATTGGTGATGGACGTGGAATGGCAGCCGCATTGATGTTAGGTGCTGAAGCAGTGCAATTAGGGACTAGATTCTTAGTTGCGAAAGAATCTACTGCTCATGATAACTTTAAGCAAGCAGTAATTAAAGCAAAAGATATTGATACAGTGATTACTGGTCAAATTACAGGACATCCAGTTCGTGTATTAAGAAATAAATTAACAAAAATTTATTTACAAGCAGAAAAAGAAGAAACGAGTAAGGAAAATCCTGATTTTGAACGATTAGAAGCTATTGGAAAAGGTGCTCTGAGACGAATTGTTGTTGAAGGGGATACTCAAATGGGTTCGATGATGGCAGGACAAATTGCTGGATTAATTCAAAAAGAAGAAACTTGTAAAGAAATTATTGAAGAATTAATGAGAGATTCAAGAAAAACAATTCAAGAACAAATGAAACGTTTTGAAGGTTAATTTTTTTTACATAAAATTTATTTTGAACTTCAAAGTATAAGGAGTGCTTATGAAAACGGCTTTTATTTTCCCAGGACAAGGAAGTCAAAAACCTCTTATGGGGTTAGAATTTCTAGAGAATCCTAAGGGTCAAAATTTATTAGAACAAACACAAAAAGTATTAGATTTTTCAGTATTAGAACTATTAGAAGATGAACATTCTATGAAGCTTCATGAAACAAAATATACACAGCCTTTATTATTATTTGTTTCTAAACTTATTTTACAGTTTCTTGAAGAAGAAGGATTTCATCCAGATATCGTTGCAGGTCTTTCTCTTGGGGAATATAGTGCATTAATGGCAAGTGGTGCATTAGGTTATGAATCAGCTTTGACGCTTGTTTCAAAACGAGGAGAATGGATGCAAGAAGCTGCTAATCAAAATGCTGGTTCAATGGCTGCTATTTTGGGATTAGAAGATGAAGTCATTGAAAATGTATGTGAAGAACTACAAGAACAAGGATTATTAGTATCTCCTGCAAATTATAATACACCAGGACAACTAGTAATCGGTGGAAAAAAGGATGCTGTTGATATAGCAGTAGAAAAATTAAAAGAACAAGGAGCAAAACGTGCCATTGTTCTGCCTGTAAGTGGAGCTTTCCATACTGAATTAATGAGTCCAGCGGCAGAAAAATTTAATAACTTTGTACAAAACATTTCGTTTCAAACACCAAAGATTCCAGTATTAAGTAATGTGACTGGAGTACAACATTCTATTCCGATTCAAGCAGAAATACTGACACAACAAATCACTCATTCTGTTAAATGGAAACAAAATGTTGAATGGATGTTAGAACAAGGTGTACGAGTGTTTGTAGAAATTGGTCCTGGAAAAAGTTTATCTCAAATGATTAAACAAATTGCCAAAAGTCATTCAATCGAAGTAACTGTACTTCAAACAGAATCAATGAAGTTATTGGATCAAACAGTACAAGAATTACGTAGAATGAGAGAGGAAAATATATGAAATTTATCGATAAGACAGTCGTTGTAACAGGAAGTAGAAGAGGAATCGGATTAGGCATTGCATTAGCTTTTGCAAAAGAAGGAGCTAATATTGTTCTTAATGCAACTTCAGAAATTAGCCAAGAAGTATTAGAGCTATTCACACCATATCCTGGAGAAGTTCTAACTGTTGTTGGTGACATTTCAAAATTTGAGGTTGCAGAAAGTTTAGTAGAACAAACAATTGAGAAGTTTTCAAAAATAGATGTATTAATTAATAATGCTGGAATTACTCGTGATGGCTTAGTATTAAAAATGAAAGAAAAAGATTTTGATGATGTTATTGATATTAATTTAAAAGGTTGTTTCAACCTCATTCGTTTTGCTAGTCCACACATGGTACGTCAAAAATCGGGAAGCATTATTAATATGACAAGTATTGTTGGTGTATCTGGTAATGCTGGTCAAGTAAATTATGCCGCAAGTAAAGCAGGAATTATTGGTTTAACGAAATCAGTAGCAAAAGAAATTGGTTCAAGAGGAATTACCGTTAATGCGATTGCACCTGGATATATTGATACTGAAATGACACAAGCACTTCCAGAAAAAATTCGCAAAGAATGGGAAAAACAAATTCCAATGCGTAAATTTGGAACAGTTGAAGATATTGCTGAAGCTTGTTTATATTTAGCCGAACAAAAATATATGACAGGACAAGTATTACAAATTAACGGTGGTTTATATATGTAAAGGAGGAAAAACATGAATCGAGTAGTCATTACAGGAATGGGTGCTATTACACCATTAGGAAATGATGTTTCCAGTTTTTGGGATGGATTGAAAAATGGTAAAAATGGAATAGATTTCATTACAAAATTTGATACGAAAGATATTGATGTTCATGTAGCAGCAGAAGTAAAAGGATTTGATCCTACTTTATATATGGACCGAAAAGAAGCAAAAAGAATGGATTTATTTTGCCAATATGGAATTGCGGCAGCTTTACAAGCAGTTGAACATAGTGGAATTACTCAGGAAAATACGGATTTTGATCGTTTTGGTGTCATTGTAAGTTCTGGTATTGGTGGTTTACCAACGATGGAACAACAAATCATCAAAATGCATGATAAAGGTCCAACAAGAGTCGCTCCATTATTTGTTCCGATGACAATTGGGAATATGATTGCTGGAAATATATCAATGAAAACTGGAGCTAGAGGGATTTGTACTTCTATTGTAACCGCGTGTGCAAGTGGAAGTCATGCGATTGGCGAAGCTTTCAGAAATATTAAGCATGGTTATTCTGATGTCATTTTAGCTGGTGGTTCAGAAGCAACGATTTGTGAAATTGGGATTGCAGGATTTGCTGCTTTAACAGCATTAAGTAATAGCCAAGATCCAAATGCAGCTTCCATCCCATTTGATAAAAATCGTAATGGTTTTGTGATGGGGGAAGGAGCAGGAGTTGTTGTTTTAGAAAGTTTAGAACATGCTCAAAAAAGAGGAGCAACGATTTATGCTGAAATCGTTGGTTATGGAGCAACAGCTGATGCTTATCATATGACGGCTCCTACACCAGATGGTAGTGGTGCAGGAAAAGCAATTTTACAGGCTTTGGAGGAAGCACAATTATCTCCAAGTGATGTAGATTATATTAATGCTCATGGAACAAGTACTCCAGCAAATGATTCTTCTGAAGTAACAGCAATTCGCTATGCTTTAAAAGAAGCTGCAAATCATGTACATGTTTCAAGTACAAAATCAATGACAGGACATTTATTAGGTGCTGCAGGGGCTATTGAAGCCATTGCATGTATTAAAGCAGTTGGAGAGGACTTTATTCCACCGACGATTAATGTAAAAGAACAAGATGAAGCATGTTCTGTAAATGTAACAGCATTAACAGGAGTTGCAAAAGAAGTAAATGTTGCCATTAGTAATTCACTAGGATTTGGTGGACATAATGCAGTTTTATGCTTCAAGAAGTGGAAAGGATAATGTATGAATATAGAGGATTTAAAAACTATTGTTTCGTTATTCGATCATTCCAGTTTAATGGAATTACATTTACAACAAGAAGGAGTAGATCTTCAACTTTCGAAACGAGAAAATTATCCAGTAAGTGACTCTAAAAAAGTTATTGAAGCTATTGAAGAGAAGCCAGTGGTAGTTGTACCTACAAAAGAAATTGTTTCTGAATCATTAGGAACTAAAACTCCAGAAGTTCAAGAAACAGTTGCAAAAGAAGATTTACAATATATTAAAAGTCCAATTGTGGGGATTGTGTATTTAGCACCATCTCCAGATGATCCTACTTTTGTACAAGTACAAGATAAAGTTCAAGTTGGACAACCAGTATGTATTATCGAAGCCATGAAAATTATGAATGAAATCAATGCAGAAATTTCTGGTGAAGTAGTAGAAATACTTGTTGAAAATGGACAAATGGTAGATTACGGACAAGAATTATTTGCTATTAAGAAAAATTAGGAGGTTTATCATGAGTGTAATGACAGTAACAGATGTAATGAAATTAATTCCAAATCGTTTTCCAATTTTATATATTGACCGAGTAGAAGAATTAATTCCAGGTGAGCACGTTGTGGCTACTAAAAATGTAACGTATAATGAGCATGTTTTCCAAGGACATTTTCCTGGAGAACCAGTATTACCAGGAGTTTTAATCGTGGAAGCTTTAGCACAAGCTGGATCTATTCCATTATTATCATTAGAAAGTTTTAAAGGAAAAACAGCTTATTTAGGTGGATTAAATCACGTGAAATTTAGAAAAAAAGTAACACCAGGTGATGTTTTAACGCTTCAAGTGGATATTCTTAAATTAAAAGAATATGCAGGAATTGGTAAAGCAAAAGCCTTTGTAGATGGTAAAGTTGTTTGTGAAGCGGAGTTAACCTTTATTATTGGTAGGTAGGATATGTTTAAAAGAATTTTAATTGCGAATCGTGGAGAAATTGCTTGTCGATTGATTCGTGCATGTAGAGAACTTCAAATTGAAACAGTAGCTGTTTATTCTCAGGCTGATTCTGAAGCATTACATGTTCAATTAGCAGATTATGCAGTTTGCATTGGAAAAAATATTAGTAAAGAATCTTATCTGAATGTTGAAAATATTTTAAGTGCAGCTGTATTAACTGGCTCACAAGCGATTCATCCAGGTTTTGGTTTTTTATCAGAAAATCCTAAATTTGCAAAAATGTGTGAGGAATGTCAGGTGAAATTCATTGGACCTAGCGCACATGTTATTCAAATGATGGGGGATAAAGCACAAGCTCGTAAACAAATGATGAAGGCAGGAGTTCCCGTTATACCAGGTAGTGATGGGGTTGTTCCTACAGTTGAAGAAGGCTTGAAAATTGCAGGAAAAATTGGATTTCCTCTTTTAATTAAAGCTGTAGCAGGTGGAGGAGGAAAAGGAATTCGTAAAGTTCAAACGATTGATGAATTTGAAAAACAATTTCTCGCTGCTCAACAAGAAGCGCTTCAAGCATTTGGAAATGAAGAAGTGTATATTGAGCGAATCATTTATCCTGCCAAACATATTGAGTTTCAAATTTTAGCAGATTCTCATGGGAATGTTGTTCATTTAGGGGAACGTGATTGTTCTTTACAACGAAAAAACCAAAAAATTATTGAAGAAGCACCAAGTCCTTATTTAGATGATGAATTACGTGAAAAAATGGGACAAGCAGCTGTTTTAGCTGCAAAATCAGTAGGCTATGAAAATGCGGGTACAATTGAATTTTTAGTCGATCAAGATAAAAATTTCTATTTTATGGAAATGAATACTCGTATTCAAGTAGAACATCCGATTACGGAAATGATAACAGGAATTGATTTAGTAGAATGGCAATTAAAAGTAGCTTATGGAGAAAAATTAAGCTTTACTCAAGATGACATTAACATTAAAGGACACTCAATTGAATGTCGTTTAAATGCTGAATGCCCAAGAGAAAACTTTAGACCTTCTCCAGGTAAGATTGAAATCTTACATCAACCAAATGGTGGTCTAGGTGTCAGAATTGAATCAGCCTTATATGCTGGATATAAAATTCCACCATTTTATGATTCCATGTTATCAAAATTAATTGTACATGCACCAAGTCGAACTCAAGCCATTTCAAAAATGCAACGAGTTCTACAAGAATTAGTAGTTGAAGGCGTTGAGACGAATAAAGAATTTTTACAAGATTTATTAGTGACTCCTTTCTTTGAAAGAGGGGATTATACGACAAATGTTGTAGAAGAAAAATTCTTACCAGAATGGTTTAATGAGTCTCGTCCATAAAGGAGTGATTAAATGGGGTTATTTAAAAAACGTCCTTATATTTCATTAAAACAGAATCCTGTTGATGTAGTAAAATCTGAAAAAGCTCCAATGATTCCCGATGGAAAATGGATTCAATGCCCTCAATGTCAAAAAACGGTTTATTTGGATGATATTGGGGAATTTCAAATTTGTCCAAACTGTGATTATCATTTTAGATTAACACCAAAACAAAGAATTGCTTTTATGACAGATGAGTTTGAAGAATGGTTTGTTGATACAAAGGTGAAAGTACCCGTTGAGTTTCCAGGGTATGACTTGAAACAGAAAAAAGCTAGACAAACAACAGGAGAGCAAGAGGCTGTAACCGTTGGACTTGCAAAAATTAGTCACTTTCCATTTGTTTTAGCGATTATGAATCCTTATTTTATGATGGGGTCTATGGGACAAGTAGTTGGTGAGAAACTGACTTTAGCTTTTGAAGAAGCAACAAAGAGAAAGCTGCCTGTGATTGTTTGTACAGCTTCAGGTGGAGCTAGAATGCAAGAAGGAATTTTTTCTTTAATGCAAATGGCAAAAATTAGTGCAGCGGTTCAAGCGCATCACTTAGCAGGATTATTATACATCACAGTATTAACAGACCCTACAACGGGTGGTGTAACAGCAAGTTTTGCGATGCAAGGGGATATTATTATTAGTGAACCAAAAGCTATCGTAGGATTTGCTGGTAAGCGTGTGATTGAGCAAACGATGAAAGAAAAGTTACCGAATGATTTTCAACAAGCAGAAACTGTTCAAGCAAATGGATTTATTGATGCTATTATTCATCGTTCTCAGTTAAAAGAAACACTAAAAACTCTTTTAAGTCTACATTCTTTAGAGGAGGAATTCAGATGAAACCAATGAAAATCGTCCAAAAAGCACGTGATATTAACCGTGCAACTACTAAAGAATGGATTGACGAAATATTCGATGACTTTATCGAATTAAAAGGAGATCGTTTTTTTGCAGATGATGCTGCCATTATTGGAGGAATTGCTCGTTTAAAAGAGATTCCAGTTACAGTCATAGGAATGCAAAAAGGTCATACGTTAAAAGAAAATATTGAGCGTAATTTTGGACAAGTTCATCCAGAAGGCTATCGAAAAAGTTTAAGACTGATGAAACAGGCTGAAAAATTTAATCGACCAATTATTACGATGATTAATACTGCTGGAGCATTTTGTGGTAAAAGTGCTGAAGATAGAGGGATTGGGGAAGCCATTGCTAAAAATCTTCAAGAGATGAGTCATTTAACCGTCCCAGTTATTGCTATTTTAATGGGTGAAGGTGGAAGTGGCGGAGCCATTGCATTAGCCGTTGCTAATGAAGTTTGGATGATGGAATATGCCATTTATTCTATCTTATCTCCAGAAGGATTTGCTTCCATTTTGTGGAAGGATAGTACAAAAGCTGAACAAGCAAGTGAATTAATGAAGTTTACAAGTAAGGAATTACTGGAAGAAGGAATTGTCGATAAAATTATTTTAGAGAAAAACCGTTCGTTTAAAAAAATTGCGACAGACCTTCAAACTTCTTTATTGGAATCTTTAAAAGAATGGCGGACAAAATCAAAAGAAGAATTAGTAAGCCAACGCTTAGAAAGATTTAGAAAATATTAATCGTGAAACGTAACAACACTGTAATACGGTTGTTACGTTTTTTTTATATAGAATTTGTATAATGAAGAATACTATGAAAAAAGTGTGGTGAATGGATCTGGATAAGCGATTAAGAAAAAATATTGTCATTACGGGAGTAGTAGCTCTATTACTGACACATTCTCCTATATCCATATATGCACAAGAAATCTCTCAAGAATCCATTCATCAATTAGAGCAAGAACTTTCTCAAAAATTAAATTTTGCTAATGAGAAGTATCGTCAAGTTACAACATTAAAGAACGATTTAAAGGAATTAGCATCCAATCAAGCAATATTAGAACAACAAATTAATCAACAACAAGAAAAATTAGTGGAAAAAGAATCAGTTGTGAAACAACGGTTATTAGCATTACAGTCAAGTGGTATTATTTATCAACGATTTATTCAACTATTTCAGGCAGCGAGTATTTCTGATTTTTTCCATCGTTTTTTTGCGATTCAAGAGATATTCAAGGCAGATATTTTAACAATACGAAATTACAAACAAGAAGTTCATTCATTAGTCATTTCTAAACAAGAATTAAAAGAGAATGAAGATAGTTTATTAAGAAAACAACAAGATTTACAAACAGAATCTACTTTGTATGAAGAAAGTATTCAAGTGTTAAAACAAAATCTTTCTACTAATAAAGAAGCATTGTTATCAATTCGTGAAAAAGTAAAACAATCGAGTGAAAATGCAGAACCAACCACTCATCACTCTCTTAGTGAAAGTAAAAAAGAAGAAACTGTTAAAGATCCTTCTGTTGAAAATTCTACTAAAGCCACTTCAGTAACAGAAAAGAAATCTCTTGAAAATCAACCTTTAAAAGAATCTTCCTCAAAGAGTAAAACAGAGAATAGTGAAGCAAATTCTAGTTCTGGTGGAAAAGAATTCGCGGCAGAAGCAACAGCTTATTCTTATAAACAATCTGGGCTAAATAATTATACTGCGATGGGAATTGATTTAAGAGAGAATCCGAATGTCATTGCAGTAGATCCTACTCAAATTCCTTTAGGAACTTTAGTGGAAGTTCCAGGATATGGAGTGGCGATTGCTGGTGATACAGGTGGAGATATTAAAGGAAATCGAATTGATTTACATTATCCTGAAGTCCAACAAGCAATGGATTTTGGAAGACAAAAAATTACGATAAAAGTGATGAATTAAGAAGAATTTCAGATTTAATCTGGAATTCTTTTTTTGTTAACAAACGTTTCATTGAAAAATAAATTTTTGATGTGATGATTTGTTAACATTAAATTGAAAACTCTTTGATAAACTTGTAACAGAAATTACAAAAGTAAGGTAAAAAGGGAGTAACAAATGTGAACCTATTAGAAGAAATACAAGGCTATTGGAATCATCGATATACAGGATATTCCAAAGTGAATCAAAAAGAATTAGAGGGAACTCAAAGAGAAAGATGGAAAGACCAATTAAAACGATTGTTATCAGCTAATCAAACTCTTAAAGTATTAGATATAGGAACAGGACCTGGATTTTTTACAATTATTTTAGAAGAATTAGGTTATACAAAAATAACGGGGATTGATGTTTCTAATAAAATGCTAGAAGTTGCCAAAGAGAATATTCAAAAATATGGCAAAAAAAATTCAAGTATACAACTCATTCAAATGGATGCTCAAAAGTTAGAGTTTAAATCAGCAACATTTGATATTATTGTTAGTCGTAATTTAACTTGGAATTTAGAAAAACCACAACAAGCTTATTCAGAATGGTTAAGAGTATTGAAACCAAATGGAGCTTTATTCATCTTCGATGCTAATTGGTATGCATTTCTTCAAAATGAATCACTAGCAAAAGAATTTGAAGAAAAACGCAAAAGAGCCATTGAAGAAAAGTTAGAAGATTATTGGCAAGGCGAAGGTGTTGATGAGGAAAAAATGAATTGGATTGTTCAGCAATTACCTTTGACGTATCAACAAAGACCGCAATGGGATAGAAATTACTTTTCTTCACAGGAAGGTATTTCAGTAGAAATGGAAGAAAAATTTGGAGATTTAGTGTGGGATTATGAAGAACAATTAAATTATGGTGCAACACCGATGTTTTGTATTAAAGTCGTAAAGGGGGATGCGTGATGACACTGGAACAAACTATACAAAAACGAGTTGAAAATTATTGGACAAATAGAAGTTTTTCTTTTTTAGAACAACGAACAAGAGAATTTCACAGTCCATTAAAAGATCGTTGGATTACAGAGTTTAAAAAATATTTACCACAAGAAAAATCATTAAAGATTTTAGATATTGGTTGTGGAACAGGATTTTTTACAGGAATTTTAAGTCAGATGGGACATGAAGTTATTGGAATTGACTTAACAAAGGAAATGATTCATTTAGCAACTGTTTTTGCTAAACAGGAAAAGTTTGAAGCGCAATTTTTAGTCATGGATGCTCAAAATCTAGCATTTAATGATGCAAGTTTTGATATCGTCATTGCAAGAAATGTTACTTGGACATTGCCAGATGTTCCGAAAGCTTATCGTGAATGGCTTCGAGTATTAAAAAAAGGTGGATTACTCATTAATATTGATGGAAATTATGGTGCTTCGAGTATGACCGATACAAGTCATTTACCACAGCATCATGCTCATCATCATTTAAGTCAAGATACTTTAACAGAGTGCGAAATGATTCAAAGAAGTTTATCCATTTCCAGTGAAGTACGACCTCAATGGGATGTTCAATATTTATTAAATCAAGAAGTTGACTCTCTTCAAATTGATTGCTCTATTAGCCAAAGAATTTATCTTGAAAAAGATGAATTTTATAATCCAACCCCTTTATTCTTGCTTTGTGCAAAGAAGTAAGGAGTGGAAGTAAATGTTTAAAGTAATAAAAAGACTTTTAACCTTATTGATACTTTTTGTGGGAATTTCATTTTTTGTGTTTTTACTCATTCATATAGCACCTAGTGACCCAGCTTCTGTAAAAATGTCAGCTGCAACAGGTCGTGTCTCTACAGAAGCTCTGTCGCTCATGCGTGAGGAAATGGGATTGAATCAGCCTTTACTAGTTCAATATGGGAATTGGTTCTTTAAATTTCTTCATGGTGATTTTGGAAAGAGTTTAATGTCTGATATCGGTGCGGAGAAATTAATGATTCCAGCTGCTTTGAATTCAATTCAATTAGCAATTATTACTCTAGTAATTTCATTAGGAATCTCCATTCCGTTATCGATATTTTTTGTAAGATGTCAAAATCGAATTGTAAAATTACTTTTTCGATTAATCTTATTTTTTAAAATGTCATTACCATCTTTCGTCATTGGTTATTTCTTAATGTATGTATTTAGTGTTCAATTAAAATGGCTTCCTTTACTAGCTAAGCAAGGTGGTATTGGATTAATATTGCCGATAATTACAATTGTTATTCCTGTGAGTGTAAAATTTATTCAACAATTTTCAGCATTGTTAGAACAAGAATTACAACAGGAATATGTTAAAGTGCTTTATTACCGTGGAATGGAAGAGTCAAAAATCTTTCAACGACATTTATTGAAAAATATATTTCCTACAATGGTGACCATTATTTTATTATCATTTGGTTCTTTAATGGCTGGTGTTGTTGTAGTAGAAACCATTTTCTATTGGCCTGGAATTGGGAAGTTATTAATGGATAGTATTAGTTCGAGAGATTATCCACTCGTACAAATGATTGTAGTTTCAATTAGCTTTTTATATTTAGTGCTCACTCAAATTTCTGATGGACTACAAAATAGGACAGATACCCGTATAAAAGGCGGTGAGTTGTCATGATAGATATAAGAAAATGGAGAATTGGAACGATTGTTTTAGTAGTTGCATTACTATTGTGGAGTACATTATTTTTAAACTACGAAACGATGAATGCCAATGAATTGTTAAGTCCACCAACTTCTCGTCATTGGTTTGGTACGGATGATTTTGGTCGTGATGTTTTTATTCGTGTGATTGTTGGAGCTAGATTTTCAATTGGAGCTTCGCTATTCATTGTTGGATTATCTTATTTAGGAGGCATTCTTCTAGGAGGATTAGCAGGAATATTTGGTGGATGGATCGACAGAATCGTAACAAGTATGTTAGATATTTTATTAGCTATTCCTAGTTTACTGATAGCCATTACGGTAGCTGGAGTATTAGGTGGAGGGTTAAGAAATGGCGTCATTGCTCTTGTAATAAGTTATTTACCGTATTATGCCAAATTAACAAGAGGAGAAATTCGTAAAATAAAAGTTCGAGAATATGTCACCGTAATGTATATGCAAGGAGCTCCATTATGGTATCGGATGCTGACGATTTTAAAAAATATTCAACAACCATTAGTGACGTATATGCTCGTCAATATTTCAAGCACCATCTTAAGTTTAGCAACTTTATCTTTTTTAGGAATAGGAGTGAAAGTTCCTCAACCAGAATGGGGAACAATGTTAAATGAGGGAAGATTATCGTTTGAACAAGCACCATGGCTAATGATTGCACCAGGACTTGCGATTACGATAACGATTATTATGTTTAATGGAATTCATCATTGGATTCAACAGAAGAAAGGGAGAAATTTATGAAATTAAAAAATATGTTATTAACCGTTGCAGCAGCAGTTTTAGTGGGATGTGCACCTGTACAGCCAGCATCTCAACAACAAGAAAGTAGTCAAACTTCAACATTTAAAATTGGGTATTCTCAATTTACAGCAGGAATTGACCCAGCAAAAGATTGGGAAGGTTGGTATACGATTCGATTTGGAATTGGAGAAACCTTATTCCGTTTAACAAAGGACTTTGATGTAGAACCATGGTTAGCATCCTCTTATAAGAAGATTGATGATCAAACATGGGAAATTCATTTAAAAGAAAATCTTACTTTTTCAAATGGAAAACCAGTGACTAGTGATGCAGTTATTGCTAGCCTTCAAAGAGTAGGAGAAAACCATAAGTCGGGTAAAATTTTTAAAACAGCTACTTATACTGCTAATGATTTACTAACTTTTACAATTCATACTGAAAAACCAAGTCCTCAGTTTATTCATGAATTAGTGGATGCTAAAACAGCGATTGTAGATGTAACAAGTACGGATAAAATTATAGGAACGGGTCCTTATGAAGTGACAGAATTTAAACCAAATGATTCGATTTCATTAACGGCTTCCACTCATTATTGGGCTGGCAATGCTTCGATTAAGGAAGTTCACTATCAATTAATTCCAAATCAAAAAACATTGGAATTAGCGATTAAATCAAAAGAAGTTGATGGTGGATTAGATTTAAATGACGATGTAGCAGATTCATTAATGAAAGATTCTTCTGTTCAAGTGTATAATCAACCAAGTACAAGAACGTATCATTTAGAATTGAATAAAGCAAGATTACAAGATAAAAAAGTACGTCAAGCAATTTTACATGCGATTAATAAACAAGAATTGACACAAGACTTCTTAAAAGGTCATGTCACTCCTGCAGATGGTGCCTTTTTAGATTCTAGTATTTATTCAAGTGGTACATTTGCTAATAAACAATACCAACCAGAAATGACGAAACAATTATTAGCAGAAGCTGGCTATCAAACAAAAAATGCAGATGGGATTTTAGTGAATGCACAAAATGAGCCATTACAAATTGTTCTAAAAACATATAAGAGATTAGCCAATGAAAAAATTGCTACAGCACTCCAACAACAATTTAAACAATTGGGGATTGATTTGAAAATTGATATTCAAGAAAAAGTCGACGGATTAAATCAATTAGATTATGACATTGCATTAGCTTCAGCATTAACATTGCCAACGGGAGATCCTCACTATTTCCTAGCAGCAACTTTATCTAGTGATGGAGCTTTAAACTATGTGAAGAATGCAGACTCATGGTTGGATGAAAAAATTTCTACCTTAGCCCATGAAGTAGATGCAGCTAAAACTCGTAGTGAAGTGACAGAAATTCAAGATTATGCAAGAGATGAAGCAGTCGTTGATTACATTGGATTTGTTAACTTACATGGAGCAATGAACAACTATATTCATCATTTTGAACTTTCTCCATCTGATTTTTATCATATTACGAATAAATTGGTAAAAGACTAATGGGACAGACAATTTTTGAAGTTAAACAATTAAATGCTTCATATGGACAGGAAGTAGTCCTCAAAGATTTAGATTTTTCCATTAAAGAAGGAGAAGTCATTGGAATTATTGGAGAGTCGGGTATTGGCAAATCAACTTTTTTAGAATGTTTACTTGGTAATATTCATCAAAAAGTAATGATGAATGCTACTGAAATGAAGTTTTTAGAAGAAAAATGGTTGACATTATCTAGTAAAAAGAGAAGAGAATATTTAAGCCAGGATATTGGCATCATTTTCCAAAATGGACAACATAGTTTAGATCCTTTATTTACAATTGGAAAACAGTTGGAAGAATTAATGGTACAACCCAATTATCAAACAATGATAAAAGCTCTAAAAATGGTTCAATTAGAAGAAAAAGTAATACAATTATATCCTCATGAATTATCTGGAGGAATGTTACAAAGAGTGATGATTGCAATGGCGTTTATCAATCAGCCGAAATTAATCATTGCTGATGAACCCTTTAGTGCTTTAGATGCTCCTTTGCAAATGGAGATGATGCAATTAATCCTTCTTCTAGCAAAGCAGTTTCATACTGCAACCATTATGGTGACACATCAGCGAGAGTTAGCGTATCAATTTTGTACGAGAGTGTTGACTTTAGAAGAGGGTCACTTTGTGGATAAAAAGGAAGTGTTACAAGAAAAATATTCCTTTGTTCGAGAACACGGTGAACAACAAGAAGTATTCTTTCAATTGAAAAACGTATCGAACCATTATAAAGATGAGGATGTTATTCTTCAAAATCTTACACTTGATATTCCAAAATATGAAGTAACTGGAATCATTGGACATTCAGGAGCAGGGAAGACCACTCTTGCAAAGATTTTATCTGGTTTTATCCCATATGAAGGCAGTATTGATATTGAAGGAAAGGAATTAAGAGAATTATTCGCTCAAGAAAAACAAAGCTATTACAGAAGAGTTCAGTATTTATTCCAAAATAGCTTATTATCTTTTAATCCAAATCAAACGATTTTGAAAAGTTTAGAAGAACCGTTAAGATTCATGCGGAAAATAAAGGATAAGACAGAACGAATTCAAATGATACAGGAATTATTTACTAGCCTAGAGTTAGAATTCGAGTGGCTAGAAAAATATCCTCATCAATTATCTGGAGGGCAATGTCAAAGATGTGCCATTGCAAGAGCTATTTTAGCACAACCAGAATGCTTGATTTGTGATGAAATAATGAGTTCACTAGATGATGCAAATCAGGAAAAAGTTATACAAGTGTTACAAAAAGTTCAAGAAGAAACTGATATGACAATCGTAGTGATTAGCCATAATCAGTCGTTGATTGAAGCGTTTTGTTCAAATGTTATTGTGTTAAAAGAGGGTCGATTGGTGGAGACACTTATTACAGAAGATAAAGAACATAAGAATGAATATTTTGAATAGAATAAATTGTACAAGAATCCCTTACTAAAAAATAGTAGGGGATTTTTAGTTTTCCTCAATTGTAACATTAATTGAACAGTATCAATTGTGTTTGACATGTGACATTGTAAATGATTCTCTAAATTGACTTAGAAGCGTTGTAAAGGGTATAATAGAGATAATTATTATGATAAATTAATAGGAGGTTTAGATATGGCTACAATTAGCATTACTCGTGAGATAGTTTTTACTGAAGAAGATTTGAAAAAAATTAAGCAATCAGCTCCAACTAAAAAATTCTTAGATGCTATTAAGAAATCTTCTAAACCAGTTAAAAGACCAAATAGGATAGAAGGCAGATTTGATGCTTACCTCAGATGATTTAGTTATAACCCCATTAAAAGAGTTCTACAAGGATGTCATCTACAATACTATGTGGAAAAAATGGATTGAAGATGGAAGGTTAAATTCTTCTGATGAAAAAAGTATTGAGCATTTTAAAGAACAAACCTATTTAGCTCTTTCTAATCTGATAATAGAAGAGTTTGATTTTAATGGAAATCAGGATATGCTTGATTATTTTTCTAAATTAGCTTTAAAGGATGAGTTGGATAATAAGACACGTTCGTTTATTGTGGAAGCACCGAATTCTTCTAGTGATTTGCTTGGAGTTTTCTCTCTAACATTGAAAGTTATTAAAATGGATGACTTATCAAATAGTCAAAAGAAGAAGCTTTTGACCAGTGGAAAGCGTTCTGCAGCAAAATATATTTCAGAAATTCCAGCTATTCTAATAACTCAATTCGGAAAAAACTATAAAGCTGATAAAAGAATCAGTGGTGATGATTTGATGAATTTAGTTCTTATTCAAATTCAAAAAGCTCGTGAGATTATCGGTGGACAGACTATTGTGTTGGATAGTGTAAACAATGATAAGGTAATCAATTTTTATGAGAGTTTTGGTTTTACTAAATATGGTTCGATTGTAAATGATGAAAATCAATCTTATCAGCCGATGGCATTAGATTTGACTAACCTTGAGAATTCGTAATTCTGTTAATTAATTTTGCATACAAAGTAGAGTGGTTGCAGATACCAGAAAAAACGACTCTTGTGTTTCATTGAGACATTATCACTTGTGTTTGACAAAATTTAACATTTCTATTCACATTACTTGACAAATGGTTAACTTTTTAGTAAATTAATATCAATTTCATAGGAAATCCAGTGAAGGAGCTAAGTAGATTCACAGCAATTAGAGAGAGAAATCGTGGCTGAAAGTTTCTCATAAGACTGATAGAATTAAAAGACACTCTGGAGGAGAATAATGCAAAGTTATTCCGGCAAAAGAACCGTTATTTAGTAGAGGAATAGAGAAAGACTCTATTCAAATTTAGGTGGTACCACGAAATAATCGTCCTGACTCATTCATTCGAGTCAGGATTTTTTTATACATAGAAAGTAGGGATAGAATGATTCAAAAACCAAAAGGAACAGCCGATTTATTACCAGAGGAAATAAAAATTTGGCATTACATTGAAGAAACAGCTCGTATTATTTTAGGCGATTATCAATTTGAAGAAATGCGTACACCAATGTTTGAAAGCTATGAATTATTTAGTAGAGGTGTGGGTGATACTTCGGATATCGTTTCTAAAGAAATGTATGATTTTTATGATAAGGGTGACCGTCATATTACCTTACGTCCAGAAGGAACTGCAGCTATTGTTCGTGCTTATGTAGAAAATAAATTATTTGGACCAGAACATAAGAAACCTTATAAAGTTTACTATATGGCTCCAATGTTCCGTTATGAACGTCCACAATCAGGACGTTTAAGACAATTCCACCAATTAGGGGTGGAAGTGTTTGGTTCAACAAATCCTGCTACGGATGTTGAGACAATTGCAATGGCATGGGATTTATTAAAAGAATTAGGATTATCGAATATGCGTTTAGTCATTAATTCACTTGGAAAAACAGTCGATCGTATTGCTTATCGCCAAGCTTTAATTGATTATTTAGAACCATTTACAGAGGAATTAAGTGAAGATTCTAAAAATCGTCTTCACAAAAATCCATTACGTGTATTAGACAGTAAAGATAAACGTGATATTGAAATTGTAAAAAATGCACCACGTATTTTAGAATTTTTATCAGATGAAGCACGTACTCACTTTGAAAAAGTGCAACAATATTTAACAGCGTTAGAAATTCCATTTGAAATTGATGAAACAATGGTTCGTGGATTAGATTATTATCAAGATACGATTTTTGAAATTATGACGGATTCAAAATCATTTGGTGCTAAAACTACAATTTGTGGTGGAGGACGTTATGATGGTCTTGTTCAAGAATTGGATGGACCAGAAACACCAGGTTTTGGATTTGGTTTAGGAATGGAAAGACTTGTCTTATTAATGAAAGACGAACAAGTAGAAATTCCTGACTTACAAGAATTAGATGCTTATATTGTTGGATTAGGAGAAGAAACAGAAGAAGAAGTGTTAAAACTTTCTATCTCACTACGTCAACAAGGGTATTCTGTGGATCGTGATTTCTTCGGTAGAAAAGCAAAACCTCAATTTAAAAATGCTCAAAAATATGGTGCAAAAGTTGTAATTACATTAGGGGAAGAAGAATTGGCAAGTTGTCAAGTTCCACTAAAAGTAATGAGTACTGGTAAAGAAGTTAAAGTTGACTTAACAGATGTATATCAAGATTTTGATAGTATATTCCGTCAAGCAACTATGGATACAACAGCAATTGATGAATATTTTGGAAAATAGAAAGAAGGGTTTATATGAAAAAAAGAACAGTATATTGTGGATTAGTAACAGAAGAATTAGTAGGAAAAGAAATTACATTACATGGTTGGGTGCAAAAGCGTCGTGACCATGGTGGAGTTATTTTTATCGACTTACGTGACCGTGAAGGCGTCATGCAAGTGGTATTTAACCCACAACATAACCAAGCAGCTTTTGAAATTGCAGATACATTACGTTCAGAATATGTTATTGAAGTAACAGGTACTGTTGCTTTACGTGGAGAAGGATTAGCAAATCCAAACTTAAAAACAGGTACAATGGAATTAGAAGTACATCAAGTTGAATTATTAGCGAAAGCTAAAACTCCACCAATTTATATTGAAGATGACAAAGTAGCTTCAGATGAATTACGTATGAAATATCGTTATTTAGATATGCGTCGTAAACCTGTATTAGAAAACTTACGTTTACGTCATAAAACAACTCGTGCAATTCGTGAATATTTAGATACTGAAGGATTTATCGATGTAGAAACTCCATACTTAGCAAAATCAACTCCAGAAGGAGCTCGTGACTATTTAGTACCTTCTCGTGTACATGAAGGAAGTTTCTATGCTTTACCACAATCACCACAAACATTTAAACAATTATTAATGGGTGGGGGATTAGACCGCTACTACCAAATCGTTCGTTGCTTCCGTGATGAAGATTTACGTGGAGACCGTCAACCTGAATTTACACAAGTCGATATTGAAACAAGTTTCTTATCAGCTGAAGAAATTCAAGAAATGATGGAAGGCTTATTGAAAAAAGTCATGAAAGATACATTAGGAGTAGAAGTAACAACTCCATTCCCTCGTTTATCATTTGCTGAAGCAATGAGCCGTTATGGGAATGATAAACCAGATACTCGTTTTGCATTAGAATTAATCGATGTAGCTGATATTGTGAAAGATTCTGACTTAAAAGTGTTCAGTACAGTTGTCGAAAACGGTGGACATGTTAAAGCCTTAAACTTAAAAGGATTAGCAGATGAATATTCACGTAAAGATGCAGATAGCTTAGCGCAATTTGTTGCTAAGTATGGTGCAAAAGGTTTAGCTTGGTTGAAAGTGGAAGAAGACGGTCTAAAAGGCCCAATCGCTAAATTCTTAGTAAATCAAGAAACAGAGTTAAGAGAACGTTTAGATGCTGAAATTGGCGATATTATTTTCTTCTGTGCGGATAAACCAAGTGTTGTAGCTCAATCATTATCTGAATTACGTTTACACTTTGGTCGAAAACATGAATTAATTGATCAATCTAAATTCAATTTCTTATGGGTTGTTGATTGGCCATTATTAGAATATGACGAAGATGCAAATCGTTATCAAGCAATGCACCATCCATTTACTCGTCCAGTAAATGAAGATTTCAATGCTTTATTAGAAAATCCTGCAGCAGCTAAAGCTCAAGCCTATGATATTGTATTAAATGGATATGAATTAGGTGGAGGTTCATTAAGAATTTATAGAAGAGATATGCAAGAAGCAATGTTTAACGTATTAGGATTCACAAAAGAATCTGCACAAGAACAATTTGGATTCTTAATGGATGCATTAGATTATGGATTCCCACCACATGGAGGAATTGCATTAGGATTAGATCGTTTAGTCATGTTATTAGCTGGGGAAGATAATATCCGTGAAGTGATTGCATTCCCTAAAAACGGTTCAGCAATGGATACAATGACACAAGCGCCAAGTCCAGTATCTGAACAACAATTACAAGAATTATCATTAAAAATTCGCTAAAATCAATGAGCAATGGAGAAGTCTTTGAAGGCTTCTCCTCTGTTCTTCATAGAGAAAAATAAGGAACGAATACTAATGAAAAATAGCAAAGGTGTTGTGTTTAAAAGACAACAAGAAATTTTAAAATTATTACAAGAACATCGGCAACTTTCAGTTGAAGAGTTATCTTCTAGATTAGAAGTTTCCGAAATTACAATACGAAGAGATTTACAACGTTTTGAAGATCAAGGATTGATCGAACGATTTTATGGTGGAGCGAAATATATCACAGGTAAAATCGAAAAAGAAAATATTGATCAAAAACAATATAATTCCACTAAGAAAAATATTGCACGCCGAGCCTCCGGTTTAGTACGTGAACATGATATGGTCTTTATTAATTCAGGTTCGACAGCCTTTTTATTGTTGAATTATTTAGCAGATGAAAATGTTACGATATTAACGAATAATGGACGTTCTATTTTTAAAAAAGCCTCTTCAAAAGCTTCGATTGTGTTAAGTGGAGGAGAAATTTTTGAACAAAAGAAATCTTTAGTCGGAGATTTTGCCATTAATTCATTTTCAAAAGCTCGTGCGAATATTTGTTTCTTAGGTGTCGGTGGCATTAATAAAAATGGAATTACAACTGCTGCTTTACCTGAAACAGCAGTTAATCGTGTCATTTTAGAACGGACGAATGGTCCTAAGATTGTTGTTGCAGAAGGAGCTAAAGTTGGAAGAGAATCTAATTTCCATACGGCAGATTGTTCCATGATTACGCATTTGATTACAGATTATTCCGCTGATGCTGAAACAGTTGCCTATTTAAAGAGTATTGGTGTAAAAGTTTTATTTATTTCTTAATGTAGAAAGGAGTAAGAGATGACAGTAGAATTAAGTCCAAGACTGAAAACCGTTGCTTCTTTTATAGAAGGAGTGACATTATTATGTGATGTTGGTTCTGACCATGCTTATTTACCAGTGTATGCCATTCAACAGGGATTGATTACTAGTGCTATTGCAGGTGAAGTGGTTAAAGGTCCTTTCGAGTCTGCACAGCAAACCGTTCAAGACTATGTTTTAAGGGATAAAATATCTGTTCGTTTAGGAGATGGATTAGATGTTGTTACTTCTAAAGACGAAGTTGCAGCCATTTCTATTTGTGGAATGGGTGGAGAATTGATTGCTCGTATTTTAGAACAAGGTCGAGTAAAGGGTACGTTAACGGGTAAAGAAAGATTAGTATTACAGCCAAATGTTGCAGAACATTTATTAAGACAGTGGTTAGTGGAACATCACTATGAAATTTTAGAAGAAGTTGTAGTGGAAGATCATCATCGCTTATATGAAATTATTGTAGCGGAAAAAAGAGAACAGAGTGTCCCATTAACAGCAACGCAAATTAAATTCGGTCCAAAATTAATAGAGAATCCAACGGATTTAGTGATTCGTAAATGGGAACGACAATTACGTAAAATTGAAGAAATTTTAGAGCAATTGAAGCAGAGCAAAGAAGTTCCAACTGAAAAAGTAGAAACATTTAACCATCAATATCTTGAATTGAAAGGATTGATTGACAGTGCCAACCGTTAGAGAGATTATCCGTAAATTTGAACAAAGAGTTCCAAAATCTTTAGCAATGGGGAAAGACCCTATTGGCTTACATTTTGGGGATTGGAATCAAGAAGTCCAAGTAGTGATGACAACTTTAGATATTCGTCCTTCAATCATTCAAGAAGCGATTGAAAAAAATGTCGATTTAATTATAGCGCACCATCCACCAATTTTTAGACCGGTACAACAATTTGATTTAACAAATCCGCAACATAAAATGTATCAAGAAATTTTAAAACATGATATTGCCATTTATGCGGCTCATACAAACTTGGATGTTGTAACCGGTGGTGTCAATGATTGGTTAAGTGAAGTATTGCAATTAGAAGAAGTAGAAGTACTATCTCCAACAGGAAAACTTCGTCAAATGAAAATTGCTGTTTTTGTACCAAAAGAACAAGCAAGCACAGTTCGACAAGCAATGCATGAAGCAGGAGCAGGACAAATTGGTGATTGTTATAAAGAATGTAGTTTTACAACTAGTGGAGTAGGACGCTTTACACCAACTGAAGGAGCAAATCCTGCAATTGGACAAGTGAATCAAGCAGAAGAAGTAGCAGAGGAAAAAGTAGAAGTTATCTGTTATGAAAATCAAGTGGATTCTATTATTGCTGCTATGAAAGCTAGTCATCCTTATGAAGTTCCAGCTTATGAAGTTTGGGCATTAGAAAATGATGCAAAAACACTAGGAATTGGACGAATTGGGCAATTATCTGAACCATTATCTGTCGAAGAATTTGTCACTTATGTAAAAAATCAATTCCAATTAAAAGGATTACGTTTTGTCACTCCACGAAATCGTTCGATAGACAAGATTCGTAAAGTTGCCGTTCTAGGGGGTTCTGGTGGAAGTTTTTACCAAGCAGCTGTAGCTAAAGGGGCAGATGCATTTGTAACAGGCGATATTACGTATCATGTGGCTCATGATATTCAAGAATCACCGATGTTATTAGTGGATGCAGGACATCATATTGAAGTCGTTTGTATTGAAAAATTAGCGAACTGGCTTGTACAATGGAATCAAGAAGAAAATTGGAATGTATCAGTAATTAAAAGTACGATTGATACAGATCCATTTGAATTTTTATAAGAAAGTAGGAATGTAATATGCCAAATCAATTAGTTGATCGTTTTATTCGTTATGTAAAAAAAGAAACTCGTTCAGATGAAGCAAGCACAACTGTTCCATCAACACCCAGTCAAACAGAGTTTTTAAAAGACTTAGTAGAAGAATTAGTAGAATTAGGATATCAAGATGTAAGATTAAATCCTAAAAATAGTTTCGTAACGGCAACAATTCCAGCTACAACTACAAAAGAAGTACCGGTTGTTGGTTTTATTTCTCACGTAGATACAGCTGATTTTGAAGCTCGTAATGTACAACCTCAATTCCATGAAAATTATGATGGAGAATCTATTGTATTAGATAAAGAAGGTAAATTTGTTTTATCTCCAAAAGATTTTCCAAATTTAAAAAATTATGTTGGGAAAACATTAATTACAACAGATGGTACAACATTATTAGGAGCTGATGATAAAGCAGGTGTTAGTGAAATTGTCACTGCAGGTGCATACTTATTAGCTCATCCTGAAATTGAACACGGAAAAATTCGTGTAGCATTTGGTCCAGACGAAGAAATTGGACGTGGTGCTGATTTATTTGATGTGGAAGAATTTGGCTGTGACTTTGCCTATACTATGGATGGAGGCCCAGTAGGAGAATTAGAATACGAAAGTTTCAATGCTGCTCAAGCTGAAATTACAATCCAAGGGAAAAATGTTCACCCAGGAACTGCAAAAGATACAATGGTGAATGCCTTGGAAATTGCACGTCAATTCCAAAATGCTTTACCTGAATTTGAAGTACCAGAACATACTTCTGGTCGTGAAGGATTCTATCACTTAATGTATGCTAATGGTGTTGTTGAAGAAGCAAAATTAGTCTATATTATTCGTGACCATGATCGTACATTATTTGAAGCGAAAAAAGCTTATTTACAATTAGTTGCAGATAGACTAAACGCTTCATTAGATAGCAATCGTATTTCAATTGATATGAAAGACCAATATTACAATATGGCTGAAATCATTGAAAAAGACTTTAGAGCTGTTGAAGTTGCTCAAAAAGCAATGGAAAACTTATCAATTACGCCAATTATTGAACCAATTCGTGGTGGTACAGATGGTTCTAAAATTTCATTTATGGGCTTACCAACTCCAAACATTTTTGCAGGTGGAGAAAACTTCCATGGACGTTATGAATTCGTCGCTGTAGAATCAATGGAAAAAGCACGTGATGTCATTATTGAAATCGCACAGTTGTTAGCAAAATAATATTTATATAATATGGCTTCATATTAATGTAGCTAAGGACGGCAGCAAACAGCTTTGCTGTTTCATGCCTAAAACTTGAGCCTAAGGTCTCAAGTTTTCCTGCACTATAAGCCCATCTGGCTTATAGTGCTAAAGCTACATTTAGAAGCCAATTTTTTTCGTTTTTTTAATTTGGACGTTTAAAACAGAGCTTTATTTAATGTAGCTAAGGTTAAAAATGTGGCGAGAAGCTAATTATATTTTGACCAATGACGATGATATTACGAAAGAGCGAAGGAACAAATTCCATTAGAGGATAGTTAAGATCGTTTCCGGAAGTATTTTGTATAGACCAATATAAATTAATTCATAGAGCGTCAGGATTAGCAGTTTGAATGATAACTAGCGGAGTGTACACAAAATTCTTGATACTGCTTCTGATTTGTTTATGAATTGAAGTAAAATTGCAGAGAAATTTTATTTCAATTTTTATATACTTCGTAATTGTAAGCGTTTTTTTTTTTTTTTTTGAAAAGTAACCGCTTACTTTTTCGAGTTTATAAGGTTTTGAATTGATTATAAAACCTATCTGTTGTATCATATTCTTACTTTGGAAATTTTTATATAATTAAAGAATGAAAGGAGAATTTTTATGATGTTTAGGAAGAAAAAACATGTAAAAAAATACTCAATTGAAACTAATCGCTTAACCCGTTTCAAACTTGTTAAATCAGGTAAAAATTGGATTAGGGTTGGTTTGTCAAAATTATTGTTTTTAAATTTACTAAAAAATCAAACTATCCGTGAGCAGGTAATCGAAGAATTAAATGAAGACGAATATAAAAATGATAAAATTGGATTTGTTAGGGGACTGATAGCCACTGGAGCATTATTAGGTGGAGTCACTCTAACTCAATCGGTCGTTGAAGCTGAAGAACAACCTGCGTTAGAAAAACAATTGAATACAGGTAATGTTTTAGCTACTGCAAACAGTGCGGAAATCGGAGGCAATAGTTCTGTTCCAGAAAATGCATCTGTTTCTAATAGTGTTACAGATACTGTTAGCGAGACAGCAAATTCTGCTAATTCTCTATTAAATAATGCTTCAGAGACAACTGAAAGTCATTCTGGTCTTACTAAGACATCAGAAGAAAATGCTGAGAGTACAACGTTAAAAGAATCAGAAAGAAATTCTAGCCGTTTTTCAGAAAGTATATCAACGAGCGCTTCTATTAGTGAATCAACAAGTGTTTCAAACAGTACATCGACTAGTGTCTCAACAAGTGCATCGAAGAGTTTGTCGACGAGTGCTTCAACGAGCGCATCTACTAGTGAATCAACAAGTGCGTCAACATCGGCAAGTACTAGCGTATCAAACTCTAGTTTAAATACTGGGTCAACTGTTGCTAAATCAGAAACATCTAAACCTATCGGTAATGAAGCTCTTTCCAAAATCATTGCGGAGAGCTTGAATACTCTTAAAACGATTGGAAATCGTTTGAGTCAACTTTCTTCAACATCTTCGAATTTAGTTGACGTAACGGCAAGAAATGGAGAAAACACTAATCTTAGTTATGAAATTAATGAGAAAGCTAATGAAAATCGCCGAAAATTATCTGTAATCTCTTCATCTCTAGGTGAGTACTTAGTCAAGTCTGTTGGTTTACCAAATACTGAAGAGGCTGTTGCAAAGGTAAATACTACCGTATCAGCTATCGAAGAAGCATTGAAAAACCCTAATACTGATTTGACAGAAGTTATAAGACAATCTAAGGCTGCAGAAGCTTCTATTGCCAATGCTGTACTGCGTGCTAATAACGGAAAACGTAGTACCGTAAATGGTAGACGGATGGAGAGAGGGGTTAGCTTTAGGGAGGTAGCACCTGAGAATACTCCAGGAAATACTAATTTTGGAAAGGCTACAGTTGCCTATGTAATATCAGAGGAAGAATCAAAAAATAGTAATTCTTTGGCTAACGGATACAAACCTGGTACCTATATTTATGCAACAGAAGGAAGACAGGGAAATGGCAGAGCACCTGGAAGTGCCAATGTTGCTACACGTGTTGAAGTCAAAAATATTCGTAACCAAGTTTATATGACTTCAACGAGACATGGTAATACGACAGATTGGGAAGTTACTTTTAATAATACTGGCGAACGGCATGATAATCCCTATTTCTACTTTACTGTACCAAAAGGCCATGTTATTACTCGCATGGAAGTTTGGCAAAAAGATAATGCTAATTCAAATACAACATGGAATTTGTTAGGGAAAAGTGAAGGAAACAATACCAACGAGGCTAGTAAGGCTTTTCTAAGTAATTCTAAAAGTGAATTCCTCAGAGCAGCTATTGGGAATGCTAAAAATAATGGTGGTGGAGCTTACTATGAAAATGTAGCTGGTGTGGGTCCGAGTGGTGTTGGTCGAGGTTCGCTTACAAGCTTGCGAGACTTTGCCTTTAATAATCCAGATGCATACTATCAGACAGATAAAATATCGGATAAGATAAAAAAGGCTGGGGACTTCGCCTTTAATACTATCGAAGAGGCTACAGCTAATGTATTTGCCATTAATCCTAAAGGCTCTGCTCGTCAGGAGATGTATAAATTCAAATATACAACGACTAGTCCAACAAATACTGATGATTTTTATATGGCTGGTTTCCGTTCCTTAGAAAATTCTCGCCATAAAAACTACCTACAAATGAATGGTTCTCCAGAACGGTATTGGTTGGAGTTGAAACCAGGAATACCATCTGCATTCTTGAAATGGGGTGCTGGAGTAGCTTCATTGGCACCAAATGATATTTCTACAATCGCGAATGTTTATGATAAGCTGACGGGTCAAAAAACTTCTCTTGCTAGAGGTAATACTACCTATGAAATTGTAGGTGTTACTAAGGATAGTAATGCAATTCAATATGATGCTGCAAACAAAAGAGCGAGTATTGGGGGAATTGAGCTAGCTAAAGGCGAGTACAAGTTAAGTGCTCGAAATTCAAATGGTACTTCTTACAATCTTCCATTTAAAATTGTAACACTGTCTGATGTATATGAACCTGTAATTAATCAATCAAAGACTAATGGTCAGGTTTCGCAAGGACAAGTAGTGACCGCTGCATCTGTTATTCAAAAATTTAATGATACTTCTTCAACCATACCAGGTTTTACTAGACCTGATGATTTAGAATTTTATAAAAATACTGTCAATAACAGAGGTGGGGGACCAGAAGTTATTCCGACAACCACACCTATTACTTCTGGTGTAGCTACTGAAGAAAAGCTACACGTTCAGAGAGTTGAATGGGTTGGCGGTAGCGATAAGATTGGTTCAGGAATAGGGGAGAATATGGCTGTGAAAGCCAGAGTGGATGGTAAAGAAGTTTACTTATCCGTACCTGATGATATGGATATCTCAAGATTGGGAGATGAATTGACTAATGCAGATAAGCAGAAGATTCTTAAGTACCATGATTTAGATGGGAAAGCACAAATTACTGGAACCAAGATAGGTCTAAGTAAGCAACTTAGAACGATATATAAAGATAATGTTGGTGGCGATTCAGTCGATGTTTCAGAAGTTTTCTTTGAAAATGTTGCTAAGTCTACAGCAACAAGACCAAATGTTAATCCTAAAAATGATGGTAGTGTTGTTGTTAGTCCTGCGGGCGATAATGATAAAGTGAATATATCCTATACACCGACTACGTCTACAACTGCTAACATTACTCAAATTACGATTAAAAAATCTGGAACTACATGGGAAAATACTGAGCCCCTTCCATCTGGTGTGACATTAAATAAAAGTAATGGTCACTTGACTATCTCTGAAGAGGCAGTTAAAGATAAAACAGATGTAACAGCTACATCTTATAACTTCAACTCAGATGGTGCGACAAACACTGGTACTGCAAAGGCGCCATATCAAGCCAAATCAGACCGCTTTTATGCAGTTGAAGGAGAAAATTCCACTCAGTTTAACGCTCGTGACTTTGTTGTAGATGGTAATGGTGGAGCTTTACCTTCAACAACCAATGTTACTTGGAAAACCGGAACTCTAGATTTATCCACACCGGGGGAAAAAACGGCTACTCTACTCGTTTCTAAAGGGAATGAGACAAAGGAGATTACGTATAACTATACTGTCTTAGGAAAAGTAAAACCTTGGGAACGTAACGGTAAAAGTGGGGAGTTCTACGCATTTAAAGCTGATAGAGGTAAGGATGGAATTGTTGGTGGAAGTTATGCTAATAACATTGGAGGTTATTCAAGACTATATACAAATATTGACACTCTTTCAGATGTGGCAAGTTTTAAATATGAGTATAGATTAAACAATTCTCAGAGTGAACCATTAACCACAAAAGATGGCTCTCCTGCCTTTAGTAGTGTGTGGCATACAACAGTTGAGAGTGCTACAGATAATCAACCTACAACTCACCATACGACTTATAAGATTATTGCAACATATCGACAAGGACGTTTTGGAACAGCGTCAGCTAGTGATTCTGCTTTAACAAGTTCAGCGACTTTTGACTATACAGTAGTAGATCCGCAACCTAAACAAGATATTTCAACTACAGTTGGAAATATAGAATCTCTCAAGAGTGTTATTGCTAATCCAAAAACTGCTCTTGAAAATGCTAATCCAAATGTAGCCTTTCCTGATGGTTCAGATTATAACTGGGTATCGACACCGGATGCTACTACAGTAGCTAATCCGGGAATATATGTAAAAGAGGTTAGATTAACTCTTCCAGAAAGTACGACTAACCCAGGACATAATGCTGGAAGAAATAGTAAAAATGTTTCAGTTCCTATTAAAGTCAAACCTAAACCGCCACAAATTGCAGATGATCAGGTAACGAATACAGGTGGTCTTCCAAACAAAGGAATCACAGTAACAGACGTAACACCAGGAGCGACAGTAACGTTGACGGTTGGTAACCAGACCTTCCAGAAAGTTGCAGGTAACAATGATACTAGTCTGACTTTCACAGCAAAAGAACTTGAGAGAGCATACAATGGCAATAATGGTCTTTTTCCAACGGGGTCAGTAACAGTTCAACAAAGTAAGGCATTTACTAATCCTACAACAAATCAATCAGAAACACTTGAATCAGCAACAACAACTAAAACAATTACTAAGGAAACTGAAAGTCCAAATGTAGAAGTTGTTCTTCAAGTCAAAGATGCGAATAACAATTGGGTTGATCAACCTAAGAAAGCTGTTCGTAACAATGCTTCGGACGAACAAAGACGCTCTGCTAAAGGTTATGAACTTTATGCCGGTGATGAATATCGCTTTGTTATCAAAGTTACAGATAACAGTGGTAAAGTTCGTACTGTAGAAGTATGGGATGGTCGCACTGTTCAAACTAACATGACAGAAACTACACATAACTCTAATGGAACGATTAGCAATATCACTGGAACTCCGACAGAGGCTACTTCTACGAAGCCAGCTACGTTGACAATCGAAGGTCAGTACAACGAAAATCAACAATACGAAGCAAGAAATGTTTGGTCTCGTGAGATTCGTACAAAAGACCTTTCTGAAAATATAAATAATGATACTACATTTAAGATTGTTCAAGGGAAATTAAGTGAAAAATTCCAAGGGAAAAAGCCAACTGATGCGGTTTCAGTTTCTAATCCAAACTCCTTAACACAAGCGGATCGCGATAAGATTCTTGAAGCTGTTAAGAAAGCTAATCCTAAAGATACGAATCGTATCAAAGATGGAACTGAAGGGTACAGCGTATCAGATAATGGTACTGTAACCATCACATACAAGGACGGTACGACTAATACTGTAACTCCTAATTTGGACTATGGGGTTGAAGCCGCAAGGAATATATTCTACACCTATGTTGGTGAAGGTGATACCATTCGTCCAAAAGATGTTATTAAAGCTGTTAATGGAGGAACTATTCCAAGTGATGCTGTTGTAACATGGTCACAAGCGCCAGATTTGACTAACTCAGGAAACAATAAAAGAGCAGAAGTGAAAGTGACTTATAGTAATGGAACAGTTAAGTTAGTCCCAGTTACTTATAGTACTATGTCAACTTATGAAGCCAAGGAACCAATTTATGATTGGGCTGGAGAAGCACCACGATTAGGACGAGACCGAGCAGCATATTTAAAACAAAAGGGTAATGACAACATACCAAGTGGAACTGAGGGAGCTTGGTATGATTCGAACGGAAATGTGGTTGGAGATACTTCCCCAATCCCAGCAACTAACGTGGCTGGAACGCACGAATATCGATTGAAAGTTACCTATCCTAAGGGACGATTTGATGATAGTACGACTAAACTTAGCAAGGATATAACAATCACACAAATTGTTGTAAATCCTGTTAAGAAGGAAGACTTGACCTATGCACAAGGAGCAACAGGCGTTGCAAGTGCATCTGAAGTCCTAAAAAACAGTACCAATACAACATCGGGTACCGAAGCATTTCCAGAAGGAACAAAATTTGAGTGGGTAGATGGTGTACCATCCACTGCTACAGCAGGAGTAGTTGCGAAGAAAGTTAAAGTTACGCTTCCACCAGATGCAAATGGAATTAAAATATCTAAAGAAGTTGCTATAAATGTAAAAGTAAAACCGAAAACACCACAAATTGCAGATAATCAAGTAAAAAATACAGGAGGTCTGCCAGAAAAAGGAATCACTGTAACGGACGTAGTGCCAGGTGCGACAGTAACCTTGACAATCGGTGATAAAATATTTACTAAGGTAGCTGGTAATAATGACAATAGCTTAACCTTTACCTCAACAGATCTTGCAAAAGCATACAATGCTAATAATGGCTTACTTCCAACAGGAACGGTAACAGTTAGACAAGCAATTCCGGATACTTCGACAGGTCAAAATAATCTATTAGAATCAGGAACAACGACTAAAGAAATTACTAAGGAAAATGAAAAACCGAATGTTACTGTTAAGGTTGAAGTATATGACAATGCGAAAAATGTATGGGTAGAAGCTCCTAAAACCGCAGATGGAAAGAGTAAAATCTATGCTGGTGATAAATTCCGCGTGACTGTAACAACAACTGATAACAGTGGTAAGGTTAAAAATATTGAGGCGTGGAATAATGCTACAAATGAAGATACAAGCTTTGTAACTACAAATCTAATTCCAAGTCCGTATGCAAAGGATGGTCGTGCAAAACAACTTACAAATACAGTTACAGAGGCTTCTGTAAATCGACCAGATACACGTCAATTGACAGAAGAAGGAACTTATACTTCTGACCAAACATATAGCTCAGATAATAAATGGACACGATTTGCAAGAGTTCGTGATTTGTCGGATAATACGACTTCTGTTGAATATGGATTACAACAGGCTCCTCTAAACGAGAAGTATGATCCAGCCTTACCAGCAAGTATTCAGGTAACAAACAAAACGAATCCAACAGAAAAAGATAAAAAGAAAATTCACGATGCTATTCAACAACTAAATTCTGGTAAACAAATTAGATCCATTACTGTTAATGATAATGGGACAGTAACAGTTACTTACGATGATTCGACTTCTGATACAGTGACGCCAAAATTAGATGATTCAGAATATCGTTCTATGAAAGCTTCTGAGTCGACATCCGCGTCAACAAGCGCAAGTACATCAATTAGCACATCAGCATCATTAAGTGCAAGTACGTCGGCGTCAACGAGCGCAAGCACGTCAGCATTGACAAGCGCAAGTACATCAGCGTCAACAAGTGCAAGTACGTCAGCATCAACGAGCGCAAGTACTTCAGCAAGCACGTCAGCGTCAACAAGCGCATCGACATCAGCAAGTACATCAGCATCAACAAGTGCGTCTACATCAGCAAGTACGTCAGCATCAACAAGTGCAAGCACATCAGCAAGTACATCAGCATCAACAAGTGCGTCTACTTCAGCAAGTACATCAGCGTCAACAAGCGCAAGCACATCAGCAAGTACGTCAGCGTCAACAAGCGCAAGCACATCAGCAAGTACGTCAGCATCAACGAGTGCATCGACATCAGCAAGTACGTCAGCGTCAACAAGTGCAAGCACATCGGCTAGCACGTCAGCATCAACGAGCGCAAGTACATCAGCAAGTACGTCAGCATCAACAAGTGCATCGACATCAGCAAGCACATCGGCATCAACAAGTGCGTCTACTTCAGCAAGTACATCAGCGTCAACAAGTGCAAGTACATCAGCAAGTACGTCTGCTAGCACGTCAGCGTCAACAAGCGCAAGTACGTCAGCATCAACAAGTGCGTCTACATCAGCAAGTACGTCAGCATCAACGAGCGCAAGTACATCAGCAAGTACGTCAG
>CAUSWE010000008.1:0-48316 GCA_963535215.1 uncultured Granulicatella sp. | reverse complement strand
ATAGCATAGGTAATATCTTTTTGTCTTTTTTTGGTACTTTGTTTCAAATAAAATTCGAGACCCTAGACTCGAATTTTAGCAATGAAACTCGCTTTTGCGAGGTTGCTTGCGTCCTCTGCTATTTTAGAAAAGTCACTTCTTTTCGTACTCTCATAAACACCTGTCCAAAAGAAAAGACTTTTCGCTATAGCATGAGTCATAAAAGCCATCACACTGGCTTTTATGACAGGAAAATTCGAGACCTCGGCTCGAATTTTAGCAATGAAACTCGCTTTTTGCGAGGTTGCTTGCGTCCTCTGCTATTTTAGAAAAGTCTTTTCTTAACCTTATTACGCTTGTTGACTAACAATATAGTTCACAGCATCTCCAATTGTAACAATTTGTTCCGCATCTTCATCAGAAATCTGAATTCCGAATGCATCTTCTAATTCCATGACTAATTCAACAACATCTAATGAATCAGCACCTAAGTCTTCTTGGAATGTTGTATCTTTTGTAACTTTTAATACATCGACACTAAAACGTTCCGAAATTAATTGAATTACTTTGTCTAATACTTCTTGCTCTGACATTTGTTGTCCTCCTTGTCTAAGCGATTTCTCCCTACACTCCTAATGGATATACTCTTATTTTACTCAAATTTGTCTTTATTGTCTATCATTTCTTTTGAAAGCACTTTAATTTTTAAGCTATTTATGATAAACTATTTTTCCAAATTTCAGCTTGTTCTTTCATTGTTAGTACAAAATGTCCTGGAGTAATTTCAAACATTTCTTCTGTTTCATTTTGTACTGTTGGTTGATAAATCACTCTTTTACGATTTCTTTCATATTGGGGATCTGGTAAAGGAATTGCTGATAATAGACTCTTCGTATACGGATGGAATGGTTGATGATAAACAGCATCAGCAGTTCCTAATTCTACGATTTTCCCTTGATACATTACTGCAATTCGATCACTAATATATTTGACCATCGATAAATCATGCGCAATAAATAAATACGTTAATTGTTGCTCTTTTTGCAATTTTTTTAATAAATTCACAATTTGAGCTTGAATCGATACATCTAATGCTGAAATCGGCTCATCACAGACAATAAAACGAGGATTTACGGCTAAAGCTCTTGCAATCCCGATTCTTTGACGTTGTCCACCAGAAAATTCATGTGGGTAACGATTGGCATGTTCTGGATTCAATCCTACCATTTTCAACAATTCGTTTACTTTTGCATCTCTTTCCGCGGGAGTTTTAACGATACCGTGGATATCCATTCCTTCAGCAATAATATCTCTAACTTTCATTCTTCCATTTAAAGAAGCATATGGATCTTGGAAAATCATTTGTGCCTGTTTTCTAAAATCTTTTAATTCTTTTGTTTTTGTTGGAATTTCTTTTCCATCAAATAAAATTTGTCCGTCTGTTGCATCATTCAATCGCAAAATCGAACGACCTGTCGTAGACTTTCCTGAGCCTGATTCCCCAACAAGACCAAAAGTTTCTCCTTCAAAAATTTCAAAACTAATATCATCAACTGCTTTTACAATTTGTTTCGAAGAAGAACCAAAGTAACACTTTAAACCTTTAACTTCGACTAATTTACGTTTACTCATTTGTCACTCTCCTACTTTCAAATTGTACCCAGCGTTTTTGAATTTCTTCTGGTGGTTCTACTTTTGGAGCACGTTCATCCAATAACCAAGTCGCTGCAGCATGTGTATTCGATACAGCAAACATTGGTGGCATTTCTTCAAAATCAATATCTAATGCATAGTCGCTTCTTAGGGCAAATGCGTCTCCTTTTGGAGGATTTAATAAATCTGGCGGTGTTCCAGGAATCGTATATAAGGAGCCCTCCTCTTCTAAAGAAGGCATTGAGCATAATAATCCCCATGTATATGGATGTCTTGGATTGTAAAAAATTTCATCGACTAGTCCATATTCCACAATCTTCCCAGCATACATTACAGCCACTCTATCTGCAACATTAGCTACAACACCTAAATCATGCGTAATAAAAATAATAGAAGTGCCATGCTTTTGTTGAATTTCTTTTAATAATTCTAAAATTTGTGCTTGAATCGTTACATCCAATGCAGTCGTTGGTTCATCCGCAATTAAAATATCTGGATTACATGCTAATGCAATCGCAATAACAATTCTTTGTCTTTGCCCACCAGAAAATTGATGTGGATAATCATTTACTCTTTTTTCTGCATTCGGAATTCCAACTTGTTCTAATAATTGAACAGCTTGTTGCAAGGCTTCTTTCTTCGATAATTTTAAATGCTTAATCATCGATTCCGCCACTTGCATGCCAACTTTCATCGTTGGGTCTAATGACGTCATTGGGTCTTGGAAAATCATCGCAATTTTCTTCCCACGAATTTGTTGCATTTCAGATTCTGATTTTTCTAAAATGTTTTCTTGTTCGAAAATAATTTCTCCATTTTCAACTAAAGCATTGGCAGATAATAATTGCATAATGGATCTAGTCGTAACAGATTTACCTGAACCAGACTCACCAACAATCGCTAAAGTTTCTCCTTTTTTCAAGTCAAAATCTATCCCTCGAACCGCTTGAACTTTTCCATCAAATGTTTGAAAGGATACTTGTAATTTTTTTACACTTAAAATTGTTTCACTCATACATTTCTCCTATTCTTTCATTTTTGGATCAAAGGCATCTCTTAATCCATCTGCTAATAAATTAAAACTAATCATTAAAATACATAATACAATTGCTGGGAACCACATTAAATGTGGTAAAAATCTAAATGTTTTATACCCATCATTAATGAGCGAACCTAATGAAGCATTTGGCACTGGAACCCCAATTCCTAAGAAACTTAAAAATGCTTCAAAGAAAATTGCTGAAGGAATTGAAAACATCGTTTGAATAATAATAATTCCAGTAATATTTGGTAATAGGTGTTTCAATGCAATTTTCCAAAAACTTTGTCCTAATGATTTAGACGCTAACACATATTCTAAATTTTTTAATTTTAATGTTTGCGCACGAACAACACGGGCCATTGTTAACCAACTTGTAACCCCAATAGCTAAAATAATCGTACCGACACCTGGTTGTAAAAATAACAACATTAACACTAAGATCACTAAGTTTGGAATAGCAGTCATAATTTCTAAAATACGTTGCATCACTGTATCTACACGGCCACCAAACCAACCAGAAATTAACCCGTATAATACCCCTACTGTTAAATCAAACATTGCCGCAGCAAAGGCAATTAATAATGATAATCTTGTTCCATATAAAATTCGAGATAATAAATCTCTTCCTAAACCATCTGTTCCTAAATAGTAATAAGTCCCTTCAGGAACTCCTGCTTGAGCATACGCATCTACTCCCGCTCTCATCCCTTTAAAAATACCAGGAATTTTAGCTGGCAAATTCGCAAATTGAACATTTTGTTCTAATGGATCATGCGGACTAATAAAAGGCGCTAGTAAAGCAAGAATGATAAAGAGAACTACAATTCCTAACGATACAACAGCTCCCTTATTTTTTTTCAATCGTCTCCATGCATCTTGTAAAAAACTTTGAGGAGGAAGTGAAATGTTTTCCACTTGTTCAAAAGACGATGCTACACGTTTGAATTCTACTTTTTCTGTCATTATGAAGCTTCTCCTCCTTGTGTTAAACGAATTCTAGGATCAATAAATCCATATAGTAAATCCACAATTAAAATTGTCACAACAAATAAAAATGAATACATCATTGTCACACCCATAATCGTTGGATAATCATTTGTTAAAATCGATTTAACAAATTGCTCCCCGATACCAGGAATAGCAAAAATATTTTCAATTACCATTGAACCTGTCATTAAACCAACTAACATTGGACCAGCAATTGTCACTAAAGGAATCAATGCATTACGTACCCCGTGTTTCATAACCACTTCCATACGGCTCAAACCTTTGGCACGTGCTAATTCCATATAATCAGACTGTAACACTTCAACCATTTCCGTACGAATAAAACGAGCAGAATCCGCTACTGGAGAGATTGATAATGCTAAAGTCGGTAAAATCGAAGAAATAAACCCTTGATTCCATAATGCAATTGGTAAAATCGGAAAGATAACGCCGAATACTAATTGTAAAACAACCGCAAATACAAAACTTGGCACTGAACGTCCAATAATCGCAAAGAAAGTTGCTCCAGTATCCACAATCGTATTTTGTTTCATCGCTGCCACTAATCCAAGCAATGTACCCATTCCCATACCGAAAATCAATGCTTGTAAACCAATTTGAAACGATGGCCCTACCCTGCTAGATAATAAATTTAAGACTGTTGAATTATATTGAAAAGACATTCCTAAATCTAATCGGACTAAACCACCTAAATAAATCAAATATTGTATCCAAACAGGTTTATCCAAACCATATTTTGCATTCATAATTTGTAATTGAGCATCTGTTAAATTTTCTTCATTCGCATAAGGCGAACCTGGTAATAATTTCATTAAGAAAAACGTAATTGTCGCAATTAAAAACAATGTAACAATCATGTAGAAAATCCGTTTTAAAATATATTTCGTATATTGATTCATGTACTTCCTCCTGAAAATACTCTTCACTTTTTAATAAAGAATGTTTTATCTATCATACTATTTTTAGCTTTTATAATTCAATTATTTTGTTTGAATTTTTCAAGAAAAGATATTGCGAAGTTATATGGAATATCTGATAAAACTATGGAAAGAATAATGGAAAAATTTAAACCGAAAACAATACAGAACTATAAATTTTTACCAAAAGTACTATGTTTAGATGAGTTTAGGGGTGTTCAAACAGAACATGTAAAAATGAATTTTATTTGTTTGGATGGAGAAACTTCGAGATTAATTGAAATCTTACCAGGACGTACATTGAAGGAATTAATCTCATTCTTTATGAAATTTTCTCATCAACAACGCTCAAAGGTGAAATATTTAGTGATGGATATGAATGCTTCTTATCAACAGTTAATTAAAGCAGTATTTCCAAATGCGGTTATTGTAGTGGATCGTTTCCACATTGTTCAGCATATCAATCGCAATTTCAATCAACTTCGTGTGGCAATTATGAAGAAATTCTCTGCCAAATCAACAGAACAAAAAACGTTAAAACGATTTTGGAAGTTTCTGTTAATACCAAATGCTCGATTAAATGATAAGAAATCTGTCTATAATCCTCATTTTCGAACGCATTTAACTCAGGCTCAATTAGTGGATAAATTATTAGACTTTGACGAGACTTTATCACTAGCTTATGACTTCATACAAGACCTAATAGCGTAATACGCTTAAAATGTGACTATTATGTGGTTTTAACATAAAAAATAAGCATTTAGGAGTATGTTAAAATAACATGCCCCATGCTTATTACTAAAAAATTATAGCTATCGTTCGTTGACAATCGAAGACTTAATTTGGTGATCAAATTAATTCACCAACAGGATTTGTCGAACAACTATAAAATAAAACCAATTAAAGATATTATTACAATAGCTGAAATACCTCTCACTGCTCTTCCTTTCATAGCTTAATATTCCTTTCTAATGAATTGAAAAACTGAGAACAGAATTGCTAGTAGTGTATACAAGGAAACGAATATAATCGTTATAATGGATTCGAGACCAGAAAATGAATCGGGAGATAAATAATAAAATATCTGAAGTTGGTATATACTAGAATTAACTAATAATACATTAACAAAATTAGGTAATATCCATAATAATAACAGCGATAAAACAACTACAACTCCCGTTTTTTCAAAATAGATTAAAAGGTTCATGTTTATGGCAATATATAAACAAAAAATCATAAAGTAAACCACTATTTTCTGAGCTATTATATTTATATAATAGGATTCGGGTATTATAAAAATTAAATTTAAAATTATATACATTCCAATATATTTTAGATATTCATATCCTATTAATTTGTATCGATTTGATATACACTCAAGATAATATCTGATAATTTTTTTATCATGCCATTCTCCTATTGATAATAATTGATATAGAGTCAAAAATGATATTGTGATCGTCGAAAAAAATTTGTATTGCGAAATAATGGAATCTTCACTTATATGTGTTACTAAAAATATTGTAAAACAGATATAAATCATTAAAGTAGTTAGGAAGAGTTTTTGATGGCTAATCCTTACATACTCTGATTTTATAAACTTTTTCACAGTCATCCCTCCTCTACCATTAACTCTCTAATGTCTGTAGTAACATCAGTGAATTCTATAACTAATACATTGTCATTAATAAGTGATTTTAGTGTAGTATAAATATCTTTTTTTAATATTTCAATTTTAAAAATAGAATTTTGGTCTTTATCAAAACACCAACGTGCATGATAATTTTCTTGAAGCATCTTTCGTACAACAGAATTTTTAGAAACCACGATTTTATAAACTCTATTATCATCATGGAGATTAATAATACTTTGGATATTTCCCTCTCTCAAATACCAGATTACATCAGAAATTTCTCCTAATTCCTCTAGTATATGACTCGATACAATTAATAGCTTCCCTTTTGAACGAAGCATTATCATAAGTTCTTTCAGTTGTTCCTTCGTTAGAATATCCAAACCGTTAAACGGTTCATCCAGTAGAATTATATCGGCATTATCAAGTAGTATTCGAGCAATACTTAATTTCTGCTTCATACCTAGCGATAGTTGCTTAAATTTTTTGTTCTTAGCATCTTTTAATTTTACTTGATTTAATACCTCTTCAATATTAACTTTTTTGCTTCCCGCCAATTCACTGAACAATTTAAGATTAGTGAAAACTGTTAAATCATCATAAAATGTTGGGCTTTCTATTGAAAATGCTAATTTCCCATCTAATTCAATCTCTCCTTGATAATCCACAATTAGATTTGATATGCACTTCAATAAAGTTGTCTTACCCGATCCATTATTACCTACTAATCCTATAATTTGGCCTTTGGAAGCTTCAACTGATATATTATTTAAAATAATCTGTTTACCATAAATTTTTCTCAAATTCAAAATCTTCATGATACTACCTCCTAATAAATGATACCGAAAACTCCTTATCACTTTTAACAGATATTTTCGTTCCCGATTCTATTAAAATCTTAGGAGATTCCTCATAAATAACCGCGTTCTGAGTATTCATTGGTTGTTTTTTTGCTTCTATGTACAACTCATCATTTAGCGTATAAATCTTATCATCTATCTGAACTTCACCTTGGCCAGATTTGGCATATAAAGCATATGTCCCAGCTTTCAAATTTAAATTTTCTCCTTGCTGGTATGAACCTGACGTTAAAGTTGGTAAGTCATCATTAATAAATCCTACTCGAACTCCTTTCGATTGGTAAATACCATAAAGTATCAAGGCTACTGTCATTACAATTATGGTAATAAAAACATATTTTTTCTTCATCTTGTTATTCCTCGCTTAAATTAATAATAGTATCAGATATTTCATCAAATTGGCCGTCATGTGTAACAATAAATATTATTGCGTGTTTTTTAATTCTACAATTGTTTTAATTAGAAGACTTTTTGCGTGTTCATCCAAGTTAGAAGTAGGCTCATCAAAAATATAAATATCTGCCTTTTTGTTTGAGAGTGTACAATATTTTGTGTAAACTCAAAAAAAGAGTATAAAAAAAGAAGCCACTAGTTATATAATTAAGCTACCAACAAAAATTACAAAGGAGTGACTTCTAAATGGATTTTAACACAGAATTGACAAAAAAACTATTACAAGGTGACAATATTAATCATTTATTAAAAGAAGCGATTGAAAATGGTATTAATCAATTACTTCAAAGTGAATTAACAGAGTATTTAAACTACCCTAAACATTCTGTAGAGGGATATAACACCGGAAATTCAAGAAATGGTAGCTATAATCGTAAAATTTATTCAGAGTATGGTGTTTTAAATATTCATATTCCACGAGATCGTAACGGTGAATTCGAACAAAAAATCATTCAAGCTTATAAAAGAAATTCAGAAAAATTAGAAGATGTTATCATTAAACTTTATTCTAAAGACTTTACTAACCGTGAAATTGCAGAGTGTATCGAAGATATTTATGGTCATCATTACAGTCCTACTACAGTAACAAATATCACAAAACAAGTTGAAAATTCTGTTAAAGAATTTCATCAAAGAAAAGTGCAATCTCGTTATGCAGTGATTTATGCAGATGCAACGTATGTTAATTTAAGAAGAGACACGGTTCAAAAGGAAGCTGTTCACTTTTTAGTAGGAATTACTCCAGAAGGAAATAAAGAAATTCTTGATTATGCCATCTATCCTACAGAGGCTTCTGAGCACTATAAAGAAATGTTGGAATCATTGAAACAAAGAGGATTACAAGAAGTTTTATTATTTATTACAGATGGATTTAGTGGAATTAAGACTGCTCTATTAAGCATGTTTCCTAACGCAAAATATCAAACTTGTTGGGTTCATTTAATCCGACAGCTACAAAAGAAGGTAAGAGTTGAAGATAAACGAGAATTAGTAGACTCACTTAAGAAAGTTTATCAAGCAGAAAGTAAGGAAGATGCAGAGAAAAAATTAAATGAATTTCTAGAAAATATACACAAACGTTATCCTAAAGTATGTTTAAGTATTGACTCAGTTTATAATGATTTATTAGTCTTTTTCGATTTTCCTAAAGAAATTCGTCAAAGTATTTATACAACTAATTTAATTGAAAGTCTCAATAAGCAACTAAAAAAACGATTGAAAGCAAAGGAACAATTTCCATCAGAGGATAGTTTAGATCGTTATCTGGGAGTATTTTGTATTGAACAAAATGAATTAACAAAAGAAAGAATTCATAGAGGATTTGGATTAGCGTCTTATGACCTGCACGAAAAATTCGAAATCCAATAATATTTTCTTTTCTACGAAAAGAAAACATTATTGGATTGATAGCTTGATTGACAACTAGTGGAGTTTACACAAAATTCTTGACACTGCCTTTTGTTTAATGCTCTAGATAGCAAAATTTTTTGACGTTTACCCTGAGATAAATTCATTCCATTATAGAAAATTACTTTCTCTAAATGAATTGCCTTATTATGTAAAAAGTATTCCACATCATTTGATTTTCCATCTTGTTGCGAAATACTTTTAAATCTATTAATTATTTCATTCAGTTCATGCTCAGATAATTCTTCCATTAATTGTCGTAAAGTTAAAATTTGATATTTCACTTTTTAGACTCCTTTAACTGGCGAACAAAATTTGATACTTCTTCTTTTCCTCTTAAAGTCTCAGCAGAAACTTCGGTTAAATTAGGCTTTTGATTATTTTTCAGCGCTTTAACCAATGCATCTGTATGATTATGATTAAATATAATATTAGTTGTAAAACTTTCTGTTGCCATAACATAACCTCCTTCTCACTCTACAAGCATAGTATACAGCACCATCTTAAATTTTACAATCTAACAGGTTAACAAATACAACAAAATACCCATCAATTTATTAATCAAAAATCTTTACTTAACAGACAACTTTCCATCTTCCAACACATAAATCTTATGATAGTCCTCTGGATGTTTCGGTATACGATGAGAAATTTCAATGAAACTAATTTGTTTTTCTTTTAATAGTTCTCGAATAAAAGTAGTGGTTTCTTCATCAACTGCAGAAGAAAATTCATCTATTAATAATACTTCATAAGAACGAAGCAATAATCGAGCTAAACATAATCGGGCTTTTTCTCCTCCAGACAAATTGTCAACTAAGTTTACAGTTTCATCCATTAAATCATATCGTTCAAGTAAATAAGACAAATGAACTTCTTTTAAAACATTTTTCATCTGTTCTACAGAACAGTCTTCACCAAGGGTTAGATTAAACGCTAATGAATTGATAAAAATTGTAGATTCTTGCATAAAATAACCAATCTTAGCTTTTTGAAAAGCATTATTCGTCTCAGATGCATTAACCCCTGCAAAGCTTAATTGCCCAACTTGTGGATGGATATCTCCATAAATACAATCTAATAAAGTTGTTTTTCCACTTCCTGAAGGCCCCATTAATAAAATTCGATCTCCTTTATTCATCATAAAGTGTAACTCATTCAAAATCGTATGTTCTTTTACTTTTAAATGAATATTCGTTAATTGAATCGGAAAAACTTCTGTGACAAGTACTTCTTCTTCCTTCAGCGGTTCAAATTCTAAGTATTTGTTCATTCGTTGAATCATTGGAATTGTTGTATTCATTTTTTGATAATAATCCATCGCATTTAATAATGGACTAATGATACGATCACTTGCTAAATAAATCGCCATAACAACGGATAATTTCAAATCCCCCTGAATAGAGAAATAAACTCCAAGTGCTAGCGGAAGAAACGAACTAATTCCTGACACTAAATTCGCTAATATTTTTGAAAGAAAACGCAAGTGATTCATCTGATAATAATCTTCTTCAGTGGCACGAATTTTACAACCCAAATTCGAAATGGCAATCGATTCTACTCGGAAATTTTTAATCACACGTTTATAATCAATGAACTCATGTTGCCTTGCAATGTATTGTTGATTATTCTGTGACCACTCTTGTGCTTTAACTTTAATCTTCTTCGTAAACAAATGCGGAATGAGCAAAGGTAAAATCGCAAATGCTAAGAAAATAATTGTCATTTTCAAATCTAAAATAGTGATATAAATAAAGGTAACAAATGAAAAAGTCAGACAATAAACAAAACTAATAAACGAAACAATTCCTTGTTGTTGAATCACATTCCATTCCGTTAATAAAATGGATTCCACTTCAGTTGGTTCAAAGTTTCCTGCATAATAATTCGTAATCAGTTTTTCCTTCGTTTGAATCGTCAATAATTTTAATAGACGTTGTTGAAATTCATCCCAAATAAACACTCCAAAACGAACAAAGCCATACCCTAATATCCCCACAATCGAAATAATCATTAAGTCCGAAATATTTTTAGAAGTTCCCACTTCGATTAAATTGGAAATAAAATAAGGAATGACAATCCCATCCAAAGCCGTAATACCCATCCCAATAACAATAAGTAAAAGAATTTTCTTCGGAATTGATTGGAATAATTTTAGTAAGCTCAGCATATTTCATTTCTCCCTTTTTTACCATTATTGTTCACTATATCGCAAAGTAGAGAATAAGTAAATAGTTTTCTAAGAGAATATGACTTCTATTACCCCTACCGTCCTCTCTGCTACTATAGACAAACTCATTTACGCTTTACGCACTCCACATCAAACCGTTACATCCTTCCATAACATAAGTAATGACTTTTCATAGTAGCAGCAGTAATAGAAGTCGCTTCGACTTCTATTACAGGAAACTTTGAGACCTTAGGCTCAAAGTTTAGGCATGAAACCGAAGGTTTGCTGCCGTCCTTTGCTACTATAGATAAAGTCATTTACAAATTTATTTCTCTCATCATAATGCTTCCATCTTTAATTTCTAAGCAATAATCAAATTGTTGCATAAATTCTTCATCATATTGATGTGTACTATAAACGATTAATTTATTTTCTAACTGTTTCACTACTTCTTCTACTTTCAAGCGATTCTGAGCATCCAAGCCAGCAGTCGGTTCATCAAATAATAAAATTCCTCTATCAAAGAATAATAATCTCGCTAAATCAATTCTTCTCTTTTCACCACCTGATGCTGTCAAAAGAATACTATCAAACTCCGTTGACTGATCAGCCCATTTTTCTAATCCAACTTGCTTACATAACTCTTGAAATTGACCATCTGTAATTGAATTTTGTAAACTAATATTCTCTTTTAATGATAATTGAAATAGTGAAGTTTCTTGTCCAATATAAGATATTTGATGAGAAATTTTTTCTAATTCAGAACTATCCAATAATTTCCCATTTTCTAATTGAAATTTCAATGACTGATTTTCAACAGGAATTGAACCAATCAGTGATTTTAAAAAGGTTGATTTTCCACTACCACTTTCACCAATCAAAAGATACTTCTTCCCTTTTTCTAATTGAAGATTCAAATGTTGAAATATTAGTTTTTTATCAAAATTTACCGAAAAATCTTCAAAAATAATTTTTTGGATATTAGATTCTTCTTTTACGACGTTAACTTTTCTTTGATCAATGATTTCAAACACTTTATCTTTTACACTTTTAGCAGCGACTACTTCGGTATAACTCGCTCCAAATCCTTGAATAGGATATGCTACATATTGTGTTAATTGTTTAATTGTAAAAAATACTGCTAAAGTAACCGAATGGTTTAATACAAAATAGCCTCCTAATACCCAAGAGAATACATTTACAAACATTCTCAATCCATAAGAAATTGCATAAACAAATTTATTCGTATGAGTTACGTATACCTTTGCTTCTACTAAATCACGACTTTTACTTCTTAAACGTTTATTAAATAACGGAAAAACATCATATACTTTTAAAGTTGTAAAAGAATCGAATATCTCTGTTAACAACGATAAATACTTTTCATTGATTTGAGATAAATTTAATTTTGCATTTCCTAAAATTTTCCTTGAAAAATATGGTAACGCAAATGGTAACGAACTTAATCCAATCATTAAAATAGCAAATAAAGGACTAATGACTATGGCAGATACGAATCCTAAAATAAATACCCATACATCATTGTACATACTTAACAATTCTTTAATATAATCACTTTCAATAGTTTCTAAATCTTTTGTGTACATATTTAAGTAGTAATCTCTACCTAATTTTTCAAACTCAACAATGGATTGACTTTCTATTGATTCAAGTAAATCTTCTCGAATATGATACATTAATTCTTGCGTAAGTCTTTCATTTACAACATCTACTGCATAATCTAAATATGAATCAATCAATACATAAACAAAGGATAAAATTGCAATCCATATAAAATTTTCAAATTTCCCTTCTGTGATAGTTTCCACTAATAAATTAATAATATAAGCCATAAAAACAACAGATACTGCCCCAAGCATACTAACGAAAGAAAAGGCAATAAATGGTTTCATACTTTTACGAATATAACGATACATTAAAATTCCTCCATAAATATCTAAAATACATACATTACTCTATTAAAAAAACATCATGTTCCCTCCTTCACATTAAGGTTTAGAAGATTAAACTACTTCCAATTCAGATTATAGTTCAATTAAAAAAAAAAAAAAAAATACGATTAGAAAATTTCTCAATAGAACTTTTACATCAGACATATTTTGACAATGGACAATGACTTTTCATAGTAGCAATAAAACCAAAGGTTTGCTGCCGTCCTTTGTTACTATAAGACAAAGTCATTTACGCAAAAATGAAGTGACCCCAAAAAGTTTAACTTTTTGGGGTCACTACAGAAAACATGCTGATATGAAATACTCCACTATTTGTTCTACACATTAAGTCTCAGTGTAATATTTCGTAATAAAAGAAAGTTATTCAGTTACAAAACATATTGTTTAGTTAATCTTTGAATCACATACTCTGACAGATGATGAGTTACCATTACTACAGTAAGCGTGTCATTATCGAACAACAATTTTTCTATTTCTAGTACAGATTGATTATCTAGCGCTGAAGTAATTTCATCTAATAACACGACTTTTTTATTTCTCAACAAACCTCTTGCTAATATTATTTTTTGTTTCTGTCCGCCAGAAATATTTTTTGCTTGATAATCAATAATTGTTTCTAACCCTAGTTCCAAAGAATCAATCCAGTCGCTAAGACCAACCTGTTTTAAAATATTTTCTAATCTACCTTCCTCTATCGATTCATTTAAAATAATATTTTCACGTATCGTTGCATTAAATAAATGTGGATTTTGATCAATGTAGATTATAGAATTATGTAAACTAGTAATGTCTAAGTCTTTATAAGAAATATTATCCCAGTAGATATTACCTTTAGTTGGTTCTAGACGACGATTCATAATATTTAACAGTGTTGATTTCCCTTTTCCTGATTCAGCAGTAATCACTACCTTATCTCCCTTTTTAATTTCCATGTTCATATTTTCTAAAACAACATGTTCAGTATTAGGATAACTAAAATGAATATTTTGCAACCGGATACTATTTGTTAGCTCATTAACGACTTTTCCATCATTTCTTTCACAATTACTTTTTAATTTCTTACTATATTTCTCAAACACAGGTTGAACGGTTTTCAGTTCCGCATAATTAGCATTAAACCCTGTTAGGCTCGAGAAAATTGTTGCAGCGAAAAACTGCACTCCACCTATAGCTCCTATAGGGACATACCCTTCTACATATAAATACCCTGTAAATACCAATAAGATAATTTGACTAAATAAACTTAATCCATTTGTGGCAGATATCATTTTCCCAGAATCAACAGCGTATTGTACCTTTACTTTTTTTAATCTGTACGATCCAAATAAGATTTTATCCTTAAAATAATCTCCTAAATTCATACTTGATAAATCATTAAATCCATGCAGTACATCTGTAAAAGTACTCGTCACCTCATCACTGACTTTGGTCATAATTTCCATACTACTTGTCATTTTGGTGCTAAATTTTTTTGGAACTAACACCATTGCTATAAATAATAACACTATTACGACAATAATTGAATAATGAAAATAAACTATAGCCGATACACTCAAAGCAATCCCCACAGCCTGATTAATCATCATCTCTAAGTTGTTAAAACCGTGTTGATTAATCGTCATGATGTCATTCGTCAACCAAGACAAATAAACACCCTGTTCATTTTCATTAAAAGAAAGGTAATCTGTTGTCACTAATTCTTGCGCAATATCCTCTCGTATTCTGCAATCCATACTTTGAACTGCATCTGTTAGTAATTTTCTCTCAAAAAATAGTTGAAACATCCATACCATGAAGATAACAAGCAATTGAACACTTAATAACTTTGCTGTTTCAATTTCCAACTTGGCTAAAGCCGTCACTAAATTAGCTATACTAACTCCCCACAATACTAAACAAGCTCGCCCTACAATAATTGTCAATAACACATAACTATTCTTTTTCCATTCTCTTTTTATATATTTCATTAAACTTTTCATATTAATCTCCTAACTATATCCAAATAGAATATCCCCTTTGAATTGTTTATTCATGTGTAATGCTAACATAACCAATAACATACCACCATACCCCTCTAGAATTCGAAAATCTTGGTTTGGTTCGATAAATAGGCGCTCATAATATCGATTCAATAATCTTAAAATATTATGACTACACTCTAAACAACCCTCACGCCAGAGATAATATATAAGCCCTACTATGCCATGGCACAAACAAACTTGATGATTATTTATAGGTAGAAAATCCATAGTTATCAACTTGGCAAGCGAATTGGTCATATAATGTTGCATTTCCTTAAGTAAATCTTTAGCTTCTTCTAAATCTTTCATATATATGCTTATCCCAACCAAACCATAACACCAAGAAAAATCACACGAATCAGATTCCATAATATCCATTTTCTTATCTAAACATGCCACTCTATGAATAATATTTTTCCCATTATCTAAAATGATTCAACTTTATTATTTCCTAATATATTAATATTATTTAGTGCATCGTAAGTATCTATACTAGCAATAGCTAATGAACTTAAAATCTTTATATTTTTCGATAGTTCTTGTAATATGCTTTTTTTACTTTGTATATTATCTGCTTTTCTCATCAATTAGATATATGTAAGTATTTCATTATAGCCATAATTGGATATTCTAGTTACCACCTTTTTGTAAATATAACAATTCATAAAACCCTCCAAATTTCATAAAAATAAAAAGCTGTAACATAGCTCCGGTAATCTATGTTACAGCTTAAATGTACTGTTAAAATAGTAACAAAATTAAAACATCACAATACTTGGTTCTAAAGAAGATGGTGTAGATGAAGAAGTCCCTCCACCTGTATACGCATTCATAACTTTTAATTTTTCTTGTTCTTTCATTACTTGCTCATTGTACCCAATTTCTTTTTTAAACAATCCTGATGTTGTTTCTTTTATTACTTGATTACCATTCCATTTTATATTAAACATATGCCATCTCCCCTTTCATAATCAAATTAGTTAATTAACTAACTTGATTGTAATTCTAAATCAACTATCTGTCAACAGAATCATTTACGGAATCATTTACGCTGTAGCCCTTTTTTTACCCAAAATAGCAGTATAAAATAATATAAATTATTAAAATATTAATTAGAGAAAGGAAACATTTGTCCCACAGTAAATTCTAGCAACCTAGAACTTAGTTTGGTACAAAAATCCCTTAATTTTTCCAGCTTTTCTCAGACTAAATTCTACTGTTTTTCAAACTAGAACTTAGATTGAGAATTTAGCCTTTTCATAGTAGCAGCAGTATTAGAAGTCGATTCAACTTCCATTACTGCTGACGTCCTTTCTGCCACTATAGATAAAGTCATGTACGCTTTACGTACTTTACATCAATCCGTTATTCCCTTACACAAACAAGTAATGACTTTTCATAGTTGCAGTAGTAATAGAAGTCGCTCTGACTTCTATTACTGGAAACTTCGAGACCTAAGGCTCGAAGTTTAGCAATGAGACTCGCAAAGCGAGGCTGCTTGCGTCCTTACTGCTACTATAAGACAAAGTCATTTACGAAAAAAAACATCTCATAAATGCTCCTTCCACATTTACAAGATGTTTTTGAAATTAATTATTATTGTTATTATCTAAGAAATAAATCAAAGTTTGCAATTCATTTGTTAAGTCAACATTTTGAACACGAATATGATCCGGTGCAGTCAAACGAAGCGGTGTAAAGTTTAAAATACCACGAACATTTGCTTCCACTAATAAATTAGCAGTTTCTTGAGCAACTTCTTGAGGAACAGTTAAAATTGCCACTTGAATTTGTTGCACACGAAGTTGTTCTACTAAATCGTTCATAGAATAAACTGGAACTCCACTCACAATTTTTCCTACCATACTTTCGTCAACTTCAAACGCAGCACTAATTCTCACATGATTACTTTGGTGGAAATTATAGTTTAATAAAGCTTGACCTAAATTACCCACTCCAACTAAAGCAACATTTGTTAAACGATCATGATTTAATTGTTGACTGAAGAAATCTAATAAATACTCCACATCATAACCATAACCACGTTTCCCTAACGCTCCAAAATAAGAGAAGTCACGACGAATTGTTGCACTATCAACTTTTACAGCTTCACTTAATTCTGTTGAAGAAATACGACGTTTCCCTGCATCATGTAAAAATCTTAAATAACGATGATAAATTGCCAATCGCTTTGCGGTAGCTTTTGGAATTTCAACTTTTTTCATTTTTCAATCTCCTTTATATCAAATTTCATAAATATTTTAGCATAACTTTCATAAATTTCACAAACGATATGCTTGTTTTTACATAAATTATTGCATTTGTAAATTTTATTCTACATATCTCCAGCAAATTTCTCAACTAATGTTTATTGTGATTTTTTCTCATTCTTACAATTAATAAATAAATAGTAAAAACTTTTGTCCTTCTCACTTGTATGATAGAATAAATTTGAAACTGCATAGAAAGAGGATTATGAGATGATTTTATTACAAGGTCAAGGGCTAGCGAGACATTTTGGCCCAGATGTACTATTTGAAAATATTTCCCTTGAAGTCCAAGAACGTTCTCGTATTGCATTAGTAGGAAGAAACGGAACAGGAAAATCAACATTATTAAAAATTTTAGCCGGAATTGAAGAACCTAGTTTAGGAATGGTGAGTAAGAAAAAAGACCTTTCCATCGGTTACTTAGATCAATATGCTTCAGTCGATTCTGAAAATACCATTTGGGAAGAAATGATTGAATTATTTAAAGGAGTCGAAGCTCTAAAAAAAGAAGCTCTTTTAATAGCTGATAAATTAGGAAATCCAGACGTATTAGCCAATGAATCACTCTACCAACAAACATTAACACGTTACGATGATTTACAAGAACAATTAAATAAGATGAATGCCTATGGCTATGAAGGAGAAATTCGCTCTGTCTTACATGGATTCCAATTTTATCCTGAAGATTATGATAAGCCTATTCAACAATTATCCGGTGGACAAAGAACTCGTTTAGCCTTAGCTAAAATTTTATTAGAAAAACATGATGTCTTAATTTTAGACGAACCTACGAACCACTTAGATATTGAAACATTAACATGGTTAGAAGATTACTTAAAATCTTCACCCGTATCACTTCTAATTGTCAGCCATGACCAATACTTTTTAGATAAAGTCTGTCAAGAAGTCTACGAAATTCATCATCACACTTGCGAATATTATAAGGGTAATTATTCATACTATGTTACGGAACGCGAAAATCGCTTCTTATTACAACAAAAGGCTTATGAAAAACAACAAGAGAAAATTCAAAAATTAGAAGAATTTGTTGCAAAAAATATTGTTCGTGCCTCTACGACGAAACGCGCACAATCCCGTAGAAAACAATTAGAAAAAATGGAACGAATTGAAAAACCTCAGTCAGATTCAAGAGCAGCTCGTTTTTCATTTTCTGTTCAAAAAGAATCTGGAAATCAAGTTTTAAATGTGCAAGATGCGTATATTGGCTATGACGGACAAACTCTAGCGGGGCCAATTAACTTAAATATCCGCAAACAAGAAGCGATTGCGATTGTCGGTCCTAATGGAATTGGAAAATCAACTTTATTAAAATCTCTGATACACGAAATTCCATGGATTGCAGGAGAAAGTTCATTAGGGGCTAATGTTCAAGTCGGTTACTATGATCAAAATTTAAGTGGATTAAACTCTAAAACAACCGTTTTAGAAGAGCTTTGGAGCCGACATACAACGATGCCCGAAAAAGATATTCGTACGATTTTAGGAAGTTTCTTATTTTCAGGAAAAGATGTTGAAAAGTCTACTGCTCAATTAAGTGGGGGAGAAAAAGCAAGACTTGCTTTAGCAAAACTTTCATTAGAACATGATAATTTCTTATTACTCGACGAACCAACGAACCACTTAGATATCGATAGCAAGGAAGTTCTTGAACAAGCGCTCATTGAATATGATGGAACAATTTGCTTTGTTTCACACGACCGTTATTTCATTAATCAAGTGGCAACTTCTATTTTAGAAATCACTCCTGAAGGAAGTACCTTGTATTTAGGAGATTACGATTACTATATTGAAAAGAAACAAGAGCTTGAAGCCTTAAAACAAGAAGAAGCCACTCCTGTTGTACAAGCAGAAGTAGCTTTGACCGATACTAAGAAAAATTACTTAAGTTCAAAAGAAGAACAAAAACAACTTCGTACTCTAACAAGACAAGTAGAACAGTTAGAAGAAAAACTACATCAAATCGAACAAGAAATTTCTTCCGTTCACGAAGAATTAACGTTAGAAGAAGTTTATACGAATCCTACTCGTTCTAGTGAACTTCAACAAACTTTGCAAACCTTAAATGAATCATTAGAAGAAGTAATGATGGAATGGGAAGAAGCTAGCTTAGCTTTGGAAGAATTCCAAGCTTAATCATTTCTCTCAAAAAAATCAAAAGACTTTTCCTCGTAGCTTACGACATGTTTGCTACTGAAGAAAAGTCTTTTTAAACTCTTACTCATTCATCCATTGGCTTTGATAAAGATGTTGGTAAAACCCTTGCCTTGCAATCAGTTCTTCATGTGTTCCTTGTTCAATGACTTGTCCATCTTTTAACACTAATATTTTATCTGCATTTTGAATCGTTGAAAGTCTGTGAGCTACAATAAAACTTGTTTTCCCTTCCATTAATGTTTGGAAAGCTTGTTGAATTTTCAACTCTGTTCTTGTATCAATGGAAGAAGTCGCTTCATCAAGAATGAGCATCGATGGCTTGCTTAGCATTACTCTAGCAATAGACAAGAGTTGTCTCTGTCCTTGTGAGAAGTCTTCTCCTTGTCGTTGAAGAGGTGTTTCTAATCCTTGTGGTAGCTTTTCAATCATTTTATCTAATTGACATTGCATTAATACTTGTTGAATTTCTTCATCGGTTGCATTGGGATTTCCTAATAATAAATTTTCTCGAATTGTTCCCGATTGCAACCAAGTTTCTTGTAACACCATTCCAAATAATTGTCTAAGTTGCTGTCTAGTCATGTCTTTTATTGAAATACCATCAATTGTAATATTCCCTTTATCAACTTCATAAAATCGCATTAATAAGTTAATGAGTGTACTCTTACCACTTCCAGTTGGCCCTACAATCGCAATTTTTTCTCCAGGGTTTACCTCTAAAGAAAAATTCTCAATGAGTGATTGATCTTTTTGATAAGAAAATGACACATTTTCAAATAGGACTTCCCCTTTAATCATTTTTGGCAATTGGATTTCTGTTTCTTCTTCAGATTCAACAGATTCTTCCATCAATTCAAATACACGACTTGCACACGCAATTGAATTTTGAAACTCTGTCATTACACCTGAAATTTCATTAAAAGGTTTTGTATACTGATTCGCATATGTTAAAAATGCTGCCAATTGTCCAATACTTAACTGAGCTCTCAACACAAAAAATGCTCCCACTAATCCAACTAGTGTATACACTAAGCTGTTTACAAAACGAGTTGCTGGATTCGTAATTGAAGAATAGAAAATAGCTTTTAATGAACGGTCTGCTAAATTTTCGTTCATCTTTCCGAAAGTTTCTAATACATTTTTTTCTTGACTATACGCTTGAACTACTTTTATTCCAGTAATCGTTTCATGAGTAAAGGCTGTTTGTTCAGCTCTTAATGTTGATTGCTCATGAAATAAATGAAATGTTTTTTTAGCAATAAAAGAAGCAACAACAAATGAAATGGGCGTTAAAATAAGGACAACGATTGTCATTGTTAGTTGAATACTAAACATCCATAATAATGTACTGATAATCGTTAAGATTCCTGTAAATAATTGAGAAAATCCTAATAACAATCCATCTGCCATTTGTTCTGTATCCGAAATAACAATACTTTGAAGAGAACCATGGGCTTTTAAATCTAAATAACTTAAAGGCATTTTAGATAAATGAATAAAAACATCATCCCTCAATGACTTCACCATGCCATAAGCAATATGATTATGACACAAACTCATCACATATTGACTCACCATACTAATGAGTGCTAGCACAAAAATCCATAATAAACCATTTGTTACAATCGAAAATTGTACTTCTCCAACTCCTATCATAGCATCGATGGTTTGACCGATTACTTTTGGAATCCATACACTAGATAACACACTCACCATTGCTAAAAATAGAGAAAATAGTAAAAGAAAACCATATGGTTTTAAATAAGGAAATAATTTTTTATACACTCCCATTTTTTCATGCTTCATACTACTGTTCCTCCTTTTGAAATTGTGAGGCCGTTATTTCTTGATAAATCGCATTTGTTTCTAGTAACTCTTCATGAGTTCCAATTCCTACGATTTTTCCTTTTTCCATCACAATGATTTGATGAGCTTGCATCACTGAAGCCGCTCTTTGAGAGACAATAATAGTTGTTGGTTTAAACGGAGCTTTTGAAATGGCTTTTCTTAAGGCTGCATCCGTTGCATAATCTAAAGCAGAAAAACTATCATCTAATATTAAAATCTCTGGCTTTCTAACGATAGCTCGCGCAATCGTTAAGCGTTGTTTTTGTCCACCGGATAGATTTCTTCCTTCTTGTTCCAATACATACTCTAATTGATTTGGTTTTTGCTCAACCATATCTTTTGCTTGGGTTATTTCTAAGGCTTCATATAATTCTTGAGTTGTAGCATCAGATTTTCCCCATCTTAAATTTTCAGCAATCGTTCCTCTAAATAAAACTGCCTTTTGTGGAACAATCCCTATTTTCTGTCTTAATTCTTCTGTTGGAATAGTTTCTAGGGTTTGCCCAAACATACGAATCGTTCCACTTGTTGGTCGATAAAATTTAGGAATCAATGAAATCAGTGAAGTTTTTCCACTTCCTGTTCCACCAATAATGCCTAAAGTTTCCCCTTTTTTTAGAGAGAAAGTTAAGTTTTCTAATACTTCATGACTATCTCCTTCATATTTCAGCGAAACATTTTCAAATGAAAGTACAATATCTGTCTCTTCTTTTGAAGATAAACTGTCCATCTCTTCTGCAAACTCATCATGTTGTTCAATCGTCAATATTGCTTCAATTCTCTTAGCACTAGCAATGGAACGTGTCACTTGAATCGTTAGATTCGCTAATTTAATGAGCTCTAATAATATTTGAGACATATAATTTACTAACGCAATGACTTGTCCCTTTGTTAAGATTCCTGTATCAATTTGTACAGCTCCTAATTGTAATAACACAATAATCGCAATATTAATGATAATCATCGTCATTGGATTCGTTAAACTCGATAGATGGCTGACGAATTTTTGTTGATTCGCTAATGCATCTGTCTCAACTTGAAAAGTATTTTGTTCTATTTCCACTCGATTAAAAGCCCGAAGAACTCTCACTCCTGTTAAATTCTCCATTGTTTTTTGAGTGATACGATCCATTCCTTCTTGTACTTTTGTAAATAATGGAATAGTTTTTAATAAAATCGTATAAATAATGATGGCTAAAACAGGAATTGTCACAACAAATACCCAAGCTGCTTGTACATTTACAACAAACGCCATTATCATTGCCCCTAAAACTACAAAAGGTGAGCGAAGTAATAAGCGTAAAAATAAATTCCAACCTGTTTGAACTTGTTGAATATCACTTGTCATTTTTGTAATCAGTGCATCCGTTCCAAGTTGATCGATAGTTGAAAAATCTAATGTTGTAATTTTTTCTAATAAAGCATACCGTAATTTCTTAGCAAAACCAGTTGCTGATTTAGCAGCAAAGTATTGTGCAGTAATCGAAACAACTAAACCAATCACCGCAAGGAGAATTAACAATCCGCACATCATTAAAATATAAGACGGGCGATTTTGAGCAATTCCAACATCCATTAATTGCGCCATCACTAGAGGTACAAATAATTCAAAACTAGCTTCTAACAATTTAAATAAAGGCGCTAGCAAACTTTCTTTTTTATAATAACTAGCATATTTCCATACTGCTTTCAAACTCTTACTCCTTAAATTGAAAATTCTTTATTAAATTGTAACAAAGTAAATAAAAAATGCAAACAGATACAAAAAAACTTTTCGAAACGAATGTTCCGAAAAGTTTTTAAACATACACGTAATCACCGTAGCACGAGTACTACCACAGAAAAATCATACTCCCAAACGCCCTCTCATCACTACACGCTCAAAGTAGAAAATGACTTTTCGCCGTAGCACGAGTACTAGAAGCCGCCCCGGCTTCTAGTACAGGGAATTTCGAGACCTAGGCTCGAAATTTAGCAATGAGACTCGCGAATGCGAGGCTGCTTGCGTCCTAGTGCTACCACAGAAAAGTCATTTTCTACGCAATCCTTTTTCTTCAATTAACTCTGCAATTTGTACTGCATTACTTGCTGCACCTTTACGAATATTATCCCCCACACACCAAATATGGAAACTATTTGGTTGAGAAATATCACGACGAATTCTTCCAACAAACACTTCATCATGACCAGTTGCCATTAAAGGTGTTGGATATTCATTATTAGCAGGATTATCCACGACTACAACACCAGGAGCTTTCGATAAAATTTCACGAATTTCTTCTGGAGTAGTATCTTTTTCAAAAGTGATATTAATTTCTACTGAATGTGAATTCATAACAGGCACACGCACACAAGTTGCAGTAATTGCCACTGATTCATCTAACCCTAAAATTTTACGAGTTTCTTGAATCATTTTCATTTCTTCTTTTGTATAACCATTTTCTAAGAAAACATCAATATGTGGTAATACATTATTATAAATTGGATGAGGATAATTTGTTGGCGCTAATCCTTTTTCTCCATTGACTAAGTCATTAATTCCTGCTTGTCCTGAACCAGATACTGCTTGATAAGTTGTGTAAGCCACTCTCTTTAACCCGAACGCTTCATGTAGTGGTTTTAGCGGCACTACTGATTGGATTGTAGAACAGTTTGGGTTGGCGATAATTTTTCTTTCTAAAGTAGGTGCATTACACTCTGGAACTACTAAGTCAATCTCAGGATCCATTCTCCATGCACTTGAATTATCAATGACAATTACGCCATCTTTTTCTGCGATTGGAGCAAATTTTAATGAAGTTCCTCCACCAGCTGAGAAAATCGCATAATCGATATCACGTTTAAAAGAATTTTCTGTTAATTCTTCGACAACATAATCTTTTCCTCTAAATTGTAATACTTTCCCTGCTGAACGTGCAGAAGCTAATAAGTATAAATGTTCTACAGAAAGGTTACTTTCTGCTAATCTTTCAATCATTTTTGTACCTACAACACCTGTTGCACCTACAATTGCAATATTTACCATAATGAATCTCCTCTTTACTATAAGTCTATGTGATGAAAATTATATCGAATGTTTCTAAAAATGTAAAGAATTTGTCCTTCTAACAAATACATTTGTAGCTATTTTCGATACACTCTTGTATGAATGCTTCATCCTTACAAACATTCAATGCAATCGAAATCCAATGCTTTTTATTCATGTGATATGCTTCAAACACTCCCTCTTTTTGAAGGAGAGTCTCCTTTCCTTCTGGAGAAACCTTCACATTCAAAATCAGTGCTATTTCATCACTTATAATTCCTAATTTACTAAATGGAATTTCCATCATTAATGCATACCATTTTCCATTTTCTTTCACATTGTATACTGTAGCTGCTGATTTCTTAAAGGGCATTGTTGAATAAGGCGTAACATTTTCCAATATCCAATGATTCCATTTTTCTTTTAAAGCTACTAAAGATGTATCCACTGAATAACACCATTGAAATACCATCTCTTCCGCTTCTTGCCTTAATTGTTGTACAATTTTACTATTTGTGGTTGTCACATCAAATAAAGAATATCGTTCATGAAATTCATCTTTTACAATCATTTCTAAGCCTTTTTCAACTGAAGCAGTAACAATATAAAAATAAAATCCTTCTATTTTACTAGAAACTATTTTTCCTTCATATTCTTTTAAATCAGAAGTTAATGTCCATTTCATTTTTTGTTCCTTATTCCTATAATTTATATTGCGCTCGAAGTTCTAATATCATATCTCTAAGTTGTGCTGCTTTTTCAAAGTTTAAGTCTTTAGCTGCAGCACGCATTTCTAATTCCATCACTTCAATGGCTTCTCTTCTTTGTTGAGCCGTCATTTGTTTGAAATCAGTCTTAGGTGTTTCTTCTTTTTCAACTGCATGAGTAATTGCAATTAAATCACGAATATTTTTATGAATTGTTTTTGGAGTAATTCCATGTTCTTTATTATAAGCTTCTTGAATACTTCTACGACGATTGGTTTCATCAATGGCATATTTCATAGAATCTGTAATCTTATCAGCATACATAATCACTCGTCCATTCGCATTTCTTGCGGCACGTCCAATTGTTTGAACTAAGGAACGTTCACTTCTTAAAAATCCTTCCTTATCCGCATCTAAAATGGCAACAAGGGATACTTCCGGCACATCCAATCCTTCTCTTAATAAGTTAATGCCGACTAGTACATCAAATTCACCTAAACGTAAATTTCGAATAATTTCTGTTCTTTCTAATGTTTTAATATCACTATGAAGATATTTCACACGAATGCCGACTTCTTTTAAGTAATCGGTTAAATCTTCTGACATTTTCTTCGTTAATGTCGTAATAAATACTCGTTCATTCTTTTCAATTCGATCATGAATTTCACGAATTAAGTCATCAATTTGTCCATTAATAGGTCGAACTTCAATTAATGGATCTAATAATCCTGTTGGTCGAATAATTTGTTCTGTAACGGTTGGAGTATGAGCCATTTCATAAGGTCCTGGAGTTGCAGAAACATAAATCATTTGTGGAATTCTTTCTTCAAATTCTTCAAATCGTAATGGGCGATTATCCAAAGCGCTCGGTAATCGGAATCCATATTGAATTAACTGTTCTTTACGAGCACGGTCTCCATTAAACATTCCTCTAATTTGTGACATAGTAATATGCGACTCATCCACAACATATAATGCATCTTCTGGGAAGAAGTCTAATAAGGTATACGGAGCTTCACCGGGTTTTCTTCCATCCATATGTCTTGAATAATTTTCAATTCCATTACAATAGCCCATTTCTAATAACATCTCAATATCATAGTTTGTTCGTTGTTCTAATCGTTGTGCTTCTAATAATTGGTTATTTTCTCTTAATTCTTCTAAACGTTCTTTCAATTCTGCTTTAATCGTAGCAACTGCCCGACTAATTTCATCTTCATTTGATACAAAGTGAGCAGCTGGGAAAATAGGTACATGTTCTACGGTAGCTTTCACTTCTCCTGTTAAAACATCAATTTCTTTTAACGCTTCAATTTCATCACCAAAAAATTCCACACGAATAGCAGAAGAATCGTGACCTGGAGGGAAAATATCTACAATATCTCCTCTTACTCGAAAACTACCTCTTCGAAAATCAATATCATTTCGCTCAAATTGCATTTCTACTAATCGAGTTAATAACTGATTCCGTTCTACTTCCATTCCTTCTCGTAAAGATAGAACATGCTCTCTATAATTTTCAGGATTTACTAATCCATAAATACATGAAACAGATGCCACTACAATAACATCTCTTCTTTCAAGCAATGCACTTGTAGCAGAGTGTCGTAATTTATCAATTTCATCATTGACGCTAGATTCTTTTTCAATATACGTATCACTGGAAGGTACATAGGCTTCAGGTTGATAGTAATCGTAGTAAGATACAAAATATTCTACAGCATTATTCGGGAAAAATTCTTTTAATTCTCCATACAACTGCCCCGCTAATGTTTTATTGTGAGCTAATACTAACGTTGGCTTATTCACTTCTTTAATAACATTAGCTATTGTAAAAGTTTTACCCGTCCCAGTTGCTCCTAATAAGGTTTGTTCATGTTTTCCTTCTAAAATTCCAGAGACTAATTCTTTAATCGCTTGTGGTTGATCTCCCTGCGGTTGATAGGGAGAATGTAATTCAAAATGATCCATTCGTCCACTCCTTTTTCCATATTCCTAAATAGTATAGCACGCTCGAAGTAGAAAACAAACCAGAGCGAATTATCAAAATATCGATTCTTCATTGATAGAAAAGTCCTCCAAATCCACTTATTTTATATACTATTTCATCGCAAGACTTGCATTTTTATAAGGACTTTTGTATAATAATTCCTGTTGGAGACAACTGATCAGTGATTATATAAATGTAAGAAAGAGGGGTGAACCCATTGCCAAATATCGCATCACAAATCAAACGTGTTCGTACAAACAAAAAGTCAACACTAGCAAACAACTCACAAACTTCTGCTATGCGTACTGCTATCAAAAAATTTGAAGCTGCAGTAGCTGAAGGTGCTGAAAATGCTGAAGAATTATTACGTGCTGCTCACAAAGCAATCGACGGAGCTGCTTCTAAAGGATTAATCCACAAAAACAAAGCTTCTCGTGATAAATCACGTCTTGCTTCAAAATTAAGCAAATAATAAAAAGCCTGAGAAATCATTCTCGGGCCTTTTTTGTACTTTTTATTTTCATTTCAACCTACTGTTGCACTCTTTTGACAAAACTTCAAAATAAATGTTTCTAATTGCAATTCTTTCATTCCAAGTCCTGTTTTCAATGCATACTCTGTTTCAACTAATAATCGATACGCTGCTTCTAGTAAAGCAATCGAAAATTTTCTAGATTGTCCTAGAGCGAGTTTTACACGGTATGGATGAATCCCTAATACCTTTTGCATTTCAGGTTCATGATAGCCTTCTTTTTGTAAGTAGCTTACTTGTAATAACAAGCGAAATTGCCCTAATAAAATGGCATTCATTTTAATCGGATCTTCTTTTTGTAATAATAAATCTCGATAAATTTCAATCGCTACTTTACTATCTTTTCGAAGAACAGCCTCTCCTAGTTCAAAAATATTTTGTTCTAAACTTTTTGGAACTAATGTTGCCACTAAGTCACTATCAATCACTTTCGTATCCATGGCTGATAAGATTAACTTATCAATTTCTCTCATCGCATCGGTTAGAGAATAGTGTAATTTTTCTAAAAATAACTGTAGAACTGAAGTTTCCATCGAAACGCCCTGTTCTTGTAATTTACTTTGAACCATCGCTCTTACATCTTTTTCTTCTAGAGAAGAAGCATCTAATAAGACTGCAACTTTTTTTAATTGCTTCACGATTTTTTTACGAGCATCTAACTTTTCATAGGGTGCAAAAAATACAACGACAGAAGAGTCTAAGGGATTTTCTAAATAAAACTGTAATCTTTCAAGTTGATGATCAATTTTTGCTTTTTCTTTTTCACCTGTTAAAAAATATGGTTTATCAATCATCACTAAACGTCTATCTCCAAAAAATGGGACAGATTCTGCATCCTCAATAGCTGTTTGGACAGAAATTTCTTCCATATTAAATCGTCCGACATTTAATTCTTGATCTTCAGGAGCCACTACGGATTCTAAAAATACTTGTCTTGCCCAATTTTGTAAATAATCTTCTTTTCCTTGAACCATATAAATGGGCGACAATTTCCCCGATTTAATTTCTTCTATTTTCTTTTGAAATTCCATTCATGACTCCCCTTTCTCTTAGTCTAGTGTATCGTGAAGTGTTCTTTTTGTCCATGGTTTCACTCGTCTTTATGACTTTTTATTGTATGAAATCTCTGAATACCATTTTCTTGCCTCTTATAAACTGCTCCATCTTCTTCCGCTATCCATATAGTCGGAATTTGTTGTTCTAATTGCTCTAAGAAGCGTGAACTAATATGCGACTTAACAATCCCACTTCCTTTTTCTAAAATTAAACTTTTCGTTTGCATTTGTGTAAATCCATTTATTTTTGCTATTCCTTCTGCGTTTTTCTTTGAAGCAATCACAAAGTCAACTTTATCGGGTAAAGTTTTCATCTTATCTTCTACTATGAGTATTTGTTCTCCATGGATTGTAAAAATAGAATTTCGAACATCTTTCTTACTGCTATTGGCTGGAATTAATTTCCATTTTACTCCAGAAAGCAACTCCATTTCTCCTAAATCATGACTTTTTACAGAAATATCCCACTTACTATCTTCACTTTTTTCAGACGGATTTTTAGAAACGACTATCTCACCTACTGAAAAGTCTTGTATGAACTCTTTCAAATCATCACAATTTTCCACAGTAGCATTTGTTAGTACAATAGAATCCAACTGAGAAACTCCCTCTACTAAAATATTATTCGTAACTGTTTTAGAAAAAGATTGTTTACGAAGGGCATTACCTCCTCTCAATACTAATGTGGCATGATTGAATCCTTTTGGAATATACAATACTGAAACTTGCGAACCCGTACTCAAAAAGATGATTTGCTCATGTAGATGATAAGGAATGCTAAATGTAATCATACAAGAACAAAACGCAAAAACGATACTAGAATAAGGACGAAACCAAGATTTTTCATAACAAACAAGAGCTACATAAAGAGTACCCCAATACAACATCCAAGCTACTGTTGACCATGTTCCAAATGTAAATCGTAAAAATAAAAGTTGCTCACAAAAAGAAAAGATTTGATTCAATCCATTTAATAACGTATCTAAAAAGAAAACTATACCATTAGAAATCCACACCCAATCGAACACTACTGCTAAAGAATAGAACAAAATTCCTGGAATAAGGATGCTTTCAAACAACAAAACCACTAACCCAGCTAATAATACACTTAAAATATTCCATGTAAAAAAATAGTGACAAATCAATGGCAAGGCAATGATAGGCGTCAAAAAAGCAATACAAATTGTTTTCTTCCATTTTCCTTGAAGATTATGTTCGACAAAATAACTCGTCAATAATAAAATAGCAGTTAATCCATAACTGAGTTGAAAAGCTACATTTTCAATGATACTTGTTCGATAAAACAGTGACAGCAAAAATATGATTCCCAAACAATCCTCTGTTGTCAGTTTCCAATGAAACTTTTTAGACATTTGCGCTAAAACATACATTAAAATGGCTCGTGTACCACTAATATTCCAATGAATGAAGTAGCCATAAATGACTAATCCAATGATGATGACAGCAACACTTGTTTCTCGAGAAATTTTCCATTTCCATAATACTTTTTCAAACATATGAATCAATAATGTAATATGAAGTCCTGAAATGGCTAAAACATGCATGATGCCGAGTCTTTTATAATGCCCTATCACTGTTGCATCCGCATCTTTCGTTTTTCCAAACAGTAATAATAAAGCATATGTACGGACAAAACTTTCTGGCTGTTTATAAATTTTTAAATAAAACTTTCTACGCCAATTTTGAAAGAGCGACATCCATGAAGAAGCATTTGCCATTTGTTTAAAACCTCTGACTTCAAACACACGCAAAATCCCAATACTACGATAGTAACTAGGTGCATTAAAATCCCCTCTATTTTTAGGTTCATTCACCTGTTTACTCTTTCCTATTACGGATAAAGTGAGATTTGCCTCCTCTTCTTCAAATAAGGCTCTCTCTTTTTCAGAATGCATTTTATATTGGAACAACACTTGGTGTTTAGAAGAAGTTAACTCTAATTCAGCAATTCCCATTACAAAGTCTCCATTAATTTTCAAATCATCTCGGTTTAATCTGATGATTCCGGACAACTCACCTTCAGGAACAACTGTAGGATGATAGACTTGATAAGAACGTAATCCAACAGAAACAAGTAAAATAACTACCCAGAATAGTTGTTGTTTAGATTGAAAATGAAGGAGGAACGTCCATATTCCTATCAAAACATAAATCCCTTTTAAAAAAAGTGAAGATTCAGAAAAAATTAAACTTCCTAATATAATTTCTAAGACCGTTATCCAAATCCACTTCTTCATTGGAAAGTCACTTGGCTTTCAATTGCTTCTAAAGCTTTCTTTCCAATTCCTTTCACTTGTAATAAGTCTTCTTTTGTACGAAACGGTCCATGTTCTTTTCGATATTGTAAAATGGCTTCTGCTTTTTTCTTTCCGATTCCCTTTATCGTTTGTAATTCTTCCAAAGTTGCCGCATTAATATTGACCGTTCCTTGTTTTGAATGAGATGGATTTGTACTAGACGAACTTCCTTTTCCAGAATTTTCCTCTGTTACCTCACCTTCCTGTTTAGAACGTAAATTAGGGACAACAATTTGCATTTGATCGGTAATTTTTTGTGCTAAATTAATTTTTGTTTGATCTGCCTCCTCCGTAAAACCTCCTGCCTTTTTAATCACTTCTTGTAAGCGACTCTCACAAGAAAACTCATACACTCCGGGCCTTAGAACTTCCCCTTTAATATCCACATAACAATTTTGTGGCATCATCGTAGTTGTTTCTTCCACTCTTGTTGTATTCACAGCATTCGTTACCATTACTTTTTCTTTCTTAGGTGAAGCCATCATTCCTCTTCCTACAAGAATAATAATGATTACTACTAATACACCTGCAACCATTGACAGAACTTTTTTATATTCCATCCATAAACCCTTCATTTGCATAAAAAAATAAAACATCATTTTTCCCTCCTCTATCTATAGATACGAAAAAAATGACGTTTTGTATTTTATTTTTCTAAAATTTTTACTGCATCTTCAAAATTTTTTACAGGATAAACTTGAATGTTGGATTTTATCTTTTCAGCGGTTCGTTTGGCTTCTTCATAATTTGATAAAATATTAGGATTTTTTTCTCTCATTTCATCTGTAATTTCATCATCTGGTGCTAGGAAAATAGTTGCTCCTGCACGAACAGCTGCTACTAATTTCTTATCTACTCCACCAATGCGTCCAACTTCACCTTTTTCATTCATTGTACCAGTACCAGCAACGATTCTACCTTGTTTTAAATTTTTATCCGTTAATTGGTTATAAATTTCTAATGTAAACATCAGACCTGCTGATGGCCCACTTACCCCATGTGGATCAAAATCTACTTTAGGAGATTCATGAAGTTTCGAATGCGTCACTAATTGAATCCCTAACATTGGTTTTCCTGTATCAGGATTTTCTACTAAGACACTAGTTTTTTCAATGATTTCTTGATTACGATTGATTTCAATCGTGACACTATCTCCAATTTTTTTAGAACTAATGGCTGCAATCATTTCCTGCGCGGATGAAAATGATGCTCCATCCACTTTTGTCACAATATCTCCCACTTGAATCTTGTCTTTAAAATCAGATTCAGGAACGACTGTCATCACATATACCCCTAAAAATTCTTCTTCAACGGTTTTTCCAGCTACCTTATACGCAACAGAAATGGCTGCATTTCTAGCTTGTTGCATGTAATATTCCTGGATTTTATTATATTCCTTACTAGGAGTTGTTCCATACACTTTTTCTTTTGGAATCATTTCAACATGAGGAAGCAATGTTTGAAGTGCAAATAAAGGTGTTGCTTGTTGTGACAATACCGTCATCACACGAAAAGACCCTTCCTTTTTCTCATTAATTCCTTCAATAGTAATAAAATCCTCAACTTTTTCAGCACTCCCCGGCATTTCTAATACATAAGGTAGAGGATAAAATGCAATTATTCCTAAAATTAATAAACTAACGAGCGATATAACAATCGTTCGTAAAGAAATTTTTTTCATACTTACTCACTTCTTTCTTGAAGCGTCATTTGTTGACACTCTTGTCCAGCATATCTTTTTTCCAAAATTTCTGCTACAGACTCTGGAACAAAAGACTCAAATTCTCCACCAAATTTAGCTAATTCTTTGACCATTGTTGAACTAACATATTCATAAGCTGGTTCACTCACGAGTATGACAGTTTCAATCTTCTCATCTAATCGATGATTATGATACGCTAATGTCTTTTCTAATTCTAAATCTTGACTATTACGAACCCCTCGTAAAAGAACAGTTGCTCCTAATTGTTTCGCAGCATCAACCGTTAATCCCCCATCTTGTACAACAACACGGATATTCTTCCAGTTTGATACAGCTTCTTGAACCGTTTGAACTCTCTCTTCTTTTGTTAACGTATACTGCTTTTGATGATTATGAGAAATTAACACAATCACTTCATCAAATAATACTGTCGCACGTTGTATTAAATGAAGATGACCCTTTGTAATGGGATCAAAACTTCCTGCATAAATTGCTTTTACCATACAAACCTCCTATTCATATTCAAAGAAAATTAACGCTGTAATTCCATACTCTACTCGTTTCCACTGAGTAAAACATCCAATTTTTTCAGGTAATTGTACTGCTTTATCTACTTCAGCAACAACTACAGCATCTTCTGCCACTAATGATAATTTTTCCAATTGTTCTATATCATGGATAATTTCTTGCAGACGATACGGTGGATCCATAAACACTAAAGAAACAGGTTTAAACTCTTTATTTGTAGCTAATGTTTTTAATCCATGCTTCACATTTTGCTTCAATAATGTAAATTGATTTGGACTCTTTGTAATTTCAATATTTTGTTCAATGGTTTGAATCGCTTGTCGATTATTTTCAAATAAAAAGGCATGGTCCATCCCTCTAGAAACAGCTTCAATTGCTACTCCTCCACTGCCTGCATACATATCCAACATGACACCACCATCAAAATACCCTCCTAAAATATTAAATAAGGATTCCTTAATTTTATCAGTTGTAGGTCTTGTGTTCTTTCCTGGAACAGCTCGAAGATGTCTTCCACCAAATTCGCCAGAAATAATTCTCATCTGTATTCCTCCTTTAATATGATTCTCCTTATTATAAACTTTCAAAAAAAGAATAACAACTCACAATAAGCATCTACTCCGACTCCTTCCGTTAGCTAAATTACGTACATAATCTACTAGTTCTTGTCTTGTTATCATTTTATCACTCCTGTATAAATTCTGACACAAAAAAAGACACCTTGCGGTGTCTTCTTGGAAAATATCGTTAGTATAAATTGGACGTTCAGTAACCTCGTCATCTCAGGTACCTCTATGAGGTGCGGTAGGAACCTTTCTACCCTCAATTCATACTTTCTATACCTCTATTATAATTATTTATTATCTTTTGTCAACTTTTCGTAATCTTCCGTTGCGAATTCTCTGAGTTAATTTTAATTGAGAAATTTCGTGCATAGTAGCCACATAAAAGTAACCATTCTTACTGTCCAATTTAACTGCTATAAGAATATTTGGATCTACTTGAACAATATACTCCAAACTGACACCTTTTTCTCGTGGGTTAACACCTACATAATCAGGATTTTTTAAATACTGTGATATTTTAGGTATATGAGAAATCATATTTTGATGGTTTCTCTTTATTAAATGTTTTTTGAAATTCTCATTATCAATGAATATCTTGCTAACATCACTAGTGAGTGAAAGCATTTTTTTAACATTTTTTGTAATTGTACCGATATTTTCCATATATAAATTTCCTTTCTGTTACTTATAATTAGTTTATCATAAATCTCAAATGGTAACTATTAGGTTTTAAACGAATTGATTATGTTATATCTTCTATTTTCTTAAAATACAATAGAATATCTAGGATTATGGGAAAGTTTAAATAATCATCATTTTATTATTTCCTATAAAAAAGTCATGACTACCTGTCTAAAGGGTAGTCATGACTTTTACACATACACATTACGCTTCTGTAGCCAATGCTTGTTTTTCTAATTCAATTTCCTCACGTAATTCTGGTAAGATTTGTGTAAAATCCATTCGAACTTCATGGCGAGGAGATACTTCAACTTTTCTAACAAAGTGAAATTTGCTAACTTTATCCATCACACTTTCCACTTCTTCTTCATTGACATACAAGTAAATATATTTTAGACGTTTAGAAATATATTGAATATTACCGAAACGTTTTAATTGTTTAATAGGTTTTAATGTATAGAGCCATACAATAATCGCTCTTCTTTCTACTTGTTCCATGTTTACTCCTCTCTTCATTATTTTTTACGAATTGTTAATAGTAAATCACTGACATCAATCATATCTTGTTCCTTAACAGCAATCGTTTCAACAACGCCATCAAATGGTGCTTGAATCGTTGTTTCCATCTTCATCGCTTCTGTCACAAGTAACACTTGTCCTTTACGAACCGCTTCACCTTTTGTAACAAATACTTTTAAGACACTACCTGGCATTGTTGCCCCAATTTGTCCAAAGTCATTCGCATCTGCTTTTTGACGTTTGACAGTTGTCATTGTTGCACTCGCATCATGGACAATAATTTCTCGGCTTTGTCCATTGAATCGATAGAACATAATACGATTTCCATCTTGGTCTGGTTCCCCAATTTGTACTAATGTAATCATAAAGACTTTACCTGGAGCATATTCCATTTGAATCGTCTCACCCATACGCATTCCATAGAAGAAGGTTTGAGTATCTAATTTACTTAAATCTCCATATAATTCTTTTCTTTCTTGGTATTCCTTATACACTTTTGGATACATGAGATAACTTAGTACTTGTTGGTCTTTTGGCTTATGTCCTAATAAAACTTCCAATTCTTTACGAACTTCTTCAAAATCCACTTCAGGAGCTAATAATCCTGGACGAACGGTAATTGGCTCAATATCTTTTAATACCACTTTTTGAAGTTTTTCATTAAAGCCTCCAACCGGTTGTCCTAAATCTCCTCTAAAGAATTGAATCACTGATTCAGGGAAAGACAGAGTTAATCCTTTTTCATAAATATTTTCTTCATTAAGTTCATTTTGAATACAGAATAATGCCATATCTCCAACTACTTTAGAAGAAGGTGTTACTTTAATAATATCTCCAAATAATTGGTTTACACGATGATACATTTCTTTCACTTCTTCGAAACGTTCCCCTAAACCAACTGATTTAGCTTGTTGGTATAAATTCGTATATTGTCCTCCAGGCATTTCATGATAGTAAACTTCTGGACTTGGAGATACTTGTGCTTGATCAAATGCATGATAAGATTTGCGAATCGTTCCCCAATAGCGGTTTAATTTGGTTACATTTTCCATCTCTAATTCCGGTTGACGACTCGTTCCTTCTAATCCATGATATAAAGTTTCCATACTTGGATTAGAAGTTCCTCCTGCTAAAGCACTAAAGGCTACATCGACTACATCCACTCCAGCATCAATCGCTGTTGCCAATGTTAAAATACCATTTCCACTTGTATCATGAGTGTGTAAATGAATTGGAATATCCACTGACTCTTTTAAAGTTGTAATCAATTGTTTGGCTGCTTGAGGTTTCAATAATCCTGCCATATCTTTAATGGCAATCATATGCGCACCCGCTTTTTCTAAATCTTTCGCAAATTGTTTATAATATTCTAATGTATATTTTGTTTGCATCGGATTTAATACATCACCTGTATAACACATTGTCGCTTCTGCAATTTTCCCTGCTTCACGAACGGCTTGAATGCTCACTTCCATTTGAGGTAACCAGTTTAAGCTATCAAAAATTCTGAACACATCAATCCCTGTTTCTGCTGCTTCTAAAATGAACGAGCGAATCACAGCATCTGGATAATTGGAATATCCTACTGCATTCGATCCACGTAATAACATTTGTAACAACGTATTTGGCATTGCTTTACGAATTTTTTCTAATCGATTCCAAGGGTTTTCTGTTAGGAATCGATAAGCTGTATCAAAAGTCGCTCCACCCCAAACTTCTGCTGAGAATAACTGAGGTACAACTGCTTCATATTGCTGAGCCGCTTGAATTAAATCAATCGAACGCATTCTTGTCGCCATTAAACTTTGATGCGCATCTCTAAAACTTGTATCTGTTAAAAGAACTTTCTCTTGTTCCAATACCCATTTAGAAACTGCATCCGCACCTTTTTCATCTAATAATTGCTTAGCCGTTATTTCTGGTCTTGAAATAGGCTTCAATGTTTCGATATAAGTTGGTCTCTCGAATGCCTTTGTTTCTTGCGGAATTCCTGGATATCCGTTAACCGTAATTTCAGAAATATATTTTAAAATTTTATTTCCACGATTGCTTTCCTTTGGAAACTTAAATAATTCAGGTGTTGTATCAATAAATGTTGTTTTTGCTGTTCCTGTTAAGAAATCATCATGATGAATCACATTTTTTAAAAATGGAATATTCGTCTTAACTCCACGAATTCTAAATTCTTTCAACGCACGTTGCATCGTTGTCACTGCTTGAGAAAAATCACGACCATATGTACATACTTTTACTAATAACGAATCAAAATATGGCGTTACCACATTCCCTTGGAAGGCATTTCCCGCATCTAAACGAATGCCCAGACCACCTGGAGAACGATACGTATTAATTTTACCAGTATCTGGTAAGAAGTTATTCTCAGGATTTTCAGTTGTAATACGACATTGAATCGCAGCCCCACTGAATGTTAAATCTTCTTGTTTAGGAATTCCAATTTCTTGATGCAAATCCATTCCTTGTGCAATTTTTAATTGTGCTTGAACAATATCAATTCCTGTAATTAATTCTGTAATGGTATGCTCTACTTGAACTCTTGGATTCACTTCAATAAAGTAAAATTGATTTCCATCTAATAAAAACTCAACCGTTCCTGCATTGACATACCCAATTTCTTTCATAAAACTAGCTGCGGCATTACAAATTTTTGAACGCATCTCTTCTGAAAGTGAAATACATGGCGCAACTTCAATCACTTTCTGGTGTCGTCTTTGAACCGAACAATCTCGTTCAAATAAATGTACAACATTTCCATGTTCATCCCCTAAAATTTGCACTTCGATATGTTGTGGATTTTCAATATATTTCTCCACATAACATTCTCCAGCACCAAAAGCTTTCAACGCTTCACCTACAGCACGGTCATAACTATCTTGCACATCTTCTTTGCGATAAACAACACGCATTCCACGACCGCCACCGCCAAGTGCCGCTTTAATCATAATCGGATAACCAAATTTTTCCCCAAAATCATAAATTTCTTGAACAGAAGACACTGTCCCCTCTGTCCCAGGAATAGATTGTAACCCAGCCTTATGAGCCGCAGTTTTTGCTTTTAATTTATCACCTAACATATCTAAATGTTCTAGGCGAGGACCTACAAACGTTAATCCTGCTTCTTGACATTTTCTAGCAAAATCAATATTTTCAGATAAAAAACCATAACCAGGATGAACAGCATCTGCTCCAGACTCCTTAGCAATCCGAATAATATCATCCATATCTAGATAGGCTTCTGTTGGTTTCTTTCCTTCCCCAACTAAATACGCTTCGTCAGCTTTGAAACGGTGCAATGAATGATCATCTTCCTTGGCAAAAATACCAACCGTTTCAATCCCTAATTCCGAAGCGGCACGAAATACACGAATCGCAATTTCTCCACGGTTAGCCACCAGTAATTTCTTCATGCTCTTCCTCCTTTTCATCTACCAATTCTTTCTTTTCATCTAAAGTTTCTTTTTGAGAACTGTCATCTTTTTTATCTTCCTCAAGTTTGAACTCATTCATTCTAATTTTATTTTTAACTTCTTCAAGGTATTCTTTATCATATTTCAATGCAAATAGAACCATTCCTATCGCAATACTTGAAACAATCAAACTAGAGCCACCATAACTTAAAAATGGTAACGGAACCCCAGTAATCGGAGCAAGACCTAGTAATGCTCCAATATTAACACTACTTTGTACTAATAAAAATATACCTACACCTAAACAAATATATCTAGCAAAAGAAGATCGACAAGATAAAGCCTTCCAAATGATATAAATGATTAGGAAAAAGAGAACAATTAGCACTAACCATACCATAAAAAATCCTAATTCCTCACCAACAATCGCTAAGATAAAATCGGTATGTGCTTCTGGTAAAAATCCTGTTTTTTGAATAGACGTAGCCAGTCCTGTTCCAGACAAACCACCTCTTGCTAAAGCTAAGAATCCTTGAATGGATTGATATCCTACACCACTCGTATCATCCCAAGGGTTATGGAATGAAAGGAATCGCCCAACTTGATACGATTTAATAAATGGTACATATTGAATAATCGAAATTGGTAAAAATGTAAACAAATACCCTAATACAAAAAGTCCTCCAGAAATCCCAAGAGCTCTCTTAGAATATCCAGTCGTCAAGGCTAGTAGCCACATCATCAGTGTAATAATCATTACGGTTCCAAAGTCTGGTTGAACTAACACTAACAGATTCACTAAAACCATCATTCCTATTGGAACTCTATATAATAATTTCCAATCTTGCGTATCCTTATATTTACTATAATAAAAAGCACTCGCCCAAATTAAAATTACTTTGGAAAATTCAGAAGGTTGTAAATTAAAGAATCGCAAATTAATCCAACTTCGTGCCCCTTTAATTCCAGTCTGTGTTAAAACAAAGATAAGAAGAAGAATTAACATTCCATAAAAAATTTGTAAAAGTCTTTCCTTAAAAAAGAAACTTCTTCCAAAATTAGCAATAACGATTGCCAGAATGAACCCCAAAACTAGAAAGGCTAACTGACGATATAAAAAATATTCTGAATTTCCTAGTGTAGCCAATGAAAAATAACTACTAGCACTATAAACCATCACTACTCCAAAAATGGATAATACAATAAAGAGCATTAATATAATGATATCAACTTGGAAAAAACTTTTTAGTTTATCTTTTATTTTCAAAATAATAAACCTCTAACTTTCTTTAAGATTGCCAATTTTTCTCATATACATCACTATATACTTCATTTAAGGCGTATTCTAAATCTGCCATCAATTGGTGACCATCATTTTCTTCCACCACACCAATCGCTACAGCAAATTCCACTTGTTTAGATAAACCAAACAATTGCGTGTCAACTACTTCTTCAAATGCAGGACATTTTGCAATACATAGATGACTTTTTTGTTGATGAATTAATTGGTAAATTTTATTAGCATTTTCTTTTAATTGCTCAAGGGCAAAATTTTGTTTTAAATCTGACATTGTCTATCTCCTTTTGAATAAAATAACTCAAAATGATTATACCACAAAGCATATGTTGAACTAAAGAATGATGAGAAAATTTAATAGATGTGACGAACAAATAGAAATGAAAACAAAAAATAACACCGTTCACGACTTTGGTCGATTGAGCGATGTTATTTTATCATAATTAGCCACCGTCTTTTCAATAGGCTACATCAGAGTCGAGTTGCTGCTCGGCTCTTTTGAGTTTTTACTATATCAAAAAAATGAATTCTATCCTATTAAAACTACCTGCGACTGATTGACAGCTATCATCCCACAAAAATAGTCGCCTCATTCCTAAGAAATCGGCGACTCCATCCTATCTACTATTGTAAATCTTTTGAGTTTGTCATAATCGCATCAATTAAACCATATTCTAATGCTTCTTGAGCTGTCATATAGTTATCACGATCTGTATCTTTCTCAATTGTTTTAATTTTTTGACCCGTTTGTTTTGCTAAAATCGCATTTAAACGTTCACGTGTTTTTAAAATTTGACGAGCAACGATTTCAATTTCTGTTGCTTGTCCTTGAGCTCCACCTAAAGGTTGGTGAATTAAAATTTCAGCATTCGGTAATGCATAACGTTTGCCTTTTGTACCTGCTGTTAATAAGAATGAACCCATTGAAGCTGCAAGTCCCATCGCAATAGTTTGAACATCTGCTTTAATAAAATTCATTGTGTCATAAATGGCTAGTCCTGCTGTAACACTTCCACCTGGAGAGTTAATATACATATAAATATCTTTCTCAGGGTCTTGTGCATCTAGGAATAATAATTGCGCAATAATTGCATTTGCCATATCATCGTGAATTGGTCCACTTACCATAATAATACGGTCTTTTAATAATCTTGAGTAAATATCATACGCACGTTCACCGCGTGATGATTGTTCAATAACTGTAGGAATTAAATTCATGTTGAATCCTCCATCTCTCTTTTAAATTTCATTTTTCAATATCAGTGTAACGAATTTGTCAATAAAGGTCAAAGAAATTGCCTATCGAATAAAATCAAAAATCTTTTGCCAAACTTCTCCAGAAAATACTGAGAACGGATTTCCGCCGCCACCAAGAACACTGTAACCAATCATAAGCCCTACTATAAATAATAAAAAAGCTAATCCTAAAAATAGAGCGATACGAATGAGCACAATCAGTAAAAATGGCTGACTATTATAAAACTGTTCTAATCTCTTAAACATGCTCTCACCTCTTACGACTTACGAAGTGCTTCATCATCAAAAATATTCGCTGTTGGATTCATCACAACACGCTTCGAAGAGAATAAACGTTTAAATCCATCAAACAACCCACGTTCTCTCTTAATGCGATCTAATAATACGCCCGTACCAATAGCGACACTTTCCAATGGATTATCTGCTAAAAAGACTGGAACTTGTAGTCGGTCAGATAACATACGATCAATGCCATGAATTAAAGCACCGCCACCTGTTACTACAATTCCTCGTTCAATAATATCTCCTGCTAATTCCGGCGGAGTATCTTCTAATACAAGACGAGTTTCTTCGCAAATCGTATCTAAAATTTCTTTTAAGCAATGGTAAATTTCATTTGTATAAATCGTTACCGTCTTCGGAAGACCTGTTGTCATATCACGACCTTTGACAATCATATCCGATTCAATTTCCACTTCAATCGCAGAACCTAAATCCATCTTAATTGCCTCAGCAGTTCTTTCGCCAATAATTAACTGATATTCTTCCTTAATATAGTCCATAATTTGATGATCCATATCATCACCAGCTAATTTAATCGAACGACTGGATACTGTTGCCCCCATAGAAAGCACTGCAATATCACTTGTTCCTCCACCAATATCCACAATCATATTGCCTGAAGGCGAGAAAATATCTAATCCCACTCCAACAGCTGCAACTTTTGGTTCTTCTTCTAAATAAATCGAATGTCCACCACACTTAATTGCCGCTTGAATAATAGCCTTTTGCTCCACTGTCGTTACATTTGTAGGCGTACAAATTAAAATATCCGGTTTTTGGAAAAATGTATTCAAATGTAATTTATGAATAAACATCTCTAATAATTGTTCCGTTACCGCAATGTCTGCAATAACCCCACCCTTTAATGGATGAACAATGGAAATATCTCTTGGTGTTCTACCTAACATACGGTAGGCTTTTTCACCCACTGCAATTACTGTATTTGTTTTATCATCAACAGCAACTAGTGATGGTTCATTTAAGATGATGCCACGGTCTTTTAAATAGATTAAAATATTCGCAGTTCCTAAATCAATTCCAATATCTCTTGCCATAGGTCTCCCTTTCTTATTCTAGTCATTATATTTCATATTCTGTCTTATTATCTATGTCGCAAATCTGTCTATACATCTTCATCCATAGTCACTAAGCATTATATCACACTTTTGATTGCTGGACTATTTTTGTGGTGAAAATATCGGAAAATTTTGTTAAACACAAGTGACAATATCTCAATTAAACACATGTAAAAATGTCAAACTTATATGTCATTTAATGTTACAATAGTTTTGACTAACTTAAAAAGTACGTATTTTTCAAAACAAAAACAAGGCCCCCTAAAATGTTGTCGTAACAACATTTAGGAGCCTTTTTACTTTTGTAAAGTGTCAAAGAGCAAACCAACAGAATTTGTCGAACACTCTCTTTAGTTAAACTTCTTTTTCAACAGGTGGTAGCATCGATAAAGCTACTCTTCCTTTTTTCATGTCGATTTCAATAACCCATACTGTTACAATATCGCCTACTGCAACGACATCACTTGGATGTTTCACGAATCCTTTTTTCATTCTCGAGATATGAACTAAGCCGTCTTGTTTTACCCCAATATCCACGAACGCTCCAAAATCGACTACATTACGAATCGTTCCTTGTAATTCCATTCCGACTTGAATATCTTCCATAGATAATACATCGCTTCTTAAAATCGGTGGATCCACTTCCTCACGAGGATCTCTTCCTGGTTTTGTTAATCCTGCGAAAATTAATTCTAAAGTTTCAAGTCCAATTCCTAGTTCATCAGATAATGACTTTTTATCAATCGCAGATAAAGCTTGTTCTACTTTTTCCGTTCCAATTTCTACTTTTGTTGCTTGAATTTTTTCTAATATTTTTTCAGCAACTTCGTAAGACTCTGGGTGAATATCTGTTCCATCAAGTGGATTTTTCCCATCTACAATTCTTAAAAAACCAACGGCTTGTTCAAACGCTTTTGGTCCTAAGCGAGGAACTTTTTTCAATTGAGAACGATTGGTAAATTTTCCATTTTCATCACGATAAGCGACTACATTGGCAGCTGTTGTTTTCGTTAACCCTGCAATATGTTCTAGCAACGCAGCACTTGCTGTATTGACATTGACACCGACTTTATTCACGGCTGTTTCAACAACAATATCTAATCTTTCATCTAATTGTTTTTGACTGACATCATGTTGATATTGCCCTACTCCGACTGCTTTTGGATCGATTTTCACTAATTCTGCCAATGGATCTTGGAGACGACGTGCAATACTTACTGCTGAACGTTCTTCCACCTGATAATCTGGGAATTCTTTTCGCGCAATCTCACTAGCTGAATAAACGGATGCGCCTGCTTCACTCACAATTGTGTAATAAATTTTACGATTCATCCCCTTAATCTGCTCACTTACAAATGCTTCCGATTCACGGCTTGCAGTTCCGTTTCCAATAGCGACTAAAGTGACCTGATAATCTTCCAATAATTTCTTGAATGTTGTTCCTGCTTGAGCACGCTTAAAGTCACTCACCCCTTGGTGTGGATAGATGACTGCTTTGTCTAACACTTTTCCTGTTTCATCAATAATCGCTAATTTACAACCAGTTCGATACGCTGGGTCTAACCCTAGAATCACATGCCCTTTCATCGGAGCTTGTAATAATAGATTTTGTAAATTTTCGCCAAAAATCTCAATCGCTTGAGTTTGAGCTTTTTCTGTTAATTCAGAACGAATTTCACGTTCAATTGCGGGTGCGATAAAACGTTTAACACTATCCTCAATCGCCGCTTTCACATACGGCGCAGATGGAGATTGTACATTTGAAATTTCTTTTTTGATGATTTTTTCTAGCGGAATTGTTTCATCTACTTCCAAACTAACTTTTAATACGCCTTCTTTTTCAGCACGATTGATTGCTAATACACGATGTGGCACAATTGTTTTCACCAATTCTTGATACTCGTAATACATTTCGTATACGTGTTTTTCATCTTTTTCTTCATCTTTCAGACTTGTTACAAGCATGGCTTTTTGCAAGGTATATTCACGAAGTAATTTTCTATACTGGGCATTATCGGAGACTTTTTCAGCGATAATTTCTAATGCACCATTTAATGCATCTTCTACTGTCAAAATTTCTTTTTCTTCATTTATGAATGCTGTGGCTTTTGCTTCAACCTCTTCAGAAGTACAAGCTAACAAGAACTCGGCTAGTGGCTCTAATCCTGCTTCTTTAGCAATCGTAGCTTTCGTCCGTTTCTTTTGCTTAAACGGACGGTAAATATCTTCTAATGCCGTTAATGTTTTAGCTTTCATTAAATCGGATAAAATTTCATCTGTTAATTTTTCTTGTTCATCAATTAATCGAATCACTTCGTCTTTTCTTTTCTCAAAATTTACTAAATAACGATGTCTTTCTTCAATTTCACGAATTTGAACTTCATCCAAACTCCCTGTTTGATCTTTACGATAACGTGCAATAAAAGGAACAGTGTTGCCATCTTCTAATAAAGCTAATACTGTATCAATTTGCTTTGGCGAATACTGAGTTAATTCTTGCTTTACAATCATTAAAGCACGTTCTTCAATGGTTAATTCTGTTTGTGTCATCATAGACCTCCTATCGATTTTATCCTAACACAAAACGAAACCCTTTAAAAGATTTTGTTTTGCGCGAGAAAAAATACAAAAAGAAAACATTTCTGAGTTGGCAAGGTCGCCAGCAGCCTCGCAAAAGCGAGTCTCATGGCTAAACTTCGAGCCTAGGTCTCGAAGTTCCCCTGTAAAAAATTCCAGCCATCTGGATTTTTTTACTTTCGCTACTCAGAAATGTTTTCTTTTTGTATTTTATAAACGTAACTTTACTCAATCTCATATCTAAAAAAAATTTCTGCAAAAAATATTTTTCGCCCTTTTTTTCGTATATATAAGTGAAGAGAGAATACTTCACTACTATTCTACTTCAAAAAACAAAACAGAGAGGACGATATCTTATGGAAAACCGTATAAACCATACACCATCAATGACACACGTACTAGCTCAGAAAGTTTTCAGTAATACTGAAATAACTGCACAATTTATGAGTGATATACTAGAGCTCCCCATTCGTGAAGTAAAATTACTAAATCCTTTTGAGGTGCTGGATGATAATAGAACAAGTATCACTGCCTTAGCACAATTAGTCAGTGGATCTGAAATAATAGTAGAAATTCAAACAGCGGAGGAAGTCGATATAAACGAATCGTATTATTTATATCTTTCAAACTATTTCATTAAAAATAAAGAGTTGTTTGAAACAAAAGAACTTCATCCAGTATACTTTGTCCATGAAGTACTACCATTTTACACCATTTATATTACTCAAAAACAATGTTTCGATGATGAAAGAATGTTACATTCGTTTAGTTTATTAAGTGATAGTTCAAATGAATCACTAAAAGTAGATTTCAAAGGATTCAATGAACCACAAAATCTTGTTGAAATGAAATTTTTGGAATTAGATAAATATCATACAGAATACACACAACCCTACAATAAAATCCGATGGATTGAACTGTTCAGTAATGACCCATTTACACAAGAACCAGATTCTCTACTAAAACAAGCAGAACAAATTCGTAAAACACTAGAAGGAAAAGAGTAACAATCATTCTATAGTAAAACGATATGATGACGATTCTAGAAAAGTGATTTAAAAAACAAAAGGCAGCTGTAATAACGGCTGCCCTTTTTATCCATGAAACAACAAAAACAACTCTACCCTTCAAACAAAAAAGACTTTACATAGTAGATCAAAGCATGAAAGGTGGTTGCTGCCGCCCTATGCTACAACAGAAAAGTCATATTTCTTATATTTCAGTCTAAATCAAGCTGCCCTGTCAACGAATATTATTCTTTTTCTAACAGAAAATAATAGTTTCAATATTTATATAATTTAAATCCTTTTTCAAAAGGCATTGTTTCTTATTTAGTCACTAAACTCCCAATGACCATTGTTCCCGGAACCTATATACTTCAAATTCTCTATTTCCTTCAATGTTCTTTGTATCGTCTTTACACTTACCCCTGCACCTTCTGCAATAGCCTGTCTTGTAATTTTATTATTTAATCTTACTTGTGCTTTTATAAATTCAATCAGTTCTTGTCTACCCTGAGGGACATCGTGAGGGACATCGTGAGGGACATCGTGAGGGACATATCCTCCACCTACTTTTTGCGTTGCTATCTTCTTCAATGGAATGATTGTTCTAAATATATTTCCTTCCTCAAATAACGGATTTTGTCCTGAATAAAGCTGTGTATATTTATACGTATTCCTCATTCCTGAACCTAATTCATCGGCAAGCCCTATTTCTCTGAACACTTTTGAAATAGTAGGATTTTTAGGAAATGGCTCAAATTTCTGCAAATCTAAAGCTCCCATACCATGAGCTAAATTACTATTTTCAACAGTAATTTTTTCATCATCAATAATCATCTTTGATGGATACCCACTTGAATAATCTCTATGAGCTAACGTATTAGAAACTATCTCCCTAAGTATCCTATCCCTTGCATTGACATTTACAATTCCATCCAATACAAATAAGTCATTCAAATGCTTTTGTCCAAACTTAATAAGTCTATCATAACTATCAATCAAATTTGTTATTACAACATCTCTATCATCATATCTATCCTTGTTTTCAATCCTAAATATAGCATCAGTTTTGTGCTGCGGAAGAACAGACATAATAGAGTTGTCTTTTCCAAACAACAAAATAGCTGCTAATGTAATTCCCTCACGCTTTGTTTCCGGATCGGTCAAAATCAAATTTGCACTTCTAAGAAGTTCCTCATTACTCATATTTTCCCAAACATGATTTTTATTTCGAGAAACAGCCTTTTTCTTAGCCTTTTCAATTACAGAAGCATCCAGAAAATCAATATCAAGATTAGGATATACTTTATTAACAAAATAGCTCCCTTGTTTTCTTGCATACAACTTATATACAAGTTCAGAATGGTCTGTTATATTGATGTCTCCTTCATACGACCTATCCCAAATTTTCCCATTATGCCTGCATACCTGAATAACCTTCCGGCACCCTGATGTAAATTACTTTTTTCTCATCTATATCAAAGACTTCAGGAAGCAAATAAAGTGGCGGATACACTTTTTGCGGATTATTAATTGCTGTAGTAAATTCTTTAATCACTTTATCAACTTTATCTCCACTGACACCAATAATCTCCTTTTTATCATTTACACCGAGTAAAATATGACCGCCATTTCTATTATTAAAAGAGCATACTGTATCAAACACATCTTTTGTTAATTCATCTTTAGATTCTTTAAACTCAATATCTATCTTTTCTCCATCTGCTATTAACTGTCTCAATTCTTGTATATCCATTACCTATCCCCCCTTTTTTATTAGATTTATTATTTGTAAAACTCTATCTCTATTATACCATAATCTTAAAAGATTCGTTTATTATCTTTTGAAATTACAACAAGGCTGTTTAATTCCGCCTAGCTACTATAAAACAAAGTCTATCTCTCGAACGTACCCTCATAAATACACGTCTAACAGAAAAGACTTTGCATAGTAGCTCAAGCGATATAATCAGCAACTGCTGATTATATCACGGGAAAAATTGAGACCCAAGGCTCAATTTTTAGGCATGAAACAGCAAAGCTGTTTGCTGCCGTCCCTAGCTACTATAAAGCAAAGTCTATCTCTTATACGCCCCTCATAAACATCCGTTCAAACAGAAAAGACTTTGCATAGTAGCTCAAGCGATATAATCAGCACTGCTGATTATATCACGGGAAAAATTGAGACCCAAGGCTCAATTTTTAGGCATGAAACAGCAAAGCTGTTTGCTGCCGTCCCTAGCTACTATAAAGCAAAGTCTAATTCGTATTTTATTAGTCTAAATCAAGCTGCCCCGTATACAATTGATAGTACACGCCTTGTTTTTCCATTAAACTTTCATGGTTCCCACGCTCAATAATCTCAC